>CBIHLQ010000004.1:0-201222 GCA_966210885.1 uncultured Pseudomonas sp.
CAGCTGTATTTCCGTGAGAAAAACACAGCTAGTAGGAAGCTTAAGATATAAAAATCTCTCTTTTTTAACTGTTAATAACCATAAAAATCAATTTAATCAATAAGTTATCTCATGTCTCATTTTTAAATGACATTCACAGTTTAATCCAGGCCGCGTGCTCTGAGGCTACGCTCCCGTTCAATCGATTGCTCCGCCAAAAGCACGGGTGCTAGCCTGCGCCTTCCAGTTATCGAGTGTTTTCCGGCCTATGAGCAAAAATACCCATAAGAAAGCCCGTCGGGCCAGTGCATCCACTCAGGGGCATGTCGGCAAATCTCAAAGCGCCCCCGATCGGTTGGTCGCGATATTGGCGCTGTTGGGCATGTTGCTCACCGGCTACCTGACGTTCACCGCGCTTAGCGATGGTCTGCCGGCATTCTGCGGGCAGGATTCGTCGTGCGATCTGATTCAGCAAAGTCGTTGGTCGCGGATTTTCGGTGTGCCCTTGGCGCTGTGGGGTTTTGTGCTCTATGCGGTGCTGGCGTTCACTGCCTGGCGCTTGCCGGCCAAGCTGCAGCGTTGGGCCAGGTTGTGGCTGGTCGCCTTGGTCGGTTTGGCCATCAGCCTGTATATGACGGCAATCGGTTGGTTGGAGCTCGATGCGTTCTGCGTCTGGTGCCTGCTGTCCTTGGCGTTGCTGGCGGCGATATTCGTTCGTTTGAGTCTGGCGCCGACAAAACCGTTGAGCCCTGGCGATTGGCGCCACTGGCTGATCCGTGGCGGCTTGGCGGCGTTGGTCGCGGTCGTGTCCTTGCATCTGTACTACAGCGATCTGCTCGCGCCCCGCGAAGATCCCCGCATGCAGGCGCTGGCCGACCATCTGGAACGCAGCGGCGCGAAGTTCTACGGCGCCTTCTGGTGCCCGACCTGCCAGGAACAAAAACGTCTGTTCGGGCCTTCCGCCAAGCGCCTGCCTTATGTCGAGTGCTCTCCGGATGGCAAAAAAGGCTTGCTGGTTCGCGCCTGTGTCGATGCCAATGTCAAAGGCTATCCGACCTGGGTAATACGCGGCCGCCACTATCAGCAACTGCTCAGCCCAGAGGAATTGGCGCGTTATTCGCGGTTTAAGGCTCAATGAACCTGCCGCGCCGAGGTGCGGCTTTTATTGCTCTTCGGCGGCCAATTGCAGGTATTTGAGTACCAATTCGTCGATGGTGCCATCGACTCCGCGTTTATGAATGGCTTCGGTTATTTTAGGTAAGTAACTGACGTATATAGATTTTTTTGAAATAGCCAGATACACGCCCTGCTTCGAAATGGCATTCGGCAGATGCTGTATACGGTCCTCGAAGCCATAGCGTATGAGTTGTAGCGTCCCGCCATAGAGGCTGAATGGGTAATAGTCGGAACGGCCGGCATCCAGTTTTTTCAGGTTCTGTAGCGGCGTGGACACCCGGTCCATCTGCAGGTGCCTGGCGATGAAGTCGTCGAAATCCTTGCCATAGCTTTCACCCAGCATCGCGGTGCCGCGTTTACCGAGTAGGTCGCCCCATTTATCGAAGGTGAACTCCCTGCCCTTGCGCACCCAGACCACGCTTATGTCGTCGAGATAAGGTTGGTCGGGATAGGCCAGGTAATGCGTCTTGTCCAAGGTTTTGTAGATGCCGACGATTACGTCGATGGTGCCGTTGGCGGCGTCGCTCTGTACCCGCTTCCAGTTGCCGCGCGCGGGAAAGTCCACATCAATGCCCAGGTCGTTGAAAATTATCTCGGTCAATTCGACGCCGACGCCGACGATCTGCTCGCCACGCTGCCAGGAGAACGGTGGGTAGTTGGGGTGCCCAGAAGCGATCAGCACCTCGCTCGCGTGTACTGGCGCCAAAGCGCTTACGCCGAACACGAAACATAGCCGGCACGATAGCTGTCGCATGGTTTGGCCAAACGAGCGTTGCCTGCCCATGACGCCTCCCCTGCCCCTAACCGCTTCCATTGGAGTCTATATGGCTATTGGCGGTTGGCCACTTTTCCACGGTTCGACGATTCGATGGTTTGTTCGTGAGCACTCCGCTGTTTGATCGGTATCAATACCGGTGGGCCGCCCGCGCGGTAAAAGATTGTTTATGCACCCTGAGCAAGGATGGGCCGAATGGAAAAGCATCAGCAGTGGAACATCTGGTTCTTTCTGGTCGCGTTCAGCCTGTTGTTGCTGTTTCAGGGCTGGTGGGCTGAGCGCAATGCGGTCGAGCCGATTCCTTACAGCGAGTTCATGCGCCTGCTCAAGCAGGACAAGCTCAGCGAATTGCGCATCGAACAGCAACAGATCACCGGCAAGCTGAAAGAGCCGATCAACAACCGCCATCAATTCAGCACCATCCGGGTCGAGCCCGACCTGGCCGAAGCCTTGGCGCAGTCCGAGGTGACGTTCAGCGGTACCCGTGACGATGGCCTGCTGAATAATCTGTTGAGTTGGTTGCTGCCCTTTGTCTTGATCTTCGCCCTCTGGTCGTTCCTGTTGCGACGTGTCTTCGAAAAGCAGGGCTTCGGCGGCATGGTCAATGTCGGCAAATCCAAAGCGAAGATATTCGTCCAGCGCGACACCGGGGTGACCTTCGACGATGTCGCGGGTATCGACGAGGCCAAGGCCGAGTTGCTCGAGGTGGTGTCCTTTCTCAAGGACCAGCCCAAGTACAGCCGGCTCGGCGCGCGCATTCCCAAGGGCATCCTGCTGGTCGGCCCGCCAGGCACCGGCAAAACGCTGGTGGCCAAGGCTGTGGCGGGCGAAGCCGGGGTGCCGTTCTATTCGATTTCCGGTTCCGAATTCGTCGAGATGTTCGTCGGTGTCGGCGCCGCACGGGTGCGCGATCTGTTCGAGCAGGCGCGCAAGGCCGCGCCCTGCATCATCTTCATCGACGAGCTGGACGCGCTCGGCAAAATGCGCGGCGCCGGTTCTTTTGGCGGCAACGATGAAAAGGAGCAAACGCTCAACCAACTGCTGGCCGAACTGGACGGCTTCGATACCCGCGAGGGCGTGGTATTGCTGGCCGCCACCAACCGCCCGGAGGTGCTCGACCCCGCCCTCCTCCGCGCCGGTCGTTTCGACCGACAGATCGTCATCGACCGCCCGGACAGGCGCGGTCGGGTGGCCATTCTCAAGGTGCACCTGAAGCGTATCCAGGCGGACACCGACCTCGATATCGAGGGTATTGCCGGCATGA
Organism: uncultured Pseudomonas sp.; assembly: GCA_966210885.1. GTDB lineage: Bacteria > Pseudomonadota > Gammaproteobacteria > Pseudomonadales > Pseudomonadaceae > Aquipseudomonas. The sequence goes on from CBIHLQ010000004.1 coordinate 3,195, forward strand.
CCACCGGCTTTTCCGGGGCGGATCTGGCCAACCTGGTCAACGAAGCGACCATAGTCGCCACCCGCCGCGGCGCCGACTCGGTGGGCATGGCCGATTTCACCGAGGCAGTGGAGCGCATCGTGGTCGGCAGCGAGCGGCGCGGACGTTTGTTGCAGCCCCACGAACGCGAGGTGGTGGCCTACCACGAAATGGGCCACGCCCTCGCCGCTGCGGGCCTGGCTGGCATGGACCCGGTGCATAAGGTCTCGATCATTCCCCGCTCGGTCGGCGCCCTGGGTTATACCTTGCAACGTCCTACCGAGGATCGTTTTCTGATCACCCTGCGCGAACTGAAAAGCCGCATGCAGGTATTGCTTGCCGGACGCGCGGCCGAAGACCTGACGTTCGGCGAAATCTCCACCGGTGCGGCGGACGATCTGGCCAAAGTCACCGATATCGCCCGGCAGATCGTCACCCGCTTCGGAATGAGCAGCGAACTCGGCCAGGCGGTATTGGAACGGCAAAGCGCGAGTTACCTCGGCGAACATGCGATCAGCCTGCGGGAAAAGGACTATTCGGAGCAGACCGCGCGGGAGGTCGATCTGTGCATCAAAGCCTTGATCGACGACGCCTATGCGCAGGTCAAGGCGTTGTTGCAGCGCAAACGCCCGGAGTTGCAACTGGGCGCACAGCTATTGCTGGAGAAGGAAACCCTGACCCCGGAAGATTTTCCGCCGCTGCTGCCGTTGCCCGAACCGCATCCTGCGCAAGCGGCTAACGGCGTTTTACCCTCCGCTGGATAACGGGTTCAACGAATGCGCCATCAGCAAAACCGGTAATGCGTCTCAGCCGATGGCGGCCGGTCGCCCAGTAGCGCCAGGTAACGGTCATAACGGTAGGTCGGGCCTTCCTGGCAGACATAACTGGTGCCGAGGTAGCAGTGGCCGCAGAGACCATCGGCACAGTGCATACGCCGCTCCAGGGAAATCCAGATCTTGTTCGCTGACAGGCCGCGCTGCAGGCAAGCCTCGGCGCTCGCCAACATCAGCGGTTCCGGGCCGCAGCACAGCAGCGCATCCGGCGCCTGCTCGGCGAACACCTCATCGAAATACGCGAGCGGCGTGCCCTGGCGTTGCCCGGGCCGGGCATGGTCGAGGGTTTCGATAAAGGGTAGCTGTTGCCGCCAGCGCGCGCGTTCTCGTCCCAGCACCTGGGCCTCGCTATGGCGGGCGCCGTAGACCACGCGCAGCTGCGCCGGCAGCTTGTGCCGGTAGGCTTCATCGATTACCCCGGCCAGCGGTGCCAGGCCGCAACCGCCCGCCACCAGCAAGATCCGGCTGCTGCAAAAGAACAGCGGCCAGCCCCGGCCGAACGGGCCGCGATACCCCAGGATCGCCCCGGTCGGTTGTTCGAACAATGCGCCGGTGAGCTTCCCGGTGCGGCGCACCAAGGCGTTGAAACGGCCTTCCGCGTCCGGAGGGGTGAGATAGGTGAAGGGCGCCTCGCCTATGCCGGGCAGGCTTAGCATAAAGAATTGTCCGGGAACGACATTGTTGTCGGCGGCCAGCGGTTGTTCGATGCGCAGGCTGAAGTGGCGTGCGTCTTCGCCGTCGGCATAGTGAGCGAGCAATAGCAGGCGGCGTGGGGTCGAGTCGATCATGGCCGCGTCACTCGCTGCATGACCCCGTGCGCGCCGATTCCGCCAGGGCAAACGCGGTCGCATCGACCGCAGCCGACACAACCGTAATCCTCGAAGCGGCTCTTGAAGCCATTGCCGAACTTGTGCGACCAGAACCGTTGCACCCGTTGGCCGGCTGCTGCGCTGGGGTTGTGACCGCTGGCCTCTTGTTGGAAGCCCTGATACAGGCAGGAATCCCACACCCGCTCGCGTTGTGCGCCGCCGTCCGCGCTGGATTGATCCACGGGGGCGTAGCAGGAGCAGGTCGGACATACCGAGGTGCAACCCGAGCAGCCCAGGCAGCGTAGGCCCAAGCTGTCCCAGGTGACGTGGCTGATCTCCCCGGCATTCAATGCGGCGATGCCTTCGACTAATTCGCCCTGCTCGCTCGGCCCGCCAGCCATCCGGCGCCTTGGGCAGGCTGAGCCCCTGCAAAGCCTTGCGGCCGGCGTCGCTGACGACCAGTAACAGCCAGCCGGCATGCGTCTCGTCGCGCGGCATCAGGATCAGGTCGGCGTGCCGTCCGCGTACCGTCGGGCCGCTGTCCAGAATGCTGCAGAAGCCACCGCTGCAGCTGTGCAGGCAGTCGACTCCAATCAGCAGCGTGGCCTGCCGTCGCGCCTGGTAATGCGGATCGTCGGCGAAGAAGCGATCCTGATAGGCCACCGCCTGCAGGTCGCAGGCTTGCAGGCCGAATAACGCCTGGGGTTGCACCTGGGGCATGGCCGAATAGAACTGGCCACCGTCGAAACGGAACAGCAGCTCGCGCTCGGCGAAGAAGAAACTCTTGGCGGAAAACGGCGGCGGCTCGCGCGGCGGCGCAAAGGGCGTGCAGTCCTGGCTGCTGACCAATTGCCAATGCACCCCGCCCTGCTCGTCCGGGCGTGCTTCGTAGACGCGGCGCTCGCGCGCCAGGTGGGCGCGCAGGTCCTGCGGCCGCAACAGGTTATAGGCTTGCATGGCGATCCACCTCGAACGTGCCGACCCGCGGGTTCGGCGCCTGGCCGGGTAGCAGGGCTTCGACCGCGACCGCGCAAGCCTTGAGTTCGGGCATTTTGCTGATCGGGTCCTGGGCGTTGTTGGTCAAGCGGTTACAGGGCGCCTCCCTGAAGTGATAAGGCATGCCCAGGGTGCCTCAGGGCAAATCGTCGCTGAGCTGCACGCGGGTTTCCAGGCAGCCGCGGCGCGAACGCACCCGTACGCCCTGATGCTGGTTCAGGCCGAGTTTCGCGGCGTCCTCGGGATGCATGAACAGCAAGCCCTCGGGCGTTTCGCGCTCGAGCAGCAGCGATTTGCGGGTCATCGAGCCGCAACCGTAGTGAAAATGCAGGCGGTGGGTGGTGAGGGCGAACGGGTACTCGGCATCCGGTAGCTCGTCGACATCGACCTGGGAAACGGCGAAAAAGCGTCCGCGCCCCAGGGGGAAACGCTGTTGGTGAAGGATCGGCGAACCCTGCGGATGCTCGCTGTCGCAGGGCCATTGTAGACCGCGTCGCGCATCCAGCAGCGGGTAACTCATGGCGGAAAAGATCGGCGTCAGCGCGGCCATCTCGTCGAATACCGCCTCGCTATCGCGCCACAGCATGCCGGGATAGCCCATACGCGCCGCCAGCTCGCCGAGTATCTGCCAGTCGCCGCGGGCCAGCCCCGGCGACGTTATGGCGCGGCGAATGCGTTGCACACGGCGCTCGCAATTGGTGAAGGTGCCGTCCTTCTCGGCGAACGATGCGGCCGGCAGCAGCACATCGGCGTGTTTGGCCGTTTCGGTCAGGCTCAGCTCCACCACCACCAGGCAATCGAGGGCGGCGAAGGATCTGGCCACCTGATTCTGGTCCGGGTCGGTCAGCAGCGGGTCTTCGCCCATGATCATCAACGCGCGCAGTTCGCCCTGCCGCGCCGCGTGCATCATGCCCAGGGAGGTCAGCCCCGGCGCTTTCGCCGGCTCGCAGCCCCAGGCCGCGGCGAACTTGGCCTGCACCGCCGGGTCGGCGACGTCCTGATAACCGGGATAGACGTTCGGCAGGCAGCCCATGTCGCAGGCGCCCTGCACGTTGTTCTGCCCGCGCAGCGGGTTGATGCCGGTGCCCGGACGGCCGATCTGACCGCAGGCCAGGGCCAGGTTGGACACCGCGATCACGTTGTTGGTCCCGCTCTGGAACTGGGTGATGCCCATGCCATAGGCGATGAAGGCGGCTTTGGCGTGGCTGTAGAGGTAGGCCAGTTTTTCCAGGTCGTCGACGGCAATGCCAGTCATGGCGCTGCTCTGCGCCGGCGTCAGCGTGGCCAGATGCCGGCGCAGCGGTTCGATATCCTCGCAGCGCTCGGCGATGAATTCGCGGTTCTCCCAGCCGTTTTCGAGGATGATCCGCAGCAGGCCGTTGAGCAGCGCGATATTGCTGCCCAGGCGCACTTGCAGGTGGATATCGGCGAGCCGGGCGAGGCGCGTCTTGCGTGGATCGATCACCACCAAAGTGGCGCCCCGGGCCTGGGCGCGCAGCATGCGCGCACCGATGATCGCGTGGTTTTCGGTGACATCGGCGCCTATCACCAGTATCAGATCGGCCTGGTCGATATCGGCGATGCTATTGGTCATCGCCCCCGAGCCCAGGGTGCGTGACAAGCCGGCGACCGAGGGGCTGTGACAGATGCGCGCGCAGTGGTCGATGTTGTTGCTCTGGAGTACCGCACGGGCGAATTTCTGCGCGGCGTAGTTATCTTCGTTGCTGGCACGGGCGCAACTGATCAGCCCCACCGCACCTGGCCCGCCCTCGTCCAGTGCCGTGCGAAAGGCCTCGGCGACCCGCGCCAACGCCTCGTCCCAACTGGCCGGGCGAAAGCGCCCGTGCTCTTTGATCAATGGTTGGCTGATGCGCTCGGCCGGCGCTATGGCGTAGCTGGTGGCCCAGCCCTTGGCGCATAGCTGGCCTTGGCTGACGGGATGGCCCGGTTGCGGTTCGACGCCAACGACCTGGCTGTTTTCGATACGCAGGCCGATGCCGCAACCGACCCCGCAGAATGTGCAAATGCTCGGTATGACGCGCATCACCACTCTCCCGCTCTGGTCGATTTGCTTCCAGGCTAGGCCGCAGTCGGGACAACAAGTTTGATCAGGGTCAATGAATCCGATAATTGCCCTCAACGCTGTTGATCGAGATCAAAGTGGCGTTGAAAGGCACGTCGCAGACTAAATCCGTCCAATCCCGGACACTCCCTACGGAGGGGACGAACATGTCTAGCACTGCAAAAGAACTGCCGGTGAAAAGCGAGGAAACCCCCACTAAGAGCCCAGCTCTGGCAGAACCGCGAAATCTCTTCGAAAGCCTGCGTCGCCAGGTCGATCATCTGTTCGATGACTTCACCCGCGCCCCACTGCACTTACCGTTCGGGCGCCGCGCCTTCGAGGCGGAACCGTTTTGGCGACGGGAGTTGATCGGTCAGAGCGTGCCGGCCGTGGACATCGCGGAAAAGGAAAAGAGCTTCGAAATCACCGCCGAACTGCCCGGTATGGATGAGAAGGATATCGAGATCAAAGTGTCCAACGGCACCCTGATCATCAAGGGCGAGAAAAACCAGGAGACGGAGGAAAAGAAGAAAGACTACTACCTTTCAGAGCGCCACTACGGCAGCTTCGAGCGCATCTTCAGCCTGCCTCCAGGTATCGATACCGAGCAGATCGCCGCGCAATACAGCAAAGGCCTGCTGAGCATCAGCCTGCCGAAGAAGCCCGAGGCCAGCAAACCGGAACAGGTCATCCCGGTAAAAGCCAGTTGAGCGCCGGTAATGGCTCCAAGCCCCTGTGCCGATAAGCTCAGGGGCTTTTATAGGTGCCCGCCGTCCGTTCTGGCCGTCGCTACGCGACGTTAAAAATGGCTTCCGGCGATTTTACGTGGCTAAAGTGCAATCGCCAGAATGCTGCAAGGTACCTGATAAAGCAGGTGTTCGGTGGTACTGCCGATCAGCTTGTCCAGTCCCTTACGCTGCACCCTGCCCATCACCAGCACATCGACCTGGTTACGCGCCGCAAAGCCGGCAATCGTATGAATCGGCGGACCTACAAGAAAATGCTGCCGCTCGGCCGGAACCCCATAACGCTCCGCCAGCGCCGCAAAGGACGCCGCCTGTGACTGGCGCAATTCATCGAGCATATCCACGCAAGCGGCAGTCGCAGTGCCCGCTTCGGCGAGAAAGGCCGGCGACAGGTCGCAGGTATGCAACAGATGCAGTTGCGCGTCGCATTGCAGGGCCAGACCAATGGCCGTGTCGATGATCCGATCGTTCAAATCGCTGCTCGCGCTTTCGGGATGTGAAGGATCGACGGCGGCGACTACCTTGAGCGGCAGCGGGTTACTGGCGACACCGACCAGATGCACGGGTACCGGGCATTCGCGCAGCAGGTGCCAGTCCAGCGGTGTGACAAAGGCACGCTTGAGCGCCGGTTCATGCTGCAGGTCTTTGATCAGCAGGTCGACCGGCATTTCTGCCACATGCGCGAGGATTTCCTTGAGCGGCTGGTCGCTCCAGAGCACTTCGCTGGTCACCTCCAGGCCTTTGCTGCGCAACAGCTCGATCTCGTCCTTGAGCCAGTCACGGCAGTCCTGCATGCGAGCTTCGCGGGTCAGCTCCTGAATGCTTTTGTCCAGCAACGGTAAAGTCGAGAACGGCTCGACCAAGGTCAGGATATGCAGCGCGGCCCCAGAGGCCTGGGCCAGCGCGGCGGCGCGTTGAAGCGCGGGCGAGTGATGCATCTGCGGATCGGCGACCAACAACAGCCGTTGAAATTGACTCATGGAATACCTCCTCGATCAATGGATGAAAGGGTCGGCCTTCCTGGAACAATGCCTGCGGACAAGCCGTACAGCATCTACACGATGCACCTCGATCACAGCGGTTGTGTTGATGTGCATCAAGCGACAGCTCGTCGGCGTCGATATAACTGTGCGATAGGCTCGCGGACAAGATGTCCAAAGCCTTTGCCGCCCTTACAGGAGTCGCCCTCATGAGCAAACCCGGTCCATTGCTATTCGCCCTGAAAGGCAGTCAGGCCTATGGCGCTCGCGTGGCTCAGCACCTCGGCTGCGAACTGGCCGAGCATGAGGAGCGTCTGTACGAGGACGGCGAGCACAACAGCAGGCCCCTGCAGCCGGTGGCTGGTCGTGAAGCGGTGGTGTTCCACTCGCTGTATGGCGATGACCGACAAAGCGGCAACGACAAGCTCTGTCACCTGCTGTTCTTCTGCGGCGCCCTGAAAGACGCCGGCGCCCGCAGGGTGCAGGTGGTCGCCCCCTACCTCTGCTATGGCCGGAAGGAGCGGCGTACCCAGCCCCAGGACCCGATCATCAGCCGCTATGTCGCGGTCATGTTCGAGGCCTGTGGCGTTGATCGCCTGCTGACGCTGGAGGTGCATAACGACGCGGCTTTCGATAACGCCTTTCGCATCCCCAGCCAGAATCTGCCGGGCGCAACGCTATTCGCCGAGTATTTCGCCGCTCAGGTAGCCGAGTACGAGGTCGTCGCCGTCTCCCCCGATAGCGGTGGGGTCAAGCGCGCCGAACAGTTCCGTCACGCCTTGCAGCAACGCCTCGGCCGGCCGGTGGCGAGCGCCTATATGGCCAAGCACAGGCGCAACGACGACATAGTCACGGACTCGGTGTTGATCGGCGATGTGGCGGGCAAGACGGCGATCATCGTCGATGACCTGATCAGCACCGGCAACACCTTGCTGCGCGCCGCCGAGGCCTGTCATGCCGCCGGCGCCACGCGGATTCTCGCCGGCGCGGTGCATGGCCTGTTCACCGCCGGCAGCGAGCTGCTCGATAGCCCGTTGCTGGAAACCATAGTGGTGTTCGACAGCGTGCCGCCGTTTCGCCTGGCGCCGGAACTGGCCGCGCAACGCCTGAAAATCATCGACTCCAGCGCCGCTGTGGCCGCGCTATTGGCCGAGGAATATGGGTTGAATCGATAGTGCGTAGATGCCTGGCGCATTTATTCGCAAGGCCGCGACTTCGTAGGGTGGATGACGCTTCACCCATCCACCAACTGCGCTGGTGGATGAAAAAAGCATCATCCACCCTACACAGCTAGTACCTCTCCCAAGCCCGGATGCAATCCGGGATCGGTTTTAATGGCCGACGCTGCTGCCCCGGATTTCATCCGGGCTACCAGAGCGTATCCTTCGGCATTCCGCCCTACTCTGCCGGTTCAACCTGCAACAGCACCCGGCCGCGGCTCGGGCAGGTTTCCATATAACGGTGCGCGGCAACCACCTCATCGAAACTGAATACGCTATCGATCAGCGGCCGCAGCAAACCGTCGGCGGTCAGCTGGTTGATGCCTTGCAGCGCTTTGGCCACCGCGGCTTCGTCCTGCGGGATGCCGAGTTCTTCCTTGCCGGTGAAGTTGCCGATGCAGTGCACGAAGAACTGGATGTTCTTCTGGAACGCCGCGCAGGCGGGAAACGGCGTTTCGTTGCCGCCCTGCAGATCGAACAGCACCAATCGACCGCGCGGTGCCAGCGCATCGCCCAACAGGCACATCTGCGGGCCGCCGAGGGCGTCCATCACCACGTCCACCCCTCGCCCATCGGTGAGTTTGGCGACGCGGCTGACCAGATCCTGTTCCTCGGTGAGGATGATCTGATCGGCGCCCAATTGCTTGAGGAAATCGCTGTCTTCGCCATGTTCGGTGGCGGCAATCACATGGGCGCCCAGGGCCTTGCCCATCTGCACGATATAGGGGCCCCAACAGCGGCTGGCGGCCGTCACCAGAACGGTTTCGCCGGGTTGCAGGCGCGCCAGTTCGACGAAGCCGAACCAGCCCACCATCGACGGCAGGTAATGCACGCTCGCCTGCTGCGGGGTCAGGCACTCGGCGTAACGGGTAAGCGAGCGACGCGGCAGCACCACTTGCTCGGCGTAGGCCGGATAGCGGTTGGCGGTGTGCCCGGGAAAGCTGGCGACCCGGTCACCGATGGCGAGGTCGGAGACGCCTTCACCGACCGCCAGCACGGTACCGGCCAGTTCATGACCCAAGCCGGCGGGCAATTGTGCGGGCGTATTGCCCAGGTTTTGCCGCCAGAGTACGTCGTACCAGCTCACGCCAATGGCTTCCACGCCTATCAATACTTCTCCAGCCGCGGGCGTCGGGCTCGGACGATCCTCGATCTTGAGGACGTCGGCCTCGCCGAACTGATGAAAACGGATGATGCGGGACATAACGAACCTCGTTGGTTGGCCCTGTTCGGAACGCGGAAACGCTCGACTTGCGTTTCTCCGCCCTTTCATAGCCACGGACTTTATCCGGGCTTTGTCAGCATTGCCACAGCACCGAAGTGATATTCACCATGCCTGTCGATGATGATTCAGGCACTTATATCGATTCATGTCAGCATATTGCCTGTCAGTAGCGTTCGGCATTAGCCTGAATAACGCACACAAGCGCAGCCACTCCAAAATGGACACCGGATGAACCGCAACGATCTCCGCCGAGTCGATCTCAACCTGTTGATCGTCTTCGAGACCTTGATGCACGAGCGCAGCGTGACGCGCGCGGCGGAAAAGCTGTTTCTCGGTCAGCCGGCGATCAGTGCCGCCCTCGCCCGCCTGCGCAGCCTGTTCGACGACCCGCTGTTCGTGCGCACCGGACGCAGCATGGAACCCACCGCTCGCGCCCAGGAGATCGCCGGCCTGCTCTCGCCGGCCTTGGATTCGATTTCCACCGCGGTCAGCCGCGCCGCCGACTTCGATCCGGCGACCAGCAATGCGGTGTTCCGTATCGGCCTGTCCGACGATGTCGAGTTCGGTTTGCTGCCGCCGCTGATCAAACGCCTGCGCGCCGAAGCGCCCGGCGTGGTGCTGGTGATCCGCCGCACCAACTACCTGTTGATGCCCGCGTTGCTGGCCTCCGGCGAGATATCGGTGGGCGTCAGTTACACCCAGGAGTTGCCGGCCAACGCCAAACGCAAGGTGCTGCGCCGCAGCCGTGCAAAATTGCTGCGTGCGGACTCGGTGCCCGGCCCCTTAAGCCTGGACGACTACTGCGCGCGACCGCATGCCCTGGTGTCGTTCGCCGGCGATCTCAGCGGCTTTATCGACGATGCCCTGGAAAAGCTCGGCCGCAGCCGCCGTGTGGTGCTCGCCGTGCCGCAATTCAACGGCCTGAGCACGCTGCTCAGTGGCACCAATATCATCGCCACGGTGCCGGATTACACCGCCGCCGCTCTGACCGCCGCGGGCGGTTTGCGCGCCGAGGACCCGCCGCTGGAGACGCAGACCTTCGAATTGCACATGGCCTGGCGCGGCGCCCAGGACAATGACCCCGCCGAACGTTGGTTGCGTTCGCGGATTCAGATGTTCTGTGGCGATCCGGATAGTTTGTAAGCGCGCCAGGCGGTTCCCCTGCAAAATCGTCGTAGGGTGGACATGCCGAAGGCTTGTCCACCATTGGGGCCGCTATCGATACGTGGAGACCCTGTCGGGTTACGCGGCGGCCGGCGGCGATGGTGCTGCCTGAACCATGACAGTCGCCGCTAACCCGACCTACGGACAGCGGCCCATCGCGGCTGAAGCCCCTCCCACCTTTTGATCGTCCCCACATCCGCTCCCGGATTGCGCCAAGGCTTATTCGGGCTACAGGGGACGTGAGCTTTGCTCACATCGGTCTTTGTCGATACAAGTCAGCAAGCCATCATTCCGGCTGATAGTTACTTTTGTAGCGTTCGATTCGTTCCAGCCTGCCCGGCGCCGCACACTCCGCCCATCTCAAATTTCCTATGGCGGAATCTCACATGGACCAGTCGAAGAAAACCCTTTGGCACTTTCCCTTGGCGCTGGCGGCGATGCTGGTTCTCAGCGCCTGCGGCAAAGCCCCGGAAGCCACTGCGCAGATGCCGGTAGCTCAGGTCAGCGTCGCCGAAGTGATCGAACAACCGATCAACGAGTGGGACGAGTTCACCGGCCGCCTGGAAGCGCCCGAGTCGGTGGATGTTCGCCCGCGGGTGTCCGGCTTTATCGACCGGGTGGCGTTCGACGAAGGCAGTTTGGTGAAGAAAGGCGATTTGCTGTTCCAGATCGATCCGCGGCCGTTCCAGGCCGAGGTCAAACGCCTCGAAGCCCAATTGCAACAAGCCCGCGCCAACCAAACCCGCGCCCAGGGCGAAGCCCGTCGCGGCGAGCGTCTGCGCAAGAGCAACGCGATTTCCGCCGAGCTGGCCGATGCCCGCGCCAGCGCCGCCCAGGAAGCCCAGGCCGCGGTCGCAGGCACCCAGGCTGAACTGGACAACGCCCGCCTCAACCTGAGTTTCACCCGCGTCACCGCGCCCATCGACGGCCGGGTTAGCCGCGCTGAAGTCACCGCCGGCAATCTGGTGACCGCCGGGCAAAGCCACCTCACTTCGCTGGTCAGCACCGACAAGGTCTACGCCTACTTCGATGCCGACGAGCGCGTGTTTCTCAAGTACGTCGAGCTGGCGCGTCAGGCCGGCGGCCAGACTCGCGATGCCAGCCCGGTGTACCTCGGTTTGTCCAGCGAAGAAGGTCACCCGCACCTCGGCCAGCTGGATTTCCTCGACAACCAGGTCAACCCGCAGACCGGCACCATCCGCGGCCGCGCGGTATTCGATAACAGCGATGGCCGTTTCACCCCCGGCCTTTATGCCCGGCTCAAGCTGGTTGGCAGCAGCCAGTACGCCGCCGCGCTGATCAAGGATGAGGCGGTCGGCACGGATCTCGGCAAGAAGTTCGTCCTGGTACTCGATAAGGACAACGCCGTGCAGTACCGCGCCATCGAACTGGGGCCGAAACTGGAAGGCCTGCGCATCGTGCGTAGCGGCCTCTCCAAGGGCGAGAAGATCGTGGTCAACGGTCTGCAGCGCGCCTTCCCTGGCTCCACGGTCGATCCGCAAAACGTGCCCATGGCCGACGAAGCCACCCTCGCCCAACTGGCCCGCCTGCGCCGATCCGTGGATGACCTTGATGACCCACGGGTCGCCAAACACGACATCAACAATGGCAAGCCGCGCGGCTGATAAGACGCCTTGGTGCGCACGGCGCACCCTACCCGACCGTAGGGTGCGCTATGCGCACCAGCGCTCAAGGATTCTCAAATGAACTTCTCCCAATTCTTTATTCAGCGGCCGATTTTCGCCGCGGTGCTGTCGCTGATCATCCTGATCGGCGGCGCCATCTCGCTGTTCCAGTTACCGATCAGCGAATACCCGGAAGTGGTGCCGCCGACCGTGGTGGTGCGCGCCAACTTCCCCGGCGCCAACCCCAAGGTGATCGGCGAAACCGTTGCCTCGCCGCTGGAACAGGCGATCACCGGCGTCGAAGGCATGTTGTATATGTCCTCGCAAGGCACGGCCGACGGCAAGATGACCCTGACCCTGACCTTCGCCCTGGGCACCGACCTGGACAAAGCCCAGGTGCAGGTGCAGAACCGCGTGACCCGCACCATGCCGACCCTGCCCACCGAGGTGCAGCGCCTCGGCGTGACCGTCGACAAGGCTTCGCCGGACCTGACCATGGTCGTGCACCTGACCTCGCCCGACGACCGCTACGACATGCTTTACCTGTCCAACTACGCCGCGCTCAACGTCAAGGACGAGCTGGCACGGCTGGAGGGCGTCGGCGATGTGCAGTTGTTCGGCCTCGGCAACTATTCGCTGCGCGTCTGGCTCGACCCGAACAAGGTGGCCTCGCGCAATCTGACCGCTGCGGACGTGGTCAACGCCATCCGCGAGCAGAATCGTCAGGTCGCCGCCGGCTCGCTCGGCGCGCCGCCTTCGGCCGGCGACAACAGCTTCCAGCTGTCGATCAACACCCAGGGCCGTCTGGTCAGCGAGGAAGAGTTCGAGAACATCATCGTCCGTGCCGGTGAGAATGGCGAAATCACCCGTCTGAAAGACATCGCGCGGATCGAGCTGGGCTCCAGCCAATACGCCCTGCGCTCGTTGCTCAACAACAAGCCGGCGGTAGCCATCCCGGTGTTCCAGCGTCCCGGCTCCAACGCCATCGCCATTTCCGACGCGGTGCGCGCACGCATGGCCGAGCTGAAGCAGAGTTTCCCCGAGGGCGTCGATTACGAGATCGTCTACGACCCGACCATCTTCGTCCGCGGTTCGATCGAGGCGGTGGTGCATACGCTGCTCGAAGCCATCATTCTGGTGGTGCTGGTGGTCGTGCTGTTCCTGCAAACCTGGCGCGCTTCGATCATTCCGCTGGCCGCGGTGCCGGTGTCGTTGATCGGCACCTTCGCGGTGATGCACGCCTTCGGCTTCTCGCTAAACGCGCTGTCGCTGTTCGGCCTGGTGCTGGCGATCGGCATCGTGGTGGACGACGCCATCGTCGTGGTGGAGAACGTCGAACGTAATATCGGCCTGGGCAAAACCCCGGTGGAAGCCACCAAGCAGGCGATGAAGGAAGTCACCGGCCCGATAGTCGCGACCGCCCTGGTGCTGTGTGCGGTGTTCGTGCCGACCGCGTTCATCTCTGGCCTGAGCGGACAGTTCTATCAACAGTTCGCGCTGACCATCGCGATTTCCACGGTGATCTCCGCGTTCAACTCGCTGACCCTGTCCCCGGCCCTGGCCGCGGTGTTGTTGCGCAGTCACGATGCGCCCAAGGACGCCTTCTCCAAACTGCTCGACAGGCTGTTCGGCGGCTGGCTGTTCGCCCCGTTCAACCGTCTGTTCGAGCGCGCCAGTCACGGCTATGTCGGCACCGTGAAGCGCGTGCTACGTGGCAGCTCGGTGGCCCTGCTGGTGTATGCCGGGCTGATGGGCCTGACCTATCTGGGTTTTGCGACTACGCCAACAGGGTTTGTACCCGGGCAGGATAAACAGTACCTGGTGGCCTTCGCCCAGTTGCCGGACGCCGCGACCCTCGATCGCACCGAGGCGGTGATGAAAGAAATGTCGGACATCGCCGGCAAGCACCCCGGTGTGGAAAACACCATCGCCTTCCCCGGTCTGTCGATCAACGGCTTCACCAACAGCCCGAACAGCGGCATCGTCTTCGTCGCCCTCAAAGACTTCGATCAGCGTAAGGACGAAAGCATGTCCGCCGGGGCCATTGCCGCTGAGCTCAACGGCCAGTTCGGCTCTATTCAGGAAGCCTATCTGGCGATCTTCCCGCCACCACCGGTTCAGGGCCTGGGCACCATCGGCGGCTTCCGCCTGCAAGTGCAGGACCGTGGCAACCTCGGCTACGACGAGCTGTACCTGCAGACCCAAAACGTCATCGCCAAGGCGCGCCAGCTGCCGGAGCTGGACCCGATGTCGGTGTTTACCAGCTATCAAGTGAATGTGCCGCAGATCGATGCTGCCATCGACCGCGAGAAGGCCAAGACCCACGGCGTGGCGATCAGCGACATCTTCGACACCATGCAGATCTACCTGGGCTCGCTGTACGCCAACGACTTCAACCGTTTTGGCCGCACCTACCAGGTCAATGTGCAGGCCGAGCAACAGTTCCGCCTGGAGCCGCAACAGATCGGCCAGCTCAAGGTGCGCAACAACCGTGGCGAAATGATCCCGCTGTCGACCTTCGTCAAGGTCAGCGACAGCGCCGGCCCGGATCGGGTGATGCATTACAACGGCTTCCTCACCGCCGAGATCAACGGCGCGGCAGCCCCTGGCTACAGCTCCGGTCAGGCCGAAGCGGCGATTGCCAAACTGCTCAAAGAGGAGCTGCCCAACGGCATGAGCTTCGAGTGGACCGACCTGACCTACCAGCAGATCCTTGCCGGTAACAGCGCGATCTTCGTCTTCCCGCTCTGTGTGCTGCTGGCCTTCCTGGTGCTGGCCGCCCAGTACGAAAGCTGGAGCCTGCCGCTGGCGGTGATCCTGATCGTGCCGATGACCCTGCTGTCGGCCATCACCGGGGTGATCCTGGCCGGTGGCGACAACAACATCTTCACCCAGATCGGCTTGATCGTACTGGTGGGGCTGGCGTGCAAGAACGCCATTCTGATCGTCGAGTTCGCCAAGGAGAAACAGGAAGAAGGCATGGACCGCGTCGCCGCGGTGCTGGAAGCCTGCCGCCTGCGTCTGCGGCCGATCCTGATGACCAGCTTCGCCTTCATCATGGGTGTGGTGCCGCTGGTGTTGTCCTCCGGCGCCGGCGCGGAAATGCGCCACGCCATGGGGGTCGCGGTGTTCAGCGGCATGCTCGGGGTGACCTTCTTCGGTCTGCTGCTGACCCCAGTGTTCTATGTACTGATCCGCGCTTTTGTGGAGAAACACGCTGCGAAAAAAGCCGCGCGTTTGCAGGAGGTGCAGGCATGAAAGCATTGGCTCCCGCACTCCTGACCCTTGCGCTGACCGCTTGCGCCGTTGGCCCCGACTATCAAATGCCGGCAACCGCGCCGGCGCAGTTGAGCAGCGCCGAAACCGACAGCTACGACCGCTCGCGTTTCGAGGCGCTCTGGTGGCAGCAGTTCGACGACCCGACCCTGAACCGCTTGGTCCAGCAGTCGCTCGACGGCAACCGCCAACTGCGCGAGGCCTTCGCCCGTCTGCGCGCCGCCCGGGCTATTCGCGACGACGTCGCCAATGATCGCCTGCCGACCGTCACCAGCCGCGCCAGCGGCGAGTTCGGCAAGGCCCAGCAGCCACCCACCAGCGAGCAGCGCATCCGTCAGGAACGCTATGACCTGGGCTTGGACATGGCCTGGGAGCTGGACCTGTTCGGCCGCATCCAGCGCCAACTGGAGGCCAGCGACGCGCAGATCGAGGTCGCCGAAGCCGACTACTACCAACTGCAAGTCAGTCTGATCGCCGAGCTGGTGGATGCCTACGGCAACCTGCGCGGCGCGCAATTGCGCGAGCGCATCGCCCTGCAGAACCTGGAAAACCAGCAGGAGTCGCGGGCCATCACCGAGCAATTGCGCGAAGCAGGCGTCGGCAGCGAACTGGATGTGCTGCGCAGCGACGCCCGCCTGGCCGCCACCGAAGCCAGCCTGCCGCAATTGCAAGCGCAGCAGCAACGGGCCAAACACCGTATCGCCACCCTGCTCGGCCAGCGCCCGGACCAGCTCGACGTGGATTTGTCCGCCGAGCCATTGCCGGCCATCGCCAAGGCCCTGCCGATCGGCGACCCGGCCGAACTGCTGCGGCGCAGGCCGGACGTGCGCGCCGCCGAGCGCCAGTTGGCGGCGGCAACGGCGAATATCGGCGTGGCCACCGCGGATCTGTTCCCACGGGTCAGCCTCAGCGGTTTTCTCGGCTTCGCCGCCGGCCGCGGTTCGCAGCTCGGTTCCTCGGCAGCGCGCGCTTGGAGCCTGGGCCCGAGCATCACCTGGGCGGCGTTCGACCTGGGCAGCGTGCGCGCGCGTTTACGCGGCGCCGAAGCCGAGGCCGAAGGCGCATTGGCCAACTATGAACAGGAGGTCCTGCTGGCCCTGGAAGAATCGGCCAACGCCTTCAGCGACTACGCGAAGAACCAGCAACGCCTGCTCGCCCTGCTGCGCCAATCCGAAGCCAGCCGCGCCGCCGCCGAGCAAGCCGCGGTGCGCTACCGCGAAGGCGAAGTGGACTTCCTGGTACTGCTCGACGCCGAGCGCGAACGCCTCGCCGCCGAAGACGCCCAGGCCGTCGCCGAGGTCGAGCTGTACCGCGGCATAGTCGCCATCTACAAGGCGCTCGGCGGCGGTTGGCAGCCCAGCGCCTAGCTCTCTCCTTGGTTGGCCCAGCCAGCCTTTTCCCAGCCACGGTAACGCTCGTTACCGTGGTTTTTTTCATGTCCCCATTACGTGTTGCATGGGCGACGGCTGGGTTAGCCGAAGATGTACCCCAGCGACCTCAAGCATCTCAGCCATGTTGAATTCCAATGCTGTTCGTGAGTGATGCTCAACCACTTCCCTCCGGATTCCATACGGATCTACCAAAGCTATTCAGGGTGGATCGGGGCGCGTAGATGATACTTTTTTCATCCACCATCGCGGCCGGTGGATGAGCGTCATCCGCCCTACGAGGTCAGGCCTTGCGGATATACATAGGATCTACAACGGCGGCCATACCACGTTCGCGTAGACATTGGTCGGAACGTATTCAGTCACTGCGCGATGTGCGAATCAGGTGCTATAACTTTTGCCTTATTCGGTACCACCAGCAGATCCATACCTGAGATAAAGGTGCCGTCGCCTGACACCGTTATCATCCGAGTCCCCGTATCGGTCAGCCCAAGGCGCTGTAGTTGCTCGGGTGAGACCCGTAGTAGGTAATCGCCGGCGACTACTCCGGGGATGATATAGAAGCCATCCCAGCTACTGGTTATCTGGCCAACGATCTCCATCCGCTCGTCCAACAGCTCCAGTTGCATATCGCCGATGCCCCGCTTGTTCTCATGCTCGAACAGATAGACAGTGCCATCGATTTCAGTGGTCATGCGCACTGGAAAATCCAGTTCGGCCACTCGACCAGGACGAGGCACCAGGCTATGGCCGGCGACCTCGGGTGCCCATTGCGGATCGCTCAGGGTGCTGGTATCCACGCCTATATCGACACGCTGCTTGATCGGCAGTTGCCTCATATGGGCGATGCCCTGCGCGTCTGTGCGGACTTGCCGCCTGCCACCGTTAATGGTGAACCCTGCCCCCTCCAGCGGATCCTCGCCGGGATCCATCACCCCGTTATTGTTGTTGTCCAGAAACATGCGTACGGAGGCGGCACCGGTATTTGCCATAGGCTGTGCATCGAGCAGCCAGTCGGCCTTGCGTGGATCTCGGCCCAGGGAGAGAAAGAACTGCATACCGACTGCGATATCGCCGCTGTCCAGGTAGCTGGCGTTGACCCCCAGGCCGAATCGCCCCAGGCTTTTGGTGAAGCCGGCGGTATAACGTGTTTCGGGCGACTGAAAGCTGTGCGCAATACCCAGGGTCAGCCGATAACCCTCCGCCAGGTACTTGTCCGCCGTTAGGGCCACGCTGGCGAGTTCCGCCTGGGGGGCCAGGTTGTAGCTCAGTTGGCCACGAAAACTCATATCGCGTATGCGTTGGCTGAGCTGCAAATTGCCGAAAGCGAACTCGTCGCCATTGATGGAATGCCAGTTGAGGGTATTGCTCAGCGCCGTGCGATAGGCATACCCGGAGATGCGGGTGCTGACATCGTTATCGATTCGGCCGGATTCGTGCTCATCGCGAGTCGCCTGAAAGGTGATCGGTATCCGTGAGCGAGCGCCCACCGGAATGGAGCCGCTCAACCGTAGCTCATCACGGCTCTTGATGGGATCGTTGTAGAAGAGGAAGTAGTCGCTTTTGAAGTCGTAGAGAAACAAACGACTGGCATCTATCGAAACGCCGCCGAGACGAGTCTGCAAGCCGAGTTCCGTTAGCGAGCCACCCTCTTGATCTCTGATCAGATCGGTGTTCAGACTCAAAGATTGCCAGAAAGTCCTCAGCCCGATATTGGAATACTGATGTTCGACACCATCCACGGGCGCTCTGATCAAGCCACCTGTGGCAGAGAGCGTTCGGGACAATCCCATATCGAACTGGGCGATTGAGCGCGTCAGACCATCCTCGTCGCGATGCTCGATCAGGTTGTACTGGAGTTCGCCCGGCAACACCATGGACTCGGCGAGGGAGTAGCTATATTGCTCGACCTGGGTTTGCCCCAGGGGACCATGGAAAACCAATTGAAAGTCGTTGCGGCCATAGCTCAGGGGCTGGTCCTCAAAGCGATAGCGGCCCTCGGCATTGGGTTGCTGGAAGCCCACCAGTGCGCCGTTGTAGAAGAGTTCCACATCCCACCCCGGCGGCAGGTCGCCCTCAAAAGTCTGGCGGTCGAACTGCGTGGGCCGGGTCAGTGGCCGATTGCTCAGGGTGATCCCCTCGCCGGCTCTGCCCTGGGTAATGTTATCCACGCTCGGAGTGGAAAGACTGCCGAATTGGAAGGATCGCGCCTGCAGGGGGCCCAGCAGGCCGCCATCCGGATCGTGCCGCCCAAAGGTCGCGCGTATTTCTTGTGACTCACCTGCTGTATCGCCATTGAGATAAAGGGTGGACTCCATGCCCAGCAGATCGCCCGTCAAGAGTGCGGTGTAACGGCTATCGGTATGGGTGCCGGTATCGTCGCGGCGGGCTTCCGTCGCGAATGTCTGATCGATGAAGGGGGTGCTCAACATCTGATAAGGCATGTCGTGACGTGGATAGCCGGGATCCTCGTAGGCGCCATGCCTCCCGGCCCGCTCACCGACGCGTGCGCGCCGCAAGCGGGCCTGTAACGGTAAAGGTTCGAGCGGATAGACCTGCAATGTCAGCCTCGGTCGGTCGACCTCCAGCTCTATCGGTAGCCAGCGCTCGATCAACGATACCGCGACGTACAGATCGTCTGGCTCCGCCTGCACCAGCGCGGGATCGAAGGCTTCCGTTTCACCGGCCAGGGTAATGCGAGCCTCTTTCAGGTTCAGGCTGAATCCGCGGTCCTCGCTCAGGACGAAACCGCTGGCGGTACCCTGCCCGGGCTGGGTCTGCACCGCGATCGTGAGCAGGCGCGCCAGCTCGCCCAGAGGCAACAAGGTGTGTTCACCCATGTCAAAGGCAGGAATGGCGTCGGACAGCACCGATTGATCCAGACGCACCTCGAGCAGCAGGCTCGGCTCAGAAGACTCAAGCCCAGGTTCCTGGGCGGCCAGGATACCGGCATGGCCCAGCAGCCCCGGCAATAACGCCAGCCGGACGAACCTACCCACCGCCCTCTGACAGGCTGCTAAAAATTTCATGGCAGACGTGCTGATCAGGGCAGCTGAAGAACCGCCTCGGCCAGCAGGTCGCCGCCGTCCTCCGCCTGTTCCCGGTAAGTGATCCGCAGCACCCCATTGGCCAATTGCAGGCCGCCTGGAGGATCGAGCCTCAGCTTGGCGCGCCGCAGCGGATTAGGGGTATAGACGGCCACGCCATTGGCACGACCGATGATCTGTTCGGCGCCCCCCTTGGGGGTGAAACTGGCAGCCAGATCGCCGTAAACGGACTGATTGCCGCTGCGCTCCATCTGCAAGGCCAGCAGTGATTGCCCGCGAGGCAGGTGCTGAAGCTCGAGCTGGGTCAAGGCCACGTCGGCATCGGTATTGCCATGGCGAACAATGACTGGGATGGAGATGCCGAGCAACGTATTCAGGACGATCCCGATGCCTTTGTCATTGCGGGTTTCGATGCTGGATCTGCCTTTGGCTTCCGGCAACTGGGTAAACAGCAAGTGCGAACGGTATTCTCCTGCCGCAAGATCGCCGGGTTTGCGCACCATGATGCGGACAGTCTGCCCCGCCCCCGGAGCAAGCGTCACCTGTCTCGGGGAATAGCGCAGCATGCTGTCGGAAAACTGCTCGCCTGGCTGTGGGGTCTCGATGTCTGAAAAGGCTCCGGTTTCGTCCATGCGCCGATTAACCAGGCTGATTCGATAAGTCGCGCTTTGGCTACCATTGTTGATCAATTCAAGCTGGGCTGCCCGCTGGTTGCCCTTGAAGACTATGCGGGTTGGATAAAGCATCAGCTCCGCCAGCGCTTCGCTCATACAGAACAGCATGAGCACACCGCATACAACTGCAGTTAAACGCCGGGGAAACCGGCTCGTGGCCAAAGTCCAGGAACAGGATGATTGAATCATGGCTCCGGCTGTTCCGGTGCGGATAGCTCTAGTCGAAGTGGTAACGCTCATTTTCCAATTCCTTCTAATTCCACTTGTTCCCTGCGATCTGCGCAGGAAATGTGGATCCTTATTGAGCGGCATCTTTTTGCCGTTTCGACGAGGGTCGCCTGTGAATCTCGCTTGGCTCAGTTGTAGTTGACGATAACCATGAAACTGCCCGAATACTGGCCGGCAGTCTGACCGCTGCCCACCTGGAGAGCGGCACCCACCGACAAGGTCTGGGAGCCGCCCGCACTCAATTGGCCGCCTGCTTCCGACGGCGTGCTGGTGAAATCGTTGATAATCATGTCGGCGCCCGGCCCAGTCAGCTTTACAAAGTCGTTGGCTGGCAACTCTATGGTATAGGTGGCATTGGGGTCGCCGGTGACCGTGAACTTGGCGGCCTGGCCTGCACTCGAAGGGATCAGCATCACGTCCCCGCTGGCACTGCGCATATCGTTGGTATCGACCGCCACGGTACCACCAACGCCAGCTACGAAGCTGCCGAAGGCCAAGGACTGGGTATTCTGGATGGCGATTTCCGCGCGGACACTGGGAGCCATGAGGACGGCCAGTAGACTAACCGCGGCGATCGGCAGGTAATGCTTCATTGGCTCTCTCTCGGGTGGGTGATTCCAGAGTACTGCAGGGCCCGATATCAATTGTAGGTTATGGTGATACTGATATCGCTTATGCCGGAGGGACTGTCGCCAGTAGCTTTCAGAATGATACCGCTTACCGGATCACCATCAAGCAGCCCTTCCTGATCCACCAGCCTGAGGCAATCGCCCCGACCAGCACAACCTGTATCTACTTTCTCCTGCAGTTGGGCAATGATTAAGCGAAAACGATCTTCATCCGTTCCGGCCATGAATTCGCTGGGAAGACGAATTATCAGATCCCCCGTGAGGCCGCTGACAAACACGGCCGTACCTTGCGGCATAAGCGTTTCGTTGATTTTGACCGGAGCGACTATCCTGGCGCTAGCCATCGCCGCTGCCCGGTTTGCACAGGTACTGCCGCTGACCCCGGCCATGCTCGAGGCCAGCGCAAATACAAGGGCGAAGCTGCCGAAACCCAACCTCATAGTTCCGCCCCCTTTCCGCTGGGCCAGCGGCCTCCTTGCCCCGCACCGGAGAACTGTTAGTTATAGTTCACTTCTGCCGTGATGGTGCCAGAGTAAACTCCTGTTGTTTGAGCATTCCCCACAGTCAGAGTCCCACCGACATAGAGTGTCTGTGTACCACCGGTGAGCGTGCCGCTCGCCGGACTATTCTCTGTAGCGCCATCGAGGTCGTGGACGGTCGCAAGGGCCATAGTCGTGACGGTATCCGTATGAGTCAGATTGTCGTCCGTGACGCTGATGCTGAAGCTGGCGTCGGCTTGGCCGGTAACCGTGAACTGCGCAGCGGCAGCAGTGCCCCCCGTCAGTACAACATCGCCGGTCGGGCTAGCCGCACCGCCAGTAGTCAATACGACGGTGCCGCCCGTGCCCGCAGCGAATTCGCCGAAAGAAAGATCCTGGGCCTGTGCAATCGCGATGGGCACAACGACCGTAGCGCTGGTAGTGGCGGTGTCGCTTACTGCAGCAGCAAAACTGTTGGAAGCGCCAAAAGCCCCCAACGCGGCGACCGAAGCCACCGCGGCAAGACGGAAGTTCTTGCTAGAAAGAATAGATTTCATAGGTAAATCCCCTTGTTAAGCCATGTCGCAGACGTGCTTGCCGTCAACAGCAGCTTGAACTGAAACACCAATCACAGGGGATCCGAAAACGGGCCAATGAGGGGGCCGAAAACAGACCAATGTAGCCTGAGCACCGAGAAAGCGGCTCGAAAAAACTACATTGAATGTCGACGGTCCCGCTGTCATGAGGCTTTAGGGCCCTTTAGACCGGTGACTTTGCGTCTCCGCCTTTCGACGGGTTTGCCTTTATCGCACCTTAAGGATAGTCAACTCGGATGAATGCGCAATTTGGGCGTCGCTTGCAAAGCGTAGTCTAATTTCGCTAGACGCCTCTGCCGCTGGAAAAGCCACCGGAAGAGATGTCATGTATGAGCCGTAAATGCAGAGTGTCCAACGCCAACTTCAAGCCGCAAGTCGTGCAGATGGTGAAGGAGAAAAGCCTGATTGTGCCTCGGAGTTGATAGGTGAGACGGCGGTTCGCCGTTGGTTTCAGCAGTACAACGCCAAGCTACCCGGATAGTCCGGAATCAGTAAGCCGCGAACCTTCAAGCAACAACGAATCCGCTAGTTCGAAGCTGTCAGCTCAAGCAGTAAAACGACCTGTTAGGCTATTGGCGTCACTATCAGGGCAATTTGCTCGGCTGATCCGATTGCTCGTCGAGATCGCCGCCGAAGGAGTCATCGGCGCCCTCCGCCCCGTAGCGGCATAGGCCGGGTCGACATCATAGGCGCCACCCGGCACCTGCGCGCCCTTCTCAAACGCCTCGCGATTGCGCTCGATCGCCTGTCTCACCGCCTGAGGGGCGTCCTTCGCCACCTTGCCTTTGGTTGCGTCGCCGTTCGTCTTGTCCTTCGCGGAATCGCCTTGCGGCGGATTGCCGGGAATCTGGCATTGCTCGCTGTTTTTCGGGGTATCGGGTTGCCGACTCATGATTCGAACTCCAATCGATGTGCGCACCCGGTAGAGAAAAACGCAGGTAAAAGTGCGCATCCCGGGATCGGCGGTTATGCCTTTCAGCGTCGCCCGAACGGCTGCCGTAGATCGACTGGAACGCCCGTGCTTGAGCCGCTTCACCGCTTCCGTGAACTATCTCGAATGTCGGTGCTCACATGGGTTATGTGCACTCAGCAATGGTCTACGCCGCCCTATGGACAGCCAAGAGAGCAGCCGGATAGCCGCTCCGCTGGCGCGCTGTCTCGGAGAGCATGCGGATGCCATGCAGATCGCCGATGCGATTGTTGTCGTGTGGAGTGAAATTGATAGCGCCCTGGCGCCGATTATCGGGCACGGGGGGGTGATTGCGCTGTGCAAGCGCAGCCTTTATCTCGCCGCCCAGCGACACGCCTGCCTGACTGACGCTTATGCAAGCATCCAGTCAGGGGGCGAGTTCACCGATTTTAAGCCAGTTATCGCGCAACAGACCGGCATCACTGTCTCCGTCGGCGATGAGGTTTTCCAACAGTTCAATGGGTTGCTTGTGTCGTTGATCGGCAGCTCTCTCACCGAGCGATTGCTGCGCTCCGTGTGGGAAAACTCGTTGGCCGCGCCGCCCGCGCAGGAGCATTTGCCATGAAAAAAGTAGCCATCAACTGTTTGTCTACTGGCATTGCGGGCCTGGATCGAGTCCTGGCCGGTGGGTTGCCGGAGCTTTCCTTCAATGTGATCGCCGGCGCCCCCGGCTGCGGTAAGACCACGCTGTCGCATCAACTCATGTTCGAAATGGTCAAGCACAATGCCCCAGCGCTGTATTTCACGGGATTGGGCGAGCCTCCGTTGAAAATGCTGCGTCACCAGCAGCAGTTCGATTTCTTCGACGACGAGAAGATCGGCCAGTCGATCCACTTTATCAACCTGACGGAGGATATCTTCGGCGGCGACCTCAAGTTGATGCTGCAGCGGATCGTCGACGAGGTACTAAGCCATCAACCCAAGCTGGTATTCGTCGACTCCTTCCGCGCTGCGGTGCACTCCAACGAGGTGGAGCAACAGCCGAACAGCGATCTGCAGCAATTTATGCAGCAGCTCGGGCTATTGTTGACCAGTTGGCAGATCACCTCGTTCCTGATCGGCGAATACTTTTCCGAGGTCGGCAACAACCCAGTGTTCACGGTGGCCGATGGCTTGATCTGGCTACATAAGGACGTGCATCGCAACTCCTTGGTGCGCAAGTTGGAAGTCATGAAAATGCGCGGTCAGCCAGTCCTGCCGGGGCTACATACCTACCGACTCAGCTTGCATAAAGGCATCGAAGTATTCGCACCCTCCGATAGCCTGGCGCTGCCTGAGTGCATCCGTCCCTCGGAGACTTCCCGCCTGGGGATGGGGGTGGAGCATCTGGACGAGATGCTCGGGGGCGGTTTGCCGAGTGGTTATGCGCTGTTGGTGGTAGGCCCTTCGGGGTCTGGCAAGTCGACTCTGGCCATGGCGTTCTTGGCCGAAGGCGTACGCAACGGCGAGACCGCGGTGATTGCCAATTTCGATAAAAATCCCTATCTGTCGTGCAACCCAGCACTCGTCAATTTGTTGAACAGTGGACAGATCGGCGTGCTGTACAGCCTCGCCCCCGATCTGTCGATCGATGAGATTGCGCTCAAGTTGGTCGACGAAATCCGCCGACTCAAGGCGACCCGCGTGGTGATCGATTCGCTATCGGGCCTCGAACTCTCCCTGGCCCCGACCTCCCGCGCGGACTTCCGCGAATCGCTGGCTCGCCTGACCAGGACCCTGTCCAACACCGGTGTCAGCGTGCTGTTGATCTCCGAACTCGAGGATAGCTATACCGAGTTGCGCTTAAGCCCTCACGACACCGCGTTCCTCGCCGACGCAATCATCATGCAGCGCTATATCGAAGTCGACAGCAGGCTGCTGCGGGTGATGGCGGTGGTCAAGGTTCGGGGCAGCAAGCACTCCAATCAACTGCGTCAATTCACTATCGACGACGAGGGTATTCACCTGGGCGAACCCTTGATAAATCAGGAAGGGTTGCTGGGTGGCCAGCCAACGGCAAATACCGGTAACGATTCGGCCTGACGGGCGAGCGCCCTGGGGAGGCTTGTACTTTGAACAAAAAACGGGGCCGCGGCCCGGATACGGCCAAAGCTCGACCTGAATCGACGCCCGATCAACCGATCGAGTCGGTGTCGCAAAAGAAGTTGGACGAACTGAAGAAGCGTCTGGACGATAGCCATCCGTCGCCACTGGTGGAAGCCAACGAGCAGTTGGTGTTCGCCATGTTGCGCACCCAGATCAAGGCCGAGCAAGCCGAGCGCAAACTCCAGGAGGCTTTGCGCCTGGTCGAGCTGGACGCATTGACGGGCCTGCCGAACCGCGTGCTGTTTTTCGACCGTTTCACCCGTGCGATCGCCAATGCCAAGCGGCATAACCAGCGTTTGGCGCTGTTGTTCCTCGACCTCAACAACTTCAAGCAAATCAACGACACCCTCGGCCATAGCGTGGGCGACGAGGTGCTCAAGCATGCGGCAAGGTGCTTCGTCTCCTCGGTGCGCGAGGCCGATACCGTCAGTCGTCTGGGCGGCGATGAGTTTTTGATCCTGCTCACGGAAGTTACCCAGCCCGCCGATGCGACCTTGATCGCCAGAAAAGTCACGGCGGCGCTCGGCACGCCGAACCGTATCGGCGAGCACCTGTTGCGCCTGACCACCAGCATCGGCATCAGCATCTATCCCGACGATGGCGATACGCCCGACGAACTCGTCGAGCGCGCCGATGCCGCCATGTACCGGGCCAAGCGGCACGGGCTGGGCGGCTTCGTGTTTCACGGCGAGGCCAACGACAGCGAGCCGCTCGACCCGCCCGTCAGCTCGCTCAAGCGTCTGGTTACCCACTATGAGTTGTTACAGGCCGAGCATGATCGGCACAGCTGCGACTTGTTGGAAGCCAACGAACAGTTGGTCCTGGCCGCCCTGACCGCACAGGCCCTGCAAGCCGAGGCGGAACAGGCGGAGCGCCGGCAAAAGGACGCCCTGACTCTGCTCACGCATGAAGTGCGCACGGCCTTGACGCCGATCCGCATGGTCGCGGAATTGTTAAGTCGCCCTAGCCAGCACGTGCCACTGCGCTTGCAACAGGTTTTCGAACGCAAGGTAAGCCATCTGTACCGCGTGCTGGACGACCTGCTGCATATCTCGCGCGCTAGCGTCGCCAAGTTGAAGCTCGAGCGGCAAACGGTCGATTTGAACCATATCGTCGAATCGGTGGTGCAAACCTGGCGGCCGGAGATGGACAGTCGAACACAGCGTTTTGAACTGCGGATGCCGCAACAGGCACTGTTGTTGGAAGGCGACCCGATGAGGCTGGAACAGATTTTCGACAACCTGCTCGGCAACGCCTGCCAATACACCCCGGCGGGCGGACAGATCGCGCTGACCGCGAAGTGCGAAGGCGATACCGTCGTCATCACGATCAACGACAGTGGCGTCGGCATCGATACCGAACTGTTGCCGAACATCTTCGAGCCGTTCGTGCAGACGCCCGGCGCCATCGACTTCGACAGCGGCGGTTTGGGCATCGGGCTCACGGTGGTGCGCGAACTGGTCCTGGCCCACGGCGGCGAGGTCGCCGCCAGCAGTGCTGGCCCCGGTCTCGGTAGCCAGTTCGTGGTCAAACTGCCTCTGCTCGGGCAATCTTAAGCGGCGAAATGCATCGCGCCATGGCCGGCGCCCGAACTGAGAGTTTTCCCGTATGCCAGCCCTACTCCGCGCGCTTGAAGGCGACATTACCCGGCTGCGGGTGCACGCTATCGTCAACGCGGCGAACAGCTCGCTGCTCGGCGGCGGTGGGGTCGATGGCGCGATCCACCGCGCCGCCGGCCCGCAATTGCTCGAAGAATGCCGGCGCCTTGGCGGTTGCAAAACCGGCGAGGCCAAGCTGACCCGCGGCTATCGGCTGCCTGCCGACTACGTCATCCATACGGTCGGGCCGGTTTGGCGGGGCGGCGATCACGGCGAAGCCTCCTTGCTGGCGTCCTGTTACCGGCGCTCGCTGGAGCTTGCCGCCGAGCACGGCATCCGCAGTCTGGCCTTCCCCTGTATAGCTACAGGTGTTTATGGCTACCCCAACGAACTGGCGGCGCAGGTCGCGGTAACCACGGTACAAGCCGCGCTGCAACAGCTTGTCAGCCTCGAGGAGCTGATCTTCTGCTGTTTTTCGGCCCATGATCTGCGGCTCTATCAGAGGCTTCTCCGAGAGATGCCGAGCCATTAAGGAACTGGCGGAGAGCGCTACGCGAACCGAACCTACTCGCGCGCCAACTACGCGGCAAATTTGCCCACGTATCCGTTGTCGCCGAGCATCCACGCCGCAGCTATGGCAAGATTCGCCGCTGCCTATTCATGGTGCGCTTCGTGGCTCGACCCGCTGGGTAAACAGTCGCCGATGGAACGCATGCATTCGGCCTTATCCGGCCGCTCTCGGAGATTTACATGACTCGCCAGACCTCGCTTATACCCCTGCTGTCGCTGATCGCCATCGCCTGTTTCGCCATGCTCGGCGGCGCGCTGCTGTTGCAGCACCTGGCCGGCTGGGAACCCTGCACCCTGTGCATCCAAATCCGCCTGTGGCTGCTGCTGGGTGGCGTAATCGCGCTGTTGATCATCGCGGCCGAGGCACTCGGGCAGCGCTGGATCACCCTGATCTTCTGGCCGTTGTTGATCGCCGCAGGAGGAATGGCGGTGTACGACAACACCCATCTGGTACTGATCGAAACCGGCATCCTGGAAAGCTTCAGCTGCTCGCCCTTCCCCTTTTATGCGTTCTACCTGCCGCTGCACGAATACCTGCCCGAGGTGTTCATGAGCGCCGGCGTCTGCGGGCAGAACGACTACGCCATCCTCGGCGTGCCCTTCACTCGCTGGACCCTGTTGAGCGTGACCCTGCTGCTGGCCTTGATCCTGTTCGGGGCCTGGCGCGCCCTGTTCAAAGCGAAGCGATAGACGCTTAGCAGCGAGGCCGCCATGCAGCGCATTTTGATCGTCGGTTATGTCTGGCCGGAACCGCGCTCGTCGGCCGCGGGCAGCCGCATGATCGAATTGATCGAGCTGTTTCGCGACCAGGGCTGGCAGGTGACCTTCGCTTGCGCGGCGGCATTGTCCGCGCATCGTTTCGAGCTGGCCGAACTGGGCGTACCTGAAGTGGCGATCAGCCTCAATTGCGACAGCTTCGATGCGCTGGTCGCCGAGCTGCAGCCGGACATGGTGCTGTTCGACCGTTTCTTCACCGAGGAGCAATTCGCCTGGCGCGTCGAGCGCGTTTGCCCGCAGGCGTTGCGGGTTCTCGATACCAGCGACCTGCACAGCCTGCGCGAGGCCCGCCAGCAGCTGCTGAAACAGGCTCAGCAGGCCTGCGCCAACGAGGCCGAGAGGTATCGGCTCGGCGCCGTGCAGGCCGGCCCCGAGCAGTTGTTCGCGGCGATGGCGGGCAGCGATATCGCCCAGCGCGAGATCGCCGCGATCTACCGCAGCGATCTGACCCTGATGATCTCGGAATTCGAGATGCAGCTGCTGCAACGGCAATTCGGCGTACCCGCGGCATTGCTCCATCACTGCCCGTTGATGCTGATCCCCTCGAATACCGCCCAGCCGGATTTCGCCGCCCGCGAGCACTTCCTCAGCATCGGCAATTTCCGCCATGCGCCGAACTGGGATGCGGTGCTCTGGCTCAAACACGCGCTGTGGCCGTTGATCCGTCAACGCCTGCCGCAGGCACAGCTGCACGTCTATGGCGCTTATCCGCCGCCCAAGGCCACGGCGCTGCACAACCCCAAGCAAGGCTTTCTAGTGCTCGGCTGGGCCGAGGATGCGCACCAGGTGATGAGCCGTGCCCGGGTCTGCCTGGCGCCTTTGCGCTTCGGCGCTGGGATCAAGGGCAAACTGGCCGACGCCATGGCCTGCGGCACGCCGAGCGTGACCACCGCGATCGGCTGCGAAGGCATGCATGGCGAGCTGCCCTGGGCCGGCGCGGTGAGCGAAGAGCCACAAGGCCTCGCCGACGCAGCGGTGGCCTTGTACCAAACCCCGAGCCTATGGCACGCCGCGCAGCGTAACGGTGCTCGTATCCTCGCCGAACGTTTTGCCCGCATCCCCCTGGGCGCGGCGCTGATCGCGCGCCTGCTGGCGCTTCATGAGCAGCGCGAGGGCCTGCGCCAGGCCAATTTCGTCGGCAGCATGCTGCGTCATCACTTGCACAAGAGCACGCAGTACATGTCGCAGTGGATCGCCGCGAAGAACCGCTGAGCCTTGCCTTTCCGCCCACAGGCGGATTTCCGCTTACAACTTGCCGCCTGATGGCGGATTTCCGCCATCAATACCCCCTCGTTCGCGCCGAACCTCCGCACGCGCTGGCCCCAAGCCCGTTCCAGCGCTGGCATAGGCATTGCGTTGGATTAGCCGCACAACGGCTGCAGGGCCGTAAAAAATCATAAAAACAACGAGGCATCCGCGTATGTTCAAGTCGATAGTCGCTATCGCAGCCAGCACCTTGCTGCTGGCTTCTGCCAATAGCCATGGCGCCGATGATCCCCATGGCCCGATCGTGATCAAGTTTTCCCATGTGGTTGCGGACAACACGCCCAAAGGCCAAGGCGCGCTCTTGTTCAAGAAGCTCGTCGAAGAGCGTTTGGACGGTAAGGTCGTGGTCGAGGTCTACCCCAACTCGACGCTCTATGGCGATGCCAACGAACTCGAGGCGCTGGTCAACGACGAGGTGCAGTTGCTCGCGCCCTCGCTGGCCAAGTTCGAGAAATACACCAAGCAATTGCAGGTGTTCGATCTGCCTTTCCTGTTCGACGACCTGGACGCGGTCAATCGCTTCCAGAAGCGCGCGAAGGGCCGTCAACTGCTGCGCGCCATGGAGGCGCACAACATCGTCGGTCTGGCCTATTGGCATAACGGCATGAAGCAACTGTCGGCGAACCGGCCGTTGCGGCTGCCGGACGATGCCGCCGGGTTGAAGTTCCGTATTCAGCCGTCCAGCGTGCTCGAAGCGCAGTTCAACCAATTGGGCGCGAGCCCCCAGGTGCTGCCCTTCGCCGAAGTATTCGGCGCGCTTAAAAGCGGCAGCGTCCAGGGCGCGGAAAATCCCTGGTCGAACATCTACAGCAAGCAACTGCATACCGTGCAGCCGTTCATCACGGAAACCAATCACGGCGTACTCGACTATATGCTGGTGAGCAACCCGCGCTTCTGGTACGCGATTCCCCATCAAACCCGGGTGAAACTCGAGGGCATCGTCGACGATGTCACCTATGAGGTGAATCGTCAGGCCGAGGCCGCCAACCTTGCCGATCGCGCGCGCATCGAACAAGCCGGCAACAGTCAGCTGATCGCCTTGGACGAAGAACAGCGCAATGCCTGGCGCCAAGCGATGCGCCCGGTATGGCAGGAATTCGAAAGCGTCATAGGGGCGGATGTGATCCAGGCGGCGCAAACGGTCAACCGCAGAAGCCGCGATTGAACTCCAGCCAGCCAGTCAGCGGGGCTGATGCTATTCGGGCTCCGCGCCGCTGCGCTACCATCGGCCGCGCGCCTGCAACCGTAGGCGTCAACGTATAAGGACATCCCATGAAGACACTGCTGCTTTGCATGCTGCTGTTAGGCGCGCCCTTGGCTCAGGCCGCGGACCGCTTGACCGAGGAAAACATCGGCGCCATGTATGCGCAATTGATCGCCGCCGCTCAAGACAAAAACGTAGAGGGCGTGCTCGAGCATATGAGCGACGAGGTGCGCATCCGCATTCAGGCGCCCAGCGTCATGGGCGGCGATATGGAAATGGATAAACGCCAATACCGCGAACTACTGACCCAGGGCTGGGACGGCGTCGACGACTACCGCCTGGAAGTGGAGATCCAACAGATCGACATCGCGGCTGACGGCCAAAGCGCCAGCGTTCGCGACCTGACCCGCGAAACCCTGAGTATCCAGGGGAGCGAGGTCGAAGCCAGCACCCTGGAAACCGCAACGCTGCAACTGCTCGACGGCAAGGTTAAATTCAGCCGGATAGACGGCATTATCCAGCCCTAAGGAATTTGCGCGAGCTTGGCGATTGTGGCCACGCTCGCGCCGCCCTAACAGGCCGTTGAAAAACGTAGGCGAGGCAGGCAAGACAAGGACTAGGCGTCCCCACAAAAACAGCCGAAAAAAGGACTGGGCCCGCACGCGAGTTTACGTGCTGTAAATGAGCATTTTGAGACGCCGAGTCCCGGGCTGTTTTTAACGCAGTATTGCCAACGCAGGTAGTTTTTCAATGGCCTGCTAAGCCCCTCCCAGCAGTTGCAGACGCATGCGCTGGTTTTCCTGGAGCAGCTGCCGTTGCTTGAAGGCCTCGCGCAGTTGGCCGCGCAAGTCGTCGGCATCCCAGGGTTTGGTGATAAAGCGGAAGATAACCCCTTCGTTGACCGCTTTGAGGATGCTGTTGACTTCGCTGGAGCCGCTCAAAACCATGCGGATCACCTCCGGATAGATAATTCGGATTTTGCGCAGGAACTCCACACCGCTGATATCGGCCAGGCGCAGGTCGGTCAGCACCACATCGACCGGATAGGTGGC
This sequence comes from uncultured Pseudomonas sp., assembly GCA_966210885.1. Lineage (GTDB taxonomy): Bacteria > Pseudomonadota > Gammaproteobacteria > Pseudomonadales > Pseudomonadaceae > Aquipseudomonas. The sequence goes on from CBIHLQ010000004.1 coordinate 34,712, forward strand.
GAGCAGGGTCAGCGCCTCGGTGCTGCTGCTGGCTGTCAGGGTCTGATAGCTCTCCAGGCGTAACTCGCGTTGCAGGGCCTTGAGAATGCCCGGCTCGTCGTCGATCAACAGCAGATAGCGTTGCTGTTCCTCGGCGAGGATGGTCGGCAGCATCAAATCGGCGCTATTGCTGAGGAACTGCAGACAAGCCTGTGCCGGCAAGGGAGGCGAATAGTAGTAACCCTGCAATTCATCGCAACCCGCGGCGCGCAGGAAGCCGAGTTGCTGGGCGTTTTCCACCCCTTCGGCGATGACCTTGATGCCCAGGTTATGGCCGATGGAAATCATCGAACGAGCCAACGAGGCGCTGTCCGGGTCCAAGTGCACATCGGTGACGAAGCTGCGGTCGATCTTCAGCTCGCTGAACGGGAAACGCTTCAGATAACCCAGGGAGGAGTAGCCGGTGCCGAAGTCGTCTATCGAGAAGCGAATGCCCAGCGCGATCAAGGCGTGCATCTTCTGCAACACCTCATCGGCGTTGGTCATCAGCATGGTTTCGGTCACTTCCAGCTTGATCTGCGTCGCACTCACCTGATGCCGTTCGAGGGTGAGCTGCACCCTGTCGACGAATTCCGGCGCCATAAAACTGATCGCCGAGAAGTTCACCGCAATACAGACCCCCGCCAACTCACTGCGCCAGGCCCTGAGCTGCTGGCACACCGCGTCGAACACGTAGAAGTCGATGCCGACGATCTGTCCGGTTTCCTCGGCCAGCGGGATAAAGTCGTCGGGCATTCTCGTCTTGCCCTGACAGCACCAGCGCACCAGGGCTTCGAAGCCGCACAGACGGCCATTGATCAGGTCCAACTGCGGTTGATAGACCACGCGGTATTCGTTGTTCTGCAGCGCCTGCCGAATTTCCCGCTCCAGCAGCAGGCGCCGTTGCATCTGCTGGTTCATCTGCGGGGTGAACGCACAGACACGGTTACGCCCTTGGTGCTTGGCCTGGTACATCGCCGTGTCGGCGTTGCGCAGCAAGGTGCCGATGTCCTGACCGTCTTCGGGGAAGCAGCAGAAGCCCAGGCTGCAACTCACCACCACTTCCTGGCCTTCGAGCATCAGCGGCTCGGCGACGCTCTCCTTGAAGCACTCGAGACGTGCGATGCGTTTGCTCAGGGGGTCGTCGTCGGCCAGCAGGATGATGAACTCATCGCCGCCCAAGCGCGCCACGGTATCGGTCTCGCGGGCGCAGGTCAGCAAGCGCTCGGCCACCTGCATCAGCAACTGGTCGCCGGCGTGGTGTCCGAGGCTGTCGTTGACCACTTTGAACTGATCCAGGTCCATGAATGCCAGGGTGAACCCGCCGTGGTTGCGGCTGGCGAAGGCGATCGCACGAAGAATCCGGTCGTTCAACAGGTTGCGGTTGGGCAACCCGGTCAAGCTATCGTGGTTGGCCTGGTGTTCCAGCTCTTCCTGATAGCCCTTGGCCTCGGTAATGTCGTGCAGGATGCCGACGAAGTGGCTGATTTTGCCGCGGTCGTTGATCACCGGGGAAAGCCGCAGCTCGTTCCAGAACGCCGAGCCGTCCTTGCGGTAGTTGCGCAGGACGGCGCCACCCTCCTCCTGGGCCTGCAATGCGCGACGGATACTCTCCAGTTCGGGTTGTTCGTGGTCGTCTCCTTGCAGGAAACGGCAATTGCGCCCCAGCACTTCCTCGTTGCGATAACCGGTGATGCGCTCGAAGGCCGGGTTGACGTAGACGATGGGTTGATCGTCCTGCTGGTTATCGGTGATCACGATGGCATTCACGCTGGCCTCTATCGCCCGCGTGCGGATGCGCAGCTCCAGATCACGCCGGCGCTGCTCGCTGACATCCTGGATTACCGAGATGGCGCCCTGCAGCACGCCCTGTTCGTCAAAGAAGGGAACCGCCGAGTTGAGGATGGTTTTGTGGGTGTCATCGAACGCCTGGATATCGATCACCTGATTGCGTCGCGGCTGGCCCTCCAGCACCGCCCGGGCCATCGGCCATTGCCCGGCTTGCAGCGCCTCGCCGTTATCGGCCCAGGTGCCGGAATAACGCGCGTACTCGTCCAACTCGACCGGTTGATTGCCGGCCCAGATCAGCGCGTTCTCCGGATTGCTGAGGATCAAACGGCCCTGCCGGTCGGCGACTGAGACGCCGACCGGCAGGTTGTCGAGAATCTTGCGCAGCAGGGCCTCGCTCTGCACCAGCGCCAGGGTGCGCTGTTCGACCAATTGCTCCAGGCTCTCGAACAGGCGCACCCGGCCCAGGGCGATGGCCAGTTGACGGCCGATCGAGGACAGCGCGTTGAGCGTGTCGTCCGGCCATGCCTGGGCCTGACTGTGCACCACGTTGAGCATGCCGATGATTTCGCCACCGAGCAGCAGCGGGATGCTCGCATGCGCGCCTTCGCCCATGTGGCTCAACGCCGGGCAGCCGGCGATATTGCACGGCACGTCCATGCCGTCGCTGAACCAGGCATGCCGGCACGGACAATCGTTGGAGCAGGCGCTGAGGCGCGTGAGGTTTTTGTTAGCTCCGCGTTCCCGCGCGCCCGCGACCCGCGCACCGACGCCGGACTCCTCGGTATCGGCGAGCAACAGCCAGGTGGCCACCGCATTGGGGAACTCGAGAATGCGCCCCAGGGCCATGTCGATCACGCGCTTCTCGCTGTTGACGTCGGTTAGGCCACTGGTGAAGTGAAACAGGCTATTGAGCAACGAGTTGGTGCGCGTCAGCTCGTCGTGCTTGGCCTGCAGCTCGTGATTGAGGCGCACGCCCTGTTCGTAGGTGGAAATCAGCAGATCGAGGATTTGCTGACGCCCTGCGGTGATGAAGTGGCGTTCGCCGTCGAGCATGACCTCCACGCCCATTTGCACCCGTTCATTGTCGCGAAACTCCAGATTGACCAGGAAGTAACGGATGCGCGACATCAGGTACTTCTCGTCGTAGGGTTTGACGATGAAGTTGTCGGCGCCGCAGGCCAGACCATGGACCACGTCGCGCGCATCGGCCAGGCTGGTGACCAATATCACCGGAATGCCGGCGGTCTGGACGTTGGCCTTGAGTTGCCGGCAGAGTTCGTAGCCATCCATCTGCGGCATGACGATATCGCTGATGATCACAGTCGGCCGGTTCTCGGCAACGCAGGCCAGCGCCTCGACCCCGTTGCGCGCCACCGTCACCTTGCAGCCGGCGGATTCGAGCAGGTATTGCAGCTCGGCCGCCTGGGTCGGGCTGTCCTCGGCTATGAGGATTTTCGCGTCGGTCAACATGATTTCTCTCCTCCAGGCAGGTCGCTGGATGAAGTACTACGTGATGCAAGCGTATTGAGCAGCGCAGCTATCGCCTCCGGGGCCAAAACCAGTTTGGCGGCTTGCAGGTTGATGGCTGCCAGCGGCATGGCATCGATCACCGCGCTGGCGGGTTCCTGGGCAATCGTCAGCGCACCCTGGCGGTTCAGTTCCGCCAACCCCTCGGCGCCGTCGTGGCCCATGCCGGATAGCTGGATGGCCATAGCCCGGCTACCCAGGCTTTGCGCCACACTGGTGAACAGATGATTGGCCGAGGGGCAGAACGGCGTGTTGTGGTTGCCCCGCTCCAGGCGTGCCCGCAGATCCGAGTCGATCCCCAGGTGATGCGCCTCCGGCGCCAAGTAGAGCGCACCCGGGCGAAGCTCCTGGCCGTTGCTGACGAGGTGCACCGGCATCGCCGAGAGGCTTGCCAGCCAGTCGCGAAAGCTGTCGAGAAAGCCCGCGGAAATATGCTGCGCCAGCAATAATGGCCAGGGTTGCGCCGGTGCCAGTTCGTGCAGCAGGGTTTTCAGCGCCGCCGGGCCGCCGGCCGAAGCGGCGATGGCGACCACCCGGGGCTGCGCCGGGTGCAGTTGATGCTTCGACGGAAGCGCGCTCGGCGTGCCGCTCTTCTGCGTATAAGGCCGCCGCACGATCTTCACCTGGGCGAGGTTGAGCAAGGTACGCAGCAATTCGTTTACCTGTTGCTCGAAATTCGCGCAGTGCGGCCCGGAGGGTTTCTCCAATACCGCCAAGGCGCCGACTTCCAGTGCCCGCATGGCGGACGAGGCATCGTTGGCGTTGCTGCTGGAGGTCAGTATCACCACCGGCAGCGCATAGCGTTCGAGGATCCGCGCAGTGGTTTCATAGCCGTTCATGCCGGGCATATGTACATCCATGGTGACGATGTCCGGGGTGTAAGTGGCCAGCACGCGCAAAGCCTGATCGCCATTTTCGGCTTCGCGCACCTGCAGCCCCGCGCTCTCCATGACGCTGCGCAACAACAGACGGAGGATGGGAGAGTCGTCGACGATCAGTACGCGCATGGTCCATTACCCCTAAATCAAGCGCCGAATGGCGTCCAGCAGGCTGTCTTGCTCGAAGCCGCTTTTCACCAGGTAGGCGTTGGCACCGACCTCTAGCCCGTGAGCCCGGTCTTCCGCCGAGTGCAGTGCCGTCACCAGCACCACCGGCAATTGCGCGAGTTCACGATCGAGGCGAATTCGCGAGGTCAACGTAAAGCCATCCATCCGCGGCATTTCGACATCCGATACCAGCAGATCGAACTTGCTTTGCTTCAACGCATTCCAGGCCTCCAGGCCGTCGTTGGCGGTGCTGACGATGTAGCCGGCCTCTTCGAGAATGGCCTTGAGCAGGCCACGCGAAGTGAAGGAGTCTTCGGCGATCAACAGGCGCTGCTTAACTTTTGGACCCGTTTGCTCGGCGCTTCGTTCGAAGCTGCCCCCGCCGGTCGCTTGGGCGCTGCGGTACAGATCGCCGGGATGCAGGATGGGCACCAACTGGCCGTCGCCGAGCAGCGTCGCGCCGAGCAGGTTGCGCACCCGCGGTAGCTGCTTGCCGAGGTTCTTCACGGTGATTTCCTGGTCTCCGAGCAGTTCGTCGACCAGAAGGAAAAAGCGTTCGCCGCGCACTTTGAGCAGCAGTAGGGTCAGATTTCCCGCGCCGCGGACCGGGGCGTCGAGACCGAGCACATCGGACAGCGCCCACATCGGCAGCACCTGTTCCTGGAACACCAGGGTCGGGCGGTTTTCCTGGGTTTGCACCGCGCCGGCCGGCAGCCGCAGGCAGCGTTCCACCGCCAGCGCCGGCACCGCGAAGGTGCGCTCGGCAATCCGCACGATGACCGCGCGGAACGTCGACAGGTTGAGCGGCAAGTGCAAATGCACGCAGGTACCCTGCCCGGCCGTGGATTCGAGTTCGATGCGCCCGCCAATCCGCTCGACCGACTCTTGAACGATGGCCATGCCCAGGCCGCGCCCGGAGAGGTCGGTGATCAAGGGGCTGGTCGACAAGCCAGAGGCAAAAATCAGCTTGCTTGCTTCGGCATCGCTAAGATCGTCCGCCTGCTCGCTACCGAGCAGCCCGTTGGCCACGGCACGGGCCTTGAGCTGGGCGATATCGAGGCCTCGACCGTCGTCCTGCAAGCGCAATTCGAAACGATCCGCCGATTCTTGCAACAGCTCCAATTGCAGTGCGCCGACTTCGGATTTACCGCAGGCGACCCGCTGCTCCGGGGTCTCCAGGCCATGATCGACGGCATTGCGCAGCAGGTGGGTCAGCGGCGTACGGAGTTCATCGAGGATGCGCTTATCGACTTGCAGATCGTTGCCGCCGATCTGCAGCGTTACCCGTTTACCGGCCTGGCTGGCAAGGTCCTGCACCATCGCCGGCAGGCCGTCGGTCAAGCGACTGCCGGCGAGTAGCAGCACGCTTTGCAGTTCCTCGTCGAGGGCTTCGGAGAGTTGCGTCAAGCCTTGCGATAAGTGTTTGCCGGCCTTTTCCAGACGGATCGCCTCGAAGTGCAGGCGATCCAACTGCGCTTGGCTCCAGTCCAGATAATCGAGCAACGCCTTGAGCGCGTCCTGGCTGCTCGTCGGCAACGTCCGTGTGCTTTCGCGCAGCTGCTTCAAGGCGACCCCGGCAGCCAGACGATGGCCACGCTGCGGTTCGAAGGCCGCGCGATGCTCGGTGAGCTGTCGGGCCTGATCGTAGGCCTCGAGCTTGTGTTGCAGCAGGGTTTCGTTATGGAACAGCAAGGCGTCCAAACGCCGCGCCGAGACACGCAAGGTGCCGGAATCAATGGGCGCCGCAGGGGCGGACGACGGATTTTCGGGCAAGTTGACCGCTTCGCCGCGGGCCGTCGCCTCCAGGTCTTCGATCAAGCGCTGACGCTGTTCGGCGTCGATCGTCTGGCCGGCCTGCATCTGCTGCAACGCATGCAGGGCGTGGCGGCATAATTCGACCCGTTCAGGGGTCAGCGCCAGGCTGCCTGCGCGAACCTCGCCGAGCAGGCTTTCCCAGGCATGGCACAAGCGCTCGATAGGTTGCAAGCCAACCGCCCGCGCAGCGCCCTTGAGGCTATGCACCTCGCGGAACAGCGACTCGATGGCCGCATCGCTGGCATGCGCTTCGCGCCAGTTGGCCAGGCTGTCCGCGAGTACGCCCAAGCGCTCCTCGGCTTCCGCCTTGAAGCTGGCTAACAGACGCTGTTGCAGCGCTTCGCGATCCAGACTCATAAGGTACTCACAGCTTGAAGCGGGCGGCCAACCCTTTTAGTTTGAGGCCGAGTTGATGCAGGTTGCGCGCCGCCAGGTCGACCTGGCGGGTGCCGCCGACGTTGTCCTGGCTGGCTTGGCGGATGTTTTCCATGGCACCGGCGATCTGATCCATGCCGACCAGTTGCTGCTGGCTGGTGGCGGCGATCTGCAGCGCCATTTCGTTGGATTGCTCGATGTTGCCGCTGAGGCTGCGGATCGCTTCGCCGCTGCTCCGTGCTCGCTCGTAACCGGTTTCCACGGTTTTGCTGCCCTGCTCGGCCAGCAGCACCGCCTTGGTCATGGCTTTCTGGATATCGCCGAGAATTCCGCGGACCTGCGCCGTGGCTTGCTTCGATTGCTCGGCCAGGGCTTTGACCTCCTGCGCCACCACCGAAAAACCCATGCCCGTTTCGCCGGCCTTGACCGCCTCGATGGAAGCGTTGACCCCGAGCAGGTTGGATTGTTCGGCGAGGTCGCCGACCGAAGCGACGATCTCACCGATCGCCTGGCTCTGTTCGCCCAGGCGCATGATGCTTTCCGCCACGGCCTGCATCTGCTCGCGAATCTGCTGCATGCCGGCGAGCGCCTCTTCCACCGCTTGCCTGCCGCCGAGAGCGACCTGGCGAGTGCGCTCGGTGCTTTCGGCGACCTTTTGCGACTTGCTGCCGGCCAGCACTGCGGTTTGCTTGACCTCCTCAACGGTGGTGGCGATCTCGCTGATCGCCGTGGCGGTTTCCTGAGTGCTGGTGGCCACTTGGCTGGTGGCGGCGAGGATTTCCTCGCTGGAACTGGCCAGCACCGAGATACCTTCATTCATCTCCAGCACCAATTCGCGCAAGTTACGCACCATGGTGGCAAAAGCACTGCCCAATACATCGCGTTCGGAGACGGCCTGGATATCCACCTGCAATTGCCCCTGCGCCAGGCTTTCCGCCCTACCGGCCAGCTCCTGCAGGTACACACCCATGCGGGTAAAGGCTTGACTCAGGCGGCCGACCTCGTCTTGACGCGAACTGCTGGTCATTTCCATGGGGATGTCGCCGCCACTGATGCGTTCGGCCCAGCCGGTCAGACGGGTCAATGGCAGGGCGATATGCCGGCTCAACCACCAAGCGCAACCGCCACCGAGCAGTGCCAGCAACAGGCCCAATTGCAGTAGATGCTGGCGCTGGGTTGCGAGTATTTGACGCGACTCTTGCTGCCCTTGACGTACCCTGAGCGCGGTCAGCTCGGTCAGTTGTTCGCCGAGGGCCATCATGCTATCGACCCGCTCGTCCTGGATGCCGCTGAACAATCGTTTGGCCTCAGCCTTACGGCCGCTCTCGACCATCGGCAGCACCTGGGTGTCGCGGGTGTGTCTGTAAGTACTGAGCAACGCCTCCAGCTTATCGATCAGAGCAGCGACCTCAGTGTCGTCGTTCAGGATCTGGCGCAGGTGTGCGAGCAGTTTGGAATTGCGCTCGCTGCTCTGCTGAACCTGCACCTGATAGTCATCATGCCTGACCTCGTCGCTCTCCAGCAGCGCCTGCAAAGCGATACGCTGGCTGAGGATATTGATCAGCAGATCCTTGACGTCCACAACCCGTTCGTAGCGTCGGGTAAAGTCTTGCGCCTCGCTTTGCTGCAGCTGTACGAAACGTTCCAGGCTGAACAACAGCATGGCGCCGAACCCAAGAATCAGCAGAGCGAATGCCAGCAGCAGTTTGCTGCCGATCCGCCAGTTGTTCATGATTGCCATCATTCAGCTTCACCCTCAGTAGGCATCTGATTCAGAGTTTGAAACGGGCAGCCAGGCCCTTGAGCTTGAGGCCGAGTTGATGCAGATTGCGCGCCGCCAAGTCGACCTGGCGGGTACCGCCGACGTTGTCCTGGCTGGCTTGACGGATGTTCTCCATGGCGCTGGCGACCTGATCCATACCGACCAGTTGCTGTTGGCTGGTGGCGGCGATCTGCAGCGCCATTTCGCTGGATTGCTCGATGCTGTCGCTGAGGCTGCGGATCGCCTCGCCGCTGCTCCGTGCTCGTTCGTAGCCGGTCTCCACGGTTTTGCTGCCTTGCTCGGCCAGCAGCACCGCCTTGGTCATGGCTTTCTGGATATCGCCGAGAATCCCGCGGACCTGCGCAGTGGCCTGCTTCGATTGCTCGGCCAGGGCCTTGACCTCCTGCGCGACCACCGAGAAACCCTTGCCGATTTCACCGGCCTTGACCGCCTCGATCGAGGCGTTGACCCCGAGCAAGTTGGATTGCTCGGCCAGATCGCCGACCGAGGCGACTATCTCGCCGATGGCCTGGCTCTGCTCGCCCAGGCGCATGATGCTTTCCGCCACTGCTTGCATCTGTTCGCGGATTTGCTGCATACCGGCGAGCGCATCCTCGACCGCCTGCCTGCCGCCCAGGGCGACCTGACGAGTGCGCTCGGTACTCTCGGCGACGCCTTGGGATTTCGCCCCGGCCAATACCGCGGTCTGCTTGACCTCCTCCACCGTGGTGGCGATTTCGCTGATGGCGGTGGCGGTCTCCTGGGTGCTGGTGGCCACTTGACTGGTGGCGGCGAGGATTTCCTCGCTGGAACTGGCCAGCACCGAGATGCCTTCGTTCATGTCCTGCACCAGTTCGCGCAGGTAGGCACTCATGTCGGCGAATGCTTGAGCCAGCCTGCCCACTTCGTCCTGACGGGAGCTGGCGATGACCTCGCGCGGAATCTCGCCGCGACCGATCTGCTCGGCCCAGCCGGTTAGGCGCGCCAGCGGCAGTGCGATATGCCGGCTGAGCAACCAGGCCAGGAGCGCACCGCCAACCACCAAAATCAGGCTCAGATTGAACATGCGCTCGCGCAAGGCGCCCAGCGCCTGGCGCGAGCGTTGCTGGGCTTCGGCGATGCGTTGCTCGGTCAGCGTGGTCAGTTGCAGGCCCAGTTCGTGAACCCGTTCCAAGCGCTCCATTTGCACCCCGGTGCTCAACTGCAGCGCCTCTTGCAATTGGTTGGCGCGGATCATTTGCAACTGGTCCGCGCGGGTTTCATGCACTGCGGCACGCAGTGCAGTCAGTTGTTCGAGAAGATCGCTCGCCTTGGGGTCGTCCACCACGCTCGCACGCATACGTTGCATCAGACGATCGTTCTGCAGCTTGCTTTGGCGAATCTGCTCCTCATGCTTATCCAGACCATCGACGGCGCCGGCGCTGATCGCCAGCAACAGCTCGCTACGCTGGGCCTCGATATTGATGCGCAGTTCCTTGGCATCGGAAATCCATCCGTAGTGGCCTTGGAATTGCCGCTCCTCGCTTTCCTGCAGGCTGACGAAGCGTTCCAGGGTCATGAAGATCAGGCTGCCGAAGCCGATGATCAGCACGGCGAAGGCAATGATCAGCTTACTGCCGATGTCGAACCGTAGCGTTTTGCCCATCATGCGGGTGAATCTCCTTGGCTTGAATGCATTACTCGGCCATCACGGGTAAATCGGGGTCGCCCAGCAGGCGTGCGCCGTCGAGCACCGTGGCTTGCTCGGCAGTCACTCCGAGCAGGTAATTCGCACGCACGCCGGTGAGGTTGGCAGGCGCCTTTTGCAGGGCGTCGCGGCGGATCTGCGCGATACCCAGCACACGATCGATCAACACGCCGAACTCCATCTCCGGGCTTTGCAGAATCAGCAGGAAATTGCGTTCCGACAGGCTGTCGACCGGCAATTCGAACAACACCCGTAAATCCAGCACCGAAACGATCCGGCCGCGCACATTGACGATGCCCAGTACATAAGCCGGAGTATTCGGCAAGGGGGTGTACTGGCTCAGCGGCATCACCAGGGCTACGTATTCGCTGGCGATCGCGTACAGCTCGCCGCTGATCCCGAAACGCAGCACTTCGAACTCGTCTGGGGGCGCCTGATCCCCGATCTCGCGGGCCCATTCCAAGCTGCGCTCGCGCAAACGCGCGGTGCGCGCTTCGGGATCGATGGCGAAGCCATCGAGCAGGCGCTGCTCGAATTCAGCCAGACGCTCGTTCAGCTGCGCCCAGCGGGCCGGGTCGTTCACGGATTCGGACATGCCTGTCGTTGCTCCTGTAACTGCTCACACAGGCACAGGAGCTGCGCGCAGCTGATGCCGTCGCCGTGTGGCACCGGGGTTTTCTGATCTTGGCTTTTGAGTAGTTGCCGGCACACCTGCAACGCTTTGTCGCTGGCTTGCCGGTGACCTTGTGCGAGCAGCAGGCGCGCCTGCAGGAAGTAAGCGAGGATGAACTCGGCATCCAGATAGAGGCATTTCTGCAATGCGAGCAGCGCCGCCTGTTGGTCGCCGTCATGCTGCGCTAGTTGTGCCAGCAACCAATAGGCTGTGGCCGAGGCCGGATCCAGCGTCAACGCGCGTTGCAGCCAATCCTGAGCCTCGTCGTAATGTTGTTGGTCGGCGCAACTGCGGGCAAGCAGCAGGCAAGCCTGGTGCTGCTGCGCATGGCTCAAGCCCGTGCAGGCCAGATAGACCAACAGCGCTTCGCGGGCAACGCCACATCGGCCCTGGCTGAATGCTTCTTGTGCCTGTTGCCAGACCTCTTCGGCCCGACCCTTCGGCGCGACGTCCTGCTCGGTACGGCTGGGCGTGGCGATAATCGGCGGTTCGGCCAGCGTGGTTTCGGGCACTGCCGCGGGTGCGCTGGGTGTCGGCCGTAGGGGCCAGGATGCACGCACCGCTTCAACGCTTTTTTTGAGGGGACGGCTTTGCCGGGCGCCGCCGTGCAACGCGTAATTACAGCCGGCCCAGCACCCACTGAGACCGGCCTGGGTGGCGATGCCGGCCTCGACGGCGCTGAGCAGCAATAGCCCTTCCGGGGCGAGACAGGCCAGCAGCCGGCGTAGCGCAGCGGCCGCTCGATTGGCGGAGAAATACATCAATACGTTGCGACACAGAATCAGGTCGGCGCCGAGCATCGGACAGGGCTGTGCGCCGTCGGCCAGGTTGTACTGGATAAAGCGGATGCGCCCACTCCAGGCCGGCCGCACCTGCCACAAGCGCCCCTGCGCCTGGAAATGTTTGCTACGGAATTGGTTTTCGTTGCGGCGAAAGGCGTTGGCGCCATATAGCCCTTGCTCGGCCTGGGCGAGAAACGCCGTATTGAGGTCGCTGGCGACGATTTCCAGCTTCCAGCTGTCGCGCTCCGCGCCGAGCAACTGGTCAACGAGAAACAGCAGGCTGTAGGCTTCCTCGCCGGTGCAGCAGCCCGCACTCCATAACCGCAGGCTACGCTGCCCCGCCTGCCTGCGGCGCGCCAGCAGCGGTCCCAGATGGCGGCTGGCGAGCCAGTCGAACGCCTCGGCATCGCGACGGAAGTAGGTCTCGCCGACGGTGAACGCCGGTATCAGCGTCTGTAACAGGGCCCGGTCCCAGGTGGCGAAGGCCAGTTCGCGCAGCCAGGTGTCGAAATCGACCACCTCCTGCTCCACCGCCAGCAGGTGCAGACGACGCAATAGGTCGGCGCTACGGGGGCCGGAAAAGTCCATCCCCAAGTGCCGCAGTACTTTGTTATGGAGGGCAATCAGCAACTGCGGCGAACATGCGGGCTCAGTTCGCGGCATCGGGCGGGCCCTCGCCATTCGCCAGCAGCTCGCTCAATCTGGCCTCGTCGGCCTCGCTCAGCAGTTGCTCGACATCCTGAATCAGCAGCAGGCCCTCGGCGCTGCGCACCACTCCGTGCAATAAATTGGAAGGCACCTGCGGATCCGGCGCCTGGGTGAAGTCCTCGGCGCCATAGCTGCTCACCGGCGCCACCCGCTCCACGGGCAGCAACAAGTCGCGTCGGCTGGTGCGCAGCCAGATAAAAGGTTGCCACAAGCCCAGCGCAGGCATGGCCCAGCCGAAACGTCGCGCCAGGTCCACCACCGGCAGCAGCCGCCCACGCACGTTCACCAGGCCGCAAATCGTCTCGGGAGCACCCGGCAAGGGGGTGCTTTGCAAGGCCGGAAGCACACGCACGACCTGCTCTAGCGCCACCGCCAAGGGCTGTTCGGCCAACCAGAAAGGCAACACCTGGTATCTGTCCATAGATGCGTCCCTGTCACCGCACGCTATTGCTCTCCTTGAACCCTAGCTCAGGGGTGGCCGACGTCCAGTGTCGCTCCGTTTAGCTCACGAAATATTTACCCGGGCTTCGACGGACTAACAGGCCGTTGAAAAACGTAGGCGAGGCAGCCGAGACAAGGACTAGGCGTCCCCACAAAAACAGCCGAAAAAGCGGACTGGGCTCGCACGCGAGTTTACGTGCTGTAAATGAGCATTTTGATGGGGGCGCCTAGCCTGGGCTCGCACGCGAGGCCGTTTTTAACGCAGTATCGGCAACGCAGGTAGTTTTTCAACAGCCTGCTAAGGCTTGGCAGGCATAGCCCCGGGCTGCCACCCGCCGCCCAATGCTGCGATCAGTTGCACGCTGGCGCTCAGGCGGTTGCCGAGCAGGCTCAGGGCGCTGCGTTCGTTGTTCAACGCGGTGGCCTGCACGTTGACCACACTGTTGTAGTCGACGGTGCCGGCGCGGTACTGATTTTCGATCAGGCGCAGGGATTCGCGGGCGGACTCCAAGGCCTCCTGCTGCACCGCGGCCTCGCGCTCGAATACCGCAAGCTGCACCAGGTAGTCCTCCACTTCGCGGAAGCTGTCCAGCACGGCCTGGCGGTATTGCGCCACGGTCTGGTCGTAACTGGCCTCGACCCGTTCCAGCTCGGCGCGGCGGGCGCCGCCGTCGAACAGGGTAAGCGCCAGCGCCGGGCCCAGGGACCAGAAACGGTTGGGCACGCTGATCAGGTCGGCGAAGCTGCTGTTGCGGTAGCCGCCGCTGGCCGAGAGCGCCAGGTCCGGATACCAGGCCGCTTCGGCCACGCCGATTTCGGCATTGGCGGCGGCCACCCGACGTTCGGCGGCGGCGATGTCCGGGCGGCGTTGCAGCAGTTGCGAAGGCAATGCCAGGGGAATCGCCGGCAACTGCGGCAGCTCTTCGCGCACGGCGATGCGCAACGAGCCCGGCGCGGCGCCGGTCAGCACGGCGATGGCGTGTTCCAACTGCGCGCGCTGCCATTCCAGGTCGATGGCCTGGGCCTGGGTGCTCTTCAGCTGGGTCTGCGCCTGGGCCACATCGGAGCGCGGCACTATGCCGGCGCGGTACTGGTTCTCGGTCAGTTGCAGCGCCCGCGCATAGGCCGCGACGGTGGCGTCGAGCAGGCGCTTCTGCTCGTCCAGCACCCGCAGTTGCAGGTAGTTCTGCGCCAGCTCGGATTGCAGACTCAGGCGCGCGGCGGCCAGGTCCGCGGCGCTGGCGGCGGCGCCGGCCTGGCTGGATTCAAGACCGCGGCGCAGCTTGCCCCAGAGGTCCAGCTCCCAGGCGGCGTTCAGGCCCAGCTCATAGCTGTTGCTCACCGAACTGGCGTTGCCCAGGCTGCTGTTGGAACCCGCGCCCTGGCCGGAACGCGTCGCCCCGCCGCTGGCGGACAGGCTCGGATAGAAGCTCGCCCGCGCACCGCGTACCAGGGCGCGAGCCTGGCGGTATTGCGCCTCGGCGGCGGCGAGGTTCTGGTTATCGACGTTGAGTTTGCCGATCAACCCGTTCAGCTCGGCGTCGCCATACAGCTCCCACCAGGCGCCACGGGCCAGGGCATCGGCCGGCTGCGCCTGGACCCAGCCTTCGGCATGGCGGTACTCGGCGGGAACCTCCAGGGCCGGGCGCTGGTAGTCCGGGCCGAGGGTGCAGGCGCCGAGGCCGAGCATGGCGATGGCGAGGTACAGCGGACGCAGGGTCGAGGCATTCATAACGGAGTTTCCAAAGCAGCATCGCTACGCACGCCGCGCCAGCGGTTGACGCGGTGGCGCAGGCGATCGAAATACAGGTAAACCACCGGGGTGGTGTAGAGCGTCAGCAACTGGCTGAGCAGCAGCCCGCCGACGATGGCGATGCCCAGCGGCTGGCGCATTTCCGCGCCCTCGGCGCTGGACAGGATCAACGGCAATGCGCCGAGGATCGCCGCCAGGGTGGTCATGATGATCGGCCGGAAGCGCAGCAGGCAGGCGCGGCGGATCGACTCCTCGGGGCTCAGCCGCTCCTGACGCTCCAGTTGCAGCGCCAGGTCGATCATCAGGATGGCGTTCTTCTTCACCACGCCGATCAGCAGGAATAGCCCGAGCAGCGAGATCAGGCTGAACTCGCCGCCGACCAGCAGAATCGCCAGCAGCGCGCCGACCCCGGCCGAAGGCAGCGTGGAGAGGATCGTCAGCGGGTGGATATAGCTCTCGTAAAGCACGCCGAGCACGATATACACCACCAGCAGCGCGGCGAAGATCATCAGCGGTTGGCCCTGGGCCGCCTGCTGGAAGGCGCCGCCGGTGCCGCCGAGCAGGCCCTGCACCTCGGTCGGCAGACCGACCCGCGCCACCGCCTGTTCGATGGCGGCGCTGGCCTGCTCCAGGGTCACGTCCGGCGCCAGGGAGAAGCCGATGCTCTCCGCGGCGAACTGGCCCTGGTGGTTGACCCGGTCCTCCTCCAGGCTGCGTTCCCAGCGGGCGAAAGTGGACAGCGGCACGCGGCTGCCATCGGCGGCTATCAGTTGCACCTGGTCCAGCACTTCCGGGCTTTGCGCGTAGCGCGGGTCGACTTCCATGACCACGCTGTACTGGTTGAGGCTGTCGTAAATGGTCGCGATCTGGCGCTGGCTGAAGGCGTTGTTCAGCACCGAGGTGACCATCGCCATGTCCACGCCCAGGCGCTTGGCGGTGTCGCGGTCGATCACCAGGCTGATCTGCTGGGCGCCCTCGCCTTCGTTGGCGTCGATATCGGTCAACTCCGGCAAGGCCGCCAGGGCGTCGCGTACCTTGGGCAGCCAGACGCGCAGGTCTTCCAGGTCGCTGGCCAGCAGTACGTATTCGTTGTCCGAGCTGCGCCCCTGGCGGCCGCCGAATTGCAGGTCCTGGTCGGGCATCAGGAACATACGCCCGCCCGGCACCTTGGGCACGCTCTTGCGCAGGCGCTCGATCACCTCCTGGGCCGATACGCCGCGCTCGTCGATGGGCTTCAGGCGCACGATCATAAAGGCGTTGTTGATCCCGCCGTTGCCGCCGATAAAGCCGGCCACGCTTTCCACCGCTGGGTCGGCGAGCACGGCACGGCGGTAGATTTCCATCTTCGGCTGCATCACCTGGAACGACAGGCCGTCGTCGCCGCGGATAAAGCCGATCAACTGGCCGGTGTCCTGCTGCGGCATAAAGGTCTTCGGCACCGCGACGTACAGGTAAACGTTGAGGCCGATGGTCGCCAGCAGGCCGAACAGC
This sequence comes from uncultured Pseudomonas sp., assembly GCA_966210885.1. GTDB lineage: Bacteria > Pseudomonadota > Gammaproteobacteria > Pseudomonadales > Pseudomonadaceae > Aquipseudomonas. The sequence goes on from CBIHLQ010000004.1 coordinate 50,581, forward strand.
ATCAGCCGCGAATGCGCCAGTGCCCATTCCAGGCTGCGCCGGTAACCGTCCAGCACCCGCGTTTGCAGGCGTGCGCCGAAGCGCTGCAACGGCCCCGGCGCGCGCTTTTCCTCGGCCTTCAGCCAGCGCGCGCAGAGCATCGGCGTCAGCGTCAGCGACACCAGCAAGGAAATGATGATCGCCACCGCCAGGGTGATGGAGAACTCGCGGAACAGCCGCTCGGCGATGCCGCCGACGAACAGAATGGAAACGAACACCGCGACCAGTGACAGGTTCATCGAGAGCAAGGTGAAGCCCACCTCGCGCGAGCCTTTCAGCGCCGCCTGCATGGGCGTCTCGCCGTTCTCGATATGCCGGGAGATGTTTTCCAGCACCACGATGGCGTCGTCCACCACCAGGCCCGTGGCGATGATCAGCGCCATCAGCGACAGGTTGTTCAGGGAGAAATCCCACAGGTACATGACTGCGAAAGCGCCGACCAGCGACACCGGCACCGCCAATGCCGGAATCAGCGCCGCACGCCAGCGACCGAGGAACGCGTAGACCACCAGAATCACCAGGGCGACGGCAATCAGCAGCGTGCGTTCGGCCTCGTGCAGGGTGGCGCGGATCACCGGCGAGCGGTCCATCGCTACCTCCAGCTTGACGCTGGCCGGGATCACCTCGCGCAACGCCGGCAACTGCGCGCGGATATCGGCGATGGTTTCGATGATATTGGCCCCGGACTGGCGGTTGACCACCAGCAGCACCGCTTCGTTGTCGTTGTAGAAACCGCTGTTGTAGCGGTCTTCGACGCCATCGACGACGCTGGCCACATCGCCCAGGCGCACGCTGGCGCCGTTCTCCTGGCGAACGATCAGCGGCGCATAGTCGGCGGCGCGCTCCAGTTGGTCGTTGGCCTGCACCTGCCAGTGCCGGGCGTCGTTCTCCACTGCACCTTTGGGTCGTTGGCCGGTGGCGTCGGCGATGGCCTGGCGCACCTCATCGAGAGCGATGTTGTACTGATCGAGCAGGCGCGGCTGCAGCGAAACGCGCACCGCCGGCAGCGAGCTGCCGCCGATCTGCACCTCGCCGACCCCGCTCACCTGGGACAGCTTCTGCGCCAGGATGGTCGAGGCGACGTCGTACAGCTGGCCCTTGTTCAGCACCTCGCTGGTCAGCGACAGCACCATGATCGGCGCCTGCGACGGGTTGACCTTGCGGTAGCTGGGCATCGTGCGCATGCCGCTGGGCAGCAGCTTGCGCGCGGCGTTGATCGCAGCCTGCACCTCACGGGCGGCGGCGTCGATATCGCGGTCGATGTCGAACAGCAGGATGATCCGCGTGCTGCCCTGGCTGCTGCGGCTGGTCATCTCGCTGATCCCGGCGATGGTGCCGAGGGAGCGTTCCAGCGGCGTCGCCACCGTCGCCGCCATCACCTGCGGGCTGGCGCCGGGCAGGCTGGCTTGCACGGTGATCGCCGGAAAATCCATCTTCGGCAGCGGCGCCACCGGCAACAGGCCGAAGCTGACGCCGCCGAGCAGCAGGATCGCCAAGCTCAGCAGCAGCGTGGCGACCGGGCGCAGGATAAAGGGCGCGGACAGGTTCACGCCTCGGGCCCCGCTGTAGCCCGGATGCAATCCGGGGCAAGGTCTAACGGCCGATACCGCTCCCGGATTGCATCCGGGCTACGCAAAGCCCTCACACCGCCACCCCCGCGGCGCTGCGCCCACTGAAGCGCCGCGACAAGCGATCGAAATACAGATAGATCACCGGCGTGGTGAACAGCGTCAGCACCTGGCTGACCAGCAGGCCGCCAACCATCACCAGGCCCAGCGGCTGGCGCAGCTCGGCGCCGGAGCCGCTGGCGAGCATCAGCGGCACGGCGCCGAACAGCGCCGCCAGGGTGGTCATCAGGATCGGGCGGAAACGCAGCAATGCGGCTTGGTAGATCGCCGCCTCGGGCGCCATGCCCTGGTTGCGTTCGGCGTCGAGGGCGAAGTCGATCATCATGATCGCGTTCTTTTTGACGATGCCGATCAGCAGGATGATGCCGATGATCGCGATCAGGCCCAGGTCATTGCCGGTCAGCAGCAACGCCAGCAGCGCGCCAACGCCGGCCGAAGGCAGCGTGGAGAGAATGGTGATCGGGTGGATAAAGCTCTCGTAGAGCACGCCGAGCACGATATACATGGTGACGATGGCGGCGAGGATCAGCAGCAGCGTGCTCGACAGCGAGGCGCGGAACGCCTCGGCGGCGCCCTGGAATTTGCTCTGAATGCCGCCCGGCAAGCCGATTTGCGCCTGCACCCGCTCGATCACTTCAACCGCCTCGCCCAGGGCGACGCCGGGCGCCAGGTTGAACGACAGCGTCGCCGCCGGGAACTGGCCGATATGGTTGATCAGCAGGCGCGTGGCGCGCTGCTCGATGCGCGCCAGCGACGACAACGGCACCTGGGAGCCATCGGCGGTGGCCACATGTACCTGGTGCAGCGCGTCCGGGCCAAGACGGTCGGCGGCCTGGGTTTCCAGCACCACGCGGTACTGGCTGGCCTGGGTGAAGATGGTCGAAATCTGCCGCTGGCCGAAGGCATCGTAGAGCGCGTTGTCGATGTCAGCGACGCTGACGCCGAGGCGCCCCGCCACGTCGCGGTCGATATCGAGAAACACCTGCAAACCACGGTTCTGCAAGTCGCTGGCGACATCGGTGAGCTGCGGCTGCTGGCGCAGCGCCTCGACCAGTTTCGGCGTCCAGGCTTCCAGCAGCTCGGTGTCCGGCGATTCCAGGCTGAACTGGAACTGGGTACGACTGACCCGGTCCTCGATGGTCAGGTCCTGCACCGGTTGCAGGTACAGCTGGATGCCGGGCAGCGCCGCCAGTTGCGGGCGCAGGCGCTCGATCACTGCACTGGCGGTGACCTCACGTTCGCCGTGGGGCTTGAGGTTGATCAGCAGACGGCCGCTGTTCAGCGTCGGGTTGTCGCCGTCGACGCCGATATAGGACGACAGGCTGGCCACCGCCGGATCCTTGAGGATCACCTCGGCGAGTTGCTGCTGGCGTTCGCTCATGGCGCGGAACGAGACCGTCTGCGGCGCCTCGGAGATGCCCTGGATCAGCCCGGTGTCCTGCACCGGGAAAAAGCCCTTGGGCACCGCCAGGTACAGCAGCACGGTGAGGCCGAGGGTGGCCACGGCGGCCAATAGAGTCAGCGCCTGATGCCGCAACACCCACTGCAAGCCCTGGCCGTAGCGTTCGATCATGCCGTCGATAAAGGCGCCAGCCGCGCGGTAGAAACGGCCCTGCTCTTGCTCTTTTTCCGCTTTGAGCAGGCGCGCGCACATCATCGGCGTCAGCGTCAGCGAAATCACCAGGGAGATCAGGATCGCCACCGCCAGGGTAATGGCGAACTCGCGGAACAGCCGCCCGACCACATCGGCCATAAACAGCAGCGGGATCAGGACCGCGATCAACGAGAAGGTCAGCGAGATCAGGGTGAAGCCGATCTGCTTGGCACCCTTGAGCGCGGCGTTCAGCGGCGTCTCGCCCTCCTCCAGGTGGCGGGCGATGTTCTCCAGCATGACGATGGCGTCGTCGACCACGAAACCGGTGGCGATGGTCAGGGCCATCAGCGTCAGGTTGTTGATCGAGAATCCGGCCAGGTACATCACGCCGAAAGTGCCGATCAGCGACAGCGGCACGACGATCGACGGGATCAGCGTGGCCGACAGCTTGCGCAGAAACAGGAAGGTCACCAGCACCACCAGCGCCACCGCCAGCAACAGCTCGAACTGCACATCGTGCACCGCCGCGCGAATGGTCTGGGTGCGGTCGCTGAGTACAACCACGTCGACATTGGCCGGCAGGCCGGCGGTGATCTGCGGCAGCAATTGCTGGATGCGCTCGACCACCTCGATCACATTGGCGCCGGGCTGGCGCTGGATATTCAGCAGCACCGCCTGCTGGCGGTTGGCCCAGGCGGCCAGGCGCTCGTTCTCCGCGCCGTCGACGATCTGCGCCACGTCCTTCAAGCGCAGCGCGGCGCCGTTCTGGTAGCTGACGATCAGCTCGCGGTATTCCTCGGCGGATTTGAGCTGGTCGTTGGCGTCGAGTTGCGACACCCGGGTCGGGCCGTCGAAGTTGCCTTTTGGCTGGTTGACGTTGGATTTGCCAATCAGCGTGCGCACGTCGGACAGGTTCAGCCCATAGGCGGCCAGGGCCTCGGGATTGACCCGGATGCGCACCGCCGGACGCTGGCCGCCGGCCAGGGTGACCAGACCGACGCCGCTGATCTGCGCGATCTTCTGCGCCATGCGCGTGTCGATCAGGTCGTGTACCTGCGGCAAAGGCAGGGTTTCCGAGGTGATCGCCAGGGTCAGCACCGGGGTGTCGGCCGGGTTGACCTTGTTGTACACCGGCGGCGCCGGCAGGTCGTTGGGCAGCAGATTAGTCGCGCCGTTGATCGCCGCCTGCACTTCCTGCTCGGCGATATCCAACTCCACTTCCAGGTTGAAGCGCAGGGTGATCACCGAGGCGCCACCAGAGCTGGTCGAGGACATTTGCTTGAGCCCCGGCATCTGCCCCAACTGGCGCTCCAACGGCGCGGTCACCGCGCTGGTCATCACCTCGGGGCTGGCGCCGGGGTACAGCGTCAGCACGCGAATAGTCGGGTAGTCCACCTCGGGCAAGGCCGATACCGGCAACAGGCGGTAGGCGATGATGCCGCTGAGGAATATCGCCAGCATGATCAGCGTGGTGGCGACCGGTCGCAGGATAAAGGTGCGCGAGAGGTTCATGCGTCGCGCTTCGGCCGCTTGCCGGCTTCAGGTTTGGCGACTGCCGGCTGATCGCCGATAACCTCGACCTTGGCGCCATCCTTGAGCCGGTCGGTGCCTTCCAGCACCAGGCGGTCGCCAACCGCGACGCCGCTTTCGATCAGGGTGTTCTCACCGTCGCTGGGGCCCGCCTGCACCGGCGTCACGGCGACCGTCGAATCATCCTTGAGCAGGTAAACGAAGGTGCCGCGGGAGCCGTATTGCAGCGCCGCCGAGGGAATCAGCGTGGCCTGCTCGCGGGTGCGCACGCGCAGGCGCACGTTGACGAACTGGTTGGGGAACAGGGTTTCCTCGGCATTCTCGAAACGCGCCTTGAGCTTGAGCGTGCCGGTGGTCAGGTCGATCTGGTTGTCCAGGCTTTGCAGGCTTCCCGCGGCCAGGCGCTGCTTCTCGCTGCGATCCCAGGCTTCCACCGTCAGCGCCTGCGGGTCCGCCTTGCGCGCCTGTTGCACTTGCGGCAGTTCGCCTTCCGGCAGGGTGAAGCTGACCGAGATCGGCTGGGTCTGGGTAATGGTCACCAGCGGCGTGGTATCGCCGGCGCTGATCAGGTTGCCGATGTCCACCTGGCGCAGACCGAGGCGACCATCGATGGGCGCGCGGATCTGGGTGAACTGCAGGTCGAGCTTGGCGTCGTTGACCGCCGCCTGGTTGGCCTTGACGGTGCCGCGGTACTGGTTGACCAACGCTTCCTGGGTGTCCAGGGTCTGCTTGGCGATGGAATCCTCGGCGTACAGGCCGCGATAGCGCTTGAGATCGATCTCGGCGTTCTGCAACTGCGCGCGGCTCTGCTGCAAGGCGCCCTCGGCCTGCTGCAAGGCAACTTCGTAGCGGCGCGGGTCGATCATCGCCAGCAGCTCGCCGGCCTTGACCCGTTGCCCCTCCTCGAACGACACCTTGACCAGCTCACCGTCGACGCGGCTGCGCACGTTCACCGTGTTGAACGCCGTCACGGTGCCGAGCGCCTTCAACTCGACGGCGAAATCGCCCTGCTCTGCCGGCGCCACCCGTACCGGCACCGGCCCGTTATCGCCGAAACGACCGCGGCCGCCTTTCGGCTGCTCCGGCGGCTGCGGCCAGAGCCACCAGGCCAGCGCGATAGCGATAACCAACAGGACAAAACCGATCTGCCATTGGCGGTGCGGGCTTTGCGGTGAACGGGAGATGGCAGGAATTTCGGACATGATGCGTATCGCTTCCTTGGGAAGCGTGAACGATAAGCAGTGGCGACGACTAAGCAAAGCCTCTTTACCGGCTATTTACCTTCCACTTACGTTGCTAAGCCCCTGAGCTGGCGATAAAAACTTGCGACGACCGGGCGTTGCCTCGGAGTGTTGCCGGGTATTGCCGAGACACGTAGGTTGGGTTAGCGGCAATAGGCATGGCCTTGGCCACGATGCGATCTAAGCTGCCGCGTAACCCAACAACGGTGTTCACCGCCATGGAGGGTTACGCCGCCCCTATATCGGCGGCCTATCCGAAACTTTGCTGGCGACTAACCCGCCCGGTTCTATGGATCGCGCGCAAAAAAAACGGCCTACCGAAGTAGACCGTTGTTTGCTGCGTACCCGTGTTACTTGAGCACTGCCAGAGCCGCGTCGTAATTCGGCTCGCTGCCGATCTCGGCGACCAGCTCGCTATGCAGCACCTTGTCGTTCTCGTCCAGCACCACCACGGCGCGGGCGGCGACGCCGGTCAGCGGTCCGCTTGCGATGGCAACGCCGTAGTCCTTGAGGAAGTCGGCACCACGCATGGTCGACAGGTTGGTCACGTTCTCCAGGCCTTCGGCACCACAGAAGCGCGCCTGGGCGAACGGCAGGTCGGCGGAAATGCACAGCACCTGAGTGTTGGCCAGCTTGCTCGCCTCGGCGTTGAACTTGCGTACCGAAGTGGCGCAGGTCGGGGTATCGACGCTCGGGAAGATATTCAACACCTTACGCTTGCCCGCCAGGCTGCTGAGGCTGACGTCGGCCAGGCCGGCGCCGACCAGGGTGAAAGCTGGCGCCTGCTGACCGGCTTGCGGCAACTGGCCAGCGACTTCGACCGGGGAACCTTTAAGGGTGACTTGTGCCATGTGCTTAGATCCTTTCTACGGAATTGAATGCGGTGAACAAGTAAGGGCGCAGACTCGCCATTTGGCAAGCCCGCGCCGCCGGCCATACTACCTGACCTGTGGGTCAGACTGCATGACGCGTCCGTAGGGCACATCGTTTTTCGCGAAATGATTGCGGGTCAGCTTGACCACGACCGGGCTGAGCAACAACAGCGACACCAGGTTGGGAATGGCCATCAAGCCGTTCAGGGTATCGGCTACCAGCCAGGCGAAATCGAGATGGGCAACGGCGCCGAACGGCACGGCCAGCACCCAGAGAATGCGGAACGGCAGAATCGCCTTGGTGCCGACCATGAATTCCCAGCACTTTTCGCCGAAGTAGCTCCAGCCGAGGATGGTGGTGAACGCGAAGACCACCAGGGCGATGGTCAGCACATAGCCGCCCACGCCTGGCATCGCTGCTTCGAACGCCGCCGCCGACAATGCCGCACCGCTAACGCCGCTGGTCCAGACGCCGGAGGTGATGATTGCCAAACCGGTCAGGCTGCAGATGACGATGGTGTCAATAAAGGTACCGAGCATGCCGATCATCCCCGACCGCACCGAGCTATTGGTGGTGCCCGCCGCTTGCGCGATACCGGCAGTGCCCAGGCCCGCCTCGTTGGAGAAAATCCCGCGGGCGACACCGAAGCGGATCGCCGCCATCACCGCCGCACCGGCGAAACCGCCGGTCGCGGCGATCGGGGTGAAGGCATAGGTGAAGATCATTTCGAAGGCCGCGGGAATCTGCGCCGCGTTGACCGCCAGCACTACGATGGCGGCGACTATGTAGGCCACGCACATGAACGGCACCAGGGTCGCGGCGACCTTGCCGATACGCTTGATGCCGCCGAGAATGACCAGGCCGACGAAGACCATGGTGACCAGGCCGGTCACCCACAGCGGTACGTTGAAGGTGGTCTCGAGTGCCGCGGCCATGCTGTTGACCTGCACCATGTTGCCGATACCGAAACCGGCCAGACCGCCGAAAATCGCGAAGGCGGTGCCGAGCCACAGCCACTTCTTACCCAGACCGTTCTTGATCGCATACATCGGCCCGCCGACATGCTCGCCGTTGTCGTCCTTCTCGCGGTAATGCACCGCCAGCACCACTTCGCAGTACTTGGTGGCCATACCCACCAATGCGGTGCACCACATCCAGAACAGCGCGCCGGGGCCGCCGAGGAAAATCGCCGTGGCCACACCGGCGATATTGCCGGTACCCACGGTGGCCGCCAGGCAGGTCATCAGCGCCTGAAACGGGCTGATCTCGCCGCTTTCGGCATCGTCTTTCTTGCGTCCCTGCCACATCAAACTGAAGCCGGCGCCTATTTTGGCAAGCGGCATGAACTTCAAACGCAACATCAAGAACAAACCGGTGCCGAGGATCAGCACCAACATGGGCGGGCCCCAGACGAGGCCATTGAGACTGTTCACCAAGGTATTGAGGGTTTCCATGTGCCTTCCTTATTTTTGTAATGACGCGAGGTTAGATACCCATCGCTTGCTCCGACTGCCGGGTAGGCGAACTGCGTAACCTGCACATCGGTATGCGCGGATCACTGCAGTGAGTCGGGCAAAACCCGAGCGCCGCATAAGGGCTACTCGGGTACTTAGGGGACGTCAGTATATGAAGAGTTTCACAGGGGAATTATTCGTTTAAACCGAAAAATCCAGGCGGATTACTTGAAAAAATTGCTTAAAACTAATTGAAATTTAATGCTTATTACAAAAATGCAGCATATTTGCCATGTAAGTGCGCATTAGTGCGGGTTTCGTCAGAAATCGCGGCGGTAAAACAGGTCCAGGGAACTGGCCAAGCCGCTGGCGGCCTCGAGATAGAGCCGTTTGCTCAGTTCATAACGCAGTGCGATGGTGCTCGCCGGCTCGAATACCCCGACCCCATAGCGCAGACTCAGCCGCTCGGATAGCTCGCCGCTGGCCACCACACTGGTGGTCACGCCGCTGCCTTCGGTGTCCAGCTGGAAATTTTCGATGCCCAAGGCGCCGGCTACCGTACTGGTCAGGGGTTTGCTGCCGGCCAGCCCCATCGCCAGGGCCGCTTGCGCCAGGAGATTGCTGTCGCCGGCGCTTTGCCCCAGCGGGCGACCGAGCACCAGGTAGGACAAGGCTTGCTCCTGGCTCATCGCCGGTTCGGAAAACACCTCGGTTTTCGGTTGCTCGGCATTGCCGGTCAAGCGCAAACCCACGGTCACATCGTCGACCTTACGGATCGCTTCTATATCGAGGAACGGCTGATCGATCGGGCCGGCGAATAGCAAACGCGCCCGGCGGAAGCTCAAGCGCTGACCATAGGCACGAAAGCGTCCATTTTCCAGGCGCAATACGCCGCGGGCGTCGAGGTCATCGCCGATATGAATGCGCCCGGCCAGATCGGCGGTCAGGCCAAAACCGCTGAACATCAAACGATCCTCGCCGACGATGACCTCGATATCCATGGCGATCTCCAAGGGTTGCCGCTCGGCTTCCTCCTGCCCGACGATTTGCGCGTCCGGGGAGACCTTGACGGTCGACGGCGGCAGCTCGCGAATGACGATACTGCCGCGCTGGATCGCCACTTGACCGCTTATCGCCAGCTTCTGCTCGGCAAGCGTCACGCGCAGATCCGGCGCCACTTCGATATCGGCATAGGGCTCGATATTGACCGGCAAGCGGCTGCCCGTGACGCGCAACTCGCCGCGCAGCGCATCGCCCCAGGCCAACCCTCCCTCGAGCCGGCCCTGGCCGCTTTCGCCGCTGCGCCAACTGCCGTTGAGCTGCAGGCTTTCGCCGGCGATCCGTGCTTCGAGCTCGAGGTCGTCGACGCGGGTCGGCAATTGGCTGCCGGCTATCTCGCCCTCGCTCAAGCGCACCAGACCGTCGATGCGCGGTGCGGTCAGGGTGCCGTCGAGGCTGCCCTCGCCGTTCAACTGTCCGCCCAGATGTTCGACCAGCGGCAGGAACGGCCGCGCCAGGGCCAGTTGCAAACCCTGCAAACGAAAGGTGCCGGACAGCGGTTTATCCGCCGGCCGCGGGTCGAGTTGCGCGCGTAACGCCAGGCTGCCGATTCTCGGCCCGTTCAGGTCGAGGGTGGCATCGACGCTTTGCGGTTGCAGTTGCGCCTTCAGGCTCAGCTCGTCGTAGGCAAAATCCAGCCATTGCTGCTGTTCGCGTATGCGCCAGGTGCCGCTGCCGGCATCCACGCGTATTTCGCCGCGGGGCCCGGCATCCGTCAGGTCGAGCTGCAACACGCCGTCCAGTTGACCTTGCCAGGCGAAATCCTCGGGAAACCAGGGGCTCAGGCTGTCGAGCGGAAAGTTCGCCAAGCGGTAGCGCAATTGCGGCTCGGGCAGCAGGCGTTGGTCTTCGGCGCACAGGCTGGCCGCGCCCGAGCGCCAACAGTGCGCTCCCAGTTCGAGCTGGCCATCGGCTCGGCGCAGCATGGGCGCAGGCTCCTGCAACTGCCAGCGCTGGTCGGCCATTTGCAACTCGGCGCTGCTCAAGCGCCCGCGCCAGATCTGGTCTTGCAACTGGCCGTCGGCGGCCAGGCTGGCATCCAGGGCGGGACCGTCGAGGCTCAGACTCAGCTGCTGTCGTTGCAGATCGCCCTGCCCGTTCAGGGCCAATTGCCCGAAACGGGTTTCGCCGACGGCCAGCCCCCGGGCCAGCGCCTCGATCTGCGCGCGTTGCGCATCGCTCAGGCTGGCATCCAGTTGCAGGCTTTGCATCCTTGTGTCGGCGAAGGCCAAGCCCTGGCCTTGCAGCGTCAAGTGTCCCGCCGGGGCCTGAAGCGTGCCGCGCAGCCCGAGTTCGCCGCTCAAGCGGCCTTGCAGCCCCGGCCATAACTGGCCCAACTTGGGCATAGCCAGACGTAATTGGCCGCTCAGGCCCGCGGCGCGGGCAAGCTCGCCGTCGATACGATTGTCGCCCAGACGCAGCGCGAGCTCGTCCAGCGTCCATTGCTCGCCGGTGCCGGCAAGCTGCGCCTGCAACAGCGCCGGGTGACCGCGCAGGTCACCGGCGATATCCACTGTGGCGCTCAGCGATAGCTGCCCCTGGTGCAGCTGTCCCTGGCTGCTTATCGGGCCGCCCAGGGTGCCGGGCAATTGCGCGAGCCAATAGGCGGGGTTGAAATCGCTCAAGTCGATTTGCGCATCCCAACGGATACCCTCGGCGAAGCCCAGGCTCAGGCGCCCATCGGCTTGGCCCGGCCCCGCGCGCAATTTCAAATCGGGCAAATACAGCTGTTGCAGGTCGCCGCTGAGCGGGCTGCTGAAGCTGAAGGCGCCGGCCGGGCCATCCAGTTCGGCGACGACATTGCCCAGGTAGTTGCCATCGTCGTAGCTCAGATCGGCGGTCAGGTGGCGCAGCTGCACCTGGGGTTCTTGCGCGAGCGGATACAAGCGGCGCCAGGGGAAATTCTCCCAGAGCAAATGGCTGTCGGCGCTGAACCCGTCGCGCCAATTCAACTCGCCGCTGAGCTGAACGTATTGCTCTTCGTCCGCGCTCAGCTTCAGCGCGTCGATGCGCGCGCCCTCGGCATCCGCCACGCCCAGCAAGGTCAGGGCCACCGCGCCGCCTTCGCCGGGCAGCTCGGCGTTACCGCTGAGCTGATAGCCGCTGGCCAGATCGCCCTGGGCATCCAGGCGCAAGTCGTTCAGGCGCAGGGTGTCGGGCAGTTCGGCGCTGGGTTTGAAGTCGTCCAGGCGCAGTTGGGCGCGAGCGGGAAGGTTCTCCAGCAGCGGTTGCACTTCGGCGACCAAGCGCCCGTCCAGATAGCCGCTGCTGTCCGCGGTCAACAGCACGCTTTGCCTGAGGTTGCCGCCGACCTGCACGACAACTTGCCACGGCTGCGCTTGCGGTGCGGGCAGCTTCAAGGTGCCGGCGAGGTCCAGCGGCCAATTGCCCTGGGCTTGCAGGCTGCCATGCAGGTCGAGGCTCAGGTCTTCACGCTGCGCACGCAGGTTGTCGATCTGCAAGCCGCTGGCCGTCCACTGGGCGTCTAGTTGCAGGTTCTGCAATTGCTCGTCGCCATCGATTTGCAGACTGCCGATACGCACCTGGTTCAGTTGCAGGGCCAACGGCAGGTCGATATCCGGCAGCATCGGCTTACTGTCACTAGCCGGTTCGCTCGGCGCCATGTCCACGGCGATGCGTTCGGCCTGCAGGCGCTCGACGCAGAGCGTCAGACGCCACAGGCAGGACGGCGACCAGTCGACTACGGGCTCCTCGAGCCTCACCTGGCTTTCGCCTTGCTGCCAAAGCAGCAGATCCGCCCGCCAGTAGCCGCCCAGACGACCGTCGAACCGCTGCACCTGTAACCCCGGCACTTGCGCCAGCAGCCAACGGCTACCGCTCTGGCTGCCGAGCAGCACGGCAACGGCAACCGCCAGCACCAGGACCAGCGCCAGCAGGCCGAGCAAGGCAACTTTCAGCGCCCGCCTCACAGCTCGGGGCCCATCGAGAAATGCAGGCGCACGCCGCCCTCGCCGTCCAGCGGGTGGGCCAGGTCCAGACGTAGCGGGCCGACCGGCGAAACCCAGCGTACCCCAACGCCCACGGCACTTTTCACCGAGGGCGCACTCAGCGAGTTGAAGGCGTTGCCCTGATCGTAGAAGGTCGCCACGCGCCAGCGCTCGGCGAAGCTGTATTGGTATTCCACGCTGGCGGCGAACAGGTACTGCCCGCCGATCTTGTCGCCCTGGCCATTGTCCGGCGACAGGCTCTGGTAGTCGTAACCCCGCACGCTTTGATCGCCACCGGCGAAGAAGCGCAACGATGGCGGCACGGCGTTGAAACCGTTGGATTCGGTGCCGCCGAACTGTACCCGACCGAGAAAGCGATGTCGGCGACCGAGGGTTGTCAGGCCCTTGAGCGATGCGTTGCCGTGGATCACGTCGGCATCGGACAACAGCCCCTCTTTGGCGACCGCCAGATCGAACTGCAGGCGATAACCCTGGTTCGGATCGATCGGGTTGTCGCTGCGCAAATAGGCATAGTTGACACCCGGCATCAGCAAGGTGCTCAGGCCGGTATCGTCGCCCAGCGCATACTCCTCGTGTTGCCACTTCAGCGAGAGGATGCGCAACCAACCGCTGTCCAGTTGGGAATGCCATTCCGGCCCGACTTTCAGCAGTTTGCTGCGACTATCGGTGTCGGCGATGTCTTCGGCTTGATAACCGCCAACGAAGCGCCATTTGTCGGTCAAGGGCGGATCGCCGGGGATGTCGTACCACAGCCCGATATTCTGCTGCGGCGCGGAAAGCTCCATCTCTGCGCCATAGCTGTGGCCCTGGGGGTTGGCCCAGTGACGGGTCCAACTGGCGCGACCACGGGGCCCGACATCCGTGGCGAACCCCAGGCCGAAGGCCACGCTGCGCGGTTCGCGGATCTGCAAATGAACGGCAACGGGAACGCGCTCGCCCTGCGCCGCGAGCGGATCGGCATCGACCCGCACCGATTCGAAATAACCGCTCGAGCGCAAAGCCTGATGCAGCTCGGCTATCGACTCGGCTTCGTAAGGGGCGTCCCGCTCGAAAGGCACCATGCGCTGGAGCAGGGATTCGTCGAGTGGCGTATCGCCGCTGAACGTCACCTCGCCCATGCGGTAACGGGGGCCGCTGAGATAGACCAACTCGATATCGGCGACCCCGCCCAGGGGGTCGATGCGCAGCTGTTGGCTGGCGAAACGCCCGTCGAAAAAGCCGTAGCGCGAGGCCTGATTCTGGATATGCCGTTTGGCCGCCTCGTAACGGCCATGGTTGAGCACATCGCCCGGCTGCATGCGCATATCGGCGGGCAGGCGAAACGCGGGCAGTTGCTGCGCCGGCCCCTCGATGCGCACCTCGACGTCGCGCAGGCGCACGGGTTCGCCGGGAATGATATCGAGGATCAGGCTCGGAGGGGTGGCGGCTACTTCGCTGCCGATCTGTGGCTGGTAATAACCCAACGCCTGCAAGGCTGTAGCGGCCCGGGCCTCGGCGGTGCGGCGAAAACGCTGCAGCTCCTCGACATCCTTATCGTCCAGGCTGCCGATATAGCCTTCGACGTTTTCCTTGAGGGCCGCGTTGGCCGGCTGCACGCGCACCTGTAAACGCGCTTCCGCAACAACGGAGGCGCTGAACAATAAAAGCGCGAGAGCCGCGCACAGTGGGCTAAGCACAGTCATGCCCGGATGCTAACACGAGCCAAGTACCGTGCTAGAGCCAATGGCGCAGTAGCATACGATCCTTTATTACAGTTTTTTACGCCTTATTCAGGCGCTGGCTTTAAGCACCGGCTGGGGGTTGGGATGGAAGAACACGTGCTCGATGATCGGGCCAACCGCCACTTCGCCGAGCTCCTCGTAACCCTGACGCTTGTAGAAATCCAGGTAGCGCGCGTTGCCGGTATCGAGCACCACACCTTGCGAGCTGGCGTCGTCGGCGCACCAGTTATGCAGCGCTTCGAGCAGTTGCTCGCCGAAATGCTGGCCCTGGAATTCCGGGTGCACGCCCAGTAGCGGCAACAGGTGATAGGGACCGGGCGGCAGGCAGGCGAGCACCGCATCGTGGTATTCGAGGTAGCGCTTGGTGCAGCGGAAGCCGGTGGTCAACAGCATGCGCATGCGCCAGGCCCAACTTTCGGTGATATCCAGGCGGCGCTGCGGCGGTGCGATCAGCGCCATGCCGATCAAGCGATCGTCGACCAGTAAACCGATGGCCGGTAATTCCTCGCGAAAATGCTGTTGCACCAGCTCACGCACGGTGGCGCGTACGCGTTGGTCATAGCCGGGGCGTTCGGCTTCGAACAAATAGGCGAAGGTGGGCTCGTGGCGGTAAGCGTGATACAGCAGCGAGCGCGCTTCACGGGCATACCCCCCGTCGAGCATACGAATTTCAGCGGTACGATGCGGCATGGTCGTAACCTCGGCTTTTTCTATTTTCTTTGTATTTATATCGGGCCTGAAGGCACCCTAGCACCGCATTCGCCCGCCCGCTAGAACTGGCCGTATGCCTCGCTGATCGGCTAGCATCGCAGCCTTATCGAATTAGGCCCCAGGACTTTCCGCCCATGAAGATCGTCTCCTTCAATATCAACGGCCTGCGTGCGCGCCCTCACCAATTGGCGGCGCTGATCGAGAAACACCAGCCGGATGTGATCGGCCTGCAGGAAACCAAGGTGGCCGACGAGCAATTCCCCGAAGCGGAGATTCGCCAGCTCGGTTACCACGTGCACTACCACGGCCAGAAGGGCCATTACGGCGTAGCCCTGCTTTCGCGCCAGGCGCCGCTGAGCGTGCACAAGGGCTTTCCCGACGATGGCGAGGAGTCGCAGCGGCGCTTTATCTACGGCACCTTCGCCGATGCCGACGGCAACCCCGTCACCGTGATGAATGGCTACTTCCCCCAAGGCGAAAGCCGCGACCACCCGATCAAGTTCCCCGCCAAACAACGCTTTTATGCGGACTTGCAGCGTTTGCTACAGGGCCAGTTCCAGCCCGCGCAGGCATTGGTGGTGATGGGCGATATCAATATCTCCCCGGAGGATTGCGATATCGGCATCGGTGAAGAGAACCGCAAGCGCTGGCTGCGCACCGGCAAGTGCAGTTTCCTGCCGGAAGAGCGCGAATGGCTGGCGACCCTGAAAGCCTGGGGCCTGGTCGACAGCTTCCGTCATCTCAACCCGGCGGTCGACGACCGTTTCAGCTGGTTCGACTACCGCAGCCGCGGTTTCGAGGACGAGCCGAAACGCGGCCTGCGCATCGACGTGATACTCGCGTCCCAGGCGTTGCAAGCGCGTATCAAGGATGCCGGTATCGACTACGAGCTGCGCGCCATGGAAAAGCCCTCCGATCATGCGCCGATCTGGTTGGAACTGAGCTGATCCAAAGGCTAACCCTTAGCCCTCCCGAGGGCGTCTTTTAAGACGTCCTCGATGCGCCGCACCCCGCCTCGCCTCCCCCCGCTTTGCGCACGGCCAATGGCCGGCGCCCGCTGTCACATAACAGTCATCTTTTTGTCTTATCGTCGCCGCACTTTTCCTAGAAGGTGTTGCCGCATGCCGCGTGCCCTGTCCATTTGCGATCGTAAAACCCTGAGCCGTACCCTCGCTTTCCTGGCATTGGGAATCGCTTGCCACAGTCTGTCCGGGATCGCCTCCGCCGCCCTGCCGATCCCTGCCGATAACAGCAGCGTCTTGCGTATTCAGGGCTCCAACACCATAGGCGCGAAGCTCGGCCCAGCCCTGATCGAAGGCTTGTTCGAAGAGCAAGGGCTGAGCGCCATTCGCATCGAAGCCGGCGCGGTCGAAAACGAGCAGAAGGTCACCGGCATGACCGCCGATGGTCGCAGCGTGACTGTCGAAGTGGCGGCCCATGGTTCCGGCACCGGTTTCGTCGGGCTGAAGAACGGCAGCGCCGATCTGGCGGCATCCTCACGGCCGATCAAGGACAGCGAAGCCGGCGAGCTGGCGCATTTGGGCGATCTGAAAAGCCGTGAGGCCGAACAAGTCATCGCGCTCGATGGACTGGCGATCATCCTCCATCCGGGTAATCCGCTCGGCGCACTGCGCAGCGAACAGGTGGCGCAGATTTTCGCCGGGGAAATTAAAAACTGGGCCGAGCTCGGCGGTTTGCCGGGTGCGATCAATCTGTATGCCCGCGATGGCAACTCCGGCACCTACGACACCTTCAAGGAACTGGTGCTCAATGCCCATGGCAAAAGCCTGAGCGAAAGCGCCAAGCGTTTCGAATCGAGCGAGCAACTCTCCGATTCGGTCAGCCGGGACTCTCAGGGCATCGGTTTTATCGGTCTGCCCTATATCCGCCAGGCCAAAGCCCTGGCCATAGCCGTCGGCGAGTCGCAGCCAATGCTGCCGAGCGTGACCCTGATCGCCACCGAGGATTACCCGCTGTCGCGTCGTTTGTTCCTGTACAACCAACCGGACATGCAAAACCCCTGGGGCCAGGCGCTGGTGCGTTTCGCCCACAGCCCCCGCGGTCAGGCGATAGTCGATCAAAGCGGCTTTATCGCCCAGACCGTGCAAGCGGTCAGCGTCGCGGCCAGCCCCGCCATGCCCGCCGCCTACCAGACCCTGGCCCGCGAGGCGCAGCGCCTGTCGGTCAACTTCCGTTTCCAGGAAGGCAGCTCCAGCCTGGACAACAAGGCCCTGCGAGACGTCGAGCGGGTTCTCCTGTACCTGAAGAAACAAGACAAGATGAAGCAGAAAGTCGTGCTCATGGGTTTTGGCGATAGCAAAGCCGACCCGGCACGCGCCAAATTGCTGTCCAAGTTACGGGCCATGGCGGTGCGTCGAGAGCTGGCCAGGCAAGGGGTGATTTTTCGCGAAGTCACTGGGCTTGGCGAAGAGCTGCCAGTAGCGGCGAACGATGCGGATGAGGGTCGGATCAAGAATCGCCGGGTGGAAGTCTGGGTTTACTAAGCGTAAACACGCGCAGGATGGGGCTGCGCAGAAACCCCGGCGTTGATTGCTTTTATTGCTGCATCAGACAGTGATTAACCACGCCGACTGACTAAGCTAAAGAAACCCAACGTCCGCCCGAGGTTCCGCCATGACCACGAGCACACCTTTACTGCTGGCTCTGCTGGTCGTGCAGAGCGTACAGGCCGAGGTGTTCCGGGTGTATGGCAGCCCTGATGGTTTCCCCAAGTATTTTGAACAGGACGGCGAAGCCAAGGGCATTGTGGTGGACATCACCAAGCACTGTCTGGACGACATGCAGGTGCCCTACCAGATCAAACTGATGCCGTGGAAACGCGCCTATACCATGGCCGAACGCGGCGAAGGAGGCGTGATCGGCCTATCGATAAGCGATGAACGCCTGGCCCTGTTCGACTTTTCCGCGCCCATATTCACCGAACATGTCGTGCTGGTTGTGAAAAAGGGTCGCGAGTTTCCCTATTTGGCCATTACCGACCTGCAAGACAAGCTGATTGGCGCAACCATCGGCACCAGCTACGGCAACGCCTTCGATCAAGCCGTGGCCGATGGCACCCTGACCATTGTCGGTTTCAACGACACCCGCAGCGGCCTGGGCATGCTTCAGCATGAGCGCATCGATGCCATTCTGATCGGCTCCAGCGTGGACATCCGCAAGCTCGCGCAAAGCTGGCCGGGCTTGCAGGGGGATGCCTTCACCACCCTGCCCGTGCCCTTCAAGAGCGACGGCAAGCACATGGGCATTTCCAAGTCATTGAAAATGGGCTGGTTCCTTGAGCGATTCAATCAATGCCTGAAGAATGGCCACGCCTCGGGTCTTTTCGCCCCGATCATCTATCGGTACAGCAACTGAGCGCACCGCAGCGGCCAATACACTTGCCAAGTACGCCCGCAGCACCTATTGCTTAATAAGCGTGACGCCGGGCCCCTCTGGCGGTGAGCCCTCACCGTGATGTCGGAGTCACTGAGTTGATTCTCAACTTAGGCAGACATTCGAGGTGGCTCAATGGATAGCCTGGCAAATATTCTCAGTACCCCCCTGTTCGGCACCCCTGGCTGGTTCTGGCTGGCCTTTATCCTGATCATCCTCGGTTTGCTGGTGTTCGATCTCGGTGTGCTGCACCGCGATCAGCATGAAATCGAGATGCGCGAAAGTCTGTTGCTGTACAGCGGCTACTTCAGCGTAGGTCTGGGCTTTGGCGGCTGGATTTGGTGGCAACTCGGAGCCACTAAGGCGCTGGAGTTCTATACCGGCTTTCTGGTCGAACAGTCGCTGTCGATGGACAACGTGTTCGTCATGGCGGTGATTCTCAACTTCTTCGCCATCCCCAGGCGCTATCAGCACCGCGTGCTGTTCTGGGGCATTCTCGGGGTGATCGTGCTGCGCGCGACTATGATCGGCCTGGGCACGGCGCTGGTGCAGAACTTCGAATGGGTGCTTTATCTATTCGGCGCGTTCCTGCTGTTCACCGGGGTACGGATGCTCTCGGCCGAGCAAGAACAGCACCCCGACCTGAACCAGAATCGCCTGTTGCAGTTCCTACGTCAGCACTTGCGGGTGACCGAGGATATGCACGACGGGCACTTTCTGCTGCGTCAGCCGGATAGAAAATCGGGCAAGAACCTGCTGCATGCCACACCGCTGCTGCTGGCCCTGGTGCTGATCGAGTTGGCCGATTTGGTGTTCGCCGTGGACAGCGTGCCGGCGGTGCTGGCCATCTCCCAGGACCCTTTTATCGTCTACACCTCGAACATCTTCGCGATTCTCGGCCTGCGCGCGCTCTACTTCGCCCTGGCGGCGCTGATGCACCGCTTTATCTACCTCAAGTACGCGCTGGCATTGGTTCTGATGTTTATCGGCGGCAAGATATTTCTCCATGACATCATCAAGGTGCCCGCCCTGTTCTCGCTGTGCACAACCCTCGGCCTGCTCGCCGGCGGAGTGATACTGTCGCTGCTGAGAACCCGCGCGCACAAGCGCAAGGAGTGATTGTTTGAGTTCACCGAGCATCGTTATCGAGCCGCTGCTGCAGCGCGGCAAGCTGCATTGGCAAGTGCGCATGGGGCGACGTTGCCTGACCTTCCATCATGAACAGGCCGCTCGCGCCTTCGCCGCGCAACTGCATATGCGCCTGCTCTGGCTGCACGAGTTGAGCAACGGCGAGCGTTAATCGGTAGCCCTACATTGACAGTCTGTTGAAAAACCACCTACCTGCCAGGCGCCGCAGATGCCTACGCAGGCGCGAGGTCACTTTTACAACTCGCGAGAAGCTCGCCCAAGGTACGTGGCAGCTCGACGCCATAGCCCTGCACGTAATCGACTCCCAACTCGACCAGGCGCTCGCGAATGCTGGGCGTCTCGACGTATTCGGCGATGGTCTTGCGGCCCAGTACGTGGGCGATTTCGTTGATCGATTTGACCATGGCGAGATCACTGGGCGAGCGCTCGATTTCCTTGACGAAGCTGCCGTCGATCTTCACGTAATCCACCGGCAATTGTTTCAGGTACTCGTAAGAGGAGAAGCCGGTGCCGAAATCGTCTATCGAAAAAGTACAGCCAAAACGCTGCAGGTAACGCACCAGATCCGCGGTCTTGGTCAGATTGGCCACCGCGGCGGTTTCGGTCAGCTCGAAGCAGATTTTTTCCGGCGGCACCGCGTAGTCTTCGAACAACGTCTCGATGAACTCGAGCAGTTTGTCGTCGTTGAGGCTGCTGCCCGACAGGTTGATCGACAGGCCGCTGCATTGCGCCCATAACCACGGATATTGCGCCAACTCGGCGAACACCCGCTTGAGCACCCAGCGGTCGACCTTGGTCATGCGGTTATAGCGCTCGGCGGCGCCAATGAAATCCAGCAGATTCAGCTCGTTTTGCATCACCAGCAGCACTTCGTAGTGCGGCAGTTGCTCGACAGCCGCACGCGCCGGAGCGATTTGCTGCACCCGCAGGCTGAGTTCGCCGCGTTCGACGATATCGTCCACACGCCCGGCGATGGCCATCAGGCCGGTGCGCGCACCGTCGATCTCGTCGCTATAGATATGCACGCGATTGCGCCCTTCTTCCTTGGCGGTATTGCAGGCGGTTTGCAGGTCGCGGAACAGGTTGATGACATCGTGTCGTTCGCTCGTCAGGACCAAGCCCACACTCA
Organism: uncultured Pseudomonas sp.; assembly: GCA_966210885.1. Classification (GTDB taxonomy): domain Bacteria; phylum Pseudomonadota; class Gammaproteobacteria; order Pseudomonadales; family Pseudomonadaceae; genus Aquipseudomonas. Next base: position 71,071 of record CBIHLQ010000004.1, read on the forward strand.
TGGTCATGCCGTGCGAGTGGCCTTGCCATTCCAATGGGTGGGCCTCGATCGCTGCGCGCAGCGTTTCGGCAAGCAGGCCTGCCGGGTACTCGTCGCTGTACGGCAGGACCACGGCGAAATCCACGCCGCCGATCCGCGCCAGACTCGCCGCCTCGGGGAGATGAGCCGCCAGCAACTTGGCGGTTTGCTTGAGGTAAGTATCGCCGGCCAGAGGGCCGAAAATGGAATTGAGCACGCTGAACTGATCGATGTGGCCATAGATGAACGCATGGGATTCGCTGGCAGCCAGGGCCTGCGCCACTGCCGCCTCGAAACTGCGGCGGTTGAGCAGACCGGTGAGTTCGTCATGACTGCGGACATGGGCGATGTCGCGGTACAGCTTGCCGACGATGTTCTGCAGGTGCTCCTGAATCACCCCTTGGGTCTCGGGTGCGGCGCTGCCGATCCAGCCGCTGGCGAGCTGCTCCATCAGGCCCTCGGCGGTAAAACTGCCGGCTTCGCAACCCTGGCGGTCGACCAAGACATAGTGATCGCAGGCAGGGTTGACCCAGATCAGCTGCAGGTGCTGGCCGCGCTGCGTCACCAACCAGTCGCCGACGCGCAGCTGTTGCACCCGCTCGCGCCAGCGTTGCTGGGCGGGATCGAGCAAAGGGGCGACCTCTTCCGCTGGCGGCTCGGGCAAGGCCAGCCACTCGACCGGCTCTTCGCCGAGCAGTTGTTGCTGCAACTGTTTCAGGGTGGTGCTGTGCCGGTACTGCCCGGGCAGGAAGCTCTCCATACGTTTGCGCAACAACTCCAGGACCGGCACGACCTCGTAGGCGCGTTCTACCGGGTTGATCTCGCCGACCTCACCATTCGGCTCGCTTTGCAACCAAGCGTTGAGTTGGCGAATCACCGCCAGATCGTCGAGCCATTCGGAACTCTCCTCGCCCTGCCGAATCAGCTCGTGCACCAGCAATTCGCGCCACCCCACGTCCAGCCAATCGAGCAATACTCTCGGCGTGTGGCTGCCGAACAGCTTGGCCAGTTCGCGGCCGACCTGTTCACGCGCGCGTTCCAGGGCATCGCGGCCGCGGCTGTACTGGCGTACACGATCGGCATTGTTGCTGTAGGCGCGTTGTTGCACGGCGAGCAATTGCTCGAGTTCTTCATTACAACGGGTGAACACCTGGTTATCGCCGCGGTAGTCGTTGACGATGCCGTCGATCAACAGCTGGACGCGGCTTTCCATGACGTGGTTGGGCGGCTCGGAAAAATCGCACAGACGTATCAACTTATCCAAGGTGGCACGCACCGGGTGGGTGCTATCGGCAAAAGCTGCGGGTTCGAGCATCGCAGCCCGGACCACGGGCAGCATCAGGCGTTGCAATGCCGGTTTTATGGCCGTGGCGATCGCCGGTTCTTGTTCGATCTGCTGAAAGAGTTCGGCGACCACCCCGGCATCGTCGCGTTGGCGAGGCGACAGGACGGCGCCTTCGGCGCCCAATTGCTGCAAGAAACTTTGCACTGACCATCCCTGCGCAGGCGGCAAGCGGCTCTGCAAAGTGGCGAGAGCCGTTTCCAGCGCGGCGGCGTCCAGCGGCTTCCCTGGAGGTTCCTGCGACACCGATTGCGCTTGTGTGGCCCCGACGCCGAAAGCCCGCAGCTGTTGAATCGCCCGGTAAGGCGCATCCGGCGCCGCATGCCTGGCGCTTTCGCGGCGCCGTCCGCTCGCCGGATGTTCGAGCGGATCGAACCGCGGCTCGACCTGGAATTGGGCGAAAAGCCCATCCAACTGCTGGAAATAGGTTTGTAATGTGCGGCCCAATGCTTGCGCGACCACGTGGTAGAAGAGGTCGCGTACGCTCGGCGGTTGTTCGCGCAAATGCAGCCGTGCCTGCAAGGTACGCACCATGAACTCGAGCGACAACGGACTTTCGCGATCCCTGGCGGCCGCGCCCGTCACGGCATTCAAGCGGGCGCAACTGCGCCATTCCATGACGCCCAAGGTTTCGCGTAATTGACGTACCAAGCGGCGCGCCTCGAGCATCTCCTCCACTTCGGCATCATCTACGAGTTGCCACTCGGTGGCATTCGCCGGAGCCGTTGCCAAAGGCGTGATGCCGACAGGCAGTAAATCGAGAATAGCTTCCACGCTCTGCGCGACGACGCTTTCGCGCAGAGCGCCGCATACACGCAAAAAATCTTCGCAACCCTGGGCTTCGATATTGTTCCGAGCGGCCAAGCGGTGCTCTTTCAGGGCATGAATCGCAGCATCGATCAGGGCATCCAAGCAAGGAGTCAAGTGCGTACTCACCGCCTGAGCCAAGCCATCCATTACTGCAGTGCGTTGCGGCATCTGCATAGCTCCCCCTTGCATCCTGGTACAGAGCGAATCGCTGCAATACCACTATAGACATCGGCGTCGCATCCTGCGGGTGGGGTGGCAATTCGCCGCTCACCGGCAAGAATTGCTGCTATGGGGACGTGCGCAAGGCGAGCGGCGCAAACCACAAGGCCCGCAAATGCGGGCCTTGTGGATATTACCGATTGGATCAGCGACTGGCTTTTATCATGTCCTTGGACATGTACTTACCGATCTCGAACTTGCCGATAGCCATGCGGTGTACTTCGTCCGGGCCGTCGGCCAGACGCAGGGTGCGCTGCATGGCGTACCAGTAAGCCAGCGGGAAATCGTTGGAAACCCCGGCGCCTCCGTGGATCTGGATCGCGCGGTCGATCACCTTGAGCGCGACGTTCGGCGCCACCACCTTGATCTGGGCGATTTCGCTGGCCGCGATCTTGTTGCCCACGGTATCCATCATATAAGCGGCGTTGAGCGTCAAGAGACGGGCCATGTTGATCTCCATGCGCGAGTCGGCGATGTGATCGATATTGCCGCCCAGCCGCGCCAAGGGTTTGCCGAATGCGGTGCGGCTGACGGCGCGCTCGCACATCAACTTCAACGCGCGCTCGGCCATGCCGATCGAACGCATGCAGTGGTGAATCCGCCCCGGGCCGAGGCGACCCTGGGCGATCTCGAAACCGCGACCTTCGCCCAGCAGCACGTTCTCGTAAGGTACCCGGACGTTTTCGAACAGCACTTCGGCGTGGCCATGGGGCGCGTCGTCGTAGCCGAACACCGGCAGCGGACGAATCACTTTCACGCCCGGCGCATCCATCGGCACCAGAATCATCGAGTGCTGCTGATGGCGCGGCGCGTCGGGGTTGGTCAGGCCCATGAAGATCATGATCTTGCAGCGCGGATCGCAGGCGCCGGAGGTCCACCACTTGCGGCCGTTGATCACCCACTCGTCGCCCTCGCGGCGGGCATTGGCTTCCATATTGGTGGCGTCGCTCGATGCCACGCCCGGCTCGGTCATGGCGAAGGCCGAGCGGATCTCGCCGCTGAGCAGTGGTTTGAGCCATTGTTCTTTCTGCGCTTCGTTGGCGTAACGCACCAACACTTCCATATTGCCGGTATCGGGTGCGGCGCAGTTGAACGGCTCGGCACCAATCAACGAGCTGCCCATGATTTCCGCCAAGGGCGCGTATTCGGTGTTGGTCAGGCCGGCACCCAGTTCCGAGTCCGGCAAAAACAGGTTCCACAGGCCTTCGGCCTTGGCCTTGATTTTCAGTTCTTCCATGATCGCCGTCGGCTGCCAGCGGTCGCCCTCGTTGACCTGCTGCTCGAATACCGCCTCGGCGGGATAGACGTGGGTCTCCATAAACGCGGTGACGCGCTCACGCAGGTCCTGGACTTTAGGGGAGTAGGCGAAATCCATGATGGGCTACCTTCTGGCGGGTGTCTGGTGGTGTTTTCAATGTGATGACGATGCTAGATCAGGGTTCTGGATTTATCTAACCTATTTTCGTCGTGTATAAACATTCATCACCGATATATGATTCACTAATGCGGACAACCCTCGGAGCGCGCTTGGCATGAATCTCAACAAGGTCGACCTGAACCTCTTCATCGTTTTCGACGCCATCTACACCGAAGCCAATCTGACCCGCGCCGGACAGATTGTCGGTATCACCCAGCCGGCGGTTTCCAACGCCCTCGCCCGTCTGCGCGAAACCTTCAACGACCCCCTGTTCGTGCGCACCGCACAAGGTATGGTGCCGACGCCGATGGCGCAGAACATCATCGGCCCGGTGCGCAACGCCCTGCAGCAATTGCGCATCTCGGTGCAGGAAAGCCGCACCTTCACCCCCGCCCAGGCGAATAAAACCTACCGCATCAGCATGACCGACCTGACCGAGGCCGTGGTCCTGCCGCCGTTGTTCCAGCGTCTGCGCCGCCTGGCGCCGAACGTGACGATCGAGAGCATGCTCTCGCGGCGCCGCGACACCACCAAGGAACTGGCCGCCGGGCGTCTGGATTTCGCCGTCGACGCGCCGCTCAACACCGACCCCCAGGTGCGTCACGTCAAGCTGATGGAAGACCGTTACGTCTGCGCCATGCGCAAAGGCCATCCGTTGTCCAAGGACAAGATCAGCCTGGACGAATACCTGTCCCTGACCCATATCCATATTTCCAGCCGCCGCAGCGGCCTGGGTTATATCGACCTGTCGCTCGGCAAGATGGGCTTGCAACGCCGCGTGGCATTGCGCTCGCAGCACTACCTGATGGCATCCACGGTGATGCTCAATACCGACCTGGCGATGACCGTGCCGGAACGCTTCGCCCGGCGTAACGAGCTGCATTACGTGCAATTGCCGGTGAATGACGTGCCGGCCCTGGAAACCCACCTGTACTGGCATGAAAGCACCGACCAGGACCCGGCGAACCGCTGGATGCGCGAGCAGATCATCGAAATCTGCCAGCACGTCACAGCGCAGGAAAAGAAGATCGAAAAGGCGTCGGAATGAGGGCACCGAGCCAGCCGCTCGGGGGGACGAAATAGGCTGGGCAAACCGGCGCGCGGAGCTTATCTTGCTCCTATGAGGAGCTGCTTGTTGGGTCGTGCCGGATGCGCCATTTGCTACTGCTTTGCCTTTTACTCTGCGGCGCGGCTCAGGCCCAGGAACTGCTGATTGTCGGCAACAACTATTCGGTACCGAAAATCTATGCCGAAGCCGATGAACCCCGAGGTATGTTGGTCGACATACTTCGGTATGCCGATGCCGCCATGCCCGCACATAGCTTTACCCTGCACCTCTACCCCTGGGCTCGCGCCTACTGGATGGCAGAGGACGCCCAGGCCGGCATCGTCGGCCTGAGCTGGACGGCCGAACGCCAGCAGATTTTCGACTACTCCGAACCGCTGTTCTATGACGAAGTGCTGATCGTGGTGCGTAACGGCGAGGCGTTCGACTTCAAGGATATCGACGACCTCAAGGGGCGTCGTGTGGGGATCGGGGCCGGCGGCAGTTTCGGCGAGGAGTTCGAGCAGGCCCGTCGGCTTGGCCTGTTTCAGGTCGACGAGGATAACGGCCCGGTTTCGCGACTGAACAAATTGCTGGCCGGCCGCATCGACGTGGCCTTGATCAACCCGGGCCTGGTTGGTCTACAGCGGGCCATCGCCCAGGACCAGAAATTGCTGGCCCACGCCGGCGATATCCAGGCACTGCCCCGGCCACTCAAGCGCGACGCCAATTACCTCGGTTTCCATAAGCGGCTGGCCATGGGCGAATTTCTCAAGGCGTTCAACGAAGTGATTCGCCGCGGGTACGAGAATGGCGACATCCCGCGCCTGTTGGAGCGCTACCAGCAACCCTAGCGGCGCTACGCGCTCTCGCGCAGCACCAGTTCGAAACCGACATCGATGCAATGCTGCGCCGGTTGCTCGCCACGCATCAGGGTCAACAACATTTCCCCCGCCAACTGGCCGATGCGCCCGCGAGTGGTGCGTACCGTGGTCAGGGCCGGCTGCAACCAGGCCGCCGCCGGCAGGTCGTTGAAACCGGCGATCGCCAGCCGTTGCGGCACCACGAGGCCGAGCTGGCGGGCGCGGAACAGCGCACCCATCGCCAGGTCGTCGTTGTTGAAGAACACCGCGTCGATTTGCGGATGCTGCGCCAGCAGGCGATCCAGCAGATTGGCGCCCAGACCGATCGAGGACAGCTCCGGGGTCAGCAATTCCAGGTTCGGGTCGTAACGCCCATGGCTGCGCATGGTCTGTCGATAGCCTTCGGCACGCTGCAAGGTGCGCGGGTCGAGTTGCGCGGCGGCAAAGGCGATATGCCGGTAACCGCGTTCGATCAGCGCTCGGGTCATGACGGCGCCGGCCTCGAATTGAGAAAAACCGACGCAGTAATCGTCCTCGGCGTCGCTCAACTCCATCATGGTGACCACTGGGCCACGGCAACCGCCGAGGATTTCCCGCGCCGTGTCGCTGCGCTCGAAGCCGGTCACCAGCAAGCCCGCGGGCTGGTGCGCGAGGTATGAGCGCAGCAGACGTTCGTCTTCTTCCGGGCGGTAGTGGCTGACGCCGATCATCATCTCGAAGCCGGCCGGCATCAGCACCCGCTGGATGGCCTCGACGGTGTCGACGAACACCGAGTTGGACAGCGATGGAATAATCACCGCCACCAGGTTGGATTTCGAACTGGCCAAGGCCCGTGCGGCTGGATTGGGCACATAGCCTAGCGCCCTCGCCGCCTGCATCACCTGCTCGCGCAGGGTGTCGGAGACCCTATCCGGCTGGGACAACGCGCGCGAGGCGGACATCAAGGAACAGTCGGCGGCCTTGGCCACATCGGACAGGGTGACGCGCTCGGCTGAACGGCGGCGGCGTTGGCTCATGGGGATTCCATTGATGGCGGGACGAGCGATTCTAGCAGGCCGCTAGCAGACTGGGAGCGGGCTCGCACCGCCCCGCTCCCCTGCGCTTTACTGCGGTGCCTTGGCCAGCTCGGCCTGAACGCTGTCGAACAGCGGCTGGCCGACGGTATCGATCACTTGCTGAATCGCCGGCTGAGCGGTCTCGCGCATGCGCTGCACTTCGTCCGGGCTGATTTCGTTGACCTGCATACCGTTGGCCTTGAGCTGCGCCAGTGCCTTGGCGGCTTCCTCGCGGGTGTCCAGGCGCTCGAAGTCGCGGGCTTTCTTCGCGGCTGCCATGAGGATGCCCTGCTCGGCCTGCGACAAGCCATCCCACCAGCGCTTGGAGGCGGTGACGATCCACGGGCTGTAGACGTGGTTGGTCACGGTCAGGTACTGCTGCACCTCGTAGAACTTCGACGAGAGGATGGTGTTGAAGGGGTTTTCCTGGCCGTCCACGGCCTTGGTTTCCAACGCGGTGAACAGCTCGGAAAACGGCAACGGCACGGCATTAGCGCCCATCAGCTTGAAGGTTTCGAGAAACACCGGGTTGGGCATCACGCGCAGTTTGATCCCGGAAAACTCTTCCAGCTTGGTGATCGGCCGCACGTTGTTGGTCATATTGCGGAAACCGTTTTCCCAATACACCAGGCCGACCAGGCCCTTCTCTTCGAGCTTGTCCATCACCTGTCGGCCGACCGGACCGTCGAGTACGGCATCGGCCTGCGCGGCGCTGCTGAACAGAAACGGCGTATCCCACACTGCCATTTCCTTGCTGATCCCAACCAGGGTCGCGGTTGAGCCGACCATCATTTCCTGAGCGCCACCGATCAACGCGCTTTGCATCTGGTCGTCCGAACCCAGGCTGGCCGCGGCGTAGGTGCGCATCTTCAGTTTGCCTTCGGAGGCCTTGGCCACCTCCTCGGCGAACAGCTTGGCCGCCCTGCCCTGGTTGCTATTTTCATTGAGGCCGTAGCCGAAACGGATCATCCGCGAGCGGACCTCGTCGGCCTGGGCGGTCAGTGCGGCAACAGGGCTTAACAACAGCGCAGCAGCCAGAACGGTAAGCAGTGGACGTCTCATGGTTCGTACCTTTTGTTGTTGTCGTACGGTTGAGCTTTGCCAGGCAAAGCGGTTGGGTTGGATCAGCGCAGCCAGGCCAGGGGCACGGTGATGATCGCTGGGAAGGCGATCAGCAGTGCGACTATGGCCAGGTAAATCAGAAAGAATGGCATCACCCCGCGCACCAGGATTTCCATGCGCAACTTGCCGATGCCGCCGACCACGTTGAGCACCGTGCCCACGGGCGGGGTGATCAGGCCGATCGAGCCGATCAGCACGAACATCACGCCGAAGTACACCGGATCGATACCAGCCCTGACGGCGATCGGCGCCAGTACCGGGCCGAGGATCAGAATGGTCGGGGTCAGGTCGAGCACCATGCCCACCGCGACCATCAGCAGCATGATGGCGATCATCAGCAGATAGGGGTGGTCGAGCAGCGGCCCGAGCATCGCGCCGATTTCCTCGGGCAACTGCGCCAGGGTCACCATATAGGCCGAGACCGTGGCCGCCGCGCAGAGGAACATCACCGACGCGGTGGTGCGACTGGCGTGCGTCAGGGTCGCGCTCAGGCTCGCCCAGCTCAGCTCGCGGTACAGCAGCGTCGAGACCGCCAAGGCATAGACCGCCGCGACCACCGCCGCTTCGGTCGGGGTGAAGATGCCGAAGCGCAGCCCGCCGACGATGATCACCGGCAGCATCAACGCGGCCGCGCCGTCCACCAGCACGCGGCGCCGCTCGGCTTTGCTGGCCTTGGGCGGGCTCGGCTCGGTGAAGCCACGGGCGATCTGCACCCAGGCGAAAATCAAGCCGGCGCCCATGATCAACCCGGGCACCAGACCGGCCATAAATAGCTGACTGATCGAGGTATTGGTCACCACGCCGTAGATCACGAATGGCATCGACGGCGGAATGATCGGCGCGATGATGCCGCCGGCGGCGACCAGACCTGCCGAGGAATGCAGCGGATAACCGCGCTGGCGCATCATCGGCAGCAACAGGGTCGCCAGCGCCGCGGTGTCGGCCAGGGCCGAACCGGACATGCTGGCAAGCAGCACCGCCGCGGCAATCGCCACATAACCGAGACCGCCACGCAGATGGCCGAAATAGGCTTGGGCCATGGCGATGATGCGTTTGGAAATGCCGCCGGCATTCATCAGCTCGCCGGCGAGGATGAAGAACGGCACGGCGAGCAGCGGAAAGCTGTCGGCGCCGGCGAGCAGGTTCTGCGCCAGCAGTTGCACGTCCCAGAAATCCAGGTACCACATCAGCACCGCGCCGGTGAGAATCAAGGCGAAGGCGATGGGCATCCCGAGGGTCATAAAGCCCAGCAACGAGCCGAGAAAGACCACAACTGTCATGGCTGGCTCCTCGTCTGCAACGGCTTGTTAGAAAGCAGATCAGTCGGCTGTGACATTGGCGGACGCCGCTCCCTGGTTGGCTGGCCGGCGCCAGGTATTGATCAATTGCACCAGCGCCAACAACGCCAGCACGCCCATACACGCCATCACCGGCAGCATCGCCAGCCCTACCGGGTAACCGACCACGGTGCTGATATTGCCCCAGCCGTATCGCAGTTGGTTCCAGGCGCCCCAGGCGCAGAGCAGGCTGGCGCCGGCCACCAGCAGCCAGCTGCAGGAATCGAGCAGGCGCCGCCAGGTCTTGGCGAAACGATCGCGGATCATCGAAAAACGCATCAGCTCGCCGCGGCGCATGCTCGAGGCCACGCCGACGAACACTAGCCAGACGAAGGCCAGCCGCGACAGCTCCTCGGCCCCGGCCCAACCAGTGCCGAAGGCGTAACGCAGCACCACGTTGCCGAACACCGCCACCACCATAAAGGCCATCAGCACCGCCATCAGGCCATCGGTAAGGCGATCGAACAGGCTCGCCAGGAAGCCGCCATAGATGGGCTCGCCTGTCAGCGACGGCGCATGGTTAGCGCTATCAAATTCTTTCGCAGAAAGATCGACCCGCTCTTCGATGGCCTCCCCCGCGGAGTCGCGCATGACCCACCGGCAGATTTCCGCGATCACCGCTTCACGGCTCTTGCTCGCATCGACCGCCACCACATGGAGCTCTCCCTCGGGCGACTGCAAGGTGGCGAACTGGCTGTCGACCAGCGAGGTCGGCATGAAATGCCCAGGCCGGGCACCGACGCGCTGCAAGGCGGTGGCGCGATCGATTTTCAGATAGGCGAACTGCAAACCCGGCACCGCCTGACGTAAACGCTCGCGGTAAGCGCGCTTGAGCGCCGAACAGGCCAGGACGAAGCTCTGGCCCGCGGCCAAGGCGTGTTGCATTTCGACAATCAGCGCATCGAGCCATTGGATGCGATCCTCATCGCTGAGGGCGATGCCGGCACGCATGCGTTCGATGTTCTCGCTGGGATGAAAGCTGTCGGCTTCGATATGCCGCCAGCCCAGTTCGCGGGCGACGCCATGACTGATTTCGGTCTTGCCAGAACCGCTGACGCCCATCACCACCAAGGTGTGGCGAGCCGGTGTCGCGGCGGCAGAATAGGATATGTGCATGTGTTCTCCTGGGCGACCATCGATGTGGCGCCACGTATTGTGCTGGCGATGTTAGCGCTAACCAAACTATTCGACAAGCCCATGAGTCAATCGATTTGCATTGGATATGCCATTCACTCCCTGTGAGCGTCACTCGCGCAAGAACCCGCAAATAATGCATTGCCTGAATTCCACATCGGGAATAGTATCGACTTATAGTCCATATACGGAGAACGCTCATGTCCGTTGCCATGCAGCACAACGCCCCCGTTTTCGATCCCGACTCGGCCAAAGCCGGCCAAGTCGCCCTGAAGTTCTTTTTCAACCTGATGGAAAAATGGAATTGCACCCTGGAGCAGCAGATGGTCCTGCTGGGCTCCATCGGCCGCAGCACCCTGTACAAATACCGGCAACTGCCCGAGGTGCGCTTGCCGCGCGACACCATGGAGCGGGTGTCGTACCTGATGGGTATTCACAAGTCCCTGCGCATCCTCTTCGGCGACAAGCCCTCGACCTATGAATGGGTCAAGAAAGCCAACAGCGAAGCGCCGTTCAACGGCAACAGCGCTTTGCAACTGATGCTGGCCGGCGGCGTGGTCGACCTTGCCGACGTACGCCGCTACCTCGACGGGGTCAGGGGTTGAGCGCGCCGCCCACGCAGGTCCTACCCGGCTGGCGACGGGCTTATCGGCTGGTCTCCAGCGCCTTTCCACCGATTTCGGTGTTCGAGGATGTGCTCGACCCCGCGGATCTGGAGCTGGCCTATCTGATCGAAGGCCTGACCAACGATCGCCTGCGCGAGGAAGCGGGCCTGCTGTCCCATGTGGCCGCCGAAGACCGCGTCAGCGGCCCCGGCTCATCGCCATTGATGGCCGCGTTTACCCATGTCGGCGCGGTGAGCCGCTTTACCGCCGGGCAATACGGCGTTTACTACTGCGCCGACAGCCTGCAGGCCGCGGTGGCGGAAACTCGCTTCCATCGCGAGCGCTTTTTGCGCGCGACCGCCGAACCCAATCTGGAACTGACCCTGCGCACCTACGTGTGTCGCATCGTCAAGCCGCTGCACGATATCCGCAACGATTACGATCACCTTCACGATCCGGATTTGAGTGCTTATCCGGTCGCCCAACGTTTCGCCGCCGAATTGCGCAACCAGCGCTCCTGGGGCCTGCTCTACCGCAGCGTCAGGCATCCCGGCGGCGAGTGCGCCGCGCTGTTCCGTCCGCCCGCGGCGAGCATTCCGCAGCAAGGCGTGCATCTGCGTTACGTGTGGGACGGCAAGCTGCAGCAGATCGTCAATGTGTTTGAAATCAAGGAAATCGCCTAGTCGTTACTGTGCTTCAATGACTGCGACGGCCCTGCCTTTGAAACCGCTGGCGATAAGCTCAGGCGCCGCAGGAGGATCACCGCATGAATTCAATCAGGATTGTGGCAATCGCACTCATCGTCGCGGGCCTGCTGGGGCTGTTGTATGGCGGCTTCAGCTACACCAAGGACAGCACGGCAGTGAAGCTCGGCCCACTCGAACTGTCAGTACAGGAAAAGGAACGGGTCAATGTGCCGGTTTGGGCTGGCATAGGTGCCATACTTGCTGGCGGCCTACTGTTCGGCTTCGCTGGCAGAAAGCCCTGACCTGCGCTGCAACCGCTTAACCCCGCGCTGACCCGCCGATAGTGGGAAACTTTCTTGCCTCTCAAGCTGCTGTTTATCTGCGCCAAGAACCGCTTGCGCAGCCCTACCGCCGAACAGCTGTTCGCCGACTGGCCGGGCGTGGAAACCGCATCGGCCGGTGTCAATCATGACGCCGACACGCCGGTTTGCCCCGAGCTGCTGGCCTGGGCCGATTTGATTCTGGTGATGCAGCGGGTTCACCGCACCAAGCTGGCCGCCAAATTCCGCGCGCAGCTGGCCAATAAGCGCATCGTCTGCCTGGATATCCCCGACGACTATGAGTTTATGGACCCGGCCCTGATCGAGTTGCTGAACGCCCGGGTGCGCCGCTATCTACCGTCGAGTCGGCCCTGATCCTTATCCGGCTGGCCCGCGCCGCCTTTGCAAGTCCTTAGCGGTTTTTTAACTAATATCGCTAAGAATTTGATTTAAATTAAGTTTTACTAACCTATAAATCACATTAATTAAGCGCTCGCTCAAGGCAGTTGACTAAATTTCGCCGCAAGCTTACGTTAACGTAAAGGTAAGCTAGAGCGCCGTGAATATGTCCGCCATCACCTACTCCATTTCCGAACTGGCTCGCGAGCTGGATATCACCACCCGCGCCATTCGCTTTTATGAAGAGCAGCAGATGCTCAGCCCCGAGCGGCGCGGCCAGGAGCGCATCTACAGCGCCAAGGACAAGGTCACCCTCAAGTTGATTCTGCGCGGTAAGCGCATCGGCTTCTCCCTGGCCGAATGCAAGGAGCTGATCGAGCTGTACGACCCGGTGCATGGCAATCGCAAGCAGTTGCAGACCTTTATGCAGAAGATCACCGAACGCCGCGCGCAGTTGGAACAGCAGCTGCTGGACATTCGACAAATGCAGCTGGAATTGGATACAGCCGAAGAGCGCTGCTTAAAAGCGCTAGCAGAAACCGATAAAAAACAACCTATTACACAATAAACCTGATTTCGATTCAGATAGGTGGAACCATGAGCTATCCGTCCCTCAACTTCGCCCTCGGCGAGACCATCGACATGCTGCGCGAGCAGGTGCAGTCCTTTGTCGCCGCCGAGCTGACGCCGCGCGCCGCCGAGATCGACAGCAGCAACCAGTTCCCCATGGACATGTGGAAGAAATTCGGCGAGATGGGCTTGCTCGGCGTCACCGTCGAAGAGGAATACGGCGGCTCAGGTTTGGGCTATATGGCCCATGTGATCGCCATGGAGGAAATCAGTCGCGGCTCGGCCTCGGTCGCCCTCTCCTACGGCGCCCACTCCAACCTCTGCGTCAACCAGATCAAGCGCAACGGCTCGGCCGCCCAGAAAGCCAAGTACCTGCCCAAGCTGGTTTCCGGCGAACATGTCGGCGCCCTGGCGATGAGCGAGCCGAACGCCGGCTCCGACGTGGTGAGCATGAAACTGCGCGCCGACCGCAAGGGCGACCGCTACGTGCTCAACGGCAGCAAGACCTGGATCACCAACGGCCCGGATGCCAATACCTACGTGATCTACGCCAAGACTGACCTGGACAGGGGCCCCCACGGCATCACCGCCTTTATCGTCGAGCGCGACTGGAAAGGCTTCAGCCGCGGCAACAAGTTCGACAAGCTCGGCATGCGCGGCTCAAACACCTGCGAGCTGTTCTTCGATGACGTCGAAGTGCCGGAAGAAAACGTGCTGGGTCTGGAAAACGGCGGCGTACGCGTGTTGATGAGCGGCCTGGATTACGAGCGCGTGGTCCTCTCCGGCGGCCCGGTGGGCATCATGCAGGCCTGCATGGACGTGATCGTGCCCTATATCCACGACCGCAAGCAGTTCGGCCAGAGCATCGGCGAGTTCCAGCTGATCCAGGGCAAAGTCGCCGACATGTACACCCAACTCAACGCCAGCCGCGCCTACCTGTACGCCGTGGCCAACGCCTGCGACCGTGGCGAAACCACCCGCAAGGACGCCGCTGGGGTGATCCTCTACACCGCCGAGCGCGCAACGCAAATGGCCCTGGAGGCGATCCAGATCCTTGGCGGCAACGGCTATATCAATGAGTTCCCCACCGGCCGCCTGTTGCGCGACGCCAAGCTCTACGAGATCGGCGCCGGCACCAGTGAAATTCGACGCATGTTGATCGGCCGCGAGCTGTTCAACGAGACCAAATAAGCCGCAAGAACCGTAGCCCGGATAAGCCTTGGCGCAATCCGGGAGCGGTTGGTGCCGCGAGACAAAGACCCCGGATTGCATCCGGGCTACCGATGGAGTGAGCCGCATGGCCATCCTGCACACCCAGATCAACACCCGCTCGCCGGAGTTCGCCGCCAATAGTGCGGCGATGCTCGCCCAGGTGGGCGACCTGCGCGCCCTGCTCGCGCGCATTCACGAAGGCGGCGGCGAGAAGGCGCAGCAGCCCCATACTTCCCGCGGCAAGCTGCTGCCGCGCGAACGGATCAACCGCCTGCTGGATCTTGGCTCGCCATTTCTCGAGATCGGCCAGTTGGCCGCTTACCAGGTATATGGCGAGGACGTGCCCGCTGCTGGCGTGGTCGCCGGGATCGGCCGGGTCGAAGGCGTCGAATGCATGATCGTGGCCAACGACGCCACGGTGAAGGGCGGCAGCTATTACCCGCTGACGGTGAAGAAGCACCTGCGCGCCCAGGCCATCGCCCAGCAGAATCGCCTGCCGTGCATTTACCTGGTCGACTCCGGCGGCGCCAACCTGCCACGCCAGGATGAGGTGTTCCCCGACCGCGAGCACTTCGGACGGATCTTCTTCAACCAGGCCAATATGAGCGCCATGGGCATCCCGCAGATCGCCGTGGTCATGGGCTCCTGCTCCGCCGGTGGGGCCTATGTGCCGGCGATGGCCGACGAGGCGATCATGGTGCGCGAACAGGCAACCATCTTCCTCGCCGGCCCGCCGCTGGTGAAGGCCGCCACCGGCGAAGTGGTCAGCGCCGAGGAACTCGGCGGCGCCGATGTACACTGCAAGACCTCGGGCGTTGCCGACCACTACGCCGACAACGACGAGCACGCCTTGGCCCTGGCGCGGCGCAGCATCGCCAACCTCAATTGGCGCAAGCTCGGTGTGCTCAACAGCCGCGCGCCCATCGCCCCCTTGTTCGACGCCACCGAGTTGTACGGGGTGATTCCCGCGGACGCCAAGCAGCCGTTCGACGTGCGCGAAGTGATCGCGCGCATCGTCGACGGCTCGGTGTTCGACGAATTCAAGGCGCTGTTCGGCGCCACCCTGGTCTGCGGTTTCGCGCATATCCAGGGCTATCCGGTGGCGATCCTCGCCAATAACGGCATCCTGTTCGCCGAATCGGCGCAGAAAGGCGCGCACTTTATCGAGCTGGCCTGCCAACGTGGCATACCGCTGCTGTTCCTGCAGAACATCACCGGCTTTATGGTCGGGCAGAAGTACGAGGCCGGCGGCATCGCCAAGCACGGTGCCAAGCTGGTCAACGCCGTGGCCTGCGCCAAGGTGCCGAAGTTCACCGTGATCATCGGCGGCAGCTTCGGCGCCGGTAATTACGGCATGTGCGGCCGCGCTTACGACCCGCGCTTCCTGTGGATGTGGCCGAACGCGCGGATCGGTGTGATGGGTGCCGAACAGGCCGCCGGTGTGCTGGTGCAGGTCAAGCACGAACAGGCAGCCCGCGCCGGTCACGACTTCTCCGCCGAGGAGCAAGCCAAGCTCAAGCAGCCGATCCTCGAGCAGTACGAACGCCAGGGCCATCCTTACTATTCCAGCGCGCGGCTGTGGGACGACGGGGTTATCGACCCGGCGCAAACCCGCGAGGTATTGGGCTTGGCGCTGTCCGCCAGCCTCAATGCGCCGATCGAGCCGACTACCTTTGGTGTGTTCCGCATGTAAGGCCGGAATACCGTAGGGTGCGCTGTGCGCACCGCTTTTCAACGCAATGGTGCGCACAGCGCACCCTACGAAGATGACCATGACCGACTTCAGCACCATCCAGCTCGAAACAGACCCACGCGGCTTCGCCACCCTCTGGCTGAATCGCGCCGACAAGAACAACGCCTTCAACGCCGAGATGATCCGCGAGCTGATTCTCGCCCTCGACGCGGTGATGGCCGATAAGAGCCTGCGCTTTCTGCTCCTGCGCGGCCGCGGCAAACACTTCTCCGCTGGCGCCGATCTGGCCTGGATGCAACATGCCGCGACCCTGGACTACAACGCCAACCTGGCCGACTCGCGCGAGCTGGCCGAGCTGATGCACAACCTCTATCAATTGAAGATCCCGACCCTGGCGGTGGTGCAAGGCGCGGCCTTCGGCGGCGCCCTGGGCCTGATCAGTTGCTGCGACATGGCCATTGGCGCCGAAGACGCGCAGTTGTGCCTGTCCGAAGTGCGCATCGGCCTGGCCCCGGCGGTGATCAGCCCCTTCGTCGTGCAGGCCATCGGCGAACGCGCGGCGCGACGTTTCGCCCTCACAGCCGAACGTTTCAGCGGCGAGCGCGCCCGCGAATTGGGGTTGTTCGCCGAGTGCTACCCGGCACAAGAGCTGGATGCCGCCGTGCAGGCCTGGGTCGACAATCTGCTGCTCAATAGCCCATTTGCCATGCAGGCCAGCAAGGACCTGTTACGCGAAGTCGGCAGCGGCGTACTGACCCCAGCCCTGCGCCGCTATACCGAAAACGCCATCGCCCGCATTCGCGTCAGCGCCGAGGGCCAGGAAGGCCTGCGTGCCTTCCTCGATAAACGCAAACCGGCTTGGCAGGAACGAGCATGAAGCCGGGAACGGAGTCGAAACGATGATCACAACACTTCTGATGGCCAACCGCGGGGAAATCGCCTGCCGGGTCATGCGCACCGCGAAAGCCATGGGCATCACCACCGTGGCCGTGCATAGCGCTATCGATGCCGAAGCGCGGCACGCCCGCGAGGCGGATATCCGCGTCGACCTAGGCGGCGCCAAGGCGGCGGAGAGCTACCTGCGTATCGACGCGCTGATCGCCGCTGCCAAGGCCAGCGGCGCCCAGGCGATCCATCCGGGCTATGGCTTTCTTTCGGAGAATGCCGGCTTTGCCCACGCCATCGAACAGGCCGGGCTGATTTTCCTCGGCCCGCCCGCCTCCGCCATCGAGGCCATGGGCAGCAAATCCGCGGCAAAGGCCTTGATGGAACAGGCCGGGGTGCCGCTGGTGCCCGGTTACCACGGCGAAGCCCAGGATGTGGAAACCTTCCGCGTCGCCGCCGAAACGATCGGCTATCCGGTGTTGCTCAAGGCCGCCGCTGGCGGTGGCGGCAAGGGCATGAAAGTGGTCGAACGGGAAAGCGAGCTGGCCGAAGCGCTGCTCAGCGCCCAGCGCGAGGCGCAATCATCGTTCGGCGATGCGCGCATGCTGGTGGAAAAATACGTGCTCAAACCGCGCCACGTGGAAATCCAGGTGTTCGCCGACCAGCACGGCAACTGCCTGTACCTGAACGAACGCGACTGCTCGATCCAACGCCGCCACCAGAAAGTGGTCGAGGAAGCGCCGGCTCCGGGCCTGACCCCGCAGCTGCGCCGCGCCATGGGCGAAGCCGCGGTTAAAGCCGCGCAGGCCATCGGCTATGTCGGCGCCGGCACCGTGGAGTTCCTCCTGGATGAGCGCGGTGATTTCTTCTTTATGGAGATGAACACCCGCCTGCAGGTCGAGCATCCGGTCACCGAAGCCATCACCGGGCTCGATCTGGTGGCCTGGCAGATTCGCGTGGCCCGTGGCGAGGCGCTGCCGATCACTCAGGAACAAGTGCCGCTGACAGGCCATGCCATCGAGGTGCGCTTGTACGCCGAAGACCCGGACAATGATTTTCTGCCGGCCACCGGCACCCTGGCGCTGTACCGCGAAGCCCAGGCCGGGCCGGGGCGGCGGGTCGACAGCGGGGTCTGCGAGGGTGACGAGATTTCACCGTTCTACGACCCGATGTTCGGCAAGTTGATCGCCTGGGGCGAAAACCGCGAAGAAGCCCGCCTGCGCTTGCTGGCGATGCTGGCGGAGACCTGCGTCGGCGGAGTCAGGACCAACCTGGCGTTTCTGCAGCGCGTACTAGCCCACCCCGCCTTCGCCGCCTGCGAACTGGATACCGGCTTTATTCCGCGTTATCAGCAAGAACTGCTGCCGGGCGCCGCCGAGTTGCCCAGCGAATTCTGGCAACTGGCCGCCGAAGCCATGGCGCAGAGCGAGGCTGCCTGCCAGCGCGACGACGACGCCCATTCGCCGTGGGCGACGGCCAAGGGCTTGCGTTTAGGCCTGCCCACCGAGATCGACGTGCAGTTGCTCTGCCAGGGCGAGCGACAGGTGGTTCGTCTGCGCCATGGCGCGCAGCCCCAGGTGCGCTTGCACGGCGAGCAGCTGCTGGTCGAGCGCGACGGCGTGCGCCGTCAGCACCTGGCGATCCGCCGCGGCGACAGCCTCTACTTGCATTTTGCCGGCGAGCTGCGCAGCGTGCAGCGCGTCGACCCGATTGCCGAGGCGCAGGCCGGTCAGCACCAACATGGCGGCCTGAGCGCGCCGATGAACGGAAGTATCGTTCGCGTACTGGTCGCGGCCGGGCAAACCGTCGAAGCCGGCACCGCCCTGGTGGTACTGGAAGCGATGAAGATGGAGCACAGCATCCGTGCGGCCCATGCCGGGGTGGTCAAGGCGCTGTACTGCGTCGAAGGCGAGATGGTCGCCGAAGGCGCGGTGCTGGTGGAGCTGGATGAGATTTGATCGCCTGTTGGGCTTCGTGCCTCAGCGCCAACCTACAACGCATAATGCTCGGCGCGAACACATGTAGGTTGGCGCTGAGCCTGCGAAGCCCAACATTCGGATCACAAGGGTGATAACGAGGATGCAGATGAATTTACCGAAACAGGTGCGCCTGGTCGAAGTCGGCCCGCGAGACGGTTTGCAGAACGAGAAACAACCCATCAGCGTCGCCGACAAGGTGCGTCTGGTCGATGAACTGTCCGCCGCCGGCCTCGGCTATATCGAGGTGGGCAGCTTCGTTTCGCCCAAGTGGGTACCGCAGATGGCCGGCAGCGCCGAGGTCTTCGCGCAGATCCGTCAGCTTCCGGACGTCACTTATGCGGCTTTGGCACCCAATCTGAGAGGCTTCGAAGCCGCCGTGCAGGCGGGCGTGAAAGAAGTCGCGGTATTCGCCGCAGCAAGCGAAGCCTTTTCGCAGAAAAACATCAATTGCTCGATCGCCGAGAGCCTCGAACGTTTCGTGCCGGTGATGGACGCCGCCAAACAACAGGATATACGCGTACGCGGCTATGTTTCCTGCGTGCTCGGTTGCCCCTACGAGGGCGCGGTACCTGCCGAGCAAGTGGCCAGCGTGGCCCGCGAGCTGTTCGCCATGGGCTGCTACGAAGTGTCCCTCGGCGACACCATCGGCACCGGCACGGCCGGCGAGACCCGCCGCCTGTTCGAGGTGGTCGGCCGCGATATCGCCCGCGATAAATTAGCCGGGCATTTCCACGACACCTACGGCCAGGCACTGGCCAATATCTACGCCAGCCTGCTGGAAGGCATCGGCGTATTCGACAGTTCGGTGGCGGGCCTGGGCGGCTGTCCTTACGCCAAGGGGGCCACCGGCAACGTGGCGACCGAGGATGTGCTGTATTTGCTTGAGGGCCTGGGGATCGACACCGGCATCGATATGGGCAAGCTGATCGCGGCCGGCCAGCGCATCTGCGCGGTACTGGACAAGCCCAACGGCTCGCGGGTAGCACGGGCGCGGCTGGCCAGCGCGTAGCCCGGATGCAATCCGAAGGCTTTGGGTAGGGTTTCCCGGATTGCATCCGGGCTACGCCAGTCCCTGCTGTCAGGCTTTGTTTACGCGCTGTAAAGCAACGCAGTCAGGCTTGGCGCAGGCGCCCTGACATCGGCGCAAAGCCGCTACAACCAACCCCTAGGTCAGCAGCCGAACAATAAGGGTCGTTGCAGTTCAATACACCCAGCACCCAGTAGGCTAGCGTGCCATTGGCCAGACGCGACAACCCGGCACAACAAGAATCACGGCACCTGCCGAATGAGGAATCGACATGCAACAGCCCTTGTGGACACCTTCCAAGGAACGTATCGCCGCCACCCGGATGGATAGCTTCCGCAGCTTCATCAATCAGCGCCACAGCCTGCAACTGGCCGACTACCCGGCGTTGCATGCCTGGAGCGTGGCGCAGCGCGAAGCCTTCTGGCAGGCCATTGTAGATTTTTTCGAAGTCCGCTTTAGCGCCCAGCCCGAATCCGTGTTGCAGGAAGGCAGCGCCATGCCCAGCGCTCACTGGTTCCCCGGCGCCACCCTGAACTTCGCCGAACACCTATTGCGCCGCCGCGACGATCACCCGGCGCTGATCGCCATCGGCGAAGACGGCTCGCGCGAGCAACTGAGCTACGCCGACCTAGCCGCCCATGTCGCCGGCTTGCAGCGCAGCCTGGCCGCCGCCGGTGTTGGCAGCGGCGACCGGGTCGCGGCCTTTATGCCCAATACCTGGCAAACCCTGGTAGGCATGCTCGCAGCGACCAGTCTGGGCGCGACCTGGTCGAGCTGCTCGCCGGATTTCGGCACCCAGGGGGTGATCGACCGCTTCGGCCAGATAGAACCCAAGGTGCTGATCGCCGCGGCCGGTTACCGCTATGCCGGCAAAAATATCGACCTGACCGGCAAGCTCAATGAAATCCTCGAACGGCTGCCATCGCTGCAACAGCTGATCGTCGTGCCCTACTCCAATGCCCAGGCCCAGGTCGAAGACTTCCACTGCGCGGCCCGGGTCGCGCTCTGGCCCGACTTCTACCAACGTGGCGGCACGCCTGCGTTCACCCCCGTCGCCTTCGACCATCCGCTGTACATCCTCTATTCCAGCGGCACCACCGGCGTGCCCAAGTGCATCGTCCACGGCACCGGTGGCGTGCTGCTGCAGCACGTCAAGGAGCTCGGCCTGCATACCGATCTGCATGCCGAGGACCGCCTGTTCTACTACACCACCTGCGGCTGGATGATGTGGAACTGGCTGGTCTCTGGGTTGGCGCTGGGTGCGACCCTGGTGCTGTTCGACGGCTCGCCGTTCCATCCGGGGGCCGAGCGCCTGATCGACCTGATCGATGCGGAAAGCATCAGCGTCTTCGGCACCAGCGCCAAGTACCTGGCCGCGCTGGAGAAAGCCGGCGCCAAGCCCGGCAGCACACACCGTTTAACGCATCTGAAAGCCATTCTGTCGACCGGCTCGCCGCTGTCCCATGAAAGCTTCGAATACGTCTACCGCGAGATCAAAGCCGATCTGTGCCTGTCGTCGATTTCCGGTGGCACCGATATCGTCTCCTGCTTCGCCCTGGGCAATCCGGTGCTGCCGGTTTGGCGCGGCGAATTGCAATGCAAGGGCCTGGGCATGGACGTGCAGGTCTGGAGCGATGACGGCCAACCAGTGTTCGGCGAAAAAGGCGAACTGGTCTGCACCCGGCACTTCCCGTCCATGCCGGTCGGTTTCTGGAACGATGCCGACGGCAGCAAATTCAACGCCGCCTACTTCGAGACGTTCCCCGGCATCTGGGCCCATGGCGACTATGCCGAGGAAACAGCCCACGGCGGCCTGGTGATCCATGGCCGTTCCGACGCGGTGCTCAACCCCGGCGGCGTGCGCATCGGCACCGCGGAAATCTACCGCCAGGTGGAAAAAGTCGAAGAGGTTCTGGAGGCCATCGCCATCGGCCAGGAGTGGGACGACGATGTGCGCGTGGTGCTGTTCGTGCGCCTGCGCGACGGCGTGACATTGAACGACTCCTTGCAAGCGCGAATCCGCCAGACGATCCGCGCGAACACGACGCCGCGCCATGTGCCAGCGAAGATTATCGCCGTGAGCGATATTCCGCGTACCATCAGCGGCAAGATAGTCGAGCTGGCGGTACGCAATGTGGTGCACGGCAAGCCGGTGAAAAACACCGATGCCCTGGCCAATCCACAAGCATTGACGTTGTTCCGCGATTTGCCCGAGCTGCGGGATTGATCCGCGGCGTGACATAAAAGGCAGGGGACTTTCAATGAGCGAGCAAGGCAAAAAAGACGACGATAAGCCGCTGACTCTTTGGGAAATGCTGCAAAGTATTTTAGCGGCGGCTATCGGCGTGCAGAGCGGCAAGAACCGCAGCAGGGATTTCAGCCGCGGCAAACCCAGTCATTTCATTATTCTGGGCGTGGCATTCACCCTGGTTTTCGTCCTGATGATCATTGCCGTGGTCAAGCTGGTGCTGCACCTCGCGGGCGTCTGAACGACAGACGCTCCACACGCCCTCTCCCCGCGGGGAGAGGGGCGGAAGGCTACTGGTTACTCACCCAAAACACTGCGGTAACCACCGCGAGCAGGATCAGCGCGAAGATCGCCCACGCATCGACAACGCTGTCTCTTTCGTTGGGTTCGGAGTGCTCGTTCATGGCATCGTCCTTAGTCATGGTAATGAAGAGATTGCTCAGCCAGTTAAGACCACAAAAACCATCCGCTCAAGCAGTTGCGTACTAACGGCAATGTTTTCTTAGTGCCTTTGGTTAAGTACATATACGCAAACATCACTTTTGCCCTCCCGCTCGAACTGGTATCTTCCCCCGCCTCCGCCGGGAGTGCGCAGCCGTGTGTGCAGAAAGCCTAAACGGCCCTTGTAGAGGCCGCGAGTGTTTTGCCTCGCGCCGTCATTGCAACGGCCTGTTAGCTGTCTAAATAAAAGCAGTAGCCTGAACTCACAGGATATATATGTACGTATACGACGAGTACGATCAACGGATCGTTGAGGAACGCGTCAAGCAGTTCCGCGATCAGACCCGCCGCTATCTGGCCGGCGAACTCTCAGGTGAGGAGTTCCGCCCTCTGCGCTTGCAGAACGGCCTGTACATTCAGCGGTATGCGCCCATGCTGCGCGTGGCGGTGCCCTATGGCCTGCTGTCGTCCACCCAGGTGCGCATGCTGGCCAAGATCGCTCGCGACTATGACAAGGGCTACGCCCATATCAGCACCCGTCAGAACGTGCAGTTCAACTGGCCCGATCTGGAAGACGTGCCGGATATTCTCGCCGAACTGGCCACCGTGCAGATGCATGCGATCCAGACCAGCGGCAACTGCATCCGCAACACCACCACCGACCAGTTCGCCGGCGTGGCCAAGGACGAGATCATCGATCCACGCCCCTGGTGCGAAATCATCCGTCAGTGGTCGACCTTCCACCCCGAATTCACCCACCTGCCGCGCAAGTTCAAGATTGCCGTCAACGGCGCCGTGAGCGACCGTGCCGCGATCGAAGTGCACGATATCGGCCTGGAAGCGGTGAACAACGAAGCCGGCGAATTGGGCTTCCGCGTTTCCGTCGGCGGCGGCCTGGGCCGTACCCCGGTGGTTGGCAGCTTCATCAACGAGTTCCTGCCCTGGCAGCACCTGATCAGTTACCTCGACGCCATCCTGCGTGTGTACAACCGCTATGGCCGCCGCGATAACAAGTACAAGGCGCGTATCAAGATTCTGGTCAAAGCACTGACCGCCGAGGTGTTCGCCGAGCGCGTCAATGCCGAATGGGCGCATTTGAAAGACGGCCCGACCACCCTCACCGAAGCCGAAGTACAGCGCATCGCCGCGCATTTCGTCGATCCGGCTTACCGCCAATTGCCGGACCAGGACGCCGAGCTGGCGCAACTGGATACCGAGCACCCGGGTTTCGCCCGCTGGCGTCAACGCAACACCTTCGCCCACAAGCGCCCCGGCTACGTGGCCGTGACCCTGTCGTTGAAGCCGACCGGCGTCGCCCCTGGCGATGTCACCGACAAGCAGCTCGATGCGATCGCCGATCTGGCCGAGCGTTACAGCTTCGGCGAAGTGCGCAACAGCCATAACCAGAACATCATCCTCGCCGACGTCGAACAGCAGCAGCTGTTCACCCTGTGGGGAGAGTTGCGCGAGTTGGGCTTCGCCACACCGAACGTGGGCCTGCTGACCGACATCATCTGCTGCCCGGGCGGCGACTTCTGCTCCCTGGCCAATGCCAAGTCGATCCCGGTCGCCGAGTCCATTCAGCGCCGCTTCGACGATCTCGATTATCTGTTCGACATCGGCGACATAGAGCTGAACATCTCCGGCTGCATGAACGCCTGCGGCCACCACCACGTCGGCCATATTGGCATTCTCGGCGTGGACAAAAAGGGCCAGGAGTTCTATCAAGTGTCCATCGGCGGCAACTCCGGCCGCGAGGCCAGCCTGTCGCAGATCCTCGGCCCGTCCTTCGCCCAGGATGAGATGCCGGATGTGATCGACAAGATCATCAAGGTCTACGTCGAGCAGCGCACCGATGAAGAGAGCTTCCTCGACACCTTCCGCCGTATCGGCGTCGCCCCATTCAAGGAGCGTGTATATGCAGCGAATCATTAAGAACGGCCAGATCGTCGACGAAACCTGGCGCCTGCTGCCCAAAGACACCACCATGGACGGCCTGAGCAACTGCGACGACCTGATCGTGCCGCTGGCCCTGTGGGTCGAACACGCCCACGCGCTGAAAGCCCGCGACGGTGGTCTGGGCGTATGGCTGGATGCCGGCGAGGAAATCGAGGAAATCGCCGAACAGCTGAATAACTTCCAGGTGATCGCCTTGAACTTCCCGTCGTTCACCGACGGCCGCCATTGCTCCACCGCCTATCTGCTGCGTACGCGTTATGGCTACAAGGGCGAAGTACGGGCGATCGGCGACGTGCTGCGCGATCAACTGTTCGCCCTCAAGCGCTGCGGCTTCGACGCCTTCGCCCTGCGCGAGGACAAGGACCCCGAGGATGCGCTCAAAGCATTCGCGGATTTCTCCGAGGTGTACCAGGCCTCGAGCGACCAGCCGCAACCGCTGTTCCGCCGCCGCGCCTGATTATCCCGCTTCGCGAAAAAGCCCTGAAATTTCAGGGCTTTTTCGTTTTCGCATCCGGTAGACCAGCCCCCGGATTGCGCTGACGCTTATTCGGGCTACACATTGACGCCAACCCGTAGCCCGGATGCAATCCGGGGAAAATCTCCGCATGCGCTATCGCTCCCCGGATTTCATCCGGGCTACGCGCGCACGCTATCCCAGGCCGCGTTCGCCAGCAGTTCGCGGCAATCCGCCAGTTCGGTTCGGGTGCGACCGGCCAGCCAGTTTCGGGCGAAGTCATGGGTCGGGCCGATGATCAGTGATGCGAAGCAATCGCTCGGCATTTCCTTGAACACGCCCTGCTCGCGGTAGCCGGCAAGGGCCTGGTGAATGCGGGAGAAATGCTCCTGATTGGCGTCGCGTAGCTGCTCGCCCAACTCGCTGGCCTCTACCCGGCCGCGGCTGTGCAGGATAAAACGTGCCCATTCCGGGTTGGCCACCACCCAGTCTATATAGCTGGTGACCAATAACCTGACGCACGCCTCGGCGCTCTCGGCCTTGGCGAAGCCCTGTTCGAGCAATCCTGCGTATTGGCCGGTGCCGAGCAGATAGAGCGCGGCGATGATCCGCTCCTTGTTGCCGAAATGGTGATACAGGCTGCCAATACTGGCCCCGGAGCGATCGCGGATCATCTCGATGGTGGTGGCATCCACCCCCACTTCGCTGAAGCAGGCCAGCGCGGCCTGGAGAATTTCATCTTTACGGGTATGGCGGCCCATGGGCTGTCCTTAGAACGTCGCGCGGAATAGAAAATTATTTTAGTCGGCTATGCTGCCCCGATACGCGCGCATGTTCAATGCCCAACTAGCGTCCTCCCAGCGCAAAAACAAAACGGCCCGGACTATGCCGGGCCGCTTGCGGTTAGGGCTGCGCTTTCAATCCACGCGTACCAGTACCCGGCCGACCGACTTGCCGGCGAGTATCTGGGCGATGGCCTCGGGCAGTTGCTCCAGGCCGATTTCGTGGGTCAAACGATCCAGCGCCGGCAGCTTCCACTGCACTGACAGCTTGTCCCACATGGACGCCTTGACCACCAACGGCAACTCGACCGAATCGACGCCGAGCAGATTGACCCCGCGCAGGATGAACGGCAGCACGCTGCCATTGAAGCCCACGCCAGCGGTCAAACCGCAGCAGGCGGCGCTGCCGCCATAACGCAGCGCCTTGACCACGTTGAACAGGATATCGCCGCCCACGGTATCGACGACGCCCGCCCACTGCTCCTTGAGCAAGGGCCGCTCGCCGCCCTCTTGCAGCGCGCTACGCGGGACGATCTGAGTCGCGCCCAAACGCTGCAGCCATTCGCTCCGGTCGGCCTTGCCGGTCGATGCCGCCACGCTGAAGCCGAGTTTGGCCAGCAAAGCCACGGCCACGCAGCCGACGCCACCGGTCGCGCCAGTCACCAGAATCGGACCGGCATCGGCTGTCACACCGGCCTGCTCCAATTTATCGACGCACAATGCGGCGGTCAGCCCCGCAGTACCCAGTACCATCGCCTCGCGTAGCGACAAGCCTTTCGGCCGTTTGATCGCCCAACTGGCGGGCACGCGGATATATTGGGCGAAGCCGCCCGCGGTGTTCATGCCCAGGTCATAGCCGGTGACGATGACCTCGTCGCCGACGCTGAACTCGGCCACGCTGGAGCTTTCCACCACGCCGGCAGCATCGATGCCCGGGGTGTGCGGGAACTGCTTGGTTACGCCGCGGTTGCCGCTGGCGGACAAGGCATCCTTGTAGTTCAGCGAGGAATATTTAACCCGAATCAACAGTTCGCCCGCCGGCAAGTCGGCGATATCACGCTCGACGATCACCTGTTCGAACGTGCCGCTCGCGTTTTCACGGGCCTGCAATGCGCTAAACATGCTCATATCAATCCCCTTCAGGGTAATGCGATTACCAGAAACGCTGCTGATTGAGGCGACTCAGCCAGGTCAGGGCGAAGCGATCCAACGCCACGCTGGCAGCCAGGCCGATACGCTCCTGCAAGCTTTTCTTCTCGGCGTAATGCAGATGAAAGAGCTCGGCCGTCTTGGCCCGTTCGGCGAGGTATTCATCGCTGGTTTTAAGCTCGTCCACCAACTGTTTTTCCAAGGCGCTCATGCCCAGCCAGACTTCGCCGGTGGCGATTTCATCGATAGCCAACTGCGGGCGATAGCGCGCAACGAAGTTTTTGAACAGCTCATGGGTGATTTCCAAATCCTCCTGAAACTTCTGCCGGCCCTTTTCCGTGTTCTCGCCGAAAATCGTCAGGGTGCGCTTGTACTCGCCGGCGGTCAGCACTTCGAAGTCGATATCGTGCTTTTTCAATAACCGGTGCAGGTTGGGCAACTGCGCGACCACGCCGATCGAACCGAGGACGGCAAAAGGCGCGGAGATAATTTTCTCGCCGATACACGCCATCATGTAACCGCCGCTGGCCGCGACCTTATCGATGCACACGGTCAGCGGCACGCCGGCTTGGCGAATGCGCACCAATTGCGACGAGGCCAGGCCATAACTGTGGACCATGCCGCCACCACTTTCCAGGCGCAGCACCACTTCGTCCTGGGCCGTGGCCATGCTCAGCACGGCGGTGATTTCATGGCGCAAATTATCGGTGGCCGAGGCTTTGATATCGCCGTCGAAATCCAGTACATAGACCCGCGGTTTATGCACCGCGGCCTTTTTCTCCAACTTGGCGGCTTTGGCTGCTTCCTTGACCACACTCTTGAGCTGGTCCTTGCTGAGTACCGAGTGCTCCAAACGGTCGTGCAGTTGCTTATAGAAGTCATTGAGTTTGGACACCTGCAGCTGTCCCGAGCTGCGCCGGCCGCGGCCACGCAGGACGGCCAACGCTACCAGCACGACCAGAATGGCGACCACCAGTGTCACGGTCTTAGCCAAAAAGCTCGCGTATTCAGCAAAAAACTCCACACCTATCCCCTCGTCCGATTAGCCGCACGCAGCGCTGAGCCACGCACCAGTCGAGCAAGCATACCGACGCCATGGAACGACGACCAGCGCATGAGCCTGCGTGTGACAATCGAACGAGGATTCAAACAAGCGTATGTTTTTTCGTTGACAGCTCTCAACGATCCTCTATACCCTCGCGAAACTTCAACGACCGGAACTGTGCGGACGTGGGCAGCATTTATCTGATTAGACATGGCCAGGCCTCTTTCGGCGCCGACGACTACGATGTGCTATCGCCCATCGGTATTCGCCAGGCCGAAATACTGGGGGCACATCTGGCACAGCTCGGCGTACGCCTCGACCGCAGCCTGAGTGGCGACTTGCGCCGCCAGCAGCACACCGCCCGCGCGGCCTTGAGCCAATTCGGCGATGCCGGCACGCCTGTCCCCGAGTTGGAAATCGATTCGGCATTCAACGAGTTCGACGCCGATGCGGTCATCCGCAATCTGCTCCCCGAGCTGTTGCCCGACGAGCCCCAAGCCCTGCACATCCTGCGCAATGTCACGCAAAACCGCGCAGAATTCCAACGTCTGTTCGCCCTGATTATCGGCCGCTGGATTTCCGGCGAATACGACAAGCCGAATTTACAGAGCTGGCCGGACTACGTTGCACAAGTTCAGGCCGGCTTGGCGCGCTTGCTCGAACAAGCCGAGAGCAAACAAAACATCGCGGTCTTCACCTCCGGCGGCACTATCACCGCTCTGCTCCATCTAATCACCGGCGTACCGCCGGCCAAAGCCTTCGAGCTGAACTGGCAAATCGTCAATACCTCGCTAAGCTGCCTGAAATTCCGTGGCAGCCAAGTGAGCCTGGCTTCCTTCAACAGCCATCTGCATTTACAGCTGTTGAAGGCGCCGGAACTCATCACTTACCGCTGAGTACCGGCCTATTGCGCCCAATCGGGCGTGCGAAAAACCTGAAACCAAAGGAAGAAACCATGAGCGTTGCAGACATCGTCAAAACCATGCAGTCCAAGTTCAACGCCGGTGCCGCTGCGGGCCTGGACCTGGTATTCCAATTCAATATCGAAGACGGCGAGAACCACTACCTGGTGGTCAAAGACGGCACCTGCGACGTTAAGCAAGGCGACAGCCCGGATGCCAACGTGACCCTGATCATGGACAGCGAAACCCTGAAAGGCATCACCACCGGCGAAACCGATGGCATGCAAGCATTCATGGGCGGCAAGCTGCGCGCCGAAGGCGACATGATGCTGGCGATGAAGCTGGGCGAACTGTTCCCGGTATAAGCGCTACGCTTGACCATCGAAACCGGAGTCGTGGACTCCGGTTTTTTTTCGTCCGCAGTCCGGACGATGGAAAGAATCATGCAGTTTGATTGTGCTGCAACACGCCCGCCTATAAAGCTGGGTAGCGCTTGTGACGGTGCGAATGCAGCATTAGATTAGCCAATAATATTGGGCCCCCATCATAAGCAGAAGGGATTAAGCATGGCGCTTACCGACCAGTCCACCCGCATCCGCGAAGGCGAAGAACTCGACGCCGCCATCATCGACCCGTATCTCAAGGCGCATATTCCCGGTTTGACCGGCGAGCCGCGTATCAGTCAGTTCCCCGGCGGTGCGTCGAATCTCACCTATCTGCTCGAATACCCGGAGAAGGAATTCGTGCTGCGTCGCCCGCCGTTTGGCCACAAAGCCAAATCGGCCCACGACATGGGCCGCGAATACCGCATTCTCAACCAGCTCAATGCCGGCTTCCCCTATTGCCCGAAGGCCTATGTGCACTGCACCGACGAGTCGGTGATCGGCGCCGAGTTCTATGTCATGGAACGGGTCAACGGCATCATCCTGCGTTCGGACATGCCGGCCGAGCTGAATTTCAGCGCCGAACAGACCCGCGCGCTGTGCAAAAGCTTTATCGATAAGTTCGTCGAACTGCACCGCGTCGACTACCAGGCTTGCGGCTTGGGCGATCTGGGCAAACCGGAAGGCTATGTGCAGCGGCAGATCGGCGGCTGGAGCGATCGCTACGACAAAGCCCTGACCCCCGACGCACCGACCTGGGAGCCGGTCAAAGCCTGGCTCAGGGACAAGATGCCGGCCGATCACCATACCCCGGGCATCGTGCACAACGATTACCGCTTCGATAACGTGATCCTCGACCCGAACAGCCCGATGCAGATCATCGGCATCCTCGACTGGGAGCTGACCACCATCGGCGACCCGTTGATGGACTTGGGCAACACCCTC
This sequence comes from uncultured Pseudomonas sp., assembly GCA_966210885.1. Lineage (GTDB taxonomy): Bacteria > Pseudomonadota > Gammaproteobacteria > Pseudomonadales > Pseudomonadaceae > Aquipseudomonas. The sequence continues at coordinate 101,117 of CBIHLQ010000004.1, forward strand.
GCCTACTGGATTGAGGCCGCCGACCCGGCGCCGGTGCAATTGATGCGCCGCCAGCCCAGCAATGCGCCCGGCATGCTCACGCGTCGCGAATTCGTCGACTACTACGCCGAGCGCTCGGGCATCCAGATCGATAACTTCGACTTCTATTACACCTACGGCCTGTTCCGCCTGGCCGGCATCGTGCAACAGATCTATTACCGCTTCTTCCACGGCCAGACCCAGGACAAACGCTTCGCCCAGTTCGTTCAGATGAACAAACTGCTGGAGCAGATGAGCCTGCAGGTCATCGATAAATCCACGCTCTAATCCGGCTCAATCAAGGTAGCGCACTTATGTCCAAGACCACTCTGTTCGACCTCGACGGCAAGATTGCTTTCGTTTCCGGCGCCAGCCGCGGTATCGGCGAAGCCATCGCTAAACTGCTGGCCCAGCAAGGCGCGCATGTCATCGTTTCCAGCCGCAAGATCGAGGGCTGCCAGGGCGTGGCCGACGCGATTATCGCGGAAGGCGGCAAAGCCACCGCGATCGCCTGCCATATCGGCGAAATGGAACAGATCAGCAACGTCTTCGCCCAGATCCGCGAGCAGTTCGGCCGCCTGGATATCCTGGTCAACAATGCCGCCACCAACCCGCAGTTCGGCAACGTGCTGGAAACCGACCTGAGCGCTTTCCAGAAGACCGTCGACGTGAACATCCGCGGTTACTATTTCATGTCGATCGAAGGCGGCAAGCTGATGAAGCAGAACGGCGGCGGCAGCATCATCAACGTCGCCTCGATCAATGGCGTCAGCCCGGGCGAGATGCAAGGCATCTACTCGGTGACCAAGGCCGCGGTGATCAGCATGACCAAGGTCTTCGCCAAGGAATGCGCGCAGTTCGGCATCCGCTGCAACGCCCTGCTGCCAGGCCTGACCGACACCAAGTTCGCCTCGGCCCTGACCAAGAACGACGCCATCCTAAATGTCGCTCTGCAGCGCATTCCACTCAAGCGTGTGGCCGACCCGAGCGAAATGGCCGGCGCCGTGCTGTACCTGGCCAGCGACGCTTCCAGCTACACCACTGGCGTTTCGCTGAATGTGGATGGCGGTTTCCTTTCCTGATACTCGGGAAATAGCAGGCATAAAAAAGGAACCTTGGGGTTCCTTTTTTATGATCCGGATCTTTAGCTCTGGCGGCCTCAGCGGATGCGTGACGCCTCGCCGGATAAGCCTTGGCGCACTACTGCCAATCCTGCAACGCCTGCTTGGCCGCCTGGTTCACCGGTTGGGCCAGCAACCCGGTGGGCGTCATGCTGACGCTGAAGACCGCATCGTCGGCCATCGGCAGATAGGTCACTCGGTACGCCTGCGGGTCGAACATCAACAAGTCATGCTGGCCCAACCGTAGCCAGCGCCAGAGATCGATGCCATAGGGGCTCGTCGCCAGGGCGACACCCGCTTGTTGGGCCAAGGCTTGCTGCTCGATGGCGAGGAAACGCCCCGACAGTCGTTCCAGGCGATAGCCCGGTTCCAGGCCGATCAAAGCGGCCAGGCCCTTCCATTGCAACACCCGCGCATCCAATTGCCAGAGGTCGCCTTCGAGGGTCACAGTGCGTTCGTGCCCGCCTTCCAAGATGCTGACCCGATAACGAGTGCCATCCCCCTGAAAGCTCAAAGTCGCGAGCAGTTTGTCTTCCGGCAAGGGCGCATAGCTGTAGAGGTCGTACGCCACCAGGCCGATCAGCCCGGCGAGCGCGAGGAACGCAATGCCACAGGTACCGCGCAACCAACCGAGAAACCAATGGCTGTTGAGCAGAATGCGCGCCGCGATAAAGATCGCCAACACCGCCAGTAGCGCGATGACCCAGGCCAGACCGTCGTATTGCATCGACTCAATTCCTTCTGCGTGAAAATCCCGGCATTATGCGCAGCTGCCTCGCTGGCGAATAGCGAGATCACCGCACAATTAGACGCAGGACGTGTTTTTTTCATGCCTTTTCCCTTCGAGCTCGCCGTCGATCCCTCGACGCTGGCGATTCTTGCCCTGGTCGCATTTGTCGCGGGCTTTATCGATGCCATTGCCGGCGGCGGCGGTTTGCTGACCATCCCCGCGCTGCTGACTGCCGGTTTGCCACCGCACCTGGTGCTGGGCACCAATAAGCTGTGCGCCACTTTCGGCGCCGCGGTGGCCAGCCATACCTTCTACCGGCGCAAATTATTCGTGCCGCGCCAGTGGCGCAACGCCTTGCTCGCCACCGCCATCGGCGCATTGCTCGGCGCGGCACTGGCGCAGTGGATGCCGGCGGCCTGGCTCAACCGGATGTTGCCGGCCGTGGTGTTCGCTTGCGGACTGTACTTGTTGTTCGGCCGCACCCCGCAAGCGCCTGCCGAGGTCGAGCCGTCGATTCCAACGGGGCGGCAGTGGCCGCAAGGGCTGGGTCTGGGCTTCTACGATGGTGTGGCCGGCCCTGGCACCGGAGCGTTCTGGACCGTCAGCAGCCTGCTGCTTTACCCCTTGGATCTGCTGCGCGCCAGCGGCGTTGCGCGAACCATGAATTTCGTCAGTAACGCCTGTGCGCTAGCGGTGTTTATCGTCAACGGCAATGTCGCCTGGCTGCTCGGTATCTGCATGGGCATCGCCCTGATGGCGGGCGCCTTTATCGGCGCACGCACGGCGATCAAGGGTGGCTCGAAGTTCATCCGCCCGGTATTCATTCTGGTGGTGCTGGCGTTGACCGCGCGTTTAGCTTGGCAACACTGGTTCGGGCTGGCCTAAACGCTGCGCGACATAGACGTCGATCAGGTAGCGGGCGATCGAGCGGGCTGCGGGTAGCGGCGGCAATTGGTGCACGTTGAACCACTGGGCGTCTTCGATCTCGTCGGCCTGCATGACGATCTCGCCCGCGGCGTATTCGGCATGAAAGCCGAGCATCAACGAATGCGGAAATGGCCAGCCTTGGCTGCCGAGATAGCGCAAGTTGCGGATCTCGACGCCAACCTCTTCGCGTACTTCCCGAGCCACGCAATGCTCCACCGACTCCCCCGCCTCGACGAAACCGGCCAGGGTACTGTAAACGCCGGGGACGAAACGCGGCGAGCGCGCCAGGAGGATTTCATCGCCGCGGGTCACCAGCACGATCATGCTCGGCGACAAGCGCGGGTAATGGTGCAGCTCGCAGCGCGGACAATGCATGGCGCGCTCGCCGGCGATATGCCGCATGGGTTCGCCGCAACTGCCGCAAAAGCGGTGGTGCGCGGCCCAGGTGCCGATCTGCGTGGCATAGCTGAGGAGTTTGAAGGTGTCGGCATCGCCCTGCAGCATGAACTGCCGCAGGCTTTGCCAGGCGCAGCCCGGCAGGTCGATGGGTTGCGACAGCTCGAGCAGATAGATCGCATCGCCATCGAAATGGCCGATGCCATGTTCGGCGAGAATCGGCAAATCCTGCTTCTTCAGCCACTCGCGGGGAAACAGCACGCCATTGTCATCGGCCAGAAAGTGCTGCTTGCAATGCGCCAGCACCCAGCCGCCGGGCTGTTCGATATCCAATAGAGCGGGATGCCAACGTTGAGTCATTGTGTGGTTACCGGTACACCGAGCACGCGTACGCTCTCTTCCGCCAAATCGAGCACGCTGGGTTTGGTTTCCGGTCGCAGCACGGCACCGGCCTCCAAATAGTATTCCAAGCTGCTCAAGGCGTCGGCAAGGGTCTCCAGCATCTGCTCCGAGGGCATTTGCGGGGCTTCGAGCATCTGCTTCTCGATATAGTCGGCGCACGCACCGACCAGCATGGCCGCGCGCTCCTGACCGAGGAACCACAAGCCGCCGCGTACCGCCTGCAAGCTGAAGGGCACGTTGGACAGGTGAATGCGGTCGCCGTTCGATTCGAGGTAAGCGGTGATCGCCCGCTTGGCCAACCCCAAGCCGCCCTGGGCTTCATCGACCACGACGATCCGCGCCTCGTTGAGCTGGTGCTGGGCGAAAGACTCGGCCTCCTCCCCTGGCTTGGCCACAGCTGGGCGGGCTTCCTGACGATCACCGCGTTCCAGGCTGGCGACCATACCCTCGACATAGAGTACGGCGTCCGCCAGCTTGAGCAACTCGTCGCTCGGTGGCGGGCTCGTCTCGGTCCATGCGGCGACGGTCTGCAATTGCGCATTCAGCGAGTTGCCGGCCGAGCTGAGGCCGACCATGCCGAGCGTCTTGCTCAATTTACCGAGCAACGCATGCAAACTGCTGAGGTGATCCGCCTGCAGGGTGCCGCGTTCGATCAGATCGAGCATGTCCTTGAGGCTGACCAGTTCTTCGCGAATGGCCGAGCCCAAAGAGCGCATCACCGCCTGGCCGGGACCGGCCAAACGGCGCGACTCTTCTTCCAGCAGGTGATCGGTAAAGGGTAAGGAGGTCAGCCCGAATATATTGCGCAGCGGCGTAACCAGTGGGCCGCGGCTATCGGCCAAGGTGACCAGGTAGAGCAATTCCTTGAGCAGATTGCGCGGTGGTTCGTACTGCGCATTACCCAGCATTTGCTTGAGTTCGCGGTCGATCCGCGAAAACAACTGCTTGCGCGATTTGCGCAGCAGCAACTGACCGTCGATCTGGGCTTCCAGGGCTGCGGCACCGATCCAGCACAGACGCCCGCGTGGCTCGTTGGCGAACAGGCTATCCAAACGGCTCATGGCCCGCCCCATCAGCTTCAAGCTGGCCTGGGGATTTTGCTCGCGAATGAAGCCGAGCAAGCCGACCTGGTACATGTGACGTAAGCGCCGTGCCTCGCTGTCCCTGGCCGCTGCATCCACGCTGGGCGGCGCGCTGCGTGGGCGCGGCTGGTCGAGCCGCACGCTGAAAAAGAAACTTTCCGGCAATGCCGGTTGGCCACCGGCCTGGCGCAAGGCATTGATGGCCGGCAGCAGCAGTTCGGGCATTTCCTGACGGTGCGCGTCGACATTTTCCAGGTACTGGCGCAACACATGCAGGGCATTGCTCAATGCCGAAAGCTGAACGTTGCGCTCTTCGCCAGCCCCCACCGGAATATCGGTGGCCTGGTCGAGGACTTCCTGCGCCAACAGTTCGGCACCCGCCTGTTCGATCAGGTTAAGGGTGCCGCGCACTTGCTGGAGGCTTTCCACCGCTTGTTGCAATAGGCTGCCGTTGTGCCGCTCGGCGATGAATTGCTCGAGACTGGACTCGGCCTCCTCCATGGTGGCGAACAGTTCGTTACGTACCAAACTAAGGGACGTGGCTCCTGAAACCATGAGCTAGTGCGCCTCCCGCGCTGGTAGAAGAAACAGATGCATGCACTGCATCAGTCGGCGAACTCCGGCTTCTGCTTGCTCATTTGAGCCGTCATCGCCACGCGCAAATCGGCGGATTGCAGCATGGCTGCGTTCCAGGTGGCGATATATTCGAGGCCGTCGTCGACACGGTGGTCGCGCATATAACGAATCATTTCCTTGGTGCCCCGCACCGCAACCGGCGATTTCGCGGCTATGTCGCGGGCAATCGCCATTACCCCATCCAGCAGTTCGTTGGCGTCCGCATAGGTGCGGTTGACCAGACCGATGCTGCGCGCCTCTTCGCCGTCGATGGTGCGACCGGTGAACGCCAGCTCGCGCATCATACCGTCGCCGATAATCCGTGGCAGACGCTGGAGGGTGCCGACATCGGCGGCCATGCCGAGATCGATTTCCTTGATCGAGAACTGCGCATCGCGCGTTGCATAGCGCATGTCGCAGGTGGTGATGAGGTCAATCGCGCCGCCCAGGCAATAGCCCTGAATCGCCGCCAATACGGGCTTGCGGCAATTGTCCACGGCGTTGAACGAAGCCTGCAATTGCAGGATTTTGCGCCGCAGTGCCTCGGCATTGCGGCCGACATCCTTGCCTAACTGACTGCCGACCTGCGCCAGCATCATCAAATCGATGCCCGAGGAGAAGTGCTTACCGGCCCCCGAGAGCACAACCACGCGCACTTCATCGGTGTCGTCGACCCAGCGGAAGATCTCGACGATTTCCGACCAGAACTCAGCGCCCATGGCGTTGACTTTCTCCGGTCGATTGATCGTCACATGGGCAATCTTATCCGCCAATTCGACACGAAAGGCTTGGTATTGGGGCACGGCAATCATCCTCGGCAGCAGGCACTGCTAGAACCTATAGTCATATGCTTATGGTAAAGCTGCCCAACTATAACAAGAGCGACATAAATGTCGATGCCGGTATCTGTGATGCAGCCCACGTCATCGGAGTTAAGCCGTATTCTGAATATCGTTCTTAAGCTCTTGATCTACTGAAGCTTACGCTCTTGATCCACTGAAGATAGTCCATGCCTGCAAATGCTGCCTGTAGGCAGTACGGGTTTATTCGCGCGGTTTGATGCAATCGACCGTATAGATGTCCCCCTGCGGACCTTCCTGACGCTGCAAGCCATGCACATCCGCATCGAAGCCGGGAAAACTGAGATCGAAGGCACGGGCGAATGCCAGGTAATCGATGATCGAACGGGTCGCCGCGGTGAAGCGCTCGCCCGGCATGATCAAGGGAATCCCAGGCGGGTACGGCACCAGCATCACCGCGGCGACTCGCCCCTCCAACTGCTCGATCGGCACGGCCTCGACCTCGCCGCGGACCAATTGGTCGTAGGCATCGGCGGGCTTCAGGGCGATTTCCGGCAACGTCGTATACATGCGCTTCATCGCCTTGGCGGTGGCGTTGTCGCCGTAACAGCGGTGCAAGGCATCGCAAAGGTCGCGCAGGCCCATGCCCTGGTATTGCGCCCCGCCGGCTTGGGCGACCGTGGGCAAGGCATCGATCAGCGGCAAGTTGGCATCATAGCTGCGCTTGAACTCCAGCAACTCGGTCAGCAGCGTGCTCCACTTGCCCTTGGTGATGCCCATGGAGAACAGCACCAGGAAGGAATACAGGCCGGTCTTCTCCACCACTAGGCCGCGCTCCCAGAGGAACTTGCCGACCACCGCGGCGGGAATCCCGCGCCGGTCCAACTTGCCGTCGGCGGTCAGCCCGGGGGTGACCAGGGTGACCTTGATCGGGTCGAGCAGCACGTAATCCGCGGCGATATCGCCGAAGCCGTGCCAATCGGCCTGGGGCTGCAACAGCCATTGCGTGGTCGCCACATCGTCGGCGCCCTCGGCCTGGGGCGGCTGCCAGATGCTGAACCACCAATCCTCGGCATCGAGGTTCTGCCGCAAATTGGCCAGGGCGCGGCGAAAGCTCAGGGCCTCGTCGAAGGTTTCCTGGATCAACGAGCGCCCGGCCGGCCCTTCCATCATCGCCGAGGCCACATCCAGCGAGGCGATGATGCCGTACTGTGGCGAGGTCGAGATGTGCATCATGAAGGCTTCGTTGAAGCGATCGCGATCGAGCTGGCGCACGCCGCCGTCCTGCACATGGATCATCGAGGCCTGGCTGAACGCCGCCAGCAGCTTATGGGTGGAGTGGGTGCTGAACACCAGCGGCGCCTTGTCCCCGCGCACGGTGCCCATGCCATAGCGTCCGGCGTAGAACTCATGAAAAGCCGCATAGGCGTACCAGGCTTCGTCGAAATGCAGCACTTCGACGCTGTCGCCCAGGGTCTGCTTGATCAGTTCGGCGTTATAGCAGAGCCCGTCGTAGGTCGAGTTGGTCACCACTACCAGCTTGACCATGGCCCCGCTGCTGCTCGGCGCCCGGTTACGCGACTCACGGTTACAAGCAAGGGGGCTGGCGTCGATCTTGGCCTGAATCGATTCGCGGCTGAACTCGCTCAGGGGGATTGGCCCGATGATGCCCAGCTCGTTACGCTCGGGGCTCAGATACAGCGGAATGGCGCCGGTCATGATGATCGAATGGAGAATCGACTTGTGGCAGTTGCGATCGACCAGCACCAGGTCGTCGCGGCCGACCATGGAATGCCAGACAATCTTGTTCGCCGTCGAGGTGCCGTTGATCACGAAGTAGGTGTGGTCGGCACCGAAGTTGCGCGCCGCGCGGGCCTCGGCTTCGGCCAAAGGGCCGGTGTGATCGAGCAACGAGCCGAGTTCCGGCACCGACACCGAGAGGTCGGAGCGCAGCGTGTTCTCGCCGAAGAACTGATGGAAGGCTTGGCCCACCGGGCTTTTACGGTAAGCCACACCGCCACCGTGGCCGGGCGTGTGCCAGGAATAGTTGGATTGTGCGGTGTGCTGCACCAGGGCTCTGAAGAACGGCGGCAGCAAACCATCCAAGTAATTGCGCGCGGCGCGGGCCACTTGCCGGGCGAGGAAGGGCACGGTGTCTTCGAACAGATAGAGAATGCCGCGTAGTTGATTGAGATCGGCCATGGCCTCGGCCGGCGCATTCTCGATGGTCACCTGCTCGCCAAGGGCGAAGATCGGCAACTGCGGCGCCCGCCGGCGCGCGATGCGGATCAACTCGACCATGTCCTGCAACAAGCGCTTGTTCTCCCCCGCCCCTTCGGCGGCCACCAGGATGCAGGCCAAGCCGTGGTGAGTGGAGGCGACGATACGCCCCTCGGCCGAACTGGCGGTGGACAGTATGGTGAAGCCGTCCTGCTCCAATTCCTGGGCGATGGCACGTACCCGATCGCCAGCCACGGTATCGGCCTTGATGTCGCGGTGCACGATAAGCACGGGAAACTTCAGGTCTTTGTACATGGCAGGGTTCCGGCGGTCGCAACTGTCTTGAGTAAACACCATGCCAGGCGAAGACGCACCGTACGTCATGGGCGAAACACTGCAAATCGCATCACCCAATCGTCATAACGCAGCAATCGATCATCGATTTGCTACTTTTCACGTCTTATTGTCGGATAAACCGCTCTCTAGACTGGCTGCGACTTCACCCACTCCGGAGAGAACAACAATGAACGTACTCCTGCTCGGCGCTGGCCATATCGGCTTCACCATTGCGCAATTGCTGCATAACAGTGGCGACTACCGGGTTGTGGTGGCCGACCGCGACGCTGCTGCCCTCAGCGCTATCGCCGCCCTGGGGATCGCCACCCGCGAACTCGACTCCGCCGATGGCGTCGCCCTGGAAGCGGCCATGGCCGACCAGGACGCGGTGCTCAACGCCCTGCCTTACCACATGGCCATCGGCGTGGCCAAAGCGGCGAAGAACAGTCACACCCACTACTTCGACCTGACCGAAGACGTGCATGCGACCAAGACCATCATGGAGTTGGCCAAGGACGCCCAGGTCGCGTTTATGCCGCAGTGCGGCCTCGCTCCCGGGTTTATCGGCATCGCCGCGCATTCCCTGGCCAGTCGCTTCGACAAGGTGCGCGAAGTGAAGATGCGCGTCGGCGCCCTGCCGGAATTCCCCACCAATTCGCTGAAGTACAACCTGACCTGGAGCGTCGACGGCCTGGTCAACGAGTACTGCCACCCGTGCGAGGCGATCCGCAACGGCCGCCTGCAACTGGTACAACCGCTCGAAGGCCTGGAGCACTTCTCACTCGATGGCGTCGAGTACGAAGCCTTCAACACTTCAGGTGGCCTCGGCACCCTCTGTGAAACCCTCAAGGATCAGGTCGAAACCCTGGATTACAAGACCGTGCGCTACCCGGGCCATCGCGACCTGATGAAGTTCCTGCTGGAAGACCTGCGTCTGTCCGACAATCAGGACAAGCTCAAGGACATCCTGCGCGGCGCCGTGCCGAGCACCATGCAGGACGTGGTGCTGGTATTCGTCACCGTCAGCGGGCTGAAGGACGGCAAACTGGTGCAACAGGTGTTCAGCCGCAAGATTTTCGCCGACGTGCGCAACGGCCGGGTCACCAGCGCCATCCAGATCACCACCGCAGCCGGCATCTGCGCCGCGCTGGATCTGTTCCGCGCCAAGCAATTACCGCAATCGGGTTTTATCAGTCAGGAGCAGGTGTCGCTCGACGACTTCCTCGCCAACCGCTTTGGTAAAGCCTACGAGGAAAACGCCGTGCAGGATCTGGAAGCCGCATAACAGCGACGAAACAACCTGCCCGCTCAGCGGGCAGGTGCTTGAGTGCAGTCCCAACGATACGCCCAGCATGTAGCCCGGATGCAATCCGGGAATTCTTTTGTGGCCAGCACCGCTGCTGCGGATTTCATCCGGGCTACAAACGCAGCTTGCCTGATTCGCCCCTACAAGCGCCCGCCGCGATCGATCTTGCACGACAGAATGATCGAGGTCGTGGTCTTCTCCACGCCATCCACCGCGCCTATCTCGTCCAATAGCTGGTCGAGCCGTTCCGGTGTGTCGGCGCGCAGCCAGGCGACGAAATCGAACTCGCCGCTGACCGTACACAGCTGCTGCACCTCAGGCATATTGCTCAACCGCCGCAGCACCTCCTTACCCGACCGCGGCTGCAGAGTGATGCCGACATAGGCCTGCAATCCGCCCTCGGTCACGCTCTGCCCCAAGCGCACGCCATAGCCGGTGATGACCTTGCTTTTCTCCAGGCGGGCGATGCGCGAAATCACCGTGGTGCGCGCGATACCGAGCTTGCGTGCGAGCATGGCGACGCTCTCGCGGGCGTCGAGCTGCAGGGCGGCAATCAACTGGCGGTCGATCTCATCGAGACGAATGGCGGAAAGCTCGGGCATCGAGGGCTACCAAGGTAGGGACGGGAAGGAGCGCGGCATCTTAACAAGAGAGCCGACAGGGCGAGCCGGGGCGTTGACTGTCGAGAATCAGCGACCCGGCCAAGCAGGACGACTACCCCTCCTGCTGTTCCAGTTGCGCCCATAGCGACGGCGCGCCCGCGGATTTTTCGATGATCGCCAAACGCGCGAGGTGCGCACTCAGTTCATCGGTATTGGCGCGGATCACCCGGGTCAACGCGCGCTCGGCGGCCAGGCGGCGAATCGGGCTGGCTTGCTGGCGACCGTTGCCATCGCCTTCGGAACCTTCGCCGGCCAGCGACAGATTGGTCTGCCCGCCGGTCATGGTCAGGTAGACGTCGGCAAGGATCTCGGCGTCGAGCAAGGCGCCGTGCAGGTCGCGACCGGAGTTATCGACGCCATAACGTTTGCACAGCGCGTCGAGGTTGTTGCGCTGCCCCGGATGGCGCTCGCGAGCCATCAGCAGGGTGTCGAGAATCGAGCAATGCTCGCTGAGATCGGCGCGCTCGTTCTGCTTGATCAGAGCGAATTCGTTGTTGATGAAGCCGACGTCGAACGCCGCGTTGTGGATGATCAGCTGCGCGCCCTTGATGAACTCGAAGAACTCGTCGGCGATTTCCTTGAAGCGCGGTTTGTCCTGCACGAACTCGTTGGTGATGCCGTGAACGGCGATGGCGCCTTCGTCGATTTCGCGATCCGGCTGCAGGTAGACGTGGAAATGACGCCCGGTCAACCGCCGGCCGATCAGCTCGACACAGCCGATTTCGATGATCCGGTGGCCATCGGCCACCGGCATGCCCGTGGTTTCGGTATCGAGTACGACACTACGCATGTTTCAAGCCTCTCATTTCATCGACGCCGCGGTTGGCCAGCAGGTCGGCACGTTCGTTACCGGGATGGCCGTTATGGCCGCGCACCCACTGCCAGGTCACGCTATGGCGGTTGACTTGCTCATCGAGCTGCTGCCAGAGATCGGCGTTCTTCACCGGTTGCTTGGTCGCGGTTTTCCAGCCGCGCTTCTTCCAGTTGGGCATCCAATCCTGAATCCCCTGCATGACGTACTGCGAGTCGGTCACCAGACGCACGTCGCAGCTGCGCTTGAGCTCGGCCAGGGCGCGGATCGCCGCGGTCAGCTCCATGCGGTTGTTGGTGGTTTGCGCCTCACCACCCCAGAGCTCTTTTTCCACTCCCTTGAAAATCAGCAGCGCACCCCACCCGCCAACGCCGGGATTGCCCTTGCAGGCGCCGTCGGTGTAAATCTCGACCTGTTCACTCATAGTTCGTCTTAATGCTCGGAATTGCGCCGGCTGACCTTGGCCACCGGCAGCGGCAACAGCTTGCCCATGGGCTCGCGGCGCGATTGGCGCAACGGGCGCAAACCCACCACCAATTTGCGCGCCACCAGAATATAAAAGCCGCCGCCCGGCAATTGCCAAGCGTCCCCCCAGGCTTCCAAACCGGCCAGGCGTTCCCGCCAGCCCACGGAAGAAAGCGGCGGACGATAGCATCCGAAGCGGCGTTTCTCCAGCGCAAAACCCAACAGGTGCAGCCAGTCGCTGACGCGGCTCGGGGCGATACAGCGCGCTTGCCTCAAGGCGTCCTGGGTATATAGATGGCGCACGCCCCAGGCGCTCAGCGGATTGATCCCGAGGATCAATAAGTGGCCGCCGGGCCTGACGCTACGCGCGGCTTCACGTAACAAGCCGTGGGGCGACAGGCTGAAATCCAAACCATGTTGCAGCACCACGACATCGGCTGCGTGCTCGGTCAGTGGCCAGGCCTGCTCCTCGCAGACGATATCCACACCGCGGAAAGGCGCGCCCAGACGTACGCTGCGTTGAATCTGCGCCGCGCTCGCGGTTTCTTCCGCGGCGGGGCCGTAATGCACCAGGTAGCTGCCGAAAAACCGTGCCAGTTCTTCCTCCAGCAGACGCTGCTCCTCCTCCAGCAGCAACTGCCCGTGAGGGCCGTTGAACCAGCCGCGGGCGGCACCGATCAGACTCAACCAATCGGCGTCGGCTTGGGCGAAGGGATGATCAGACATAGGTATCACCTGCGTAGCCGTGACTTTCAATGCAGCCTAAGATGCACCTTTGTAGCCCGCATAGCGACCCGTGTCATGATTAAAATCGACGCTCTACCGGCTTTCTCCGACAACTATATCTGGCTGCTGCAAGACAGCGGACAACAGCGCTGCGCCGTGGTCGATCCGGGGGACGCCGCCCCCGTGCTGGCCTGGCTGAACGCCCACCCCGGCTGGCAACTCAGCGATATCTTGGTCACCCACCACCACCACGACCATGTCGGTGGCATCGCCCAACTCAAGGCCGCGACCGGCGCCCGGGTGCTCGGCCCCGCCCGGGAAACCATCCCCGAACGCGATAGCGCACTCAAGGACGGCGACTGCGTCGAAGTGCTCGGCCATACGTTGAACGTCATCGAGGTGCCGGGCCACACCCTCGGACATATCGCGTATTACCAGGCCGAGCAGCACTGGTTATTCTGTGGCGACACCCTGTTCGCCGCCGGCTGTGGCCGACTGTTCGAAGGCAGCCCCGCGCAAATGCATGCGTCACTGCAGCGTCTGGCCGCCCTACCCGAGCGTACCCTGGTGTACTGCACCCATGAGTACACCCTGAGCAATTTACGCTTTGCCCAAGCGGTCGAGCCCGACAATGCGCAGATCGCCGAACGCCTGCGGCAGGTCGCCGCCTGGCGCCAGGCAGGGCAAATCAGCTTGCCTTCGACCTTGGCGCTTGAGCGCGCTACCAATCCTTTTTTGCGTTGCGCCGAGCCGGCCGTAATCGAAACCCTCAACAGTCGCGAGGGGGCGGAAAATCGCTCCAGCGCCCAGGTATTCACCCGCTTGCGGGCATGGAAAGATAATTTCTAAAAGCGCGACCACTCGGCAAAAAGCTGGTTAAAACTTGACCAGTCGAGCATCGATTCCTAGAATCGCCCGATTCTCGGTACAACAAGAACTCTTCAGCCAATGCTCTTACCATCATGCAAACTATTGAATTTAAAAGCATTGGCACATAGCACTCAGGCGCTCGCGGTGGTTTTTTGCGTCGTCCTGAGCGGCTGTCAAAGCACCTCGTCCTCCCTTGATCGGAGTCGCGATACCGATACTGCAGTGGGCATGGAGCGAGAGCCGGAATGGCTTACCACCACGCTGCAAGCGCCGGAACCTGAAGACATCTGGGAGCGCGTACGCAACGGCTATCAATTGCAGGACGCGATAGGTATCAACCCGCGGATCGAACAACAGCGGTTGTGGTTCGTCAGCAATCCGTCTTTCGTGGAAAAAGTCGGCGAACGTAGCAATCCTTATATCTACTACATCGTCGAGCGTCTGGAAGAACGCAATATGCCGATGGAGTTGGCGCTGTTGCCGATGATCGAAAGCGCTTATAACCCCCTCGCCTATTCCCACGCCGATGCCGTCGGGCTCTGGCAGTTCATACCCTCCACCGGTCGCAGTTTCAATCTGCGCCAGACCAGCTGGTATGACGGCCGCCGCGATGTCATGGCCTCGACCAATGCAGCGATGAATTACCTGTCGCGCCTGCATGAGATGTTCGGTGGCGATTGGCTGCTCGCGTTGGCCGCCTACAACGCCGGCGAAGGCCGGGTCGCCCGCGCTATCGAACGCAACCGCAAGCTGGGCTTGCCGACCGACTACTGGAACTTGTCGCTGCCGAGCGAAACCCAGAACTATGTGCCCAAACTACTGGCTTTATCCCAAGTGGTGATGAGCCCGGAAGCCTACGGCGTCAGCCTGGAGCCGATCGCCAACGAGCCTTACTTCGAGAAGGTCGAGCTCAAGCAGCGCATGGACCTATCCCGTATCGCCGCCCTCGCGGACCTGGACGAAGACGAGCTGTATCTGCTCAACCCTGCATTCAAACGGCGGATCACCCTCGATGGCCCTCAGCACTTGCTGGTGCCGGCGAGTAAAGCCGAGCTCCTGACCGCCAACCTGCTGCTGATGAAGCAGGAAGAGCTGGTCGATTGGCAGCAATACCGGGTGCGTTCGGGCGACAGCCTGCACGGCATCGCCACCCGCTATCGGCTAACGGTCAACACCCTTAAAGATATCAATCGGCTGACCAGCAACCACTTGAGCGTCGGTCAGATCCTCAGTATTCCGGCCGAACCCGGCGTCTCGCCAAACGAGCCGCTGTTTCAGAGTTCGACCAGCACCAGCAGTACAGCCGCCGCCTCGCGCACCTACCGGGTTAAGAATGGCGACAACCTCTGGCTGGTGGCCAGGGCGCACAAGGTTTCGGTCGCCGATGTGAAGCGCTGGAATAACCTCAGGGGCAACAACCTGCGCGTCGGCCAGGTGCTCAATTTCAAGGACGGCAGCGCGCCTGTGCACCTTGCCTCCAGCACTTCAGCACGCAAAGCCGCGACTTATTACAGGGTGCGCAGCGGCGATTCGCTGTACCTGATCGCCAAGCGATTCAAGGTACGCATGCAGCATCTGCAAAACTG
The DNA here is from genome assembly GCA_966210885.1 of uncultured Pseudomonas sp. GTDB lineage: Bacteria > Pseudomonadota > Gammaproteobacteria > Pseudomonadales > Pseudomonadaceae > Aquipseudomonas. Next base: position 116,190 of record CBIHLQ010000004.1, read on the forward strand.
GAATCCCAAAGCCGGCAAAGCGCTCAAGCCGGGACAGACACTCACCCTGTATCTGCCCAACTGATTTCAGGAACGCTTGCTCAGCGCATCCAGGCAACGTCCGGTCAACTGGGAAAAACGCTGAAAAGCGACGAACTGTTCATGCTTCAAAGCCCGCCCCGAGACCCGGTTGTCGGCATACACCACACCGATCTCGCGGGTGCCCGCGAGCAATGGGGCGATAAAGAACATGCCCTGGCCGAGGGATTTGCGAATCGGTTGGGTGACCAATTCGGCGAGGTTGTAACTGGCCGGCACCCCCATCCACAACGCCTCTCTATTGCGCAGCACATAGCTGAATATGTGCTGCTGCTCGGGTTGGTCGACCGGCAATACGAAATCGCTCAGCCAGCCCTGGCTGCCTTCGCCAACCACCCGCTTGGTGCGAAAGCAGCTGTGCCCGTCGGCCAGCACCACCAACATGACCCGCTCCAGCCCGGCACCTTGGTGCAAGCCCTTGAGCAAGGTGTCGATGATCTGCGCGACATCGCCGCGCTTGCTGGCCATCATGCCGAGGTCTTGCAGCGCCTGTTGCAGGGTCAACAGATTGGGTTGCAGCAAACGGGCTCGACGTAGCTCCTGCTGCTCGCGGATCTGCTCAGGGTCGGTATTGGGAATAAGCTTGCACAACTTGCTGGCACCGAAGGTGGTCGCCACCTTGACCGCCTCTTCGGCACTGGCGAACACCTGCTGCAAAGCTTCCTCAGGGGTGACGCCGATAAAGTTCGCCATTTCCTCGATCAAGCTTTCCATCGCCGCCGAGTCCCAGCCCTCCAGCGCCGCCTGACTGATCCGGGCGCCGAGGTTAACCGAAAATACCGTTGGGTCGTTGCGGTTGGCGGTGTTGTGCGCCTGGCTGACGATGTCGCCCAGGTTCCAACTCTTGACCAAGCCCTGGGTCAGTTGGCGAAAGCTGGTGCCCAGCACCTGTTGCACCGCCTCGTCCACATCCACTCCCGGCTGCGCCAAGGCGCTCGCCAGTTCGTCAGCCTGGTCGCCGCCGCAGCCCCAGAACGCCAGTTCGCCCAAGTGAAACAGCAAGGCGGCGATAAACACCTCTTCCTGATGCTTGGCCAATACGTAGCCGGCGATATTGCGCGCCTGCACCGCTGCATGGAACGAACGCGCGAGCAACTCCTGCAGTTGCTCGCGCGGCGCGCGGACCAGCAAGCCATCGATCAGCGCAACGGACATGCCGATCAAGCGCACGTTGTCGAAGCCGATCATCACGATGGCCCGCGAAATGGTCTTGATCGCTTCCTGAGAGGGGTTGTAGTAGACGCTGTTGCCGATGCGCAGCACTTTCGAGGTCAGCGAAGCATCGCGCAGCAACACGTCGGCCAACTGCTGCACCGAGGATTTATCCTGTTGCGCCAGGCGATGCAGGTCCTGCACCACGGCCGCTAGAGCGGGCAACTCGGCTTGATTCAAGCGGTCGATCCAAGATTGCAAGCCGTGGCTATGGGTACCCAAATTCAAGCCCTCTTTGTGATTTCTTCGAGTGTAGCAAGATGTTGCTTGGCATCGCCGCCGGGCCAGGCCGTGTGAAAACGTAGCGCGCGAAGGTTAGGCGGGGCCGCCCAGGCAAGGCAAAAACAGGCGAGGAAGCGGTCTGGGCCCGCACGCGAGTTTACCGGTTCTGAGCATTACTCGCTTCGCTCGCCCTTCAGGCCGCGCTGAAGCGCGTTAGCCGCAAGCGGCTTGCCGAGCCAACGTGTCCCGGCCTGTTTTTAACGCCGCATAACCGAGCGCAGTAGTTTTCACACAGTCTGAGATACGGTCTTTTTCCTGCCTATACAAGCTGTTACTGTACCGAGCCTATAGCCTACAAGACGCCACGGACTGGATTTTTCACTTGATGCGTCTCCTCTTTGCACTATTCCTCAGTTTGGTTATCGGCGCTCCCGCTTCGGCAAGCCTTCGCGAAAGCCACGGCTATGCGCAATTCGGGGCGCTCAAGTACCCCGCGAGCTTTACCCATTTCGACTGGGTAAACCCCTACGCGCCCAAAGCCGGCACCGTCCGCATCATGGCGTCGGGCTCCTTCGATACCCTCAACCCTTACACCTTCAAGGGCAGCAGCCCGATCAGCACGGCGAACTTCCAGCAATACGGCGTCACCGAGCTGAACGCAACCTTGATGGCCGGCACCGGCGCCTACGATCCCTCGGGCGACGAACCCGCCTCCAGCTACGGCCTGATCGCCAAGTCGATCGAGTTCAGCGACGACCGCAGCTGGGTGGTGTTCAACCTGCGACCCGAAGCGCGCTTCCATGACGGCGTGCCCATCTCGGCTTACGACGTGGCATTCTCCTACCGCCTGCTGCTCAAGGATGGCCACCCGCAGTACCGCACCAATCTGCAGGAAGTAAAGCGCGTCGACATCCTCAACCGTCACCGTATCCGCTTCGTCTTCAAACGCTCCGGCAACCCCTTGTTGATCATGCGCCTGGGCGAACTGCCGGTGCTGCCGCAGCATTACTGGAAAGACCGCGACTTCAAGGCCACCACTTTCGAACCGCCGCTGGGCAGCGGTCCTTACCGCATCACCCAGGTGAGGCCGGGGCGCAGCCTCACGTTCAGCCGGGTGAAGGATTGGTGGGGCGAGCAATTGCCGGTCAATCGCGGCAAGTACAATTTCGATCGGCTCGAAGTGGAGTTCTACCGCGACAGCCATGTTGCCTTCGAAGCCTTCAAGGCCGGCGAATTCGACTTTTATATCGAGCAACAAGCGAAGAATTGGGCCAATGGCTACAACTTCCCGGCGGTGGACCGCGGCGACATCATCAAAGCGGAAATCCCCCACAGTATTCCGACCCAGACCCAAGCGCTGTTCATGAACTCCCGGCGCGCGGTCTTCGCCGATCGCAAGGTGCGTGAGGCCCTGGCGATGATGTTCGATTTCGAGTGGACCAACCGCGCGCTGTTCAGCGACTCGTACATCCGCGCCAGCAGCTACTACCCCAACAGTGAATTTTCCGCGACCGGCAAACCCGAAGGGGCCGAATGGTTGTTGCTTTCGCCCCACCGCAAGCTACTGCCGGCCCGCCTGTTCACCGAGCCTTTCCAGATTCCGCAAACCAACGGCCGCGGCATTCCCAGGGAAACCCTGCGCCGCGCTCTCGGGCTGCTGGCCGAAGCTGGCTGGAAGCCTTCCGGCGAGCGCTTGGTCAACAGCAAAGGCGAAGTCCTGCGCTTCGAGATCCTATTGGTCAACCCGGGGCTCGAGCGGATTTACCAACCCTATATCCAGAACCTCTCGCGTCTTGGTATCGAGGCCGGCATCCGTAGCGTCGACCGGGCGCAATACAAGCAACGGCTGGATCAATTCGACTTCGACGCCATCTCCCTGACCCTTGGGCAAACCCTGAGCCCCGGCCTGGAGCAATGGCTGTATTTCCACTCCAGCCAGGCGAAGATCAAAGGCGGTAAAAACTATGCCGGGATCGATCACCCGGTAGTCGATGCCTTGCTGGAGAAGCTGCTCTCGGCGAAAACCCGCGATCAACAGGTTGCCGCAACCCGCGCTCTGGACCGGGTTTTGCTTTGGCAGCATTACACCATCCCCAATTGGTACATCAATTATCACCGCCTGGCTTACCGCGACCGATTCGCCTTCGTCACCGTGCCGCCCTATACCCTGGGCCTGCGTAGCTGGTGGCTGAAACCCACGGAGAAAGACCGATGACGCGTTCTCTGCGCACCGCACTCCTGCATGGCAGCGGTATTCTGCTGCTTGGCCTGGCCAGTCTGACCCAGGCCGCCCCCAAACATGCACTGACGCTGTACGACGAACCGCCCAAGTACCCCGCCGATTACCAGCACTTCGACTACGTCAACCCGGACGCGCCCAAGGGCGGCACCCTGCGCCAAGCCGGTTTCGGCAGTTTCGACAGCCTCAACCCCTTTATCAACAAAGGGGTTTCCGCCGACGATATCGGCCTGATTTACGACACCCTGACCCGCCATAGCCTGGACGAGCCCTTTACCGAGTACGGCCTACTGGCCGGAAAGATCGAGAAGGCTACGGATAACACCTGGGTACGCTTCTATCTACGCCCCGAAGCACGCTTCCACGACGGCCAGCCGGTCACCGCCGATGACGTCAAGTTCACCTTCGAAACCTTGATGAGCAAAGGCTCGCCCATGTACCGCGGCTATTACGCCGATGTCGAGCGGGTCGAGGTGGAAAGCCCCAACAAGGTGCGCTTCGTCTTCAAGCATGCCGGCAACCGCGAACTACCGCTGATTCTCGGACAACTGCCGGTGCTGCCGAAGCACTGGTGGACCGAGCTGGACGAGAGCGACGCGCCGCAGCAACCGCAATTGGGCGACGACAACATTGTCGATATCGTCGAAGCACCGGATAAAGCCAGCATCACCCTGCGTATCCATGAAGACGCCCGCCTCGCCAACGGCAAGAAACTCAACGCCGAGCTTTTGCAATTGAACCTGCAAAAAGCGGCCGATTCGACAAACGAAGCGCTCAAGCCCTTGGCGGCGATCACCGGTTACAGCAGCGCAGACAAACAAAGCTTGCGTATCGACGTGAAAAAGGGCGGCACCGAGCAGTTGCTGCCCGCGCTAGAACAACTGCGGGTATTGCCCAGCAAGCGCGACTTCAGCAAGAGCAGCCTGGAAATCCCCCTGGGCAGCGGCCCCTATAAAGTCGCCGAAGTCCAGGCCGGACGCTCGATTCGCTATGAGCGGGTCAAGGACTGGTGGGGGCAGGATCTGTCGGTCAATCGCGGCTTCTACAACTTCGACGACATGCGCATCGACTACTACCGCGATAACACCGTCGCCCTGGAAGCGATGAAAGCAGGCCAATTCGACTATTGGCTGGAGACCAGTGCGAAGAACTGGGCCACCGCCTACGACACCCCCGCCGTCGCCGAGGGCCGCTTGATCAAGGAAGAAATTCAGAATCACAACCCCACCGGCATGCAGGGCTTTATCTTCAACACCCGCCGCCCGTTGTTCCAGGATCGCCGGGTACGCGAAGCCCTGGGCTTGCTGTTCGACTTCGAGTGGGCCAACCGCCAACTGTTCAATGGCGCCTACACCCGCACCCGTAGCTATTTCGACAATTCCGAGCTGGCTTCCAGCGGCTTGCCCGGTGCCGAGGAATTGAAGATTCTCGAGCCGTTACGCGAGCAGATTCCACCGCAGGTGTTCACCGACGAATTCAGCGTGCCGGTCACCGACGGCAGCGGCATCATCCGCGATCAGCAACGTCGCGCTTACCAACTGTTCCAGGAGGCCGGCTGGCGTATCGAAGAGGATCAGATGCTCGACGCCGAGGGCAAGCCGGTGAACCTCGAGTTTCTCCTCGCGCAACCCGAGTTCGAACGGGTATTGCTGCCGTTCAAACGCAACCTCGCGGACCTGGGTATCGAGCTGGTGATTCGCCGGGTCGATGTCTCGCAATACATCAATCGCCTGCGCTCGCGGGACTTCGACATGATCGTCAGCGGCTTTGGCCAGTCCAACTCGCCGGGTAACGAACAGCGCGAGTATTGGCACTCCAGCAGCGCCGACGATCCCGGTAGCCGCAACTTCATAGGTCTGAAAGATCCGGCGATCGACCTGCTGGTCGAAGGGCTGATCGGCGCCGACTCCCGACAAAGCCTGATCGCCCATACCCGTGCCCTCGACCGGGTGCTGCTGTGGGGCCACTATGTGATCCCCAACTGGCATATCAAGACCTGGCGCGTGGCCTATTGGGACCGCCTCGAACACCCGAAAACCACCCCGCTATTCGATATCGGCCTGCATACCTGGTGGGTTCGGGCGCAAGCCGAACCTGCGCCGGTAATACCTGAAGCCGAGTTACCGGCGAGCACGGAGCAATAAGATGCTGGCGTATATTGTTCGTCGTCTATTGCTGATCATTCCGACGCTGTTCGGCATTCTGCTGATCAACTTCGCCATCATTCAAGCCGCGCCCGGCGGCCCGGTGGAACAGATGATTGCCAAGCTGGAAGGCTTCGAGGGCGCCACCAGCCGTATCGCCGGCGGCGGCGCCGAAGTCTCGGTGGCCGGTTCCAATTACCGCGGCGCCCAGGGCCTGGATCCCGACTTGATCGCCGAGATCGAGAAAATGTACGGCTTCGATAAATCGGCGCCCGAACGGTTCTGGATCATGCTGAAGAGCTATGCCCAGCTCGACTTCGGCGATAGTTTTTTCCGCGATGCCAAGGTCATCGACCTGATCATCGAAAAGATGCCCGTGTCGATTTCCCTGGGCTTATGGAGCACCCTGATCATGTATCTGGTCTCCATTCCCCTGGGCATCGCCAAGGCCACCCGCCATGGCAGCGCCTTTGATGTCTGGACCAGTTCGGCGATCATCATCGGTTATGCGATTCCGGCGTTTCTGTTCGCCATTCTGCTCATCGTGCTGTTTGCCGGCGGCAGCTATTGGGACTGGTTTCCGCTGCGCGGGCTGACCTCGAACAACTTCGACGAACTCAGCCTGGGTGGCAAGATTCTCGATTATTTCTGGCACCTGGCCCTGCCCATCACGGCCTTGGTGATCGGTAACTTCGCCACCCTCACCCTGCTGACCAAGAACAGTTTTCTCGACGAGATCGGCAAACAGTACGTGACCACCGCCCGCGCCAAGGGCTTGAGCAACAACCGTGTGCTCTATGGCCATGTATTCCGCAACGCCATGCTGATCATCATCGCCGGCTTCCCTTCGGCCTTTATCGGCATCTTCTTCACCGGTTCCTTGCTGATCGAGGTGATTTTCTCCCTCGACGGCCTCGGGCTGATGAGTTTCGAGGCGGCGATCAACCGCGACTATCCCTTGGTCTTCGGCACCCTGTTTATCTTCACGCTTCTGGGCTTGGTGGTGAAATTGATCGGCGACATTACCTACACCCTGGTCGACCCACGTATCGACTTCGAAAGTCGGGAGGCTTGAGATGGCGCTCTCCCCACTTAATCAGCGACGCTTCGATAGATTCAAGGCGCACAAACGCGGCTGGTGGTCGTTGTGGCTGTTCCTCGCGTTGTTCGTTCTCAGCCTGGGCGCCGAACTGATCGCCAACGACAAGCCGCTGGTGGTGCGCTACGACGGCGAGTGGTTCTTCCCGGTGTTCAAGCGCTATCCGGAAACCGTGTTCGGTGGCGAATTCCCATTGCAGGCCAACTACAAGAGCCCCTATATCCAGGAGCTGATCGCCGAGAAGGATGGCTGGATGGTCTGGCCACCGATTCCGTTCAGCTACTCCAGCATCAACTACGACCTGCAGGTTCCAGCCCCTGCTCCGCCTTCGAGCGACAACTGGCTGGGTACCGACGATCAGGGCCGCGACGTCATGGCGCGGGTGATTTACGGCTTCCGCATCTCGGTGCTATTCGCGCTGGTTCTGACCATTTGCAGCTCGATCATCGGCGTGTTCGCCGGCGCGCTGCAGGGCTTCTATGGTGGCTGGGTCGATCTGATCGGCCAGCGTTTTCTGGAGATATGGTCGGGATTGCCGGTGCTCTACCTGCTGATCATTCTCGCCAGCTTCGTGCAGCCGAATTTCTGGTGGCTGCTGGGCATCATGCTGCTGTTTTCCTGGATGAGCCTGGTCGACGTGGTGCGCGCCGAGTTCCTCCGCGGACGCAATCTGGAATACGTGCGCGCCGCCCGTGCCCTGGGCATGGAGAACGGCGCAATCATGTTCCGCCATATCCTGCCCAACGCCATGGTTTCGACCATGACCTTTATGCCCTTCATCCTCACTGGCGCCATCGGCACCTTGACCGCACTGGACTTCCTCGGCTTCGGCCTGCCGCCTGGTGCGCCGTCCCTGGGTGAGCTGGTGGCCCAGGGTAAATCCAACCTGCAAGCGCCATGGCTCGGCATCAGCGCCTTCGCCGTACTGGCGTTGATGCTCAGCCTGCTGGTGTTTATTGGCGAGGCCGCGCGCGATGCCTTCGACCCGAGGAAATGATATGAGCGAGTCCGATAACCTCATCGAGGTGCGCGATCTGGCGGTCGAGTTCGTCACCGGCGAACTGAAGCAGCGCGTGGTCGAGAACGTCAGTTTTTCCATCAAGCGCGGAGAAACCATGGCGTTGGTCGGCGAAAGCGGCTCCGGCAAATCGGTCACCGCCCACTCGATCCTGCGCCTGCTGCCCTACCCACTGGCCCTGCACCCGAGTGGCAGCATCCATTACGCGGGACAGGACCTGCTCAAGCTGGACGAAAACAAGCTGCGCAATATTCGCGGCAACCGTATCGCCATGGTCTTCCAGGAGCCCATGACCTCGCTCAATCCGCTGCACAGCATCGGCAAGCAGATCAACGAGGTGCTCGCCCTGCATAAGGGCCTGACCGGCAAAGCCGCGACTACGCGTACTCTGGAGCTATTGGAGCTAGTGGGCATCCCCCAGCCGCACAAGCGGCTCAAGGCCTACCCCCATGAACTGTCGGGCGGGCAACGCCAGCGCGTGATGATCGCCATGGCCCTGGCCAACGAACCCGAACTGCTGATCGCCGACGAACCGACTACCGCGCTGGACGTCACCGTGCAGCTGAAAATTCTCGAACTGCTCAAGGAATTGCAGGCGCGCCTGGGCATGTCGATGCTGTTGATCAGCCACGACCTCAATCTGGTTCGGCGAATTGCCCATCAAGTATGTGTCATGCAGCGCGGACAGATCGTCGAACAAGCGTCTTGCGAGCAACTGTTCAAGGCACCGCAGCATCCCTATACCCAGGAATTGCTCGGCGCCGAGCCCAGTGGCAAGCCGGTGGATGTCCCAGCAGGCGAGCCGTTGCTGGAAGTGGACGATCTACGCGTGTGGTTCCCGATCAAAAAGGGGCTGCTGCGCCGCACCGTCGACTATGTAAAAGCGGTGGACGGTATCGATTTCCGCCTGCCCCGGGGTCAAACCCTGGGCATCGTCGGCGAGAGCGGTTCCGGCAAGTCCACCCTGGGCCTGGCCATCCTGCGGTTGTTGGGTAGCCAGGGCGCCATTCGCTTCCAGGGCCAGGCTCTGGAGGGGTTGTCGCAACACGAAGTACGGCCATTGCGCCGACAGATGCAAGTGGTGTTTCAGGACCCCTTCGGCAGCCTGAGCCCGCGCATGACGGTCGGCATGATCGTCGGCGAAGGGCTGCGGATTCACCGGATGGGGACAGAAGCGGAGCAGGAACAAGCGATCGTCGATGCATTGCTGGAGGTGGGCCTGGATCCGGAAACCCGGCATCGCTACCCCCATGAGTTTTCCGGCGGGCAGCGCCAACGTATCGCCATTGCCCGTGCGTTGGTTTTGAAACCGGCGTTGATACTGTTGGATGAGCCGACTTCGGCGCTCGACCGCACAGTACAACGCCAAGTGGTGGAGTTGTTACGTACTTTGCAGGCCAAGTACAACCTGACCTACCTGTTCATCAGCCATGACTTGGCTGTGGTTCGGGCGCTTAGCCACCATCTGATAGTGGTCAAGGAGGGACAGGTCGTCGAACAAGGGCCGGCTGATGCGATCTTCGCCGCACCGCAACATATTTATACGCAGCAGTTGCTGGAAGCCGCCTTTATGGCGCCAGCCGCCGCTGCTAATCCTTGAAAGCAGGAAGAGGAAGAACACATATGGGTTTTCTAAGCGGTAAGCGCGTACTGATCGTTGGCGTAGCCAGCAAACTGTCTATCGCCTCGGGTATCGCCGCGGCCATGCACCGTGAAGGCGCGCAGCTGGCCTTCACCTACCAGAACGAAAAACTCAAGGGCCGGGTCGAGGAATTCGCCGCCGGTTGGGGCTCCAGTCCCGAATTGTGCTTCCCTTGCGATGTGGCCAACGACGAGGAAATCGCCGCGGTCTTCGAGGCCCTGAGCAAGCAATGGGACGGCCTCGATTGCATCGTTCACTCCGTCGGCTTCGCGCCGGGCGATCAGCTCGATGGCGACTTCACCGCAGTGACCACCCGTGAAGGCTTCCGCATTGCCCACGACATCAGCGCCTACAGCTTCGTCGCCCTCGCCAAAGCCGGTCGCGAGATGATGAAAGGCCGCAACGGCAGCCTGCTCACCCTCTCCTACCTGGGCGCCGAGCGCACCATGCCCAACTACAACGTCATGGGCATGGCCAAAGCCAGCCTGGAAGCCGGCGTACGCTACCTGGCCGGCAGCCTCGGCCCAGAAGGCACCCGGGTCAACGCGATCTCGGCAGGCCCCATCCGCACCCTCGCCGCCTCGGGCATCAAGAGCTTCCGCAAGATGCTCGCCGCCAACGAGAAGCAGACCCCGCTGCGCCGCAATGTGACCATCGAAGAAGTCGGTAACGCCGGCGCCTTCCTCTGCTCCGACCTGGCCTCGGGCGTCAGTGGCGAAATCATGTACGTCGACGGTGGCTTCAACACCACCGCCATGGGTGCCATGGACGAAGAGTGATCTTCTGCTCGACGCGAGCAAGCCAATAAAACGCCCGATGCAATGCATCGGGCGTTTTTATTTTCGGGCTTGTTTGATCCGGCGCCCGGCCGGGCGGCTCAGCCGCGGCGCGGGGCTCGTAAGAGCTGTACCCCGCGGTAGATGCGGCTTGCGAGCACCGCTGAGGCCGAGCCTCCGGCAATGCTATGGGGGCCGTTCGGGACAGCGAAGTTGCCGTGACATAGAACACCCCAGCCGGGCATCAATCACTGGCATATGCCTTGCTTAGGCAAACCCAGCAAAGCCTTTCCACCCTGGAATCGGCTTGATAAACAACGGGCTTCGTACCATCTGCCAGTTATTACGCGCGGTGGTGTGACGCCTCTTGTATCGATCTGGGATACACGCAATGAGCGAGCATGAAATCAGCCGTAACGACACACACATCCGGGTTGCCGGCAACGACAGCCCGGAAAAGCGCGTACTGAATATCGGCTTCATGGCCTTGACCGACGCGGCCTCGGTGATTGTCACGGCGACCCAGGGCTTCGCCGAAAAATATGGCCTGACCCTCAATTTGCAGCGCCAGGCCTCCTGGGCCACCTTGCGCGACAAGCTGTTAAGCGGCGAACTGGATGCCGCTCATAGCCTGTATGGTTTGATTTACGGCGCGCAATTCGGCCTTGGCGGTGCATCCGCCACCGACATGGCGATATTGATGGGCCTGAACCAGAACGGCCAGAGCATCAACCTGTCCCATGGGCTGAAATTCGCAGGTGTGACCACTAGCGATGCACTCAACATGCGCGCGCACCAAAAAGGCGCAAAACTCACCTTCGCCCAGACCTTCCCCACCGGCACCCATGCCATGTGGCTCTATTATTGGCTCGCCAGCCAAGGTATCCATCCACTCGACGATGTCGACAGCGTCGTGGTCCCGCCGCCACAGATGGTGCCCCACCTCAAGGCACGGCGTATCGATGGTTTCTGTGTCGGCGAGCCTTGGTGCGCGCAGGCGGTCGAGGAGAATCTCGGCTTCACCCTGGCCACCAGCCAGTCGATCTGGCCGAATCATCCGGAAAAGGTACTCGGTTGCACCCGCACCTTCGTCGAGCACAACCCGAATACTGCGCGCGCCCTGATCATGGCGATCCTCGAGGCCAGCCGTTTCATCGATGAAAACGAGGAGAACAAACGCAGCACCGCACAATTGCTGAGCGGCGGCGAATACGTGGATGCCCCATTGAACGTCATCCAGCCGCGCTTTCTCGGCCAGTATCAGGATGGCCTCGGGCACGCCTGGCTGGACGCCCATCCGCTACGCTTTCATGCAGAAGGCGCAGTGAACATGCCTTACCTCTCGGACGGCATGTGGTTCATGACCCAATTCCGTCGCTGGGGGCTATTGCGTGACGACCCCGATTACCTGGCTGTGGCGCAGCAGGTTCACCAACTCGGGCTATATCGCCAGGCCGCAGAAAGCCTGGGCATCGCTGTACCCGAGGTGATGCGCAGCAGCCAACTGCTCGACGGCCAGGTCTGGGATGGTAGCGATCCGGTCGGCTATGCTCGCAGCTTCAGTCTCAACGCCCTGGCCGACAGCACCGCTGTCGACCTGTAACGAACAGGAGAGCCCTTCATGCTGCGTATCCTGTTGATCAACGACACGCCGAAAAAGGTCGGTCGTCTACAAGCCGCACTGATCGAGGCGGGTTTCGAGGTAATCGACGAATCCGGTTTGACCATCGACCTGCCCGAACGGGTCGAGGCCGTGCGGCCCGACGTCATCCTGATCGATACCGAATCGCCCAGCCGCGACGTGATGGAACAAGTGGTGCTGGTCTCGCGCGACCAGCCACGGCCGATCGTCATGTTCACCGACGAGCACGACCCCGGCGTGATGCGCCAGGCCATCCAGTCGGGTGTCAGCGCCTATATCGTCGAAGGCATTCACGCCCAGCGCCTGCAACCGATCCTCGACGTGGCCATGGCGCGCTTCGAGAGCGACCAGGCCTTGCGCGCCCAGCTGCAAGCCCGCGACGCCCAGCTCGCGGAGCGCAAGCGCATCGAATTGGCCAAGGGCCTGCTGATGAAGATGAAGAGCTGCAACGAGGAAGAGGCCTACACCCTGATGCGCCGCCAGGCCATGAGCCGCCAACAGAAGTTGGTGCAGGTCGCCGAGCAGATCATCGCCATGCACGACATGCTGGGCAATTGAGTCTTACGGGGCGGCCATCGACGGCCGCCCCTTTTATCGCCCTCTCCTGACCGCGCCTGCGGCCGACTGTACTGCTCGGCGGCCGACTGTTCCCATCCCGCTGCTGTTCCAGGCACAACTGTACGGCCATCTCTACCGAACTGTGTGGCTGCTGCGCCACTCCCGGGCCGACTAGGATGCCCATACAGTTTCCGCCGACAGTGAGCCCCCTATGCCCAGTCTCAACGAAGAACATCAGCTCCTGGCCGAAGCTGATCGTCGTGCCCTGCAATACCTTGATGGCATCGCCAACCGCCCGGTGTTTCCGCCGCCGGCCGCAATTGCGAGCTTGCGCGCGTTCGACGAGGCACTGCCCGAGCAAGGCTTCCCACCCAGTCAGGTCCTGCAGCGTCTGGATGAGATTGGTTCGGCCGCGACTGTCGCCTCCAACGGACCGCGCTATTTCGGCTTCGTCATTGGCGCCACCCTGCCGGCCGCCGCGGCAGCGGAGCGTCTGGTGCTGGCCTGGGACCAGTGCGCCTCGTCGTTCGACAACTCACCGGTCGCCGACACCCTGGAGCGCATTGCCGGTCGTTGGGTCGTCGAGCTGCTCGGCTTACCGTCGTCCAGCGCTGTGGGGTTCGGCACCAGTGCCACGGCCTCGACCCTTGCCTGCCTCTCCGCCGCACGGCGCTCCTTGCTCGCGCGCAAGGGCTGGGATTTCGACGGTGACGGTTTGATCGGCGCACCGGAAGTGCGCGTAGTGGTCTCCGCCAGCTGCCATATAACGGTGCTGAAAGCCCTGCGCATCCTCGGTTTTGGCATCAATCGCCTGCTAGTCGCACCGATTGATAGCCATGGTCGGATCGACCCCGCACAACTTCCTGAACTCGATGAGTTGAGCATCCTCTGCCTGCAGGCCGGCGAGGTGAATAGCGGCGAGTTCGATCCCTTCGCCGAACTGATCCCCCGGGCCAAGGCCGCCGGCGCCTGGGTGCATGTCGACGGCGCCTTCGGCTTGTGGGCGCGCGCTTCGTCTTCTGCTGCGCTCGCCACAGGCGTCGAGCTGGCCGACAGCTGGACCACCGACGGACACAAATGGTTGAACACCCCTTATGACGGTGCCATGGCCATCTGCCGCGATGCCGACGCCCTGGCCAGTGCGATGAACAGCGATGCGGTCTACGCCAGCGCCTCCAAGGATGCGCAAAAGAACCTGACCCTGGAGTTTTCCCGCCGTGCGCGTGGCGTGCCGATCTGGGCCGCGCTGTCCGCCCTCGGCCGTGCCGGCCTGCGTGAAATGATCGACCGGCATATCCGTCAGGCCAATCACCTCGCGACACAGCTGCGCGCAGCCGGTTATCAGGTGCTCAACCGGGTCGTGCTGAATCAGGTATTGGTGCGCGCCGATAGCGACCAGCAGACAGTAGCGATCCGTGTCGCCGCACAGTGTTCGGGCCAGGTCTGGTTCGGCCCGACCATCTGGCAGGGGCGCCCGGCCTTTCGCCTCAGCGTCTCGTCCTGGCGCACCAGCGACGCCGATATCGAGACGCTGATCGAGCTGTTGTGCGCACTCAAACGCACCACGCCGACATGAACCACCGCGCCGGCGCGGTACGGCGATAATCCGCTCGACAAGCGCCGGGCGCTGCGTTTATCGTCGCCACCTGGCCACCGCAGTGGCCAACGTCGCTCGGACGGTTCCGGGCGCTTACGTTTCCGAGGAAAGCATGGCTGATTCAGCTTCGCGCCGCTTTGCGCGCATCGATCGTCTCCCCCCCTATGTATTCAACATCACCGCCGAATTGAAGATGGCCGCACGCCGTCGCGGCGAGGACATCATCGATTTCAGCATGGGCAATCCGGATGGCGCCACGCCGCCGCATATCGTCGAGAAACTGGTGCAGGTCGCCCAGCGCGAAGACACCCATGGCTACTCCACTTCCCGCGGTATCCCACGCCTGCGCCGGGCGATCTCGCGTTGGTACCAGGACCGTTATGAGGTGGAGATCGATCCGGACAGCGAGGCCATCGTCACCATCGGTTCCAAGGAAGGCCTGGCGCACCTGATGCTCGCCACCCTCGACCATGGCGACACCGTATTGGTGCCCAACCCCAGTTACCCGATTCACATCTACGGCGCGGTAATCGCCGGCGCGCAGGTGCGCTCGGTTCCGCTGGTGCCCGGCGTGGACTTCTTCGCCGAGCTGGAACGGGCGATTCGCGAAAGCATTCCCAAACCGAAGATGATGATCCTCGGCTTCCCGTCCAACCCCACCGCCCAGTGCGTGGAGCTGGACTTCTTCGAGCGCGTGGTGGCCCTGGCCAAGCAATACGACGTGTTGGTGATCCACGACCTGGCTTACGCCGATATCGTCTACGACGGCTGGAAGGCGCCGTCGATCATGCAGGTGCCCGGGGCCAAGGACATCGCCGTGGAGTTCTTCACCCTGTCCAAGAGCTACAACATGGCCGGCTGGCGCATCGGCTTCATGGTCGGCAACAAGGAACTGGTCAGCGCCCTGGCACGGATCAAGAGCTACCACGACTACGGCACCTTCACCCCGCTGCAAGTCGCGGCTATCGCCGCGCTGGAGGGCGATCAGCAATGCGTGCTCGACATTGCCGAGCAATACCGCCAACGCCGCAACCTGCTGGTCAAAGGGCTGCATGAAATCGGCTGGATGGTGGTGAACCCGAAAGCCTCGATGTACGTCTGGGCTAAGATCCCCGAGCAATACGCCGGACTCGGTTCACTGGAGTTCGCCAAGAAGCTGCTGCTGGAAGCCAAGGTCTGCGTGTCGCCGGGCATCGGCTTCGGCGACTACGGCGACGACCACGTACGCTTCGCCCTGATCGAGAACCAGGATCGTATCCGCCAAGCCCTGCGTGGCATCAAGGCGATGTTCCGCGCCGACGGCCTGCTGCCCGCCGGCAAAACCGGTAAAAACATCGGCGAAAAATAGTCGCCGCAGCCCACTCAGGCGCCAAGCCTGGGTGGGCGTTACTTATTACATCTGCAACAGCCTCCCTACCAAATACCGCCGCCGATCGCCGGATCGCCGGATCGCCGCCGACAATGCCGACGCAACATCCGCCTGGTACTTGCTGCGCCTCGCCCCACTCCAGAGCCTCTAACCCGCCCAATAGGCGACAAACGGCGTTGATTGGCTAACCAGCGGTAAGACTGCCGTGAAACTTTTGCAGTCAAAACATCGGCAGTTCTACCGCCGGCTTTTGTGAGCATTTCCGACGAGCCACGATCGGCATTTGACCGTTGCAGGATCGCAGCCAGGAGCGCGCCAACAACCTATCGCCATCTGTATTCAGGACGATTAAAGATGACTAGCTATCGCTCTTTTCTATCTGCCAGCAAAACACTCCTGCCCGTCGCCTTCTTGAGTCTCACGATCAGCCAGAGCCATGCCGAACTTGCCCCCGATCTTCCACCTGGCGGCAACTTCGCCTTGGAAAATTGGCGATTGGATATGCCGGTCGCAAATCCAACCACCGGCTTCCCGCTCAGCATCGCGCCCATGCATCTCCGCGGCTCGAATGGTTTCACCCTTGCACCCTGGTTTCACACCGACACGGATGGCGCCATGACCCTATGGACCCCGGTTAACGGCGTTACGATCGGCGGTTCCCGACATCCGCGCAACGAATTGCGCGAAATGCTCGATTCCAGTAACCACACGGTGACATGGAATAGCCAAGGCAATGCCATTCTCGAAGCGAAGCTGCGCGTCATGCAGGTACCGCGGGATGGCATTCTGATCGTAGGCCAAGTGCATGGCTTCGATGCGGCGCCGCTGGTGCTGGTCTACTACCGCTATGATTTCGCCAAGCAAACCGGCAGGGTGATAACCAAGCTGCAAGGTACACCGGTGCTGGGCCCGCCCTATACCCAGCATGTGATCGCCAACAACGTCAAACTGGGCGATGCGTTCAGTTACCTGATCAAGGTGGAACGCCAGCCAGGTGGACCGGCAGTCGCTTCGGTGTCGGCCAATAACGGCATCCCGGCGACCATGGTGATGGACCCGTCCTGGGATGGTATCGGCATGTACTTCAAGGCCGGTTCCTACCTGCACACCTATGGCACCAGCGGTACCGAAGGCGGGCTAGCGAAATTCTACTTATTGGCCACCAGCCATCCGGCCAATGGCCTATCAATCACCTCAGGCGAGACCCTGCCCCAGGCCGGGGTAAATATTCCCTATAGCCTTCAGCTGTTGTCCCGCGGCGGCGTGGGCGGTGGCACCTGGACGTTAGTCAGCGGCTTTCCGCCAGCGGGCCTGACGTTGCACTTCAACGGAGTGATCGAGGGAACGCCGCTGCCCGGTGCCGCATCGCCGATCGCCAACGAGTTCATGGTGCGGGTACGGGATGCCAACGGCAGCACCTACTCGAAGAAGCTCTCGATCCTGGTCAATCCCTGACTCCCCCGGCTGAGTGGCGTGCCATGTTCGCTGCTCAGCCGCACCGGAGCCGCTTGCCGGCTCTCAGCCGGAATAATCCAGTACCGTCCAGACCCGGCTGAGCGCTGCGCCGATCACGCAGCCTGCGTTATCCAGTTGTTGGTTGTTATGCAACGACATCAGCGTGGTCACGCCGTCCGCGGCGTCGCGGCGTTCGGTCAACCACTGCACCCGGCCGCAATTAGGGGTTTCGATGACGT
This sequence comes from uncultured Pseudomonas sp., assembly GCA_966210885.1. GTDB lineage: Bacteria > Pseudomonadota > Gammaproteobacteria > Pseudomonadales > Pseudomonadaceae > Aquipseudomonas. Next base: position 133,480 of record CBIHLQ010000004.1, read on the forward strand.
AGCTGGCAGCAACCGCCGACTCTTGGCTGGGCAGCTTGATCACATCCACCACCGTGCCCCGCTCTTCCACCCGCTTGCCGTCTGACACCAACACCGCCCAGGCCTGACTGTTTTCGATCACCAGGTAAGTGCCGTTGACCTTGGGTTGCTCCGCTTGGGGTTTAGGCTGAACGCAGCCACTCAATAGGCCCAGTAGCACAATTGTCATCACTATTTGTTGCATTGTTATTTGCTCCTCTGCAGCCCCTCCGGTGGTTCGATTCGTATCTGGCCAGAGGCGATGGGTGAGTGATGGCTGAAGTCGTAGGCTTACTATTATCGAATACTGTTTATTTGTACAGTATTTTTAGATTACCCTGTCGACAGGATCAACCCGAGCGAAATGCAACGCCAGATGCGGGAACGGGCGTACCGCCACGACCACCTAAAGCACGCCCAGCTAAACAAAATGGTGCAGCCCCGGCCGAATCTGGTCCATCCAGGACGCCCCCCAGGAGAACAAACCATGCTCGACGTACTGCAGCTAAAAAACAGCGTGAATTGCATGCCACTGGAAAAAGTTCGTGCAACGGTCGCCGAACTGCACCTTGAAGGCATCGTGACCGAAGGACGCAGTCCCTTTAACCGCGTGCATTTCAATACCTGCTTCGCGGAAATCGAAGCATTGTTGCAACGCGCCGGATATCACAAGCAGTTGGATGTGGTCGGTTACCAGGGGCTGGCTTATGCCATGTTCGATCCGGCGCGCTGGGACGCCGTCGATGTACTGAAATGGCTCAAGGAGTTCGTCGAAGAGAAGCAATTGCGCCCGCTCGCCCAGCAGCAGAGCTTGACCGTATGACCCGTCGAGCGCGCCCTGCATCCGGTATTTCATGGGCTCGCCATGGAAATCGAACCAAAAACGCTCAGGCCACCGCGATCGTGCACTGCAACGGTCGCGGCAATGGCTGTAGCAATACTGCGCGCCGTCAATCCACAGTAGCCGAATCGCTAATAATCAAGATCAATTAACACGGCTAAATAGCTGATAAATAAGCACTATAAAGATCATATCCCGCCGTTAGACTCGTCTTGCCCACGCCGACACCTCAGGCCTTTCAGGCAACTTGGCAAGCCCCTTGCTTATACCCCCTCAAGACACCAACACACGTCTTAGGATCGCCAACGGCGGTGATCGGGACGAATAGACAAAGACGTCAAAGACTCCTCGCCTCAATCGGCCGAGCGGTCCGCGACGTTTTTTTTCGTTTCTGATAATTGAGGAACCGTTATGCGTAACTCCACTGTTCGTCGCTCCTTACTGAAAAGCACCCTGACCGGCCTCGGCTGCGCCGCCGCTATGTTGCTCTCGCCCATGAGCCTGCAACTCGCCCAGGCCGCCAGCCCGGAGAAAGAAGAACTCAAGCTCGGCTTTATCAAGCTGACCGATATGGCGCCGCTGGCTATCGCCTACGAAAAGGGCTTTTTCGAAGACGAAGGCCTGTACGTCACCCTCGAAGCCCAGGCGAACTGGAAAGTGCTGTTGGACCGGGTGATCACCGGCGAACTGGACGGTGCGCACATGCTCGCCGGCCAGCCTTTGGGGGCGACCATCGGTTTCGGCACCAAGGCCGATGTGGTCACCGCTTTCTCCATGGACCTCAACGGCAACGGCATCACCATGTCCAATGCGGTCTGGGAAGAAATGAAAAAGCACGTGCCGATGGAAAACGGCAAACCGGTGCACCCGATCAAGGCCGATGCACTCAAACCGGTCATCGAGCAATACAAGGCCAAAGGCAAGCCGTTCAACCTGGGCATGGTCTTCCCGGTTTCCACCCACAACTATGAATTGCGCTACTGGCTGGCGGCCGGCGGTATCAGCCCGGGCTACTACGCGCCGGCCAAGGGCGACATCACCGGCACTCTCAACGCCGACGCCCTGCTCTCGGTCACTCCGCCGCCGCAAATGCCCGCCACCCTCGAAGCCGGCACCATCAGCGGTTACAGCGTGGGCGAACCCTGGAACCAGGCCGCGGTGTTCAAGGGCATCGGCGTGCCGGTGATCACCGACTACGAAATCTGGAAGAACAACCCGGAGAAAGTCCTCGGTGTCTCCAAAGCCTGGGCCGACGCCAACCCGGAAACCCACAAACGCATGGTCAAAGCGCTGATCCGCGCTGGCATGTGGCTGGACGAGAACAACAACGCCAATCGCGAGGAAGCCGTGGAAATCCTCTCGCGTCCCGAGTATGTCGGCGCCGACGCCAAGGTGATCGCCAACTCGATGACCGGCACCTTCGAGTACGAGAAAGGCGATAAGCGCGACGTACCCGATTTCAACGTGTTCTTCCGCCATAACGCGACCTACCCCTACTACTCCGACGCGATCTGGTACCTGACCCAAATGCGCCGCTGGGGCCAGATCGGCGAAGTCAAACCCGACAGCTGGTACTTCGATATCGCCAAGCAGGTGTACCTGCCCGCGGTGTACCGCAGCGCGGCAGACGAGCTGATCGCGGAAGGCAAGGCCAAAGCAGAAGACTTCCCCGCGGCCAGCGAAGAAGGCTTCCGCGCGCCGACCAACGAGTTCATCGATGGCGTGACTTACGACGGGCGCAAGCCGAACGAGTACATCAATCAATTCAAGATTGGCCTGAAGGCCGACTCGGTTCTGTAACGCATCAACTGCCCCGGGAGCCGGACACGCCGGCTCCCCTCTGCTTCGAGGACAAGACGATGAGCAACCCAGCCGTCGCCCAGCCCATTCAAGACGCCCTGAAATCCGCCCGTAGCGCGGCCCTGAAACGCTGGTTACCCAGCGTATTGATGCCTGCGATCGGCGTTTTGGTTTTCCTTCTGTTCTGGCAAATGGTTGCCGGCAGCATCGACACCAGCCTCGGTAAATTCCCTGGCCCGACCCAGGTGGCCAGCCAGTTCGGCGCCCTGGTCAACGAACACCTGCGCGAGCAGAAAAAGGCCGAGGCCTTCTTCGAACGCCAGGAACAACGCAACGCCGAGAAGCTGGCGAAGGACCCCGAGGCGACTATCACCATCCGTCCTTACACCGGCAAACCGACTTTTTTCAAACAGATACTTACCAGTCTCTATACGGTCATGACCGGCTTTCTCATCGCTTCGCTGGTGGCCATCCCCCTGGGCATCGTCTGCGGCCTGAGCAAGCCCATCTATAACGCGATCAATCCGTTGATCCAGATTTTCAAGCCGGTTTCGCCGCTGGCCTGGCTGCCGCTGGTGACCATGGTGGTCAGCGCCGTCTACACCAGCAGCGACCCGCTGTTCGCCAAATCCTTCGTCACCTCGGCGGTTACGGTGGCGCTGTGCTGCCTGTGGCCGACGGTGATCAACACCACGGTCGGGGTGGCCAACCTGGACAAGGACCTGCAGAACGTCAGCCGCGTGCTCAGCCTGTCGCCGCTGCGCCATGTGCGGCAGATTGTTCTGCCGGCGGCGATCCCGATGATTTTCACCGGCCTGCGCCTGTCGCTGGCAACCGGCTGGATGGTGCTGATCGCCGCGGAAATGCTCGCGCAGAACCCCGGGCTGGGTAAATTCATCTGGGACGAGTTCCAGAACGGTAGCTCCAACTCGCTCGGCCGGATCATGGTCGCGGTGGTCGTCATCGGCCTGATCGGCTTCGTCCTCGACCGCCTCATGCTTATGCTCCAGCGCCGTGTCAGCTGGGATAAGAACGCCGATTTACGTTAAGAATCAGGAGCTCGCCATGAACAATCACCATCTCGAACTGACCGGCGTCGGCATCAGCTTTCCCACCGACCACGGCCTGTACTGCGCGCTGCAGAACGTCAACCTGAAAATCGACAAGGGCGAATTCGTCTCCTTGATCGGCCATTCCGGCTGCGGTAAATCGACCGTGCTGAACATCGTCGCCGGGCTCTATCAGGCGACCACCGGCGGGGTGATTCTCGACAACCGCGAGGTCAACTCCCCCGGCCCCGAGCGCGCCGTGGTGTTCCAGAATCACAGCTTGCTGCCCTGGCTGACCTGCTACCAGAACGTCGAACTGGCCGTGCGTCAGGTCTTTCGCGGCAGCAAGTCGCGCAGCGAAATGCGCGAATGGATCGAGCACAACCTGGAGCTGGTGCACATGATGCACGCCAAGGACAAACGCCCCAGCGAAATCTCCGGCGGCATGAAGCAGCGCATCGGCATCGCCCGCGCCCTGGCCATGCAGCCCAAGGTGTTGCTGATGGACGAGCCGTTCGGCGCTCTCGATGCCTTGACCCGCGCCCACCTGCAGGATTCGCTGATGGAGATCCATGCCGACCTCGGCAACACGGTGATCATGATCACCCACGATGTCGACGAGGCGGTACTGCTGTCCGACCGTATCGTGATGATGAGCAACGGTCCGGCGGCCAGTGTCGGCGAGATCCTGCAGATCGATCTGGAGCGCCCGCGCGACCGTATCGCTCTGGCCCATAGTGCGCACTACCACGAATACCGCGCAGCGGTTTTGGAATTTCTCTACCAGAAGCAGCAGCGCCCAGCCGCTTGAATGACTCCATGGTCATACGAAGAAACCCGCATAACGCGGGTTTCTTCGTTTATCGCCATACCATTGATCAGGTCGATTGAACTTCATCCCACACAGGTCACCGAACGGGGGCTCTCGACCTAGCGGGAGCGCACAAGCCTAGACGTCATAAGGATTTACCGTGCTCGATCTGACCACCTGGAACCTCTCCGTCCCCACCGACAGCGGCCCCACCACCATCGAAACAGCACAGCTGAACAACAACTACGAGAGTCGCTACTTTCGCCGCCATGCGGACGGCAGCGTCACCCTCTGGGTACCGGTCGACGGTTCACACACCGCGGATGCCCGTTACCCACGCAGCGAACTGCGCGAAACGCAGCCCGATGGCACCCTCAGTTTCTGGCATCACGCCAGCGCGGATAATTATTTGAGCGCCGTACTGGCGGTCAACCAAGTGCCGAGCAGAAATAAAATCATCATTGGTCAGATTCATAGCAAAGACCAACAGGGCAGCGAAAACGACCCCTTGCTCAAACTGCAATATCACTACTTGCGCGGCGTCGGTCGCCTCGAACTGTTATTGCGCAGGCGCCCCGGCGACACCGAGGTGGAAAATATCCTGCTGGCGGAGAACGTTCAGCTCGGCGAGCGCTTCGGTTATCACTTGCGTGTCACCCCGAGTGGAAAGCTCGGAGTTGCCGTCAGCAGCAGCGACGGCGACAAGGGCGGGCACTACCGACAGCTCAGCGGCTACTGGAACCCACAGTTGCTGTATTTCAAAGCCGGCGCCTATATCCAGGACAATTACGGGCCCAGCGACGAAGGCGGTCGGGTGCGGTTTTTCTGGCTCAATAGCCTGCATCGCTGAAACCGCGGCATACCATGGTTTTGAAGCAGCGCTGCCGCACTGCTTCACCTCACGTACAATCGCCGCCATATAACCCGCATGAGTGTCGTCGATGGCCCGCCTGAAGCTCGATTTTCCCGAAGACCAGTTCTGCTACAGCACCCAGCTGACCGTACGGGTCACCGATATCAATGCGGCCAATCACTTGGGTAACGACTCGATGATTTCGATGATTTCAGAGGCGCGAGCGCGCTTTCTGTTCGAGTTCGGCATCGAAGAAACCCGCGAGGACGGTACCGGCATCATAGTGACCGACCTGGCGACCACTTACCGCGCAGAGGCCCACGCCCGTGACCGGCTGCTGTTCGAGGTCGGGGTGATGGATTTCAATAAATACGGCGGCGATATCATCTTTCGAATCAGCCGCCCGGAGGACGACAAAGCAATCGCCATGGCGAAATCCGGGTTCGTCTTCTTCAACTACCGACACGCGCAGGTCGTGGAAATGCCAGCGGCATTCAGCGCCAAGTTCCCGAAGGTCAATTGGCTGGAGTAGCCCTTGCCGAAAACCGGCCAAGCAACGCCCAGGGGCTGGTCGGCGAGGCCGTTCCCTCGAACCTGGGCGAGGCAAAAGCGACTTGCTAGATAGCGCGCCTGAAGCGGTTGAACCGCTGCAGCAAATTCACCGCCATGCTCGGCGCCGCTGAGTCGACCCCGGCGACGATCAGCCTGGGATGACGCCTGACCGCTTGCTCCAGTCGAGTCTCCTGCTCGGGCTCCACATCCACGAAGAACACATGCTTGCCCTCTTCGAGCCGTTGCTTGAAACGCCTGAACTGGCTGTTCTGCACCTGGATACCGAAAAAACCGCCTTCCCACATGCAAAAGCCCATGATCACGATGGCCAGGAAACCCACAGGCGCCCAGCCCGCAGGAGAGTTGGTCCAACCGAGCAGGTAGGCACCACCGAGAACCAGCAGCGCCAACAGCACACCGACGACCATGCCGACTATCCCGGAATGCACGATGTCCTGCTTCATCAAGGACGCCACGTCGTTCAAGCGATGTTGCTGCACATCGGCATCCCGCTCGCTGAGCACGTGAATCTGTTCGGTACTGATACCGTCGGTCTCTAACTCATCTTCGAGGACTTCGAGCTCGTCGAGGTCATCGCTAATGTAATAATGTCGTTTCACCGCACACCTCCATCTCGCTTGCCGGCGCCCCGGCAAGCGCTGCCAGGCCCTGAATGAGTGAAGAAGGCAGCGCAACTTATCGCCGCCATTAAAAACGCTTACTCCACAAAAACAAAAGCGTCAACCATAAAGCGAGCGCCCTATGCAACCGAACATCCGGCGCCTGCGGTTGTCCTCCAAAGGGCCTGGGTTTCGTACAGCGGCTAGTCCGCTGGTCGCCATGTAGTCGGGATAGGCACCACTCATGCTCGATTACGCCCCATGCGGCATGACAGTGCGCAATTCATCTGCTACGTCTTAGGTCACAACAAGAACGGAGGGAATCGTCATGGCAGTCTTGCGCAGCCATACCCGACACGCCGGCCTTCTGGCCAGCCTGATCGCTTTACCCTTACTGGTTATGCCGCAACCGACGCACGCTGCCGAGCGCCTGATGGCGCAAGCACCGGCGAGCATGTTTACAAGCGCCAGCGCCTGCACGGTAAACAGCACCAATGCGCGCCCTGTTTAGGTGCAGCAGTAATCGTATCGCTCCCTTTTGCATCACACGCCGAGCACCTAAATCGTCCAACCCCCTGAAAAACCGCCCTGTTCTGGTGTTGGCTTGGCTTTTGCTTAGACATGAGCAAAGGCGGCCAACGGTGGCAGCTCGATAAACGACAAAGACGTCGCATGAACCACACCTCAGGGTGAACGGTTCATGCGGCGTTTTTCGTTTCACGCTCCAGCGTTTGGAGCAGGTATGGCGCTGCGATCCGGCGTTCATGCTCGCAACTCTCTCAACCCAGCTGCGGCTTCGGCCTCAGGATGTCGCACCACAAGTGCGGCATCTCCCCGGTGGGTTGTGGCCGCCGTGTCCACGACCACGGCGCGCCGCACCCGACCGGGATCCTATTTTGCTGATGAGGTTTTCGATGAATACGAGTTTCTGGAAATCCGGCCACACCCCGACCTTGTTCGCCGCGTTTCTCTATTTCGATTTGAGCTTCATGGTCTGGTACCTGCTCGGCCCATTGGCTGTGCAAATCGCCACCGATCTCGACCTGACCGCGCAACAGCGCGGCCTGATGGTCGCCACGCCGATCCTCGCCGGTGCCGTGCTGCGCCTGCTGATGGGTTTTCTGGCCGATCGCCTGTCGCCGAAAACGGCGGGCCTGATTGGCCAAGTCGTGGTCATAGTGGCTCTGTTCTGTGCCTGGCAGATCGGCATTCAAAGCTATGAGCACGCCTTGTTGTTCGGCCTGTTTCTCGGCTTTGCCGGTGCCGCCTTCGCCGTGGCACTGCCGCTGGCGTCGCAATGGTACCCGCCGCAGCACCAAGGCAAGGCCATGGGCATCGCCGGTGCGGGCAACTCCGGCACCGTGTTCGCGGCGCTGTTCGCTCCCGGCCTGGCCGCCCTGTTCGGCTGGCAGAACGTGTTCGGCTGGGCGCTGATCCCGCTGCTGATCACCGTGGTGCTGTTCGCCCTGCTGGCGAAGAACGCCCCCGAGCGGCCGAAACCGAAAGCCGCGGCCGATTACCTGCGCGCCCTGGGCGACCGCGACAGCTGGTGGTTCATGTTTTTCTACAGCGTAACCTTCGGCGGCTTTATCGGCCTGGCGAGCGCCCTGCCCGGCTACTTCAGCGATCAATACGGCCTCAACCCGGTAACCGCCGGCTACTACACCGCCGCCTGCGTCTTTGCCGGCAGCCTGTTGCGGCCGCTCGGCGGCGCCCTGGCCGACCGTATCGGCGGCATCCGTTCGCTGCTGATGATGTACACCCTGGCTTCGCTGAGCATTGCCGCCGTCGGCTTCAACCTGCCCAGTTCGGCCGCCGCGCTGAGCCTGTTCGTCATCGCCATGCTCGGCCTCGGTGCCGGCAACGGCGCGGTGTTCCAGCTGGTGCCACAGCGCTTCCGTAAGGAGATCGGTGTGATGACCGGCCTGATCGGCATGGCCGGCGGTGTCGGCGGCTTCCTATTAGCCGCAGGCCTGGGCGCGATCAAACAGCAGACCGGCGACTACCAGCTGGGTCTGTGGCTGTTCGCCAGCCTAGGCGTGCTCGCCTGGTTCGGCCTGTACGGCGTCAAGAAGCGCTGGCGCACCACCTGGGGCAGCGCTGCGGTCACCGCGGCACGGGTGTAAGTTAAGCGTCGCAAGCTGAACGTAGGGCGGGGCAATCTGGCAGAGCCCAGCGAGCATGGCGGGTTTCTCCCGCCCTACGGATTGAAATAACGGAGGGTTGAGGCAAAGGCGGGGCTGACCGGCACAGCTGCATCGCACTGGTCAGGAAAGGCGGGAGAAGTCGGCGACGATCTATCCCGCAGCCGTGCCCCGGCCTCGCCTTTGCCTCAACCCTCCGGCACGCTACTTTTGTCATTTATCCAATGAGAAGCCCGATGGCCCTGCAATTGACCTTCGGCGAAGCCAGCGCCATCGGCCCCAGAGCCGAGAATCAGGACGCCATCCGCGTGGTGACGCCCGCACCGGCCTTGGCCGCCAGCAAGGGCTATCTGTTCGCCCTGGCCGATGGCGTCAGCCAGTGCGCCGACGGCGGCCTCGCCGCGCGCGCGACGCTGCAGGCGCTGGCATTGGATTATTACGCCACCCCCGAAACCTGGGCGGTGACCCAATCCCTCGATCGTCTGCTCGTCGCCCATAACCGCTGGCTGCAAGCCAATGGCGGCGGCCAGCCCCTGCTCACCACCCTCTCCGCCCTGGTGCTGCGCGGCCGGCGTTTCACCCTGGCGCATGTCGGCGATTGCCGTGCCTACCGCTGGCACCAGGGTCAGCTCGAGCGCATCAGCGAAGACCATGTGTGGGAACAACCGGGCATGCAACACGTGCTCAAACGGGCGATGGGACTCGACCAGCACCTGGTGGTGGATTACCTGGACGGCGAACTGCGCGCCGGCGAATGCTTCGCCCTGGTCAGCGACGGGGTGTGGGCTACGCTCGGCGATCAAGGCATCCAGCGCATCCTGCATGACGAACAGGATCTCGACGCCGCGAGTCGGGCCCTGGTCAATGCCGCGCACCTGGCGGGCAGCCAGGACAACGCCAGCGCCCTGTTACTGCGCGTCGAATCGCTGCCGGAAAGCGTGCTGGCCGACACCCTGGCGCAACTCGAACACTGGCCGCTACCGCCCAAGCTGCGCGAAGGGCAAACGTTCGAGGGCTGGCAGATCGACAGCCTGCTGGCCGAATCGCGCCAGTCACTGATCTATCGGGTGCGCGACGCCCAGGAGCGACGCTGGCTGCTGAAAACCCTGCCGAGCAGCCGCACCGACGAGGCGCAAGCCGGCCCCGCTCTATTGCTCGAGGAATGGTTCCTGCGTCGCGTGGCCGGGCGTTTCTTCGCCGAAATCCATCCTTTGCCGCAGCGTCAGCACTTGTATTACATCCAGCGCGAGTACGCCGGGCAAACCTTGGCCGAACGCCAGCGCGCCAATGGCACGCTCGGCCTGCCGGAGTGGCTGGATATCGCCCCGCGGTTGATAAAGGCCCTGGGCATGTTGCATCGGCGCAATATCCTGCACCGCGATATCAAGCCGGAAAACCTGCTGTGGTGCGACGACGGCGAGCTGCGCGTGCTGGATTTCGGCCTGGCGTACTGTCCCGGATTATCGCGCGACGAGGCCCATGAGCTGCCCGGTACGCCCAGCTATATCGCCCCGGAGGCCTTTGCCGGCAGCCCCCCAAGCCCGCAACAGGACCTCTACAGCGCCGGCGTGACGCTTTATCACCTGCTGACCGGGCACTACCCCTACGGCGAAATCGAAGCCTTTCAGCATCCGCGCTTCGGCAACCCGACACCCGCCAGCCGCTATCGCCCGGATTTGCCCAGCTGGATCGACGACAGCCTCAACCGCGCCCTGAGCGTCGAGCCGAAAACACGCTACGAGACCGCCGAGGAATGGCTGCTGGCCCTCGAACAGGGGGAGCGCAAATCCCTGAGCAGCAGACCACGGCCGCTGCTCGAGCGTGAGCCGCTGCTGGTATGGCGCGGCCTGGCGCTGTTCTCGCTGCTGCTCAACCTGGTTCTGCTGGTGCTGCTATTGAAGTAGGCCAACAACGACGAATCGCACCAAAGCAGCGCAACACGCCTTGAAAAGGTGCAAATCCGCACCCAACCCGGCATCGCAAGTACCTGAAAAGCCTTGAAAAACGCAATATAGGCAAGTTGGCACAAGCCCTGCATTGGCTCTGACACATATATAAAGCGCAGCCTTCAACGTTGAAGGGCGTGCTTCCCGAGAGAACGGGACTGGACAAAGGCGTCCTGCTAGTTGACTAGCAGGGCGCCTTTTTTGTTTTACGGCCTGCCATTCCTGGTGGCCACTCTTAGAGCCGTCGCGGAGCTACGTAAAAATTGCTCGCGACACTTTTTCCGCGCTTTATTCAGGAGATGGCGGCATGAAAAAACTCAAGTTGGTGATGATCGGCAACGGCATGGCCGGTGTCCGCACCCTCGAAGAGCTGATCAAGCTCGCCCCCGACCTCTATGACATCACGGTGTTCGGTGCCGAACCGCACCCGAACTACAACCGTATCCTGCTTTCTCCGGTATTGGCCGGCGAACAGACCTTCGAAGAGATCGTGCTCAACGACCTCAATTGGTATGCCGAGAATGGCATCAAGCTGCTGCTCGGCCGCAAGGTGGTGAAGATCGACCGCAAGGCCCGTGTGGTGGTCGCCGATGACGGCAGCGAAGCCGAATACGATCGCCTGCTCATCGCCACCGGCTCCAACCCATTCATCCTGCCAATTCCCGGCAAGGACCTGGAGGGCGTCATCGGTTATCGCGATATCGCCGATACCCAGATGATGATGGATACCGCCAAGACCCATAAGCATGCGGTGGTCATCGGCGGCGGCCTGCTCGGCCTGGAAGCGGCCAACGGCCTCAAGCTGCGCGGTATGGACGTCACCGTGGTGCATCTGGGCGATTGGCTGCTGGAACGCCAACTCGATGCCACCGCCGGGCGCCTGCTGCAAAAATCCCTCGAAGACCGCGGCCTGAAGTTCCTCCTGCCCAAGCAAACCGCCGAGCTGCTGGACAACGGCGAAGGCCGGGTCTGCGCGGTGAAGTTCAAGGATGGCGAGGTAGTGCCCGCCGACCTGGTGGTGATGGCCGCCGGTATCCGCCCCAACAGCGAGCTGGCGGAGCAATCCGGCATCGCCTGCAACCGCGGCATCCTGGTCAACGACACCATGCAGACCTACGACCCGCGGATCTATGCGATCGGCGAATGCGCCAGCCACCGCGGTATCGCCTACGGCCTGGTGGCGCCGTTGTTCGAGCAGGCCAAAGTCTGCGCCAACCACCTGGCTCAGCTCGGTTTCGCCCGTTATCAGGGCTCGGTGACCTCGACCAAACTGAAGGTCACCGGCATCGATCTGTTCTCCGCCGGCGAATTCATGGGCGCCGAAGGGACCGAAACCATCACCCTGTCCGACCCGATCGGCGGCGTGTACAAGAAGCTGGTGATCAAGGACGACGTGCTGGTCGGCGCCTGTCTGTACGGCGACACCGCCGACGGCGGCTGGTACTTCCGGCAGATCCGCGAAAACCACAATGTCAGCGAAATCCGCGATCACCTGATGTTCGGCGAAAACGCCATCGGCGACGCCGGCCATCAGGGCCAAAGCAGCACCGCCAACATGCCGGACGACATGGAAGTGTGCGGCTGCAACGGTGTATGCAAGGGCACCATCGTCAAGGCGATTCAGGAAAACGGCCTGTTCAGTGTCGATGATGTAAAGAAACACACCAAAGCCGCCAGCTCCTGCGGCTCCTGCGCCGGCCTGGTCGAGCAGATTCTGATCAACACCGTGGGCGGCGCGGCGGACGTCAAGCCGAAGAGCGAAAAAGCCATTTGCGGCTGCAGCGACCTCAACCACGGGCAAGTGCGCAAGGCGATTCGCGATCATCACCTGACCAGCATCGCCGACGCCATGGCCTTTATGGAGTGGAGCACGCCGAACGGCTGTGCCACTTGCCGCCCGGCGTTGAACTACTACCTGATCTCCACCTGGCCGGGCGAAGCCAAGGACGACCCGCAGTCGCGCTTCATCAACGAGCGCGCCCACGCCAATATCCAGAAGGACGGCACCTATTCGGTGGTGCCGCGCATGTGGGGCGGCGTTACCAATGCCGCCGAGCTGCGCCGTATCGCCGATGTTGCCGACAAGTACCAGGTGCCCATGGTCAAGGTCACCGGCGGTCAGCGCATCGACCTGCTGGGCATCAAGAAGGACGACCTGCCGGGCGTATGGAAAGACCTCGACATGCCGTCCGGGCACGCCTACGGCAAATCCATCCGCACCGTGAAGACCTGCGTTGGCAGCGAATTCTGCCGCTTCGGCACGCAGAACTCGACGCAGATGGGCATCGATCTGGAACATGCGCTGTTCAATATGTGGTCGCCGCACAAGGTCAAACTGGCGGTCTCCGGCTGCCCGCGCAACTGCGCCGAATCCGGCATCAAGGACGTCGGCATCATCGGCGTCGACTCCGGTTGGGAGCTGTATATCGGCGGCAACGGCGGGATCAAGACCGAGGCCGGCGAGTTCTTCGTCAAGCTCAAGACCGCCGAAGAGGTGATGGAATACAGCCTGGCGTTCCTTCAGCTCTACCGCGAAGAGGCCTTCTACCTCGAACGCACCGTGCATTACATGCAGCGCGTCGGCATGGAGCACATCAAAAAAGCCGTGCTGGAAGATGCCGAAAGACGCAAGGCGCTGCACGCCCGCTTGCTGTTCTCGCTGTCGTTCGAACAGGACCCATGGAAAGAACAGCTGGCCAAACCGCAACTGAAGAAAGAATTCGAGCGCATCGCCCTGCGCAACCTGGAGGTGCAAGCATGAGTTGGCTGGATATCTGCGCCCTGGAAGAAATCAACCCGCTGGGCTCGCGCGTCGTCGCCGGTCCCAAAGGCGATATCGCGATCTTCCGCACCTCGAACGATGAAGTGTTCGCCCTCGACGACCGCTGCCCGCACAAGGGCGGTCCGCTGTCCCAGGGCCTGGTCTACGGCAAGCGCGTGGCCTGCCCGCTGCATAACTGGCAGATCGAGTTGGAATCCGGCGAAGCCGTGGCACCGGACGTCGGTTGCGCGCACCGGCACGCAGCGAAAATCGAGAACGGCCGCGTGCTGCTAACCCTGAACACCGCCACCGAATGTGCCTGATAGGCATCGACCAGCCGGCCGCGCCCGGCTTATCGATGACCGCAGAGAGATGACGCCATGACCCATTCCCCTCGGATCACCGCCTCCACCTGCTGCTATTGCGGCGTGGGCTGCGGCGTGCTGATCGAACACGACGACGAGAAGATCCTCGGCGTTCAGGGCGATCCCGAGCACCCGGCCAATTTCGGCAAGCTGTGCAGCAAGGGCTCGACCCTGCACCTGACCGGCGATCTCGACGCCCGTGCGCTCTACCCCGAGCTGCGCCTGGGCAAAAGCCTGGCGCGTTCGCGCACGGACTGGGACAGCGCCCTGGAGCATGCCGCCAATGTCTTCGCCGAAACCATCCGCGAGCATGGCCCGGACAGCGTCGCCTTCTATATTTCCGGGCAACTGCTGACCGAGGACTATTACGCCTTCAACAAACTGGCACGGGCGCTGGTCGGCACCAACAATATCGACAGCAATTCACGCCTGTGCATGTCCTCGGCCGTGGTCGGCTATAAACGTAGCCTTGGCGCCGACTCGCCGCCGTGCAATTACGAGGACATCGAACAGAGCGATTGCCTGCTGATCGCCGGCAGCAACATGGCCTTCGCCCACCCGGTGCTGTTCCGCCGCCTGGAAGAAGCCAAGGCCAAACGCCCGGACATGCAGATCATCGTCGTCGACCCACGGCGCACCGACACCTGCGATCTGGCCGACCTGCACCTGCCGATTCTGCCGGGCAGCGACGTAGCGCTGTTCCACGGCATTCTGCATATCCTCATGTGGGAAGGCTGGATCGACCGCGCCTATATCGACGCCCACACCGAAGGCTTCGATGCGCTGAAAACCTTGGTGCGCGATTACAGCCCACAGATGGTCAGCGAGTTGTGCGGCATCAGCCAGGAAAGCCTGCAGCAATGCGCGCGGATGATCGGCAGCGCGCCGAGCTTCCTGTCGCTCTGGTGCATGGGCCTCAACCAGTCGAGCAGCGGCAGCGCGAAGAACAGCGCGCTGATCAACCTGCACCTGGCCACCGGGCAGATCGGCAGACCCGGTGCCGGCCCCTTCTCCCTGACCGGCCAACCGAATGCCATGGGCGGCCGCGAAACCGGCAGCCTGTCCAACCTGCTGCCGGGGCATCGCGATGCCGCCAATGCCGAACACCGCGCCGAAGTCGCCGACTACTGGGGCGTCGACGCGCTACCGCAAAACACCGGCCTGAGCGCCATCGAGCTGTTCGAAGCAGTGCGGGCCGGCAAGGTCAAGGCCCTGTGGATCGCCTGCACCAACCCGGCGCAATCGCTGCCCGACCAGAACAAGATTCATGAAGCGCTGGCCGCCTGCCCGTTCGTGGTGGTGCAGGAAGCGTTCTTCACCACCGAAACCTGCCACTACGCCGACCTGCTCCTACCCGCCGCCAGCTGGGGCGAGAAAGAAGGCACTGTGACCAACTCCGAGCGCCGCGTCAGCCATGTGCGCCGCGCCGTACCCGCACCCGCAGAGGCGCGGCCGGATTGGGCGATCACCACGGACTTCGCCCGCCGTTTGGAAAAACTGTTACGCCCCGGCCTGCCAAGCCTGTTCGACTTCGACAGCCCGCAAGGGCTGTTCGAAGAGTACAAACACCTGACCGCCAAACGCGACCTTGATCTATCGGGGCTCAGCTACGCGGTTCTGGATGACCAAGGTCCCCAGCAATGGCCGTTCCCGGCCGGCGCTATCCGCGGTACCGCACGCCTGTATGGCGACGGTCGCTTCCCTACCGCCAATGCACGTGCGCAGTTCCATGCCGACCCGTACCGCGCGCCCAAGGAAAAGCGCGAGACGCGCTATTCGCTGACGCTCAACACCGGTCGCCTGCGCGATCAGTGGCACGGCATGAGCCGCACCGGCACCGCCGCGCGCCTGTTCGGCCACGTCGAAGACGCCGTGCTCAGCCTGCATCCGGACGAGTTGCGTCGTCGTCGTTTGCAAAACGGCGATCTGATCAAGGTGCGCAGCCGCCGCGGCAGCCTTATCGTGCCGGTACAGGCCGACGACTCGGTACGTTCCGGCCAGGCCTATTTGCCGATGCATTGGGGCAATCGTTTTCTCAAAGGTCTGGGCACCAATGTGCTGACCCAGCCGGCATTCGACCCGCTGTCGAAACAGCCCGAACTCAAGCACGCCGGCGTCGAGGTGGAAAAGGTCGAACTGCCCTGGACGTTTTTCGCCCTGGTCGAAGGCGAGGTGCAAACGCGCTTCCAGGCCCTGCGTCCGTTATTCGAAGGCTTCGCCTACGCCAACCTGACGCTGACCGGGCGCGAGCGCCCCGCTCTGCTGATCCGCGCCGCCTGCGCCGTGGCGCCCGAGCCTGAGTTGCTGGCGCAGATCGATCGTCTGCTCGACCTGCACGAAGGCCCGGTATTGGCCTATGACGACCCCCGCAAAGCGGTCGGCAAGCGCGTACGCATCGAGGATGGACGTATCGTCAGCCTGCGTCTGGCCGGGGAAACCATCGCCCGCGACTGGCTGAAAAGTCTGTGGGGGGAAGGCCAGGCGGATGCCGACCTGCGCCGTTGGTTGCTGGCGCCACTGTCCACCCCACCGGGCGCCGCCAGCGGCAAGAAGGCCGGCAAAACCCTGTGCAACTGCCTGAACGTCAGCGAAGACGCAGTCTGCGCCGGCATCAGCCGTGGCCTCGACCTCAACGGCCTCAAGCAGGAGCTGAAATGCGGCACCAGTTGCGGCTCTTGTGTACCCGAGATCAAGCGACTGCTGGCCAGCCAGGCAATAGCCATCAACGCATAACCCTAGGGTGGAAAACCGCGCAGTGTTTTCCACCAAGGCAACCACTACGGTGGGTAACGCTTCGCGCTTACCCAACCTACGCGAGGATCTGGAGATGAGCGCAAAAGTTTGGCTGGTAGGTGCAGGCCCAGGCGACCCGGAGCTGTTGACCCTCAAAGCGGTACGCGCGCTGAACCAGGCCGAAGTCGTAATGATCGACGATCTGGTCAACCCCGCCGTATTGGAGCACTGCGCCAACGCGCGCGTGGTGCAGGTGGGCAAGCGCGGCGGTTGCCGCTCCACGCCCCAGGCGTTTATCCATCGCCTGATGCTGCGTTATGCGCGTCAAGGCAAGTGCGTGGTGCGCTTGAAAGGCGGCGACCCGTGCATTTTCGGTCGTGGCAGCGAAGAAGCCGATTGGCTAGCCGCCCATGGCATCGAGGTGGAGATGGTCAATGGCATCACCGCGGGGCTGGCTGGCGCGACCAATTGCGGTATCCCCCTGACCTTGCGCGGCGTGGCCCGTGGCGTGACTCTGGTCACCGCGCACACCCAGGACGACAGCACGCTGAACTGGCAGGCCCTGGCCCAGGGCGGCACCACCCTGGTGGTATATATGGGCGTCGCCAAACTGCCGGAAATCCGCGAAAGCCTGTTGGCCGGCGGTATGCGCGCCGACATGCCGGTGGCGCTGATCGAAAACGCCTCCCTGCCCCAGCAACGTGAATGCCGCAGCTCGCTTGCCTCGATGCAACAAGATGCCCTCGACTTCCAACTGAAAAGCCCGGCCATCCTGGTTATCGGCGAAGTCGCCGCGCAGCAGCAGATACTGGCTGCTGCCATGAGTGCCTAACCGCTTCGCGCTCCTGCGGAGTTGTTCTTAGCCCGGCGAAAGCCGGGCTTTTTTTATGTCGCTTTTCTGCAGGCAAAGAAAAACCCGGCCGGAGCCGGGTTTTCTATAAAGCCGGATCTATTACTGCTTGATCTGAGCTTCTACTTCGGCTTCGACGCGACGGTTGATCGCACGGCCGGAATCGGTAGCGTTATCGGCAACCGGACGCGCCTCGCCATAGCCAACGGTATTGACGCGCTCGGCGTCCACACCGTACTGGTTGACCAGTACGTCGCGAACGGCATTGGCACGACGCTCGGACAGCTGCTGGTTGTATTCATCGGTGCCAACGGCGTCGGTGTGACCTTCGACCGTGGTGCTGGTCTGCGGGTACTGGTTCATGAAGTCGGCGAGGTTCTGAATGTCGCTGTAGCTTTCTTCCTTAACCCGCGCCTTGTCGAAATCGAACTTGACGTCCAGTTCGACGCGAACGGTTTCCAGCGGTTCTTCGGCAACGACCGGTTCAGCGATCGGCTCCGGAGCGGCCTCGACCACCTGCGGTGCAGGCTGGCTGCTACCGCCGAAGTTCAAACCGACGCCTACGCCAGCTTGCCACTCGGTATTTTCGGTATCCAGGCTGTGCAGCACGTCGACACCGGCCTTGGCGAAGAACATTTCGTTGAAGTAGTACTTGGCGCCGGCGCCAACCATGGCGAAGGTGCTTTTGTCATTGCCGCGAGTGAAGGTGTTGTCCAGTTCCTGATGGCCGAAACCGGCAGAAACGTAAGGACGCAGGCTTTGTGCAGCCGGCGTACCGAAGTGATATTGAGCTTCCAAGGTGCTCAGATGGCCGTCGATTTGTTCACGGCCATGGGTGGAGCCAGGCAGAGTATCTTTGGACCGAATGCTGCGATAGGTACCGTGGGACAGATTCAGAGAAACGTCATCGTTCAAATAATAGCCAATGCTACCGCCGAATAAGTTGCCATCAGTTACGTCACGATTGCTTTCGGTGAAAGAGCGCTTGCCAAAAGCTTCCACTTCAACCGCGCCTTGACCCTGAGCCAGCACGCTGAGAGACGAGGTAGCCAGCAGTGAGCCAATGACAACGCCAAAAGTGTTCTTCGATTTCATTTGTGAATCCCTATCTTGGTGGTCAGTAAGTTATCTGGCGCACGCGCAAGACAACTCAGCCGGCAATCCTCATAAGGATTAACCGGAAAGTTTGACGCAATTGGTTTAGTTAAGTTCAGGCGTGTCGGAGAATCTTTCACGGAGCCGATCGAGGGCTCGCTTATAGCGCATTTTGGTAGCGCTCAGGCCCATGTGCATGATATCCGCAATTTCTTGAAACTCCAGCTCGGCAACGAAGCGCAGCACTAAAATTTCTCTGTCGATGGGGTTGACATGTACCAACCAACGGTCAAGTCCGCCACGATCTTCAATCTTCGGTGCTTTTTCCTCGACCGCCTCTTCCAGCGGATCCAGACTCAAAGCATCCATCAAGCGGCGCTTGCGCCGCTCTTTGCGATACTGGGTAATGCATTCGTTATAGGTAATGCTATATAGCCAGGTTTTAAACTTCGACTTGCCCTCGAAGTTTTTCAAGCCATAAAGAACTTTAAGCATTACCTCCTGGCACACATCGTCGGCATCACGGTCATTACCCAAATAGCGTGCGCAGACATTGAACAGCGTACGTTGATAACGACGCATCAACTCTTCGTATGCCCGGGTGATATGGAACAATTCGTCGTGGGCGCGCGCGACCAGCTCTTCGTCCGAAAGCTCGCGAGGGTCATAGCGCACAGGTAGCGTTTGGGCTTTATTCAAAACGAGTTGGGCCAACAGTCGGGACAGAAGCCGCCAATGCCAGAAATCGGCTGGCCGGCGGCATACATTAGCAGGGATTGCATGAACAGGGAGATGCCTTACTGGCTGTTCACCCGCTGTTCGAGCAAAGTCCGATTGGCGATGGTCACCAGTTCGCCCGCCTCGGTTAACAGAATAGTCTTGGCCGTGCCAATTTCTTCGATCTGCCCTTCTATATCACCCACTTGCACCTGCTGCCCCACTTGGTACAGCTCCCGCACATAGATGCCGGCGAGAATCTGTCCGACGATCTCCCGGCTGCCCAATCCCAACGCCAACGCGACGGCCAGGCCCACGGACGTCAGCACGATGGCGATCACGGTATTGAGCAGGTCGGTCTTGACCTCCAATTGGCCGATGGCCACCGAGATGCTGATGATGACCACGAAGCCTTGAGCGATGCGGGCCAGGCCATGGGCGTAATCCAACCCCACCCCTTCGGCTGCGCCGCGCACCAAGCCGCTGACCAATTGCGCCAGCAGCACGCCGGCCACCAGCACCAGCGCCGCGCCGAACACCTTGGGCAGGTACGAGGCGAGCACATCGAGCGTCGCCGAGACCCGTTCCAGACCGAGCGACTCCGCCGCCGAGACGAGGAAGATCAGCAGCACAAACCAGTAGATGATCTTGCCGATCAAGGTCGATACAGGTGCCTGAATGCCGGCGCGGCTGAGCAGCTTGGTCAGCCCAGTGCCCGCCATCAAACGATCCAGACCGATCTTGCCGAGCAATTTCGACAACAAGGTATCGAGTAGCTTGGCCACGACGAAGCCGAGCAATACCAAAATCAGCGCCACGAACAGGTTCGGGATGAACACAGCGACTTTGGTCCAGAGCGCGGTCATCGCGGCTACCAGGCTTTGAGTCCAGGGATCGAGTTCCATTTCAGTCAGCCTTATCAGTAGAACGAGCGGAAGTAGGACGGCGGGAGACCGGTGCGATATGCGCGGAGCCGTTGTTCAGGGCGATCATCAAGGCGCCGAGCCAATGCCCCACCACCGCGAATAGATCGCCGGCGCCGACTTGGCGGTTGGCGGTCTTCAACACGCGATGCAGACAGGCGTCGTCGTCGTGTGGCGACGTTGGCGATTTGAGCAAATCACGTAGGGATTCTT
Source organism: uncultured Pseudomonas sp. (assembly GCA_966210885.1). Lineage (GTDB taxonomy): Bacteria > Pseudomonadota > Gammaproteobacteria > Pseudomonadales > Pseudomonadaceae > Aquipseudomonas. The sequence continues at coordinate 153,771 of CBIHLQ010000004.1, forward strand.
CGAAAGGATCGTGCATGGCGCGCCTCACAGGATGTGTCGGCTAGACGAATTCAAGGGTAGGCAAGTCACATCAGGCCCAGCGCAGACGGCGCAGCAACCACCACTGCCCCAGGGCGACCGTCACCATCAACAGACAGACCAAGGCGAAACCGTATGGGCTGTCCGCCCCAGGGATACCGCCGACGTTGATCCCCAATAGACCGGTTAGAAAGGTCATGGGCAGAAACACCCCGGCGATGATGCCGAAACGGTACAGGGTACGGTTCATGCGCTGATCCATCCGCCGACTCTCCGCTTCCAGAACCAGGCTGACCCGCTCGCGGCTCAACTCCAGCTCTTCCAGATAACGGGTCAGGCGGTTGTTCAGTTCATTCCAGTAATCCGTATCGTCGGCGACGAACCAGGGCAGTTGATTACGCGTCAACTGCGCATAGATATCGCGCTGAGGCGCGAGAAACCGCCGCAGGCTGGCCGCACGGCGGCGCAGCTGCAACAGCTTGGCATGGTCGGGAACCAAACGCTCCTCGGCATCGACCAGCTCTTCCTGCTCGTCGACCTGCTCGGACAACTCGGTCACCAGGTTCTCGATCTTGTCGGTCAGGTAGTGCGCCAGGCTCAGCATCAACTCGGACGCGGATGTCGGCCCTTTGCCGGCAGCCAATTCGGCGATCAGCTCTTCGGTGGCGCGCAAGGGACGTAAACGCAGGGAAATCACCCGGCGAGCGCTGGCGAAGATCCGCACCGAGACCATGTCTTCGGGCTCAGCCCCCGGATTGAGGTTGACGCCACGCAGAAACAGCAGCATTTCATGCTCGGGCAACGGCAGCAGCCGCGGGCGCGTATTCTCTTCGAGCAACAGATCGCAGGCGAATTCGCTCAGCCCGCTGTCATGACGCAGCCAGGACTGGGTCTGCGGATGGCCGCGATCCCAATGCAGCCAGAGGCTCTCCCGCTCGCCCAGCTCAAGGCCCGCCAGCTGCGTCTGCGCGATGGCTCTGGCGCCGCCTCGTCCATCGAGGACAAACGCATGCACCAGTCCCCAGTTGGCGTTTTCTTGCTCGTACATCTGCGCGCTCGGCACCTATTCAGGCATCTTCAACGCACTGGGCGATACGATGATGCCGTTGTTGTCGGCGTATACGTATTCGCCCGGACGGAAGGTGACGCCGCCGAAGGTGACCGCGACATTGAGATCGCCGATGCCGCGCTTGTCGGTTTTCATCGGGTGGCTGGCCAGCGCCTGAACCCCCAGATTGGTCTGAGCGAGTACATCGACATCACGGACGCAGCCGTAAACCACGATGCCTTCCCAGCCATTCTTCGCGGCTTTCTCCGCCAGCATGTCGCCGAGCAATGCACGGCGCAGGGAGGCGCCGCCATCGACCACCATCACCTTGCCCTGCCCCGGTTGTTCGACCTGCTCCTTGACCAGGGAGTTGTCCTCGAAACATTTGACGGTGACGATCTCACCACCGAAGGAATCGCGGCCGCCGAAATTGCTGAACATCGGCTCGACCACCTGCACCAACTCCGGATAGGCGTCGCACAAATCAGGGGTGATGTAATGCATGAGAGAAACTCCTTGTTAACCGTGAACCTGGGACTCGCCGCGCAATAACGACGCCATTGCCTTCAAATACTTATCGCCGCATCTTAGCCGGATGCCGGCTCTGGCGAAATGCTGGCCGTGCTCTCGACTTGGGCGGCGACCAGCGGACTCTTGCGTAGCCACTGTTCGATCAGTGGCCAGACTTCGCGTTGCGCCTCTTTGCTGACCAGCATTTCCACATGGCCGAAATCGCCGCTGAAGCCGTTCTTCTTGCCCAAGCACAAGAACTCCGACACCGTCGAACCGAACTGCTCGAAGAGTTTGCGACAGGCCCACGCCGGGTCTTGTGTATCGCCCACCGCCGCGACCGCCATCACCGGCACCTTGACCTCGGCGAGCCCCGCCCACCAATCGCGCTCGGCATCGCCAAAACGCCCGAACAGGCCATGCCAGCGCAGACTTTCCAGCGCCAAACCAATCGGCTCGTCTTCCGGGCCGCGCTTGAATTTGGGCCCCGAGATCAGCGAGAAGCGCTTGAGCAACAAACGGCTGCCCCACTCCAGCGGCGGAAACTTCAGCGGCCAATAGACGCGGCTGATCTGAGCGCCGCAGAGGCTGACGGAAGCGATGCGCTGCTGCTCAAGATAGCCGCCACCCAATGCCCCGGCCAGGGTGATGCCACCCAGCGAATGGCCCAGCCAATGGGCTTTCTGTGGGTTCTGCTCGAAGACGAAGTCGGCGATTGCCGGTAGGTCGTAACGCACATAGTCGCTGACCTTGTTGTGCTTGTAGTTGCGATTGCGCGGCGACAAGCCATGCCCACGCATCTCGGCGATCCACACGTCGTAGCCGGCCCGCGCGAGAAAGGCGCCCAGGCCGATGCCTTTGGGCGAATACCAGAAACGTCGATTGGAAAAACTGCCGGGTATCAGGATCACCGGCACACCGCGCTGGGTTTCATGATCGGCGCGACCGAGGCGAGTCAGCGCCAACTCGACGCTGGCATCGGGGCTGTTGCCGGGCTTGAGGCGATAAACGTCCTCACTCAGGTCGCCACGAATTTCCGCGCTGATCAAAGCGACGGGGAATAACTCGCTGCTGCTTTGCATTTTCTCTCTGGCACAAAAAAGGGCGGAGCCGTAACCCCACCCTGCAAGTAGATTAAGGGGAAATCAGGCGTTCTGGCCTTCCGAGAGGAAGAACCAGGTATCGAGCACCGAATCCGGGTTCAGCGATACGCTCTCGATGCCCTGCTCCATCAGCCATTTCGCCAAGTCCGGGTGATCCGAGGGGCCCTGACCGCAAATACCGATGTACTTGCCGGCTTTGTTACAGGCCTGGATGGCATTGGACAGCAGCTTCTTGACCGCCGGATTACGCTCGTCGAACAGATGGGCGACGATGCCGGAGTCGCGGTCCAGGCCCAGGGTCAGCTGGGTCAGATCGTTTGAGCCGATGGAGAAGCCGTCGAAGAATTCGAGGAACTCTTCCGCCAGGATGGCGTTGGACGGCAGCTCGCACATCATGATCACCTTGAGGCCATCCTGACCGCGCGCCAGACCGTTCTGCGCGAGCAGATCGACGACTTGACTGGCTTCGCCCAAGGTCCGCACGAAGGGCACCATGATCTCGACGTTGGTCAGGCCCATCTCATTGCGCACTTTTTTCAGCGCGCGGCATTCGAGCTCGAAGCAATCGCGGAAGGATTCGCTGATATAACGCGAAGCGCCGCGGAAACCCAGCATCGGGTTTTCTTCTTCCGGCTCGTAGAGTTTGCCGCCGATCAGGTTGGCGTATTCATTAGACTTGAAGTCCGACAGACGCACGATGACCTTCTTCGGCCAGAACGCCGCGGCCAGGGTACTGATGCCTTCGACCAGCTTCTCGACATAGAAACCGACCGGGTCGTCGTAACCGGCGATACGCTTCTCGACGCTGTCCTTGATCTCAGGCGGCAAGCCGGCGAAGTTCAGCAGCGCCTTGGGGTGCACGCCGATCATACGGTTGATGATGAATTCCAGACGGGCCAGGCCCACACCTTCGTTCGGCAATTGCGCGAAGTCGAAGGCGCGATCCGGGTTGCCGACGTTCATCATGATCTTGAACGGCAGCTCGGGCATGGCATCGACCGAGTTCTTGCGGATGTCGAAGCCCAGTTCGCCTTCGAAAATAAAGCCGGTATCGCCCTCGGCGCAGGAAACGGTGACGCCCTGTCCGTCTTTCAATACATGGGTCGCGTTACCGCAACCGACCACAGCCGGAATGCCCAGCTCGCGAGCGATGATCGCCGCATGGCAAGTGCGCCCGCCGCGGTTGGTGACGATGGCGCTGGCGCGCTTCATGACCGGTTCCCAGTCCGGATCGGTCATGTCGGAGACCAGTACGTCGCCGGCCTGGACTTTGTCCATTTCCGATACGTCGTTGATCACACGCACCTTGCCTGCACCGATTTTCTGCCCAATGGCGCGGCCTTCCACCAGCACGGTACCGGTTTCCTTGAGCAGGTAGCGCTCCATCACATTGGCGCTGGAACGGCTCTTCACGGTTTCCGGACGGGCCTGAACGATATACAGCTGGCCGTCGTCGCCGTCTTTGGCCCACTCGATGTCCATCGGCCGGCCATAGTGTTTCTCGATGATCATGGCCTGCTTGGCCAGCTCGCTGACTTCGGCATCGGTCAGGCAGAAACGCGCGCGCTCGGCATGCTCGACGTCGACCACCTTGACCGATTTGCCGGCGCTGGCTTCTTCGCCATAGACCATCTTGATCGCTTTGCTGCCCAGGTTGCGGCGCAGGATCGCCGGGCGACCCGCTGCCAGGGTCTGCTTGTGCACGTAGAACTCGTCGGGATTGACCGCACCCTGGACCACGGTTTCGCCAAGGCCGTAGGCGCCGGTGATGAACACCACGTCGCGGAAGCCCGACTCGGTATCGAGGGTGAACATCACCCCGGCGGTGCCGGTTTCCGAACGCACCATGCGCTGCACGCCGGCGGATAGGGCGACCAGCTTGTGGTCGAAGCCCTGGTGCACGCGGTAAGCGATGGCGCGGTCGTTGAACAGCGAAGCGAACACTTCCTTGGCCGCGCGGATCACGTTGTCGACGCCGCGGATGTTCAGGAAGGTTTCCTGCTGGCCGGCAAAGGAAGCGTCCGGCAGGTCTTCGGCGGTCGCCGAGGAGCGCACGGCGACGGCCATATGTTCGTTTCCGCCCGCCATTTCGGCGAAAGCGCTGCGGATTTGCTTGTCCAACTCGGCGGGGAGTTCTGCGTCCATCACCCATTGGCGAATTTGCGCACCGGTTTTCGCCAACGCATTGACGTCATCGACATCCAGCGCGTCCAGCGCGGCGTGGATCTGGTCGTTCAAGCCGCTCAGGTCGAGAAAGTCTCGGTAGGCTTGGGCTGTGGTGGCGAAACCACCGGGCACCGAAACACCGGCGCCGGAAAGGTTGCTGATCATCTCGCCCAGGGAGGCGTTCTTGCCCCCTACGTGCTCAACATCGTGATTGCCGAGCTTATCGAGGGAAACTACGTACTCTACCAAGGGATCTCTCCACTGAAGTGTTGGAAAAGCTCATAACCTATTCAAGGTCTGCTGCGCGTCGGCCCTGCTGCGTTAAAAACAGACTCGGTTGCGAGCCCAGTCGGAATGCTCATTACAGCCGTAAACTCCGCTTCCTCGCCTGTTTTTGCCTTGCATGGCTCTAGCTCGCGAGCCCTTAACATGCTCTCTAGGGACCAGGAAGCTCAACGGACATGTCCGCGCGATTGTGGCCTGCCCCTGGAAAATAAGTAACAATGCCGACTGATCGGCCCTGCCTACAGCGGGGCCTATGATAGCCAAGAAACGTTCTCAGCTTAAGGCCCATTGCGCAAATGAAACGAACCGCTTTTTTCATCTCCGACGGTACCGGCATTACCGCCGAAACCCTCGGTCAGAGTTTGTTGGCGCAGTTCGAAACCATCAACTTCACCAAACTCACGCGTCCGTACATCGACAGCGTGGAAAAAGCGCGCGCAATGGTACAACAAATCAATAGCGCTGCTGCCAGGGACGGAGCCAGTCCGATCATCTTCGACACCATAGTTAACCAAGAGATCCGTGAAGTCCTGGCTGAATCCAACGGTTACATGATCGACATCTTCTCGACCTTCCTCGCCCCCCTCGAGCAGGAATTGACCTCGCACTCCTCTTATTCGGTCGGTAAGTCCCATTCCATCGGGCATAACTCCAACTATATGGAGCGCATCGAAGCGGTGAACTTCGCCCTGGATAACGACGACGGCGCGCGTACCCATTACTACGACAAGGCCGATTTGATCCTGGTAGGCGTTTCGCGCTGCGGTAAAACCCCGACCTGCCTGTATATGGCCATGCAATACGGGATTCGCGCCGCCAACTACCCGCTGACCGAAGACGATATGGAGCGACTGCAGTTGCCCGCGGTGCTGAAAAAGCACAAAGAAAAGCTGTTCGGCCTGACCATCGATGCCGATCGCCTGACCGCCATCCGTCACGAGCGCAAACCCAATAGCCGCTACGCCAGCTTCGCCCAGTGCGAATTCGAGATCCGCGAGGTGGAAAACCTGTTCCGCCGCGAGAACATCAATTTCATCAACTCCACCTATTTTTCCGTGGAGGAGATTTCGGCGAAGATTCTGGTGGAAAAAGGCGTCGAACGGCGCCTCAAGTAATACGCTCAAGCAATTGAAAAACAAAAGAAAAGGCTCGAAAAAACCGAGCCTTTGTTATTTCTGAGTGTTAGAACGAATCTTCCGGCACCCGCACCCAGCCCTCCATCAATATCCGCGCGCTACGCGACATGATGGCCTTCTTGACCAGCCATTCGCCCCCCTCCAGAGAAGCCTCGGCACCGACGCGCAAGGTGCCGGACGGATGGCCGAAACGGACCGCTTCGCGCGCAGCGCCACCGGCTGCCTGATTGACCAAGGTGCCCGGAATAGCGGCGGCGGTGCCGATGGCCACGGCACAGGTGCCCATCATGGCGTGGTGCAGTTTGCCCATGGACAGCGCTCGTACCAGCAGATCGACCTCGCTGGCCTGTACCGTCTTGCCGCTGGAGGCCCGGTAATCCTTGGGTTTGGCGACGAAGGCGATCTTCGGCGTGTGCTGGCGGGTCGCCGCCTCCGCTGCCGTTTTGATCAGGCCCATGCGCAGGGCGCCGGCAACCCGGATCGCCTCGAAGCGGGCCAGCGCCTCGGGATTGCCGTTGATCTCCTCGCGCAGCTCGGTGCCCTGATAGCCGATGTCCTCGGCATTGACGAACACGGTTGGAATGCCGGCGCTGATCATGCTCGCCTTGAGCCTGCCGCTCGCCACAACATCAGTCGGCACTTCCAGCTCGTCGACCAGATTGCCGGTGGGGAACATCGAACCGCCCTCCTCGCCGTCATCGGACGGATCGAGGAATTCCAGCACGATTTCGGCGGCCGGAAAGGTCACGCCGTCCAGCTCGAAATCGCCGGTTTCCTGGACCTGGCCATGGCTCACCGGCACATGGGCGATGATGGTTTTCTGGATATTGGCCTGCCAGATGCGCACCACACAGGTGCCGTTGTCCGGGATACGCGAGGGGTCGACCAGCCCGGCGTGCAAGGCGAAGGCGCCCGCCGCCGTCGAGAGGTTGCCGCAATTGCCGCTCCAATCGACGAAAGCCTTGTCGATCGAGACCTGGCCGTAGAGGTAATCGACATCGTGATCCGGCTGACTGCTGCGGGACAGGATCACGCACTTGCTGGTGCTGGACGTCGCCCCGCCCATGCCGTCGATATGCGCGGCATAAGGATCGGGGCTGCCGATCACCCGCATAAACAGCTTGTCGCGAGCTTCGCCCGGGGCCTGGCAACTTGGCGGCAGGTCTTCGAGACGGAAGAACACGCCCTTGCTGGTACCGCCACGCATATAGGTGGCGGGGATTTTCAGTTGGGGCAAATGGGTCATGGATGCTGTCCTGAAAAGAAAGTAGCCCGGATGCAATCCGGGACGAACCTATCAATGTCATCCCCGGATTGCATCCGGGCTACAGGTTTTGTCGTAAACCGCGTAACGGCGGACAAGCCTTCGGCATGTCCGCACCACGGGTTCAGGCAACGGCGCCTTCGAGGAAGTCCTGTGCGAAGCGCTGCAGCACCCCGCCGGCGTTGTAAACCTTGACCTCGGCGGCGGTATCCAGACGGCAGATCACCGGCACCCGGGTCACTTCGCCATTGTTGCGATGGATGACCAGAGTCAGCTCGCAGCGCGGCGCCGGCTCGCTCTGGATGTCATAGGTTTCAGTGCCGTCGAGGCCGAGGGTCAGGCGGGTGGTGCCCGGCTTGAACTCGACCGGCAGCACGCCCATGCCCACCAGGTTGGTGCGGTGAATGCGCTCGAAGCCTTCCGCGACTATCACCTCCACACCCGCCAGGCGTACGCCCTTGGCCGCCCAGTCACGGGACGAACCCTGACCGTAGTCGGCGCCAGCGACGATGATCAGGTTCTGCTTGCGGTTCATGTAGGTCTCGATCGCCTCCCACATGCGCATGACTGTGCCCTCCGGCTCCACACGCGCCAGCGAACCCTTCTTCACGACACCGTCGACCACGGCCATTTCATTGACCAGCTCCTTGTTGGCGAAGGTGGCGCGCTGGGCGGTCAAGTGGTCGCCGCGGTGGGTCGCGTAGGAGTTGAAGTCCTCCTCCGGCAGGCCCATTTTGTGCAGGTATTCACCGGCGGCCGAGCTCATCTGGATCGCGTTGGACGGCGACAGGTGGTCGGTGGTGATGTTGTCCGGCAGGATCGCCAGCGGGCGCATGCCCTTGAGCGTTCGCTCGCCGGCCAGTGCGCCTTCCCAGTACGGAGGGCGGCGGATATAGGTGCTCATCGGGCGCCAGTCGTACAGCGGGCTTTCGGCCTCCTCGATAGTGCCCAGATCGAACATCGGGATGTAGATCTGCTTGAACTGCTCCGGCTTCACGCTGGCGGCGACAATCGCGTCGATCTCCTCGTCGCTCGGCCACAGGTCCTTCAGGGTGACGGGGTTACCAGCTTGGTCGGTACCCAGCACGTCCTGCTCGATGTCGAAGCGCACGGTACCGGCGATGGCGTAGGCCACCACCAGCGGCGGTGAAGCGAGGAAGGCCTGCTTGGCGTAGGGATGGATACGGCCGTCGAAGTTGCGGTTGCCGGACAGTACCGCGGTGGCATACAGGTCGCGGTCGATGATTTCCTGCTGGATCACCGGGTCCAGTGCGCCGGACATGCCGTTACAGGTGGTGCAGGCGTAGCCGACGATGCCGAAGCCGAGCTGCTCCAGCTCCGGCAGCAGGCCGGATTCTTCCAGATACAGTTTGGCGACCTTGGAACCCGGGGCAAACGAGGTCTTGACCCAGGGCTTGCGCAGCAGGCCCAGGGCGTTGGCCTTTTTCGCCAGCAGGCCAGCGGCCACCACGTTGCGCGGATTGGAGGTGTTTGTGCAGCTGGTGATGGCGGCAATGATCACCGCACCATCAGGCATCAGACCTTCGCCCTCTTCCAGCTTGCCAGCCGCCAGCTTGGCTTGGTCGGCAATGCCGCGCTCGTGCAGTGCCGAGGTCGGCAGGCGCTTGTGCGGGTTACTTGGGCCAGCCATGTTGCGCACCACACTGGACAGGTCGAATGTGAGCACGCGCTCGTACTCGGCGCTGACCAGAGCATCGGCCCACAGGCCAGTGGTCTTGGCGTACTGCTCGACCAGTGCTACCTGCTCCGGCTCGCGGCCAGTGAGTTTGAGATAGTCGATGGTCTGCTGGTCGATATAGAACATCGCCGCGGTGGCGCCGTATTCCGGGCACATATTGGAGATGGTCGCGCGGTCGCCGATGGTCAGACTGTCGGCACCCTCACCGAAGAACTCGACCCAGGCACCGACGACGCGCTCCTTGCGCAGGAACTCGGTGATGGCCAGCACGATGTCGGTGGCGGTGATACCCGGCTGACGCTTGCCGATCAGGCGCACGCCGACGATATCGGGCAAGCGCATCATCGACGGGTGCCCGAGCATCACGGTTTCCGCTTCCAGGCCACCGACGCCGATGGCGATAACGCCCAGCGCGTCGACGTGCGGGGTGTGCGAGTCGGTGCCGACGCAGGTGTCGGGGAACGCCACGCCGCCGCGGGCCTGGATCACCGGGCTCATCTTCTCCAGGTTGATCTGGTGCATGATGCCGTTGCCGGCTGGGATCACGTCGACGTTCTTGAATGCGGTCTTGGTCCACTCGATGAAGTGGAAGCGGTCCTCGTTGCGCCGATCCTCGATGGCGCGGTTCTTCTCGAAGGCATCCGGGTCGAAGCCCGCCGCCTCCACCGCCAACGAGTGATCGACGATCAACTGGGTCGGCACCACCGGATTGACCTTGGACGGATCGCCGCCCTGCTCGGCGATCGCGTCGCGTAGGCCGGCCAGGTCGACCAGTGCGGTCTGGCCGAGGATGTCGTGGCAGACCACCCGAGCCGGATACCAGGGGAAGTCCAGATCGCGTTTGCGCTCGATCAGCTGCTTGAGCGCATCGGTCAAGGCGTCCGGCTCGCAGCGGCGCACCAACTGCTCGGCCAGCACGCGGGAGGTATAGGGCAACTTGTCGTAGGCGCCGGGCGCGATTGCATCGACCGCCTCGCGAGTATCGAAGAAGTCCAGCTGGGTACCGGGCAACGCTTTGCGGTATTGGCTGTTCAGCTGACTGTTCATGGGCGGTCCTTGAGCGGCACGAAGGTCAGATCTTCCGGGCCCACGTAGTTGGCGCTGGGGCGGATGATCTTGCCGTCGATGCGTTGCTCGATAACGTGGCTGGACCAGCCCGACGTGCGGGCGATGACGAACAGCGGGGTGAACATGGCGGTCGGCACGCCCATCATGTGGTAGCTGACGGCGCTGAACCAGTCGAGGTTGGGGAACATCTTCTTGATTTCCCACATGGTGCTTTCCAGACGCTCGGCGATGTCGAACATCTTGTTGTTGCGCTGCTCGGCGGAGAGTTCGCGGGCGACTTCCTTGATCACCTTGTTGCGCGGATCGCTCACGGTATACACCGGGTGGCCGAAGCCGATCACCACTTCTTTTTTCTCGACGCGGGCGCGGATATCAGCCTCGGCCTCGTCCGGATTGTCGTAACGTTTCTGGATCTCGAACGCCACTTCGTTGGCGCCGCCGTGCTTGGGCCCGCGCAGCGCGCCGATGCCGGCGGCGATCGCCGAGTACATGTCGGAGCCGGTGCCGGCAACCACCCGCGAGGCGAAGGTCGAGGCGTTGAATTCATGCTCGGCGTAGAGGATCAGCGAGGTGTGCATGGCGCGTACCCAGCTGTCGCGCGGCGTCTGGCCATGCAGCAGGTGCAGGAAGTGACCGCCGATGGAGTCGTCGTCGGTCTCCACCTCGATACGCTTGCCGTTGTGGCTGAAGTGGTACCAGTACAGCAGCATCGACCCCAGGGAGGCCATCAGCTTGTCGGCGATGTCGCGGGCACCGGGGTGATTGTGGTCGTCCTTTTCCGGCGACAGGCAACCGAGCACCGACACACCGGTGCGCATCACGTCCATCGGGTGGGCCGACGGCGGCAGCTGCTCCAGCGCCGCCTTCAACGCCGCGGGCAGACCGCGCAGCGCCTTCAGCTTGGCCTTGTAGCCGGCCAGCTCAGCCGCGTTGGGCAGTTTGCCGTGGACCAGCAAATGAGCGATTTCCTCGAACTCGCAGGTGGTGGCGACATCGAGAATGTCATAGCCGCGGTAATGCAGATCGTTGCCACTACGGCCGACGGTGCACAGCGCGGTGTTGCCGGCGGCGGTGCCGCTCAGGGCCACCGACTTCTTGGGTTTGAAGCCTGGGGTGGTGGTTTCTGGGCTAGCGCTCATCGGTCTGTCTCCTCATCCAATTCGGTTGTTGCTTGTCTTGTAATGCGCGGGCCGCCTGCGTTGGGCGGCCAGCGGCCGGTCACTTCTTGGCGGCGAACAGCGCATCGAGGTGTTGCTCGAAGGCGTGGTAGTTGATGCGCTCGTACAGTTCCATGCGGGTCTGCATGGTATCGATCACGTTTTTCTGGGTGCCGTCGCGGCGCAACGCGGTGTAGACGTTCTCGGCGGCCTTGTTCATCGCGCGGAACGCCGACAGCGGGTAAAGCACCAGCGACACATCGACACTCGCCAGCTCTTCGGTGGTGTACAGCGGCGTGGCGCCAAACTCGGTGATATTGGCCAGGATCGGCGCCTGGACCCGCTCGGCGAAGGTCTTGTACATCGCCAGTTCGGTGATCGCTTCGGGGAAAATCATGTCCGCGCCGGCTTCGATGCAGGCGGCGGCGCGGTCCAGCGCCGAATTCAGCCCTTCGACCGCCAGGGCATCGGTACGCGCCATGATCACGAAACTGTCATCGGTACGCGCATCGACGGCTGCCTTGATCCGGTCGACCATCTCCTGCTGGGTGACGATCTCTTTATTGGGGCGGTGACCGCAACGCTTGGCGCCGACTTGGTCCTCGATGTGGATGGCCGCCGCGCCGAACTTGATCATCGACTTGACCGTACGGGCGACGTTGAACGCCGAGCTGCCGAAACCGGTGTCGACATCCACCAGCAGCGGCAGGTCGCAGACATCGGTAATCCGCCGCACGTCGGTGAGCACATCGTCCAGGCTGGTGATGCCGAGGTCCGGCAAACCCAGCGAACCGGCTGCGACGCCGCCACCGGAGAGGTAGATGGCCTTGAAGCCGGCGCGTTTGGCCAGCAGCGCATGGTTGGCGTTGATCGCACCGACCACCTGCAGGGGATGCTCAGCGGCTACCGCGTCGCGGAAGCGTTGGCCGGGGCTGGAAAGCTGACTCATGACTCACCTCTGGTTTTAGCTGTCTTGGTTTGCGCGTCCTGCCCTACGCTCGTGACGTAGTGACGCTCGATATTGCGTTTCGAGGCCGCGATATGGCGGCGCATCAATAACTCGGCCAGCTCGCCATCGCGCTCGGCGATGGCATCGAGAATCCGGTGATGTTCGGCGAAGGCCTGACGAGGTCGATTCGGCGTCGCCGAGAACTGCAGGCGATACATGCGCACCAACTGGTATAGCTCGCCGCAGAGCATCTGCACCAAGGTGCGGTTACCGCTGCCCTGGATGATCCGGTAGTGGAAATCGAAGTCGCCTTCCTGCTGGTAATAGCCGACCCCGGCCTGAAACGCCGCATCGCGTTCATGCAGATCGAGTACCCGACGCAAATCGTCGATTTCCGCCTGAGTCATGCGCTCGGCGGCCAGGCGGCAGGCCATACCCTCAAGAGATTCGCGAATTTCATAGAGTTCGATCAGCTCGGCCCGATCCAGCGACACCACCCGCGCGCCGACATGGGGCACGCGCACCAGCAGGCGCTGGCCTTCCAAGCGGTGAATTGCCTCGCGCAGCGGCCCACGGCTGATGCCGTAGGTGCGCGCCAGCTCCGGCTCGGAAATCTTGCTGCCCGGAGCGATTTCGCCTTTGACGATAGCGGATTGGATCAAGCGGAAGACGTGCTCTGAAAGCGTCTCCGAATCATCTTGGGTGGCACGTGGCGCTTCGAGATCGCTAAGCATATTGTCGACACTAATTGAGCCTTAGTGCCGAAAAATTACGCCTGCACAGCATTTATGTCAAACAATCAGCCACAACTGTCGACAATAGTCGTACAAGCGGTACAAACGAAAATGCCGCTTACCGACCAGCGGTAAGCGGCATTTGCCCACGCAGACGGCAGGCGCCGAACGGTGGATGACTCAAGAAGTAGCGACGGTGCCCGTCAGTCGCTGACTACGCAAGGCATGCCAGGTCCACCAGGCGCCGACCACATCCGGCAGGCCCAGCACCAGTAACATCGGCGATACCATTTCAGCGGCGACGAAGATCGCGAAGACGAAAATCACCGAGGCACGAATGGGCACGGTGGCGGCGATGAACGGCTCTATGCCCTTGCGCCCGGCGAGCATGTAGTAAGCGCCGAGATAGAGCACCAGCAGCCCGAGAATCCGAACCCACACCTCCTCGGTTGGGGCAAAGCCGAACAGCCCCAGTAGCAGGTTCGGTGCGAGCAACAGCGGCACGCCCAAGAGCAGCATGTAGCAGCCGAATACGAATACGGTTTTTCCCGGATGGCTCATTGACGATTTCCTCTGTGGTTATTGTTGTCCGCATGCACCGCTAACGCTCGACCTCGACCTCAGCCCGGGTGAGCTGGTAAACCTCGGCATCGAAGCGCCGGGTTTCCCGGCGAAACGCCCAACTGAAGCCCGGCCAGATAACTACGTTGCGCCCCGTCTGCGGATGTCGGTACCAGCTCTTGCAATTACCGAGGGTCCAGACCGCGCCCTGCATGCGTTTGCTCAGCAGCAGATTGAAGCGCTGTTGCACCTCCGGCTGCACATCGACGCTACTGACGCCCTGCTCCGCCATGGTTCGCAGCGCGCCGAGGACGTAGCTGATCTGCGATTCGATCATGTAGACGATCGAGTTATGGCCGAGCCCGGTATTGGGGCCCATCAACAGGAACAGGTTGGGAAAGCCGGCCACTGTGGTGCCCTTGTAGGCTTGCGGTCCATCGCGCCAGGCATCGAGGATGTCCTGCCCTGCCCGCCCGAAAATCATCCCCCGCGGGAATGGCGTGCTGGCCTTGAAGCCGGTGCCGAAGATCAGCGCATCGACCGGATGCTGTTGCTCGTCCGCGGTGATGACGGCGTCTTCGGTGATCTCCCGAATGGCGCTGGTGATCAGCGCGACATTGGGCTGGGCAACCGCGGGATAATAATTGTTGGAGATCAGAATGCGTTTGCAGCCGATCCCATAGCGCGGCGTGAGCTGGCTGCGCAGCGCCCGATCCTTGACCTGCCGGCGCAGCAGGTTGAGGGCCAGCAGCTTGTGAAAGCCCATCAACCGCGGATTGAACACGAAACCCAGCACCCGGGTTTCATGGGCCGCGTAGATCAGGCCTCGAACTAAACGCTGCAGCTTCGGGAAAGCTCCCAGCAGACGCTGTTCCCATGGCGAAAAACCGCGATCCGGCTTGGGGATGACCCAAGGCGGGGTGCGCTGGAACAGATTGAGGCGGGCAACCGCGGGCTGAATCTCGGGGACGAACTGAATCGCCGAAGCGCCGGTGCCTATCACCCCGACTCGTTTGCCGTTCAGGTCGTAGTCATGATCCCAGCGCTGGGAATGAAACACCCGGCCGCGGAAACGTTCGATGCCGGGAATCTGCGGATAATCCGGGGTGGACAGCGCGCCGGTGCCGGCCACCACCACCTTGGCGAAGACCACCCCGCCCTTGGCGTCGGTGACTTCCCAGAGCGCTCGTTGTTCGAGCCAGCGTAGGGAGGCGACCGCGGTGTTGAAGCGCATATGCCCGAGCAAATCGTATTTGCGGGCGCAACCGGCCAGGTAGTCGCGGATTTCGGCCTGGGGCGAGAAGCGCCGCGACCAACCGGGGTTGGGCTCGAAGGAGAACGAATACAGGTGCGAAGGAATATCGCAGGCGCAGCCCGGGTATTGATTAACCCACCAGGTGCCGCCGATACCGGCCTCCTGTTCATAGATCACGAAATCGCTTTCGCCGCTCTGGCGCAGGCGAACGGCCATGCCGATACCGGAGAAGCCGGCGCCGATGATCAGCACCCGATAGACCTTGGGCGTCACCTCGGTAGCGAGGGCTTCCACTCCTGCATCCATTAGCGCGCCGTGCATACGGCCTCCGGCTGCAGAGTTGCGGCAGGCCCCATGGCACTAGCGGATATCTGCGCGGCTATGGCGTCGGCCTGCGCCTGCAACCTTATGTGAGACGTGCGAAAGCCGAAAACCCCGGTGAAGTGCAGCAACATGCGCCAGGCAAAGCCCAGGGCGTCGCCGCGCTTGCGCGGCACCAGATGCAGGTGCGCATGGGGAATGTGCTGATTGGTCGCTTTGCCGTCGTTGACGATCAGGTGCGTGCCCTCGACACCGAAGCCGGCCCGACGCTGGGCGGCGACCAAGTTGTCGAACACGCGGTAAAGGTGCTGGCGGGCATGCTCGGGCAGTTGCTCGAGTTTTTCCACGTGCTGTCGGGGAATCAGCAGCACGTGCCCCGCCCCCAGCGGATGCACATCCACAAAGGCGATGCACTGCTCGTCGCGATACACATGAGCCGCAGGTAACGAGCCGGCAACGATTTTACAAAAGATGCAATCCATGGTGCTTCCTCTGCCGGCGCTCATGTCGCGCGTTGGGGTTCGGCGTCTGCGGCGCTCGCGCCGCGCCGTGCGAATAGCCGCGCAAGCAACCAGCGGTCGCGCAGGAACGGCTTGTTCTCTAGCAGGTCATGCAATTTGCGCAGATTGCAGAACGGTACGCCGGGGTACACGTGATGCTCGACGTGGTAATTGATATTGGCCCAAAGCAGACCGACCAGCCGACTGGTGACGGTGATGGTGTTCTTCGCCAGATCCAGGCGATCGGCGTGCTCGGGCTCGATGGTCGCCATCGGCAAATGCTCGTAACCGCGCGATATCGGGTTGATCACCACGGCCAGGAGCAACAGCGGCACGACGAAAATCAGCACGAACTCGTACGCCATGCCCTCGCTCGCGAACCAGGCGAACAAGGCGGCCATCGACAGCAGGTTGAAGCACAACTCGCGCAACACCAGGTTGCGTAACGCCTTGCCATAACGCACCAGGGAGAAGTAGGTGAAGCGCGGCACGAACACGGCGATGCGCAGAAACATCCACTTGACCCCGCGCGCATAGTTCCACTCGTCCGGGTCTTTGTCCGGATCGCCCAGATAGCGATGATGATGTTTATGACATTCCGTGAACGAGGAATACGGGAATACGATGAACCAGGCCATCAAGCGGCCCATCCAGAGGTTCAGCAGCGCCGAGCGAAATGCGTTCTGATGGCCACAATCGTGTTGCAGCACGGTAAAGGCATGCAGTTGATTACCCATGATCAAAGTGGCGAGCAGGTGACCGACGGGATTGGCGGTGGCCACAATGACCCAGGCGCAAAGCAGCCAGACCGTCACGTGCAGGGCCGCCCACAGCATGAACTGCAGCGGCGCCGGCTGCTGTAAGGCGAGCAGTTGCGCCTGCCTGGCGCGATCGACTTTCAGCGCTGCGCGCTTCTCCAGCCGGATTTCATCCTGTGCCGCCAAAACCGATTGCTTATCCACCACATCCACTCCGGTAACTTGTCGCACTGCCAGGCCCGCTCATTCGACCTGCAGCCGAACCTCGTCGGTCATCGGATAGCCGATGCACATCAGCGCATGGCCCATTTTCAATTCAGCGCTCGACAGCCCATGGTCCTCGCGCATCTCGACGTCGCCCGCCAATTTGGTGCAGACGCAGGCGGTGCAGAAACCGCTGCGACAGGAAAAAGGCGGCTGCACCCCGCTGGCCAGTGCCGCTTCCAGAATGGTCTGGCCGGCGGGCACCGCGAAGCTGAACTCCTGTCCCTGCATCAACAGTTGCACGCGTTTCGGCTGATTCGATGACTGCGGCGGCTGCGTCGATTTAGCCGGCGTGAAGCTCTCCATATGCACCGACTCGGGGGCAACGCCCAGGGTTTCCAGCGCACCGGTCACCTCCTCCATCATTCCGCTTGGCCCGCAAGCGTAGAACTCGGTGTTGCCGGCATCCCGCGTGGGCAGCGTGCGCATGATCTCGGTCACCCGTCGCTGAGTCAGGCGCCCGCCTTGTTGGCTGAGGCTGGTCGGCTGAGAGAGGACATGCACGACATGCAGGCGATCGGCGAATGTGCGCTGCAACTGTTCGAGTTTGTCGCGAAAGATCACCGAGTCGCTGTTGCGGTTGCTGTAGATCAGCGACACGTGCGAGTCCTGCTCGAAATGCAGTGCCGATTTCAGAATCGAGAAAATCGGTGTGATACCGCTACCGGCGGCGAACAGCACCAGATGCCGACGGTTGCCCGGTTGCGGCGCGAAAGTGAAGCGGCCGTGGGCGCCGAGCGTCTGCACCGCATCGCCTTTCGCCAGTTGCTGCACCAGGCGGTTCGAGACCTTGCCGCCGGCGACCCGTTTGACGGTGATCGAAAGCGTCTTGTCCAGGCCTGGCGTACTGCTGATCGAATAGGCCCGGCAGCCCTTGGCGCCCTGATCGTCGACATCGACTTCCAGGGTCAGGTATTGCCCCGCGGTGTAACGGATCTTCCGCAACAGGGGCTGCTTCAAATGAATGGTGACGGCATCCTCGGTTTCCCGTTCGATGGACGCGACTTTCAAAGTAAGGGCTCTGTTCATGGCGGCCTCACGTCCTCTGCGCTTGCGGTTGGAAGTGAACGGCACTCGGCTGCGCCTGAGCGGCCGAGCGCTGCTGGTAAGCCTGTTCGTGCTCGGTAACCGGAGCCGCGGCGGTGCGGCGCTTCAACAACGCGACCTTTTCCGCCTGGGACAACGGCTCCCACCATTCGAGCTTGTCGGCGAGCGCATCGAAGCGGCGCAACATCAGCATGACGAATAGATCGAGGACGCTGAGGTCGCGGAACACCAGGGATTGCGCAGCTTGCATCTGCGGCTTCAGCCGCTCGAAGAGTGCCGGGCTTTCCGACCAGTGCACGTTTTCCCAATGGTGATGGCAAACGTGATAGCCCTCGTTGAGCGTGTTGACCGGTTTTTCCAGCAAGGTCACGGTGTTGTACATCCAGTCCTTGGGGTCTTGTTGACCGCCGTAGAACGCGTGTTGGCTCCAATGGATCACGCCCATCAGAAAGTTGCTCGCGCACCAGGGCACCAGCATGTAGCACACCGCGATCGGCAGGCTGTAGAGCGCCAACAGAACGAACAGCGTCAGGTGGATGAGGTTGCCGACCAGCATGCTGCGCATCTGCAACCGCTTGTGCTTGCTCTTGAAGTACAGATAAGGCGAAACCATGAACTGCTGGTACATCACCTCGCGCACCATATAGACCATGAAGTGCCAGGCGCTGGCATGGTCGTAGCGGGCGCTGGCATAGACATCCAGCGGCCCGGCATTCTCGCGATGGTGTTGCTGAAGGTGAGCCGCGGCATGGGGAATCAGCCCCATGGGGATGGCGAAAAACATGTAAAGAAATGAGTTACCGGTCCATTTCTCGAGGATGCTCGCGCGTTTGAAAATGCCGCCGACGTTGTGCCCCTCCTGATGCATCGAGCTGAAGGAGCGCACGAAGGCGCGGATGTTCGGGCCATAAACGAACGCGTAGAAAGCCAGCACCAGGCCCCAGGAAAGTTCGACAATCAGCAACTGCGCGATAAACACCGGAAACGCGGTCAAGCCGAGCGTGATGGCCGCCGCCAGAATGGGTTCGTCGCGCGGATCCTTGAGCACCTTGTCCGCCAGCCGCTGCACCAGACGATGGTAGTACGCGGCGATGCCATGGCCGAGCGCCGCGACGCCGGGAATCTGCGCCAACAGCCAACGGCCCAGTTGAAGTATCAACGCCAGCGTCAGAATCACCGCCATAGCCGCGGTATTGAACAGCAGAAGCACCGAGAACAGCGGTACGGTGACGAAGTGAACAACCGGACTGACATTTCCCGGCAACGGTGGATAGAGAAAGTCTGTTGTGGCCATAAGGTCATCTTTCCTGCTTGATTTAGCGTATCGCCGGCTGGTCGTCAGCGGAGCCTCTTTGTCGAGAAGCATGGCGAGCGAACGGCGGCATACCCCGGTACAGGCTCGCGGCGCGCTGTCCGGCGGTGCAATCAACCCTGGGGCGTGGACGCTGCCGACTCCCGCAGAAACTGCGCGAGCAAAGGCATGGCGGCGGAACGGGAAATCGGGTGAAAGCAGATAGCCCGGGAAGCGGCGAGCAGATAGGCGACCTCGTCCGAGGCGATGAACGCCATCCCCCCCAGCAGCTCCACCGCCAGATTGGTCGTGCGCTCCACCGCGCCCTGCACCATAAAGCGTGTGCACAGCGCCTTGTTGTAGGCACTGGAATCGGCGACCCGCTGTTCTTCGAGTTCGCGCGCGGTGCCGATAAGCGCCTGATGGGCACCTTCCAGATCGATGGCCAACTGAGCCAGGTGAACGTCGTCGGTGTTGCGCTTGTTCAGCAGCAGCTCCACCAGCGCGGACGCCACGCCGAGGTAGGTGGCACCGACCATCAGCTGGAACCAGCACAGCCCGGACAACGAGGTTTCCTGGGCGGAAGTCGCCACCTCGTCGTCGCCGACGGCCTCGGCGAGCAGCATGCGCTCGTCGGGCACGAACACATCGTTGAATACCAGAGCGTTGCTGTCGGCGGCCTGCAACACCGAGGTGTTCCAAAAACGCTCGCGGGAAACCTCGCTGCCGTCGTTGAAAACCACGGCGAAACCCTGGGTCATGCTGTGATCGTCATTCTCGCGGGCGACGCCGACCACGATCACATCCATGTTATGGCTCATCGTGCAGGGCTTCTTGCTGCCCTTGAGCAGGAAGCCGCCCTCGACCGGCGTGGCCTTGACGCTGGAGTTGAAAATCTCCGCACCCGCCTTGCCCTCGGCGAACGCCGAGGCGATCAGCAATTGATTCTGGGCAATGCCGTAGAGCAGTTCGTCGGCCGCCGGGATCAGGCCACCGAGTTGAACGATGGTGGCAATGGTGTGGTGATGCATGGTCATCATTACCGCCAGCGACGGGCAGAGCGAGCCCACCACGCGCAGAATCTCCACCGTTTCGCGCGGCGAAGCGCCCAAACCGCCGAACGATTGCGGAATGATCAGGCCGGCCGCGTTGAACGTGCGAAACAGCTCGCACAACTCACTGGGGTCGGCTTTCTCGAGCGACATCCGGCCGCGCTGTTTCAATGCACCGATAAGGCCCGGCAGCCGTTTCTCGGTTACGCATCCTGCTGATTGTATCGACATAGGAATGGCCTCAACTCCAGGTCTCATCGTTATCCGGCGATTTTTAACCGGCTTTCTCTATTGGTTGTTCCACCGCCGACGCGAAACCGAAGTTACGCGCCAACTCGAATATCGCCTCGGCATCGGCGAGTGGAGGTCGCTTGCCGATGCTGTAATCACGTTGTTCGCCAGCCATCGTCAGCACGATGGTTTCCGCCAGGCAGCTGAAAATCGTCCCCGACGGCAGGCTGGTAAGGTGCTGATCGCCAAAGCGGTAGCTGCGCTCGGGCATGTGGATCAAGCCGCCTTCGATGACCGTGACATCCGGCCGCTGGGGCAAGGAGGCGTGACCGATATCCGGCGGTTGCGCGCAATCGCAGATGATCGCGTTGTGGTGCAAGGCGGCCGGATCGATAAACGCCGAGCCATTCGAGGTCGCCGACAGCACCACTTCCAGGCGCGGCAGCCAATGGTCGAGATCGGATGCGATCGTCACCGCTGGCAGGTAATCGGCCTGCTCACGGGCTAACGCATCGATGCTGTCGAACAGCTCGCGCAGTTGATCGCCATCATCGAGATCGCGGGCCAGCAGGCGCTCGATGGTGGCGGAATCCGGCAGCAACGCGGCCAGGGTTTTCGCGATACCGGTCGGATGCCCGCTTTGGATGGCTTGCAACGCCGCGCCATACAGCTCCCCCCCGACCAGACGCAGCTCGTGCATGGCGCCGAGATTGGCGGAATTGCCGAGCAACACCAGGTGCTCGGAAAATTTCCCGAGCCTGAGGCTCGCCAGACGCCCCACCGAACCGTAAGCGCCGATCACTCCCGTCAGGCGCTTGGCCAAGGGAGCGCCGCGAGCGGCGCAGGTGGTGACGAGCGCATCGACGCCGACCATGGCGGTAAGGCTGTTACCGGTGGTCGTATGGAAACGCTCGTTGACCACATCGCTGCCGGCGCTGGAGATCACCGAGGTGTAAGCGCCCAGCCCAACGAAATCAACGTCGAGAGTGCTCACGGTTTGCAGGTAGTTGTCGAGCAGTTTGCGGCGCTTGCTCATGCTCAGGCGCATCAGGTCGCGTGGCTGCAACAGGCTGCCGACCAGCCAGCCTTCCACATAGTTACCGTCGTCGTTATAGATGTGCCGCGCGTGATAGGACACGCCGGTGTCGAGGTCGGGCTTGGCCCACTCGGAGAACTCGGCGAGCCAGTCCTGCATAAAGGCTTTCTCATGCATCGATAAGCCGAGCGCATCGACGATGCTGTCGCCGTTGACGCTTTCCGGCGTGGTCGGGTGCAACAGAAAGGCGAAACGGCCAAGACACTCGCCGCCGTTGCGGCGTTTGGCGGCAACAGGCGCAAGCCACTTGGCCAGCGGCCCGCGGGGGCCGGCAAACCCATGGGCCTCGAGAATCAAGCGGTGCTGTTGGTCATGGGCGATCAGCTCCGCCGCCGCATTCAGTCCCTCCAGCAACACATCTATTTCATCCAGGGAGATGGTCAACGGCGGTTGAATCCGTAGCACGTTGCCTTCGCTCAGGGTCGGCAGGCAATAGACTCCGTGCCGACTCTTCAGGTAGCCGCAGACGATCGGCACCAATGCGCCGAAGGCACTGGCGAGCGACAAGGTATACAGGCGGTCGCCGGGCCAGCGACGGAACTTCAGGCCAAGCATCAGGCCGCGCCCGTCGAGGCTCTCGAACACTTGCGGGTAACGCGCCACCAGGCGTTGCAACCCGGCTCGCAGGTAGGCGCCCCGCTCCGCCGCGCGCTCGATCATTTCGCCATCGTTGGCCGTCAGTTGCTCGAGCACCGCCAAGCCCACGGCAGCGGTGAAGCCGTTCACCGCGAAGGTCGAACTGTGGTGGCGGTCAAAATCCCGGCTCCAACATTTTTCGCCGTAGATGCAGGCGCCAATCGGTACTATGCCGCCGCCCAGCGCTTTGGCCAGCAGCAGTACATCCGGCGCAAGGCCATCGACCGTAGCGGCAAACAACTGCCCGGTGCGACCGAGGCCGGTTTGTATTTCGTCCAGCACGAAGAGCGTGCCGTACTTTCGGCACAGCGTCTGGGCGGCGAACAGATAGCCTTCTGGAGGGGTGACCATCCCGGCTTCGCCCTGTACGGCCTCGACGAAGAACGCGGCGACGCGGTGCTTCTGCAGCATCGTTTCCAGAGCAGCCAGATCGCCATAAGGCACGTGGCTGAAGCCGTCCGGGCGCAAGTGGAAGGGTTCGCGGTAAACCTGCTTGCCAGTCACGCCGACAGCGCCCTGGGTCTTGCCATGGAAACCGGTGCAGGTACCGAGGATCAGTTCGCGGTTGGTCGCCGCACGGGCGAGCTTGATCGCCGCCTCTACCGTTTCCGCGCCGCTGGTGGTGAAGGTCACCCGGCTCATGTTCCCGGGCGCGATCTCGATCAGCCGCTTGGCGAGCTGCTCCACTTCGGGGTTGAGCAATGGCTGGACGAAGGTCGGGCGACCCGAGGCGAGAAACGCCGTGGCCGCATCGATGATATCGCGTGGGCCATAGCCGAAAGGCACAGCGCCGAACTGGCCGACGAAGTCGATCAGCTCCTGCCCGCTTTCGGTGACTATCCTCGTGCCACTGGCGCTAACCACCGTCTCGTTGAGGCCGACGAAATCGAGCAGTTCCTGACGGGTGACGTTGAGCAGGGAGACGGTCATGGTCTTAATTCGCCCCGGCGGTCATAACGGTGTGCAGGTGCTGACTGATCTTGCTCACGGTGTCGTGCTGGTAGGCGAACTCGGGATCGAGCGAGATGCCGAAGAGGTCTTCGAACTCGGCGGAGAGCCCAACGATCAGCACCGAGTCGACCCCCATATCATGGAAGGAACGTTCGATATCGAGAGCGGCCAGATCGACTTCGAGCAAGCCTGCTACGGTTTCCGTGACCGTGGCGGTTATATGATCAATGTGCACATTTCCCTCCAAACATTTTCCTACCACCGCAAAGAACTGACGGTTAGTTTCTGGCGTGATGCCACCGCCTTAATGAGCGATCTTGGTGTTAATTAACGTTATTTTCAGGCGATATGGAGCGAACTTCGCTTCAGGAACGATGCTCGGCGCATGCAGCATTCCTCACAATACTCCGTTAGGAGTAACCGCCATACGCGACCTGGGCGGCATGCCGGCGGGCACCGTCAGCAGACCCTGGGCGCACGAAAGCAGCCCGCGCCAACCTCGAGTCAGGCGCAGACTTATCCCGTACAAAGCGCGCAACCGCGTGCCGGCGAACGTTGGCAACGCCGCCGGCCTGCAGTCACTCCTCCGCGAACAACGCCGCGATCTGCGCCCTGTTCGACGCCTTGAGCTTGGAGAAGATGTTCTGCATATGGGTTTTTACCGTCTTGTCGCTGATCCCCAGAATCTGCCCGATCTCCCAATTGGTTTTGCCTCGCGCGACCCAGTGGGCGATCTCCGCCTCGCGACTCGACAACACGGAAATGGGCTGGGTGGCGGGACGTTCCCCCTCGCGCAAGCGCTTGGTGTCCAGGACTCGGTTCAGGGCGATATGCAGGTAAGGCGCCAGTATCGTCATCCTGAGCTTGCACTCATGAGCGATGGCCAGCGGCATGTTGATGAAAAAATAAGTCGTGAAGGTGTTGGGATATAGATTTGGAAGAACGATCCAGGAGACGTTGCGGATGCCATGGCGAATGAAGATATCGGCCCAAACCCGATCCGTCGGATCCTCCAGGCTATGGGGCAAGGTGAGCTTCGGCCGTCCCGAATGTTCGATCAGATCGATGCTCACCGGTGGAATCATGCCGTCGCGCCCTATCACATCGCGCAGGCAATCATCAGAAACGCTGTCGGCATACACCAGGTGGGAAATGAACACCCGATGCGCTTTGCTTCTACCGCTGGCGAAAACGAAACTCTCGCAGGGCAACAGCAGCGGCAGCACGCGCTCCGTCTGCGCTTTCAGATCGCCGATGGTGGTTACCGAAGTGATCGAATTGAGCGCGCTGGTCAGCTGTAACCTTTCCTGGCTGCATTCCGGCAATAACGGGAGCACGGAAAGCCCTTTGACAGGGGCTTGAGGCATGGGCTTACGCGCAAACAGCACGCTCGGGACATGGCTGCCATAACTATGGCCAGCACCATTCGAACCAACCCTCATGCGTCCACAACCTGGTCGCTGAGCGTTGCATCCAGTAGCGTCCGCCCCTGCAGCTCTACCACGATTAGCCGTTTACCAAGCTGCGAATCGCTCGTTTGCAGCTCTTCCCGCAAATTGCGCAAGTAGGGTTCGTACAATCGTCGACATTCCTGGCGCCTGACCTTGCCGCTCGAGGTGCGTGGCAAGGTACCGCCGAACAGCAGGACAATTACCGGCTGTGCCACCCTGTGTTGTTGCCAGAGACAGGTTTTGATCTCGGCCAGAACGCTTGCTACGTCGAGGGTTTTCAGCGCGCGACGCTCGATCTCCTGCATCACCACCACCTGTTCGCTGTCATTCAACTCGACGCTGAATGCGGCCGAACCATCGGGACGGAAGCTTTCGTGGACACGTAACACTGTGCTTTCGAGGTCTCCGGGATGGTGATTGACCCCGTTGATGATGATCAAATCCTTCAGTCTGCCGGTGACATACAACTCGCCATCGAGCACAAAGCCGAGATCGCCGGTACGGAAAAACTTCGACCAGGCGCTTGGCGCCGGCAACGCGTGGCGAAACGCGGCGACAGTGCTTTCCGGGCGCCGCCAATAGCCATTGGCGAGACTATCGCCGACGATGCATATCTCGCCAACTCGCCCCTCGCCCAGCCGCTCTTCGGAATGCGGATCGCAGATGAACGGCTCCTGCCCGGCGATACCGCGCCCGCTACTGACCAGCGTTCGCCCACGCACTTGCGCGGCCGCCGTATCGTGCTGCAGGCTCACGGCCCGATTGTCCTCCAACAGAGTGGCGTGAAATTGCTGGACCACCGGCTCGCGGAACACCCGATCGCACGTGACCAACAAGGTTCCTTCGGCCAGGCCATAGCAGGGAAATGCCGCACTGGCTTTGAGTCCGCAGCTGGAAAACTTGGCGTAGAAGGCATCGATGGTCTGGGCGCGGACGTGTTCGGCGCCATTGAACGCCACTTGCCAACTGCTGAGGTCGAGTCCCGCCAACTCCTCGTCCTTGACCTTACGCACGCACAACTCATAGGCGAAGTTGGGGCCGCCACTTATGGTGGCGCGGTATTTGCTGATGGCCTGTAGCCAACGCAGCGGTCGCTGCAGGAAATGAATAGGTGCGAGCAGCGTGGTGGGGAAGCCGACGAAGACCGACTGCAGAATCCCGCCGATCAGACCCATGTCATGGTACGGCGGCAGCCAACTGACGATATGGCTGCCCTTGTGGGTGGCGAAGTACTCGCTGATGCTTTGCGAGTTATGAATGAGGTTGCCATGGGTTACCACCACGCCTTTGGGACTGCCGGTGGAACCCGATGTGTACTGCAGGAAAGCGGTATCGGAACGGGCACCCTTGACCGGTTGCCATCTGGCGGCCGCCGCCTCGTCGAGCGCCGACATATCCAGCACCTGGGTACGCGCGGCGCTTCCGGCCAGGCGCTCGCGAATGACCTCAACATCGTCCTTGCCGGTCAGCGCCGCGGCCGGCTCGCAATCGCCGAGTATGCCATCGAGGCGATCCAAGGTTTTGCTCGCCCCCGGGGGATAAGCGGGAACCGCTATGAGCCCCGCATATAAACAGCCGAGAAATCCGACTATATAGTCAAGCCCCGGCTTCAACAGAATCAGTACCCGGTCTCCCGGCGCACAATGCAGCTGGAGCGTGGCCGCCGCCGCACGCACCGACCTGTCGAGTTCGGAAAAGGTGATCAGTACTTCGCTGTCGCGACCATCCTGAAGGAAACGGTAAGCAAGCTGGTCCGGCATCGTCCGCGCATGGTGCTGCAAGGATTCCGAGAAGTTCGTGTATGGAAGGTCGTGATGATGCTCTCTCGTATTGGTCATTTTTTTTATCGTCCAAGATAGCCATACGTAGGGACTTGCTTGGGGACAGCGACATCTCGTCACTGCGTCCCGCAACTCATCGTCCGGGAGCACCGACTCGAAGTGAATACTCCAAACAGCGTATACCCGCCCAATGCCCCCTTAACGCATATTCAAGTCGCGGCCTGATGGCCTTTTAGCAGCGGACCCGCCAAGAAAGTCCTGGGCTAGACAGCTTTCAAGCCTTTTCAGCGGCTGTTTTCCTGCGGAGCGCGGACCACGAATCGAACACTTCGATCTTTGCGCCAGCGCTTCGCACGTTAGCCGCCCCCCCTTTGTCGACAAGTGCTTATCGATCAGTTATGTGGCCGCGTCGACATCTCGCAGACGAATCGGAGATGGCATGTCTTTTAGCGAATATCCAACGTTCGACGCTGTCGGCCTTGCCGAATTGGTGCGCAATAAGGAAGTACTGCCTTCGGAACTGACCGAAGAAGCCATACGCCGTATCGAAGCCTTCAATCCCGCGGTCAACGCCGTGGTGTACAAGGCCTACGACATGGCCAGGGCACTGGCGGCCCGGCAGGACGGCGCCGCGCCTACGGGCCCGTTGCATGGCGTGCCGTTTCTGCTGAAAGACATCCTCGGCGATTGCCAAGGGCTACCCTCCACGCTGTCCTCGCGCATGCTCCGCGACCGCGTAATGCCGCAGGATTGCGAATTGGTAAGCCGCTTGCGCAAAGCCGGGCTGAATTTCATCGGCAAATCGAATACCCCTGAATTCGGCATCCTGCCGACATCCGAATCGGCCTACTATGGGCCGGTGCGCAATCCCTGGAACCTCGACTATTCCACCGGCGGTTCGAGCGGAGGGGCGGCAGCGGCGGTGGCGACCGGGATGGTGCCGGCGGCGCACGGCAACGATGGCGGCGGCTCCATCCGCATTCCCGCCTCCTGCTGCGGCCTGGTCGGTTTGAAACCGACTCGCGCACGCAACTCGCTGGCGCCGGACTTCGGTGACCTGCTGGGAGGCCTGCTCGACGAACATGCGCTGACCCGGACCGTGCGCGACAGCGCCGCCCTGCTCGATGCGACCCAGGGTATGGTGCCCGGCGACCCCTACCGCGCGCCACCGGTAAGCGGCTCCTTTCTTGCCGAAGTGACACGGCACCCAGGCTCGTTACGCATCGCCTTTTCCAGGGTCGACCCGGCGGGCCGGCCACTGCATCGCGACTGCATAGCGGCGGTGGAGGAAACCGCAAAACTGCTCGAATCGCTCGGCCATACGGTTGAGGAAGCACAACCGCAGATCGAGCAGGAAAGCTTTGTCGGCGCCTTCACCACCCTGTGGTTCGCCGGCATTGCCTTTGCCGTGGAACTGATGAGCATGCAGTTGGGTCGGCCACCCCAAGCGGGCGAACTCGAAGGCCTCACGCAAGCGGTTCGAGAACGCGGGCTGGCGGTCAGCGCGGTCGAGTTTCAGTTGTCGGAATTCGTTCTGCAGCAAACGGGGCGCGAGATGGCGCGCTTCCATCAGCGCTATGACTGCTGGCTCACTCCCACGCTGGCGACTCCACCGATTCGCAATGGCATTGTCGACGTTCAGGAGCAGGATCTGCAGAAAGCCTACGCGCCCATCGTGGATTACAGCCCGTTTACCGCGCTCCATAACGCATCCGGGCAACCGGCGATCTCGCTCCCGCTGCACTGGAATGCCGAAGGATTGCCGATCGGCTTGATGCTCAGTGCGGCATTCGGCGAAGAGGCGCTGCTGTTCAGGCTCGCCGGGCAGTTGGAACAGGCCAGCCCCTGGAAAGATAAACGCCCGGAGCTGTTCATTCACACGGCGCCGGT
The DNA here is from genome assembly GCA_966210885.1 of uncultured Pseudomonas sp. Taxonomy (GTDB): domain Bacteria; phylum Pseudomonadota; class Gammaproteobacteria; order Pseudomonadales; family Pseudomonadaceae; genus Aquipseudomonas. The sequence goes on from CBIHLQ010000004.1 coordinate 181,993, forward strand.
CGAGGCCGTTGCCGGCTGAGCGAGGAGTATCGAATGAGCGTCGAGGTGAAAACCCGCCGTACCCATACGCCACCAAGACCGCGCGCTGAAGGGGTTAGCGCAACGCCCTCCGTGGCTCACCCGCGCGGCGACAGCAAAGAACCCTGGCCAACCGACGGCATGAGTCCCGAGGAGTTGAGCCGATTCGGCAAGGAGCTGATTCGGCAAACGCTGCCTTTCACCCGTGAAAACCGCCGCCTCAGTTGGTGGCATTTCTGCTCAACCCTGGCAGTGGTGGCGGTATTCGCGGTCGGTGCGGCAATGCCCTGGTGGTGGCCGCTGCGCCTGATGTTCAGCCTGCTGCTGGGATTGGCGCTGGTGCGCATGTTCGTGCTCTACCACGACTATATGCATGGAGCGATCCTACGTGGATCGACCTTCGCCGATCTGTTCTTCAAAGGCTTCGGTATCCTCCTGCTGGCTCCGCCGACGCTGTGGAAGCAATCGCACGACTATCACCATGGCCACAGCTGCCAATACGTTGGCGCCGAGCACAGACGCCTGCCTTTGCTGTCGACCCACACCGATCTGGGAACCTTTCCGCTGATCTCGACCCAGGAGTACGCCCGGGCCGGCAAATGGAAACGCCTGCGTTACCGGATTGCGCGCCATCCGCTGATGATCCTGCTGGGGTCGCAGACCATCTTCGTATTCAGCATTTGCCTGGTATCGCTGATCACCCAGCCGCGCCACCGCCCATGGGCCCTGCTGGCATTGGTACTGAACCTGGCAGCTGCGGTTGCACTGGCCGTGTACGCCCCCGACGTGCTGCTGTTTTCGCTACTGATACCGAGTCTGGTCGGCTCGGCGCTGGGCACCTATATGTTCTACTGCCAGCACAACTTCCCTGGCGTCCGCTATCCGGCCGGGGACGAATGGGATTACATGGAGACCGCCGCTTATTCGTCGAGCTACATGCGTACTGGGCCGATAATGGCCTGGTTCACCGCGAATATTGGCTACCACCATGTGCATCACGCCAATTCGGGAATTCCGTTCTACCGACTACCCGAGGCAATGCAGGCCATCCCCGCATTGCGTTCGCCCATCACCACCTCGCTCCATCCACGGGACATCCAGCGCTGCCTGCGGCTCAAACTATGGGACGCCGAGAGCAAGCGCATGATCTCGTTCCGCGAATTCCACCAGCAACAGGGCTCGCATGGCTGAGCCATACGATGGCGCCAGCGGCACCGGTAGACGCTCGACTGCAGCCGCCGCTGCGACCGTTCGCATCCGCGCCACGGAACCTGAGCGATCGGCTCGAATCCGGTGCTTGTAGCCGCGGAATCGAACCCCGCCGAACGGTCGCGGTCAATTGGCGGGCAATGGCCCCCTGCGCTCGCCATCGACGCTGGCAAACGCCTGCCTCGATAAGCCATCTGCATTGTCGGCGGATATGGACGGCCAGAAAGCGCCGCCACGCGGATTTCACCTGCACAAACAGGGCTATACCTCTGTCGCGACAGTAAAAACGCCGTGATAGAATGCTGCCCGCTCGAGCCTGGGCGAGCTTTTCTGCCGTGCCTGGCTAGACTTCCAGTCAGGCGTTCACGGCAATCCGGTTGCGCGCCGATCTCTCCGATCCGATTAATGCGATACCTTCCACCAGGACTTATGACGCTAAAGCCCTTCGCCATATCGCTATGCCTATTCGCTGCACCCGGGTTGGGTCTCGGGGCGCAGAAGACCGTATATGGCCTCAACGAGTACACCCGTATCCACCAACCGGATCTGCAATTGGCTGCAAAATTGGACACCGGTGCCAAGACCGCTTCCCTGAGTGCCCGCGATATCGAGCGCTTCGAGCGCGACGGCGAGCCCTGGGTGCGTTTTTACCTGGCCATAGACGATGCCCATAACAACCCTATCGAACGGCCGCTGGCGCGCATCAGCAAAATCAAACGCCGTGCCGGCGATTACGACCCCAAAGCCGAGAAGACCTACACCGCGCGGCCCGTGGTCGAGATGGATATCTGCATGGGCCAGTCCCTGCGCACCATCGAAGTGAATTTGACCGACCGCAGTGCGTTTCTATACCCACTGTTGATTGGTTCCGAAGCCTTGAGACGCTTCAATGCAATGGTCGACCCGAGTCTCAAATACGCAGCAGGGAAACCTGCCTGTACCCCTGACGCAAACCCTGGCGAGTAATTCCCATGCGCTCTCTTAACCTGCATCTGAAAGTCCTGATCACGCTATTGGTGAGCCTGGGCATTCTGATTACGGCCTATCAAATCTTTATTCTCGGCATCCCGTTGACCGAGGACGAAACCGACGACCTGTGGAATATCGATGCCAGAGTCGAGTTCCAAGCCAGCCCGCGCGAGCCGGTCAAGCTGCAGATGTTCGTGCCGCCGCTGAACCAGGATTACGTCAGCCTCAACGAGAGCTTCATCTCGAATAACTACGGGGTGAGCATCAACCGCAACGACGGCAACCGCAAAGTCACCTGGTCGGCGCGCCGCGCCAGCGGCAAGCAAACCCTGTATTACCGCCTGGTGCTGACCAAGCGCTACAGCGGCGAACAGGCCAAAGCCAAGGGGCCGATCTTCCGCGACAGCATCCCGGTCGAAGGCGCCGAAAAAATCGCCGCCGACGCCCTGCTCGCCCCGATTCGTCAGCATTCGGCGGACGTCGAAACCTTTATCAGCGAGACCATCAAGCGGGTCAATAACAGCAACGACGACAACGTCAAGCTGCTGCTTGCCGGCGACGCCTCGACCGCCAACAAGGCCAAAGCCATCGAGCTGCTGCTGTCCATCGCCCACGTACCGATGGAGCGCCTGCACACCATACGTTTGGCCGCCGACATCCAGCAAAGCCCGGAACTCTGGCTGCGCAGCTTCAACGGCGAGAAATGGCTGTATTTCAACCCCGAGACCGGCGAACAAGGCTTGCCGGCCGATCGCCTGGTCTGGTGGCTCGGCGATGCCGACCTGATCGACCTGGAAGGCGGCAAGCAGGCGAAAGTCAGCTTCAGCCTGAACAACAGCGAGATGAACGCCATTCGCCTGGCCAAGCTGACCGACGAGAACACCGACGCCGGCTTCCTCGAATATTCGCTGTACGGCCTGCCGCTGCAAACCCAGCAGACCTTCATGATCATGGTGATGATCCCGATCGGCGTGCTGGTGATTCTGATCCTGCGCAACCTCGGCGGCCTGCAGACCCTAGGCACCTTCACCCCGGTGCTGATCGCACTGGCGTTCCGCGAAACCCAACTGGGCTTCGGTATCATCCTGTTCACCGTGATCACCACGCTGGGCCTGTCGCTGCGCTCCTACCTCGAACACCTGAAGTTGCAGATGCTGCCGAGGCTATCGGTGGTGCTGACGTTCGTGGTGGTGCTGATCGCGGTGATCAGCCTGTTCAGCCACAAACTGGGCCTCGAACGCGGCCTGTCTGTCGCCCTGTTCCCGATGGTGATTCTGACCATGACCATCGAGCGCCTGTCGATCACCTGGGAAGAACGCGGCGGCGGCCATGCCTTCAAAGTCGCGGTTGGTACCCTGGTGGCCGCCACTTTGGCGCACCTGCTGATGAGCGTGCCGCAATTGGTCTACTTCGTGTTCACCTTCCCCGCAGTGCTGATGATCCTGGTGGGCTTCATGTTGGCGATGGGTCGCTATCGCGGCTACCGTCTGACCGAACTCTTCCGCTTCAAAGCCTTCCTGAAGGATTGAGCCATGCTAGGTCTCTGGAACACGTGGAAGGCCCTCGAAGCCAAAGGCATCATGGGCATCAACCGGCGCAACGCGGACTATGTGCTGAAGTACAACAAACGGCACCTGTACCCGATCGTCGACGATAAGATCATCACCAAAGAACGCGCCATCCAAGCCGGCATCGATGTGCCGGAGCTGTACGGGATAATCGAGACCGAAAAAGGTATCGACAAGCTGCGGGAGATCATCGGTGACCGCCCGGACTTCGTGGTCAAGCCGGCGCAGGGCGCCGGCGGCGACGGCATTCTGGTGATCGCGGATCGCTTCGAAGACAAATACAAAACCGTCTCCGGCAAGATCATCAGCCACGAGGAAATCGAGCACCAGATTTCCAGCATCCTCACCGGGCTCTACTCCCTGGGCGGGCACCGCGACCGTGCGCTGATCGAATACCGCGTCACCCCGGACCAGATCTTCAAGAGCATCAGCTACGAGGGCGTGCCGGATATCCGCATCATCGTGCTCATGGGTTACCCGGTGATGGCCATGCTGCGTCTACCGACGCGCCAATCCGGCGGCAAGGCCAACCTGCACCAGGGCGCTATCGGCGTCGGTGTGGATCTGGCCACCGGCGTGACGCTACGCGGCACCTGGCTGAACAACAAAATCAGCAAGCACCCCGACACCACCAACGCGGTCGACGGCGTGCAGCTGCCCAACTGGGACGGCTTCATGAAGCTGGCCGCCGGCTGCTATGAATTGTGCGGCCTCGGCTATATCGGCGTGGACATGGTGCTCGATCAGGACAAGGGCCCGATGATCCTCGAGTTGAACGCCCGCCCCGGCCTGAATATCCAGATCGCCAACGATTGCGGCTTGACCCATCGCGCCCACGCGGTGGAGGCGCACTTGGCCGAACTGAAGAAGAAAGGCCTGGAGGAAACCGCGGAAGAGCGCATGCGCTTTTCGCAAGAGTTGTTCGGCCATGTGCCCATGGCCGAGATCTGACAAGCTCGCGCCGCGACGCCACAACGCCGCTCACCTATACCAGGTGAGCGGCGTTTTTCGTTGGTTATGCGTAGCTTTTGTAGGGTGGGTCGGGCCGTGCAGGTTAGCGGCGCAGAGTAGATTTCTACAAGCAACCGCAGAGTTTGCGCACCGCGTAACCCACCAAGCTCTGATCGGTCCTTCCCAATTGCCGGATTGTGGCGCGATTAGTCAGATACACCCGCCCCCCACCCGACCATCCGACAACCTTGTCAGGCCTCGCTCAACACCCCCAACCCTTTGCCCTTGATCACCGCCTGCGTGCGGCTGCGCACGCCTAGCTTGGCGAACAGGTTATGCAGGTGCCATTTGATCGTCGCCTCGGACAGGTGCACGGTTTGCGCGATATCGCGATTGGAAAGCCCCGCCGCGACGAAACGCAGGATCTCCCGCTCACGGTGGCTGATATCCTGATTTTCATCGAAGCTGTCGGGGTCGACTGCAAGTCGGCTGCATTGTTCGCGCAATTGCGCGAGCAGGCCCTGCCAGACCGGCGCCGGTTTTGCCTCGGCGGCAAGCCAAGCCTCCATGAGCGGCAACAGCCACAAGGCATCGTCGAGGAACATCCGGCGATAGCCGCTTAGCCAGGCGTCCTCCAGGGTTGGCGCGAGCAAGGCAAAAGCCTTGTCGCGATTGCCTTTACGCCAGTACGCCACCGCCAGCAACAAGTTGAGCCTGAAGCGTCTGTCGCGCTGGTGCGCGGCGGTCTGTTGCGTCAAACACGCCTCCAGTACCGCCTGGGCTTTGGCCGCCAACCGCTCGCTCAATGCCAGGCGCGCCTGCGCCAGCGCCATGGCCGTGCTGGCATCGCCGTAACCGCCCGAACTCTGCACGGGCAGATGGCGCTGCAATTGCAGGCAGATGCGCTCCGCCTCGTTTGGCCGCTGCAACCACAACAGAAACTGTACCTTGCAACACATGCCCAGGGCGTAAACCCGCTCATATCCGGGTCCGTGCAGGGTTTCCAGCCACTCGTCGAGATCGGCCAGGGCCTGCTCGGCCTCGCCGGCAAAAAAGCGCGCACGCGCCAACACCAGCTTGCCGCGACTGATCAGCTCCACAGGCGTGGCAACGTCGCGCCAGGTGGTCGCCAAGGGCAACTCGGCGAGAATCGCGGCATGACGGTCCTGCTCGTATAACAAGTCCGCATAAGCCAAGGCCAGGGGCCCACCCACCCGGCTACGCCGCCCGAACAACTGCTCGACCCGGCCTCGCGCGCGCTCGGCAAGTGCGCGGCCGCGTTCCAATGCGCCCGACTCCTTGCAGATCAAGGTTTCGATCAGGCTGGCCACTACATGCAGGTAGGTGCTTTCAGTCTGGCGCAAGCACCCGCGCACCACGCTGATCGACCGCTTGGCCTCGCCATACTCGCCCTGCGAGGCATAGGCGGCGGCCTGTATGCAGGACAGGCTGGCGCGAAATACCGGCTGGTTTTCCGGCACCAGGCTCAACCACTGGCAGGCCACCTTGAGGCAACTGTCGAGCTTATCCTGATACAGCAGCACCAATGCCTTGAGCACTTGCGCGGCGGCCAGCAGCTCCACCAGTCCATGGTGCAAGTTATCGCCATGGCCCTGCAGCAAGCGGCCGCTCACCTCTTCGATCAAGGCCTCGGATTCGGCGTATTTCTGCTCGAAGGCCAATTGCCAGGCATAGAAAATCTGGAAAATCGGGTGCTCGCAAATGACTTCGGCGGGCATGCCCTTGAGCATCGCCAGCACGCCATACACCCGGTTGTCGGCAATCAGGCGCGCGCCCTGGCGCTCCAGTAACTGCGCGGCAACGCCATAGTCCCGGGCACGCAGGGCATATTTGATCGCCTTGCTGGGCAATCCATGGTTTTCGCACCAGCGCGCCGCCGCATGCAGCAGATGGGTCGGATCACCATGCTTGCTCAGACTGCCCTGGAGGAACTCGGCGAACAACGGGTGATAACGAAACCATTGGCCTTCGCTGTCCAGCGGGATGATAAACAGCTGCTCGCGTTGCAAGCGTTGCAGGACTTGCTGGCTGTCGCTGCGCGCCGTCAGCGCATCGCACAGCTCAGCGTCGAATTCGTCGAGTAGCGAGGTCTGTTCGAGAAAGCGTTGCAACGACGTCGGCAGCGCATGCAGCACGTCCTCGCTCAAATAGTCGGCGATATTGCGTTCGGTGCCCGACAGCCCGGCGAGAAAGGCCGCGCGATCAGGATGTCGGGCCAGCGACAACGAGGCCAGGTGCAACGCGGTGATCCACCCCTCGGTGCGCCCGTGCAACAAATCGACTTCCGCACTGCTTAACGGCAGCTGTTTGATCTCGCGCAGGTATTCGTCGGTCTCGGCACGGCTCAAACGTAGTTCGTCGGCATCTATCCTGGCCAGCCAGGGCCTCGGCGCCGCAGCCTGTTCTTCGACGAACGCGGGGATGTAGCGCGTGCTGGCAATCACGTGCACGTTGCCCGGAATGCGCTCGACGAAATAACTCACCAGCGGGCCCATGGCCGCATCGCGAATTCGATGAAAGTCGTCGAGCATCAGGTAGAGCTCGACCTCCACCCGTCGCAGGTCGACCAAAAAAGCATCGGCCAATGCCTCGAGCGGCAGATTGAGGTGCCCTTTCATCAGCCCTGCGGTGTGGCTGCCGAAGCCCGGTAACTGGGCGCCTATGGCCGCAATCAAATAGCGCAGCAAGCGCTGTGGCTCGCTGTCCGACTCATCACAGGTCAACCAGGCCACACAGGCGCCTGCCGCCTGTAAACGCAGGCGGAATTGGCTAAGCACGGTGCTTTTACCGAAACCCGCAGGAGCGCTGAGAACCATCAGGCGTTGTTGCCGGACGGCGAACAGTCGTTCCAGCAAGGCTTTGCGCACCAACAGCGGCCGGCCACCGGCATTCGCCGGGAACAACTTGGTCACTAAAGGCGCAAAGGTGCACGACACGGACGGGGAGACGTCGCTCATGTCAGTAGACTCAATTCGCGGGCGCGGCGAATGGCTTGGGTACGGTTACGCACGCCGAGCTTCTCGTAGATGTTGTGCAGGTGCCATTTGACCGTGCCCAGGGCGAGCGCCAGCTGTTGGCCGATCTGTTCGTTGGACAACCCCTCGGCGGCCAAACACACCACCTCGCGCTCGCGTTCGGTCAAGGCTTCGTCCAGGCCATCTGCGGCTTGCGCCGTCCCCTGCCCCGGCCACAGAGCCAGCAATTCCCGCACGAATGCCTGCAAGGCGGGTTGTCGCTCGGCGGCTTCAAGTTGCTTGAGCATCAAGTGGACGGCCTCCCCTTCCTCGATAAACAGGCTGCGTACGCCTTCGCGCTCGGCACCGACCAGACACCCGGCCAGCAGGTTATGCGCGCGCTCCTGATAGCCGAGGCGTTGATAGCTCAGCGCCGCCAGCAGATCCAGGCGTAAACGCTGCAGACCGTGCCAGTCCTCGATAAGCGTTTCGCGCAGTTGGCGGATCTCGTGCAACGCCTCGCTGTAATGCCCGCGTGCCTGCTGCAGGCGCACACGGGTCAAGCCCTGCACCCATAACACGGGATTGAAGCGCATATGCGGGTAATGCGCGGCGAACTTGGCCCAGTCGACGGCGTTGAAACGCTGCTCGGCGCGCTTGAGTTTGTCGAGCGCAGGTTCCTGAAGGATCTGCGCGATCTCATCGCCAAGCGCCATCGCATAGAAGCGCCATGATTGATTGCTCGCCGCCAACTTCTGCATCAACGCCAAACTGGCCGAGGCATCCGCGGGGGAGTTGCGCATGCGTTTGACCCGGGCCATGCACAGCATGCCTTGGGCGTAGAGATCGATGGGGTTGATCACATCGACAGTGGCCAGCGCCCAGCACAAGCGCTCCTCGATGCCGTCCAGGCGCCCCTGGGTATAAGCGATCACGGCTTCGGTAATGGTCGGCAAAGCAATCGCCCGGGACCTCTTCGCGAACCAGGGCGCGATGCGCAGCTGCAACTGGGCGAACAACACTTCGGCTTGCCTGACCTGCCCCTGCTCCAGACACATGAGAATTTCGACATTGGCCAGTTGCGTATCCAGGTAATGCCCTTCTAGAAAATGATTGCGCTGCTGGGCCAGGGCCAATAACCGCCGGGCCTGCTCGGGCAACCCCATCATCAAGGAGGCCAGGGCACCGATAATCAGCATCGCAACTTCAAGAAAGGCCGTGTGCTGGCCCAATTGCTCTTCGACCTTGCGCGCGAGGACGACACAGGTGTGCAAGTCGTCCTTCTGCAGGGCGATCACCGCTTTGATCGCCAGGGTCGTCAGTAGTTGGTCGCTCAAAGGGCCGGCCGTTCTCGCCTCGCTCCAGCGCTCCATCTGCTCATCGAGTAGGCGATAGGCTTCCGGCAGGCTCAGCTCGGCCGCACGCCCCCAAACGTCGACGAGCGCCAGAATCGGAAAACGCTCGACCATCTCGTCGGGTACGTCCTGGCGCCACTTGTAGATCAGGTTCAGTTGCCCGCGGTTGATCAACTCCAGGCCGCAGCCATCGACCAGCGCAGCGAGCATCTCGGTGTCTTCGGCCAGACGCGCATGCTCGATTGCCAGATTCTGCATGTGGTGATTGGCGAACCATAAGCTGGCATTGAAATGCAGCTGCTTGAAACGCTCGGGATCGCGCGCCTTCAACTGACTGCGCAAAAACTCGGCGAACAAGTTATGGAAGCGGTACCACTGGCGCGTATGGTCGAGCGGCAGCAGGAAAAGCTGCATGGCCTCCAGTTGCTCGAGCAGCTGCTGGCCGTCCTGACGCCCGGTCAAGGCTTCGGTCAGTTCGCCGCTCAGCTGCTGGGCGATGCCCAGGGCCAGCAGCAGTTCCTGCTTATCGACCGGTAGCTGCTGAAATACGCTACGCAGCAGATAGTCGCCGACAGCGCTTTGCCCAGTCCCCATGGCGAGCATCTGCGCAAGGGCCTCGGGCTGATGACGCAGCCACAGACTGGCCAGGTGCACGCCGACCATCCAGCCCTCGGTCTGCTTATAGAGCGCGGCAAACGCCTCGGCGTCCAGCTGCTGGCCATGTCGCGCCAGGTACCCGCGGGTTTCGGCTTCACTCAGACGCAGGTCCTGCTCGCCGATCTCGATCATCAGCCCCTTGGCGCGCAAGGTCGCCAGATTCAACGCCGGCTGTGAACGGCTGCCGATGGCTAACGTGAAGGCATTGGGCGCGAAGCGGATCAATCGGTTCAACGCGGCCAACAGCTCCCCGTCGGCGATCAGATGCAGATCGTCGAGCACCAGCAATAACGGGACGTTCAGGGTGGCGAGGTCCATCAGCAACGTTTCCATCACCGCCGCCACCGGCACGCGCATGGTGTTCTGCAGATAGGTCCGCGCATCGGCGCCCCGGCCTGGCAGCCAGGGGCCGATTGCATCGGTCAGTTGCAAAAGAAAGCGCGAAGGATCGTCGTCCTCCGGGCTCAGCGACAACCAGGCCACCGCTTCGCCCTCAGCCAACCGCCACTGCGCCAGGGCGGCCAAGGCGCTGGTTTTGCCAAAGCCGGCGGGCGCCGAAAACAGCCAGAGCCGGGCATGCGGGTGCTCGGCAATGGCGGCCTCGACCAGGGGCCGGTTCATATAATCGAGCGGAGCCCGGGGCGGTGTGAGTTTTGAGCGCTGAAGACTACCTGCGGCTGGATCTTGCACTGTATCCAAGGCACTGATCCCTGTCTGATTATTCTTCTGGCGTTGCTGAAACGAGCGAATTTGGCACTAACGTTCAACATACTACTCAGCACGATACCTCTGAGTAAACCAAGCACAGCCCCTAGGATGAATGTTGGCCGCGTTCTACAATCGACGCCCCGCTGTTTCGAAGCACCTCGAATGCCTATTTGCTCCATACACCCGCTGCCTTATCGTGCCGATCCCGGCTTCTACTTCGGCGCCGTCAGTCGCGCACCCGGCGCGGTCCTGCTGGATGCGGGGCGCCCGGCCGCACAACGTGGCCGCTATGACCTGATCAGCGCCTGGCCCCTGGCTGAACTGACGCCTGAGCAGGACGAAACGGGGACGGACTTTCTCCACCGCCTGCGCGTCAGCCTGAATGAGCTGGGCGAAGCCGAAACGCCAGCCGGCGTCGAGTTGCCCTTTGCCGGCGGTTTGATCGGCTATCTGGGCTACGACTTCGGCCGCCGTCTGGAGCATCTGCCACAAACGGCCATCGACGACCTGGACTTGGCCGATGCACGCTTCGGCCTGTACCCCTGGGCCTTGATCAGCGACCACCTGCTGGGTACCAGCCAATTGCTGTTCCACCCCCGACTCGATGAGGCTGAACGCGAGCGTCTGCGCACATTGTTCGAACGGGTACAGCCGAGCGCCGCCCAACCGTTCGAATTGCTCGAGGCTTTTCGCGCCGATCTCGATGCCGACTGTTACCGCCAAGCCCTCGAGCGCATCCAGGCCTATATCCAGGCCGGCGACTGCTACCAGGTGAATTTCTCCCAACGCTTCCGGGCCCCCTACCGGGGCGATCCATGGACGGCCTATCAGGCCTTGCGCGCCGCCTGCCCCACGCCCTTTTCCGGTTACCAGACATTGCCCGACGGCGCGATCATCAGCCTGTCGCCCGAACGCTTTCTGCAGGTCAGCCGCGGCCAGGTGGAAACCCGCCCGATCAAAGGCACCCGACCGCGCGACAGCGACCCTGCGCGCGACGCCGACTACGCCGACGACCTGCTGAGCAGCCTGAAGGATCGCGCGGAAAACCTGATGATCGTCGATTTGCTGCGCAACGATCTGGGACGCAGCTGCGCCATCGGCTCGGTGCGCGTACCCGAGTTGTTCGCCCTGGAGAGTTATCCGAATGTCCACCACCTGGTCAGCTCGGTAACCGGAAAACTGGCCCCGGGCAAAGATCCCCTGGACCTGATCGCCGGCAGCTTCCCCGGTGGCTCGATCACTGGGGCGCCGAAGATTCGCGCCATGCAGATCATCGACGAGCTTGAACCGACGCGGCGCGCGCTCTATTGCGGCTCGCTGCTGTACCTGGATGTGCGCGGCGAAATGGACAGCTCGATCGCCATCCGCAGCCTATTGGCCAAGGACGGGCAACTCAGTTGCTGGGGCGGCGGCGGAATAGTCGCGGACTCGGACTGGCAAGCGGAGTACCAGGAGTCGATCACCAAGGTGAAGGTACTGCTGGAGACGCTGGAGCGGTTCTGTAACTGATGCAAAAAGGCCCACCTGGAAAGTGGGCCTTTTCGATTGCGCCGAACTTTACAGGCTCAGTTCGCGATTGGACGCCTTGAGGAACTCGCGCTTGAGGTCTTCATAGGTATGCACCGCCGGGAACTGCGGAAATTCGCGGATCACATTGTCCGGGGCGTGGAACAGGATGCCGGCGTGGGCCTCGCTGAGCATGGTGGTGTCGTTGTATGAGTCGCCGGCGGCGATTACCCGGTAGTACAGGCTCTTGAACGCGATCACCGATTGACGCTTGGGGTCTTTCTGACGCAGTTGGTAGCTGACCACGCGGTTGCTTTCATCGGTGATCAGCTTGTGGCAGAGCAGCGTCGGGAAACCCAGTTGGCGCATCAGCGGCTGGGAGAACTCATAGAAAGTGTCGGAAAGGATCACCACCTGAAAGCGCTCGCGCAGCCAGTCGACGAACTCCACGGCGCCGTCCAGCGGCTTGAGGGTGGCGATCACCTCTTGAATATCGGCCAGCTTCAAACCGTGCTCGTCGAGAATGCGCAGACGCTGCTGCATCAACACGTCGTAATCAGGAATATCCCGAGTGGTCGCTTTCAGCGATTCGATGCCGGTTTTTTCCGCGAAGGCGATCCAGATTTCCGGGACCAAAACGCCTTCCAAATCGAGACATGCGATTTCCACAGGACACTCCTAGAGTTCGACTGAAAAAGAAGGCGGCACTCTAGCCGCTCGCCCCCGGTGGCGCAACGCACCGCTTATACCCAAAGCTATGGGTTGCCTGGGAACTTCGTTATTTAGCCGCATAAGATGTATTTGCTACTATCCCGCCCACAGAGCGCAAAGCGCCATATAAAGCAGGATATAGCCCGATGAGCCTTCCCTTAGATGTAGCCGAGCTGGCCGCCAGTTACGCCAGCAAATCGCCCCAGGATATTCTCAAACTCGCCTTCGAGCATTTTGGCGACGACCTGTGGATTTCCTTCAGTGGTGCCGAAGATGTGGTGCTGGTCGATATGGCCTGGAAACTGAACAAGAACGTCAAAGTGTTCAGCCTCGATACCGGGCGCCTGCACCCGGAGACCTACCGCTTTATCGAGCAGGTGCGCGAGCACTATGGCATCGCCATCGAGGTGCTCTCCCCCGACGCCGCGGCGCTGCAGGCCATGGTCAAGGAAAAAGGCCTGTTCAGCTTCTACAAAGACGGCCACGGCGAGTGCTGTGGGATTCGCAAAACCGCCCCCTTGCGCGGCAAACTGAGCACCGTCAGCGCCTGGGCGACCGGCCAGCGCCGCGATCAGAGCCCCGGCACCCGCAGCCAGGTCGCGGTACTGGAAATCGACGGCGCGTTCTCGACGCCGGAACGGCCGCTGTACAAATTCAACCCGCTGGCGCAGATGAGCAGCGAAGAGGTTTGGGCCTATATCCGTATGCTCGAGCTGCCCTATAACCCGCTGCACGAGCGCGGTTTCATCAGCATCGGTTGCGAGCCATGCACCCGCCCGGTGCTACCGAACCAGCACGAACGCGAAGGCCGCTGGTGGTGGGAAGAAGCCACGCAAAAGGAATGCGGCCTACATGCCGGCAACCTGATCGCGAAAATCTGAATACTCATGCAGTGCGTCCAAGCATGAAAAAGCCCGGCTAATTACCGGGCTTTTTCATGTTCGCCGCACGAGCTTAATGAATCGGCAGTTCGATGCCCTGGAACAACTCTTCCAGCTCGGATTTGTTATGGCACTGCACGGCCTTGGCCAGCATGTCCCGGGTCAAGTGCGGGGCGAACTTCTCGATGAAGTCGCACATGAAGCCGCGCAGGAAGGTGCCGCGGCGGAAGCCGATTTTGGTCACGCTCGGCTCGAACAACTCGCTGGCATCGAGCACCACCAGATCGGGGTCGAGCTTGGTGTCCACGGCCATTCTGGCCACGATGCCGACCCCCAACCCCAAGCGTACATAGGTCTTGATCACGTCGGCGTCGGCCGCGGTGAATACCACCTTGGGCGTCAGGCCGCGATGGCTGAAGGCCTCATCCAGCTTGGAGCGCCCGGTGAAGCCGAACACATAGGTGACGATCGAATACTCGGCCAGGGCTTCCAGGGTCAGTTTCGGCAACTTGCTCAGCGGATGCCCCTGGGGTACCACCACGCAGCGGTTCCAGCGGTAGCACGGCATCATCACCAAGTCGTTGAATAGCTCCAGGCCTTCGGTGGCGATGGCGAAATCCACGGTGCCATCGGCCGCCATCTCGGCGATTTGCATGGGCGTGCCCTGATGCATGTGCAGGGCGACGTCGGGATATTGCTTGATAAAGGCGCCGATTACCGGCGGCAAGGCATAGCGCGCCTGGGTGTGGGTGGTGGCGATGGACAGCGTGCCTTTCTTCTCATTGGAGAACTCTTGGGCGATCTGCTTGATGCTTTCGACCTTGCGCAGGATTTCTCCGGCAGTGGTGATAATCCGCTCCCCGGCAGGCGTTACGCGGGTCAGATGCTTACCGCTGCGGGCGAAGACCTCGACGCCAAGTTCATCCTCGAGTAGGCGAATCTGTTTGCTGATACCAGGCTGCGAGGTGTAGAGACTTTGTGCCGTGGCAGAAACATTGAGGTCGTGATGCGCGACTTCCCAGATGTAGCGCAATTGCTGGAGCTTCATAGAAATCCCTCAAACCGATGGGCAATCGTTCAATCGACGATTGGTCATATAACCATATTTATGGTTTAGCGATTAAATCTATACGAATTGTTCTTATACTCCATCGCTCGATTCAAAGCTCGCCGCGACTGCGGTGCTGGAGCATCGGCACCAAATACACAGGCACTTCGGACAATTGAACCAAGCGACCAGCCGTGCGCCCCAATGGAATATCCAATTCGGTGCCATGACTGTGACTACCTACGACTAGCAGATCCACCCCAAGTTTCTGCGCTTCTTCGAGAATCGCTACTGGCGGGTCCCCGTGCACCACTCTCACCGCACGAATCAGGTCGCGCTCGTGCAGGGTTTCGCCCAATTCGTCGCTGAAACCTTCGAGCACCCGCTGTTCGATGCTCGCCATCACCGTGCTCAAGCCTTTACTGCGTAACTCTTGCAAGCGTTCTTCATCCAGATAGGTTTGCAACACCGATTCGGCGAACAGGCCCATGGGCTCGACGGCATGCACCACATACAAGCCGGCGTTGAACGCTCGGGCCAACGACAATGCATGTTGAAGCACATAGGGCGAATAAAGACCTAAATCGGTGGCATAGAGAATCGAGCGAATCATGGGCCCTCCTCGACAGCCTGCTGGCGGTCTACTCTGAGCTTAGCAGCACCTGCAAAAAGTCAACAAAAACACCGCCATTTAGGACCAAAGGATATATAGCTGATCGCCAATTACAGCAGCGGTTCATTGCTGATGCCGTGCGGCACATGCCCGGTCGTCACCACCCCGCAGGCTTTCTCGCAGTGGCCCGTCTGGTCGTCGAAAAATACGTCTGCACCAAAGGTTTCCAGGATCGCGGCCTTCTCCAAGCCGCCGAGGAAGAAGGATTCGTCCAAGCGAATATTCCATTCGCGCAGGGTACGGATCACCCGCTCATGGGCCGGCGCCGAACGCGCCGTGACCAGTGCGGTACGAATTGGACAAGAGTCTTCGGGAAATTCCTGCTGCAAGCGATGCAAGGCCGCGAGAAACGGCTTGAACGGTCCGCCGCCTAGCAACTGGCGGGCCGATTCGCGTTCATGGCTCTGAAAGGCCTCCAGGCCGGCTTGCTGATAAACCCGCTCGGATTCATCGGAGAACAGCACCGCGTCGCCGTCGAAGGCGATCCGCAACTCGGTGCTCGCCGCCCGCTGCGCGCCGCCGGAAAGGATGGTGGCCGCACCGAACCCCGAGCGCAACGCGCTGCGCACGTCTTCGGCATGGGTGGAGAGGAACAGATGACAACCGAAGGCTGCCAGATATGGGTCGGGACTGCGCCCGCCGACAAAGGCCGCGCGCGAGATGCCCAGACCGTAGTGCTGGATCGAATTGAATGCGCGCAAACCGGTGTCGGCGCTATTGCGCGAAACCAGTATCACCTCCACGCGCGGCTGCCCCAACTCGGCGTTCAGACCCAATAACTTCTCGACCAAGGGAAAAGCATCGCCGGGCATCAGGATCTCGTCCTCATGCTCGATCTGGTATTGACGGTAGGCCTCGACGCCCTGGGTTTCGTAGACGAGGTGGCTCTCCCGCAAATCGAACAATGCCCGCGAAGAAATCGCCAACACCAACTTGTCGCCCAATCCCTTGCTCATGCTGACCTCAGGCTGATTGATGACGCTGATCGAGAAAACGCAACGCTTGATGCAAGGCCTGCATCCGCGGCAACTGGCAACCCGCTTGCGCGGCAGCGGCCAGCGGCGCGGCATAGATCGCCTGCAATTCGAGGGGACGCCGCTGGGCGAAATCGTGATACATGCTCGGCAGGTAGTCGGGCATGCGATCAGTCGCCGCCAAAAGCTTGGCGGCGTAACCCGATGGCAACTGATAGCCGCAAGCGGCAGCGCCTTCGACCACTTCCTGCATCAGCGCCTCGATCAACGCACGGCTATCGGCATTGCCCATCAAGGCGCTGGTGTCCGCATCGAGCAGCACCGATAAACCGTTATAGGGCACGTTCCACACCAGCTTCTGCCAGCGCGCCTGCTGCAAGTCGGCCATGGCAGTGGAATCCAGGCCCGCTTCTTCGAACATCTGCGCACCCTCTGCGAGCAGGTGCGAGCGGGTCGCAGGGTCCTGCGCCGGCCCCGAGTGATAACCCAGATTGACGCCACCATACGCCTGATGCTCGATCACCCCGGGCGCCGCACGGTGGACGCAGATAAAGCACAGCCCGCCCAGCAGGTGTAGCGAGTCGGGCAACAGCGGCCGCAACGCCTCTTCGACCGCCAAGCCGTTTTGCAACAACAGCACCTTCGCTCCCGGAGCCGCGGCCTGGATGATCGCAGGCGCGAGATCGGCATTGCTGGTGGTTTTCGCGCCGACCAACAGCCAATCGCAGGGCGGCATATCCGCCGCCGACCGATAGGCGTTGACGTCTGCCAGATGCAAACTGCCATGCACGCTGCTATTGAGCGTCAAGCCCTGTTCGACGACCGCGGCGTATTCGCTGCGCAGCAAGAAATGCACATCGAATCCGGCACGCGCCAGCATTACCCCATAAAAGCCGCCAATGGCACCCGTACCGATAATGCCGATACGCGGACGTTGAGACACGGGCATCTGAAAAGCTCCTTAACCAGGCGGGGCCATTGCCGCGCCCTGGCATCAATCGCATAGGTGGCGCGAACCTGAGGTACAGCGCCGTAAATTTGACCACTGCCGTCGTGCATGCGGACGACCCGCCCATCGCTACCGACCGCTCATGCTGCCGGCAGAGCGCATGCGCGCCCACTCAATAAAATTGGCGCGGGCTATGCATCAGTCAGAGGCAAGAGTGCCTGGCGTACTTGGGCCGCGGCAAGCGCTGTCAATTTCTGTTCAACCGCTATACTGTCAGTAGTGATGTCGTTTTGATGTCATTGGGAGTCGGTAGTCATGCGTCGTTTCTTGCGTCATCCCAGCGATATGCCCGTGGAATTGGTGCTGCGTAAACAAGCAAGCATTCCCCGGCAACAATTGAACAATATCAGCCTCGGCGGTGTAGCGTGCATGTCTCAGTGCAGCTTTATCGACGGCAGTGAGGTCGACCTGCGTATACCGCTTTTCGGCAAGCAGGCATGCTATCCGGGGATAGTGGCATGGTGCCGCAAAGAGACCGATCACTACCTGGTCGGCGTGGCCTTTATCGATGAAGACACGCTATTTCGCGCGCGCATGGTCGAACAGGTTTGCCAGATCGAACATTACCGCCTGCAGCGCGAGCAGGAACTGGGGGAACAGCTGCCGATAGAAGCCGCCGCCCGGGAATGGATCGCGCAGCATGCCGCCGAATTTTCTCAGGCCAGCTTCAGCTGACGGCTCGCCAATCGCCATATCCACTTGATTTACCACGCCCCCCCCATTGTCTAGCCAGCCCTTAACGCGCTAAGGTTCGGCTTCCCCGTTGTGCCCATAATGCTGTGCTCCGCCACACGGGGAACGCTGGCGGCCGGCACCCGTGACCTGACGACTGAACCGATGAAAAGCACGATGGCTGATTTACCGATCGACGACCTTAACGTTGCCTGCAACGAAACCCTGATCACCCCGGCGCAGCTCAAGCGTGAAATCCCGCTGACCGAAACCGCACTGCACACCGTGGCCGAAGGCCGTGAGGTGATCCGCAATATTCTCGATGGCAAAGACCACCGCCTGTTCGTCGTGGTCGGCCCCTGCTCGATCCACGATATCAAAGCGGCCCACGAGTATGCCGAACGCCTCAAGGTGCTCGCCGCGGAAGTCTCCGATAGCCTCTACCTGGTGATGCGCGTGTACTTCGAGAA
Source organism: uncultured Pseudomonas sp. (assembly GCA_966210885.1). Lineage (GTDB taxonomy): Bacteria > Pseudomonadota > Gammaproteobacteria > Pseudomonadales > Pseudomonadaceae > Aquipseudomonas. Next base: position 200,347 of record CBIHLQ010000004.1, read on the forward strand.
GCCGCGCACCACCGTGGGCTGGAAAGGCCTGATCAACGACCCTTACCTGGACGACTCGTTCAAAATCCAGGATGGCCTGCATATCGGCCGCCAATTGCTGCGCGACCTCGCGGAAATGGGCCTGCCGACCGCCACCGAGGCGCTCGATCCGATTTCCCCGCAATACCTGCAGGACCTGATCAGTTGGTCGGCGATCGGCGCACGCACCACCGAATCGCAAACACACCGCGAAATGGCCTCCGGCTTGTCCTCGGCCGTCGGTTTCAAGAACGGCACCGATGGCGGCCTGACCGTGGCGATCAACGCGCTGCAATCGGTCTCCAGCCCTCACCGTTTTCTCGGCATCAACCAGGAAGGCGGCGTCTCCATCGTCACCACCAAGGGCAACGCCTATGGCCATGTGGTGTTGCGCGGCGGTAACGGCAAACCGAACTACGACTCGGTCAGCGTTGCCGTTTGCGAGCAGGAACTGACCAAAGCCGGCATCCGCCCGAACATCATGGTCGACTGCAGCCACGCCAACTCCAACAAGGATCCGGCTCTACAACCGCTGGTGATGGAGAACGTCGCCAACCAGATTCTCGAAGGCAATCAATCGATCGTCGGCTTGATGGTCGAAAGCCACCTGGGCTGGGGCAACCAATCGATCCCGAAAAACCTCGATCAGCTGAAATACGGCGTTTCCGTCACCGACGCCTGCATCGACTGGGAGAGCACTGAAAAAACCCTGCGCAGCATGCACGCCAAACTCAAGGATGTATTGCCAAAGCGGCGACGCGGCTAAAGCCAACGCACATGAAAACGCCGGGCAAATGCCCGGCGTTTTTTATGGCTATGTCCCAATAGCGTGTTGCATGGTGCGTCCAATCGCCTCCT
>CBIHLQ010000005.1:0-194334 GCA_966210885.1 uncultured Pseudomonas sp.
TCGCTGAGCTACCTGAAGAGCCTGCCGCTGGACAAGATCAAGATCGACAAGAGCTTCGTCCAGGACCTGCTGGAAGACGAAGACGACGCCACCATCGTGCGCGCCATCATCCAACTGGGTAAGAGCCTGGGTATGCAGGTGATCGCCGAAGGGGTGGAAACCGCCGAGCAGGAGGCCTACATCATCGCCCAGGGCTGTAACGAGGGGCAGGGTTACTTCTACAGCAAACCGCTACCGGCGCGCGAACTGGCGATGTACCTCAAGCAGGCGCGCCGCCTCATCAGCAAGGCCAACCCGGCCACGCTTTAGCCAACCGCAGAAAAACCACCCGCATTGCCGACGCCTCGTTAAACGCTGGCTCGGCTGCGTTCTCGGCGGCCCGCGAGCAGGCCGTTGCGCTTCGCCCAATTCACAGCGTCCGTACGCCCAACTCCCAGGCGGTGAGCACGGCGCCTACCAGACAGGCCAAGGCGTAGCCTGCGGCCTCATAATAGAATCTGCGTGCCAGCTCCTCCTCCCCCACGTTCGAGAGAATGAACGGCTGCGACTCGCCCGGCTTGCTCAGGTGGTTCTGCGCCGGCAGCAGGCTGGCCTGACGATGCCGGTCCTCGGCTTCCAGCTTGGCGGCCAGGCGCACGCGGCTCCATTCCTTATCGTCCAACTGGCCATTGGCGTCGCTGTCGAAGCGTTGCAGCAAGCCGCAAAAATCGCGCTTCCACTCACGCACCACGAGCGCTTGCGCGGCATCCGCGACATGGCTTTGACGGCCACCGCCGCTGGTGCGGAAATCGCCGATGGCATACAGCGGCTGACCGATATGCAGGCGCTCCTCGGTATAACGGTAACGACTGCCGCCGCTCAGCCAACCGAGAAAACCGCTTTTCGCCTGCCCCAACGGATGACGCAAACGGCCTTCCCAAACATCGCGCACCACCACGCGAACCTCGGCGCCTCGCGGGTCGATCAAGCATTCGCCGGTGCCGTCGAGCAATGACAGCAAGGCTTCGCTGCATCCGCTCTCCACCTCACGCCAGTCGCCTTTTTCGCCGATGCTGCGTTCCTCGATCTTGAAGCGCCACCACAAACAGGGTTTGGCGCTCAGGGGGCCGCTCAACTGCTCGCCATCCGGCGCTTGCAGCACGCCATAGAGCTCGACGTAACCCTGCGCGGCCGAGCGGATCTTCGAGGTCGGCGTATCTTGCATATGCCGCGCCTGCGACCACCGCAACAGGCAAAAAACGCCGCCACCGAGACAAAGCATTACGCAGAACGCCAGGACGATCATCTGTCGCTCGGCCCGCTCAACCGAACAGCGATTTCAGGTCGACATCGCGCTTTTCCGCGTCGCTGAATTGCAGCAATTCGGCTTCCTTGAAGGCGAAGAAGCGTGCGACCAGCACATCGGGAAACTGCTCGATGCGCACATTGTTGAGGTTGACCGCTTCGTTGTACAACTCGCGGCGGTCGGCGATACCGCTTTCCAGGCCGCTGATACGCTGTTGCAGGTGCTGGAAACTGTCGTTGGCTTTCAGCTCCGGGTAGTTCTCGGCCAGGGCAAACAATTGCCCCAGACCCAGGCGCAAACCGCTTTCGGCCTTGCCCAACGCGCTTACGTCATGCTGCTCGCGGGCGCTGGCCACGGCATTGCGCGCACTGATCACCCGTTCCAGGGTGGTGCGCTCGTGCTGCATGTATTGCTTGCAGGTTTCCACCAGTTTGGGCAACTCCTCATGACGTTGCTTGAGCAGCACGTCGATATTCGACCAGGCCTTGCTCACCCCGTGCTTCAAACGCACCAGGCCGTTGTAGAGCGTCACCACGTAAGCGGCGAGCAGTAGCGAAATCACAAGAGCGGCGATACCGGTAAGACTCATCAGGGTGTCTCCAAAACGCTGAAGCCGAAGATAGTGGCATTCTAGCGGCATATCGATGGGCGATCAGAGATCCGGTGCACGGCCTGCGCAAGGGGAATTTGCAACGACCCTTTGCACAAAATGCAAATCTTTCGCATTATGCTTCAGCTTTTGCTGCGCAATCTCTGCGTACGAACCCGATCCCAACACCAACGCAAAGGACTTCTTCCATGCTTCGTATGCCCCTGGCTTCCGCCAGTCTGCTCGCCATCGCCATCAGCCTCGCCGGATGTGGCGAAGACCAGGCACCTGCCGCCACCAGCCAGACCGCAGCGCCTGCGGCCAGCAGCGCCCCGGTCGCAGCTGCGCAGTTCGATGAAGCTGCCGCAAAAGCCGTGGTCGCTCACTACGCCGATGTCGCCCTGGCCGTGTTCAGCGACGCCGCCAGCACCGCCAAGAACCTGCAAGCCGCGGTCGACGCCCTGCTCGCCACCCCGAACGACGACACCCTGAAAGCGGCCCGCGAAGCCTGGCTGGCGGCTCGCGTGCCTTACATGCAAAGCGAAGTGTTCCGCTTCGGTAACGCCGTGGTCGACGACTGGGAAGGCCAGCTGAATGCCTGGCCCCTGGACGAAGGCCTGATCGACTACGTCGCCGACGGCTACGAACACACCACCGGCGCGGCCGGCGCTACCGCCAACATCGTCGCCAACACCGAGATCCAGGTCGGCGAAGACAAACTCGACGTCAGCCAGCTGGACGGCGAAAAACTCGCCAGCCTGAACGAGCTGGGCGGCTCCGAAGCCAACGTCGCCACTGGCTACCACGCCATCGAATTCCTGCTCTGGGGCCAGGACCTGAACGGCACTAACCCCGGTGCTGGCCAACGCCCGGCCAGCGATTTCGTGGTTGGCGAAGGCTGCACCGGCGGTAACTGCGAACGCCGCCGCGACTACCTGAAAGCCGCCACCGCGCTGCTGGTCAGCGACCTCGACGAAATGGTCGCGCAGTGGCAGCCGAACGTGGCCGACAACTACCGCGCCAGCCTGCAAGCCGAAGCGGCCGAGAACGGCCTGCGCAAGATGTTGTTCGGCATGGGCAGCCTGTCCCTCGGCGAACTGGCCGGCGAGCGCATGAAAGTCGCGCTGGAGGCCAACTCCACCGAAGACGAGCACGACTGCTTCAGCGACAACACCCACAACTCGCACTTCTACAACGCCAAAGGCGTTCGCAACGTCTACCTGGGCGAGTACAAGAAAGTCGACGGCACCGTCCTCAGCGGCCCGAGCCTGTCCGGCCTGGTGGCCAAGGTCGACCCGGCCGCAGACGAAGCGCTGAAGGCCGACCTGGCCGCCAGCGAAGCCAAGCTGCAAGCCCTGGTGGACAGCGCCGAGAAGAACGACCAGCACTTCGATCAGCTGATCGCCGCCGACAACACCGCGGGTCAGCAGATCGTCCGCGATGCCATCGCCGCACTGGTCAAGCAGACCGGTTCGATCGAACAGGCCGCAGGCAAACTGGGGATCAGCGACCTGAACCCGGACACCGCCGACCACACGTTCTGATAACACCCGTTACACACCGGCCGATGCGTCTTGCGACGCATCGGCTTTTTTCTGCCTGCGACTATTTGCCCCCGGCTGGCCAGCCACGTAAATGCAAATCCGTCTTATTTAAATCGACCCAGCCTGTTAAGATCGCCTCCCCTAATTCGTTCTCCGTGGATGTTGTCGATGCCTGGCCCGCTCCACCGCCTGTTGCCGCTGAGCCTGATAGCGGCGTTGGCCGCCTGCGATCAAGCGCCGCAGTTCACCCGGGCCGAACCCGGCGAAGCCCTTTCCGGCGGTAGCGCCACCGTGTTCAAAGCCGACCGCAACGCCTTCTCCCTGCCCTCGGCCAATCTCGCGCCTTCGCGCCGTCTGGATTTCAGCGTCGGCAACAGCTTTTTCCGCAATCCCTGGGTAATGGCGCCGGCGACCACCACCGCGCGCGACGGCCTGGGCCCGCTGTTCAACACCAACGCCTGTCAGAACTGCCATATCAAGGACGGCCGCGGCCATCCGCCAGAGCCGGATGCGCTCAGCGCGGCGTCCATGCTGGTGCGTCTGTCGCTGCCCGCAGGCGATGAACACGCGGCGATCATCGAACGCCTCGGCGTAGTGCCGGAACCCACTTATGGCGGGCAACTGCAGGACATGGCCAATCCCGGTGTCGCCCCCGAAGGCAAGGTGCGCGTCAGCTATAGCCCGCAGGTCGTGAAATTCGCCGACGGCTATAGCGTCGAACTGCGCCGACCGACCTTGGAGATCAGCCAGTTGGGCTATGGCGCGATGCACCCGGACACGCGTTTTTCCGCGCGCATAGCGCCGCCGATGATCGGCCTGGGCCTGCTCGAAGCCATTCCCGAGGCGGCGATTCTGGCCAATGCCGACCCGGACGACAGCAACGCCGATGGCATATCCGGGCGCGCCAATCGCGTCTGGGACCGTGCCCAGGAGCGTGCCGTACTAGGCCGCTTCGGTTGGAAAGCCGGGCAACCGACCCTCAACCAACAGAACGCCGAAGCCTTCGCCAACGACATGGGCCTGACCAGCGCCCTGGTTCCCCAGGACAACTGCAGCGCCAGCCAGAGCGCCTGCCGGGCGGCGCCCAATGGCGGCGTGACCGAGGTCAGCGACAAGATCATGGCAAGCATCCTGTTCTACACCCGCAACCTCGGCGTGCCGGCGCGCCGCGACGTCGACGAGCCACAGGTGATCGCCGGCAAGAACCTGTTCCATACCGCCGGCTGCCAGGGCTGCCATACCCCGCAGTTCACAACCGCCGCCGATGCCGCCGAGCCGGAACTCGCCAACCAGAAAATCCGTCCTTATAGCGACCTGCTGTTGCACGACATGGGCGAAGCGCTGGCCGATAATCGCAGCGAATTTCTCGCCAGCGGCCGCGAATGGCGCACCCCGCCCTTGTGGGGCCTGGGCCTGAGCGAAGCCGTCAACGGTCATACCCAACTGCTGCACGACGGCCGCGCACGCAATCCGCTGGAAGCCATTCTCTGGCACGGCGGCGAGGCGGATGCGGCCAAGCAACGGGTACTGACTTTTTCCGCCGACGAGCGCGCTGCGCTCCTGGCCTTTCTGAATTCGCTGTAAAGGAGACCGCATGATCCGCTCGCCTTTTTCCCTCGCCCTGCTCGCCCTGGCGCTGATCGGCTGCACCCCCGCCGACCCGCAACAGAAGCTCAGCGGCGCACTCGCCGATGGCGTGTTGCTGCCGGCCTATAACACCTGGCATGAGGCCAATCGCCAGTTGGCGACCAGCGCCCAGGCGTTCTGCGCGAATCAGCAGGAACTGCCGGAGGCGCGCCAGGCCTTCCTCGGTGCCCAGAGTGCCTGGGCCGCCCTGCAACCGCTGCTGATCGGCCCGATGGCCGAAAGCAACCGCGCCTGGCAGGTGCAATTCTGGCCCGACAAGAAAAATCTGGTCGCGCGCCAGGTCGAAGGCCTGCTCAAGGGCACGCCCGAGATCACCCCGGCGCTGCTGGATAAATCCAGCGTGGTGGTGCAGGGCCTGAGCGCTTACGAATATGTCTTGTTCGACCCGAAAATCGACCTCGCCGAGCCGGCCAGCAAAGCCCGCTATTGCCCGCTGATGGTCGCCATAGGTGCACACCAAGAGCACCTCGCCGACGATGTGCTGCAACAGTGGCAAGCCGAGGGCGGTATGGCGCAGCAATTGAAAAGCTTCCCCAACGAGCATTATGCCGAAGCGCCGGAAGCGGTCGCCGAACTGCTGCGCACCCAGGTCAGCGCCCTCGACGGCCTGAAAAAGAAGCTCGGTACGCCCCTCGGCCGTCAGAGCAAAGGCCACCCGCAGCCTTATCAGGCCGAAGCCTGGCGCAGCAACGCCAGCCTGGCCAACCTCGCCGCCGGCCTGGCCAGCGCCGAGCGCATCTGGCACGGTGCGGCGCAAGACGGCATACAAACACTGCTGAACGCCGAACAAAGCGATCTCAAGCAACGTATCGACGCGGCTTACAGCGACACCCGCAAACGTCTCGCCGAGCTGCAACGCCCGCTCGGCGAATTGCTCGGCGACGCAGCCGGCCGCGCCGAACTGAACTCCGTATACGACAGCCTCGACACGCTGCATCGCTTACAGGAAGGCGAGCTGGCGAAAACCCTCGGCATCCAGCTCGGCTTCAATGCCCATGACGGCGACTGAATGAAACGCAGAGCCTTTATCGGCCTGGCCGGCGCAGGCCTGACCGCTGCCGCCGCTAGCGGAGCGCTGGGCGGCTGGACGCTGCTCGGCCATGGCCCGCAACCGCTGCTGCTCTCGGCCCGCGACGATGACGACGGCCGGCACTACGCGGTCGGTTATCGCCTCGATGGCGAGCAGGCCTTCGCCACCCGCGTCGCCGAGCGCTGCCATGACGTGGTGGCGCACCCGAGCCTACCGCTGGCATTGTTCGTCGGGCGCCGGCCGAGCCGCGAGAGCTACCTGATCGACACCCGCGACGGCCGCCTGCTGCAAGCGCTGACGACCCCGGCCAACCGGCATTTTTACGGCCACGCGGTGTTCCACAAGGGTGGCGAGTGGCTGTACGCCACCGAGAACGACACCGACGAGCCGGGGCGCGGCGTACTTGGCGTCTATCGCTTGCAAGGTACGCAGCTGCTGCGCGTCGGCGAGCACGCCAGCCACGGCATTGGCCCGCACCAGTTGCTGTGGATGCCCGACGGCGAAAGCCTGGTGGTGGCCAACGGCGGCATCCGTACCGAGGCCGACAGCCGCGAGATGCTCAACCTCGACGACATGCAGCCCAGCCTGGTGCTGATGAAGCGCGACGGCAAGCTATTGAGCAAGGAGCAGCTGACCGAGCCGATGAACAGCGTGCGTCACCTCGCGGTGGCCGCCGACGGTACCGTGGTGGCCGGCCAGCAATACCAGGGCGACCCGGCCGATGCCGTGCCCCTGCTGGCGATCAAGCGTCCCGGCCAGGCGTTCCAGCCATTCCCCGTCGGCGAGGCGCAGCGCCTGGCGATGAACCAGTACACTGCCAGCCTGGCGATCCACGACGAACTGCGTCTATTGGCGCTGACCGCGCCGCGCGGCGGACGCTTCTTCGTCTGGGATCTGGACAGCGGCGAGCTGCGCCTGGACACCGCGCTGGCCGACTGCGCCGGGGTCGGCGCGGTCGCCGAGGGCTTCGTCGTCAGCGCCGGAGTCGGCCGCTGCCGGCTCTACGATTGCCGCGGCTCACGCATCACCAGCCAACCGCTGAAGCTGCCGGCGGGCCTCTGGGACAACCATCTACGGCTGGCCTGAGATGATCTGGGCGAAAGTCTAACGTCCCACTCAAGAGTAAAGCGCAGCGGCCGACCTATACTGAACCAGCACCCGCGCGCCGGAAACCAAAGGTCGGTCGGCGGCGCAGCTACCTGCAGCGCGTCGGCCCACAAGGAAGTCAGCGAAAAACCTCGTATTACATCGCGCGAGTCAGCGGAAACTCTTCAATACGAGGCATCGACTCATGTTTCAAAATTCCTTGCGTGCGCAGATCCTAACCCTTCTGGGCGGGAGTCTGGCGCTGATCCTGGCGATCGCTCTGGCCTGCTTCAACGTCCTGTCCAAGGACGTCCAAGCGTACCGCGGCCTGCTCGACGGCCCCATCGCCGCCTCGCAACTGATCGACGAAGCCAACGTGGAATTCAAGATCCAGGTCCAGGAATGGAAGAACGTACTGTTGCGCGGCGCGGACCCGGCCAGCTTGAGCAAATACTGGGGCCAGTTCGAAGCCCAGGAACGCGAGGTCCAAAATACGCTCGATAAACTGCTGACGCTGAACGGCCTCGACCCATCGATCAAAAGCCAGGTACAGCGCCTGCGCAGCGAACACCAGACCCTCGGAGGCGCTTACCGTAAGGGTCGCGATGCCTTCGTCGCCGCCGGCACCGACGCCAAAGCCGGAGATGCCGCGGTCAAGGGTATCGACCGCGCCACTGGCGAACAGATGAGCGAACTGGTCAATCTGCTGCGCGAGCGAAGTCACGAGCAGGCCAAGGCCATCGACCAAGAGGCCGATCGCATGACACTGCTCGGCCCCCTGGTGATGTTGGGTTCCAGCCTGCTGGTCGGCCTGCTCAGCCTGTGGCTGCTCAACCGCAACCTGATCGCACCTATCACCAGCCTGATCGAACACATCGCTCAGCTCAGCCGTGGCAACTTCGGCGAGCGGGTGGACGTCAGCCGGCGCGATGAACTGGGCCGGCTGGCCGTTGCCGCCAACACCCTGCGCGACTTCCTCGCCGATATCTTCAGCCGCCTGAAAAGCAGTACCGGCGAACTGGACCACGTCAACCACGAGCTGAACGCCATCGCCAACCTGATGGCCCAGGGCAGCAGCGAGCAGTTCAACCGTACCGATCAGGTCGCCACGGCCATGCACGAGATGTCCGCCACCGCCCAGGAAGTCGCCCGCCACGCCTCCGAAGCGGCGCACGCCGCGGACGATGCGGATAACTCGGCGCAACAGGGCGGCACGGTGATGCGTGCGACCATTGAGACCATCACCGGTATCCGCGGCGAAATCGCCACCACCGCCGAAGTGATTCGCCGCCTGGAAAGCGACAGCGGGCGCATCGGCAAGGTGCTGGAGGTGATTCGCGGCATCGCCGAGCAGACCAACCTGCTGGCACTCAACGCGGCCATCGAAGCGGCCCGGGCCGGCGATGCCGGACGCGGTTTCGCGGTGGTCGCCGACGAGGTGCGCACCCTGGCCCAACGCACCGCCGAATCCACCGCGGAAATTCACCAGATCATCGATACCGTGCAGACCGGCGCGCTCAACGCGGTACGCGCCATCGAAAGTGGCCAGACGCGCAGCGAAGCGGGCGTCGAACAGGTGACCCAGGCCGGCGAGATGCTGCAACGTATCACCAGCGCGGTGGAGGCGATCCGTGACATGAACCGGCAAATCGCCACCGCCGCCGAAGAGCAGACCTCGGTGGCCGAGGATATCTCGCGCAACCTCACCGAGATCACCGCCATCGCCAGCACCAACCAGGAAAACGTCAAGCGCACCCAAGCCGCCAGCCAGGATCTGCAAACGCTCTCCTCCGAACTCACCAGCGTCACCCAGCGCCTAAGCGCCTGACCATTACTACCCGCTGCCCGCCCCTCTCCTTTATCGGAGAGGGGCATTCCCGCAACGCCCTCTTCCAAGCGCGCCACGCCGGATCGCCGGCATGCCTGGCAACCGCCTCAACGCAACCATCCCGCGAAAACACTAAACCGATCGCGCAACCCTCAGTCAGAGCTAACAGAGCCTGAATGCGCAGCGTAGGAATTCGGGCGCCTTCCGGCCAGCAGAACGGCCCCACTCACTCGGCTCGATCGGCGCGTGTCGGGTCATCCGAGGAGTTCGACCATGGAAAACATCGGTAAAACCCGCTGGGCCATAGCCGAGGGCTATATCCCACCCTCCAGCAGCAACGACTCGCGCCAGCTGACCAGTCATGAAACCGCGTGCCTGCTGAATGCCGGCGATAAACCGGCGAACGTGGCGATCACCCTGTACTTCGCCGACCGCGAGCCGGTCGGGCCGTACCAGGTGACGGTGCCGCCGCGGCGCACGCTGCATCTGCGTTTCAACGAACTCAAGGACCCGCAACCGGTGCCCACCGACACCGACTACGCCAGCCTGATCGAATCCGACGTGCCCATCGTGGTGCAGCACACGCGCCTCGATTCGCGCCAGGCCGAGCTGGCCCTGCTGACCACCATTGCCTACGGCGAATAGCCATCCTCCTGAAAAAACAACGGCACCGCTATGCACGACAGACCATCCGACGGCCTCGCCGCAGGGCCGATCCACGCCCAAGACATACAGCTCCAGACGCTGCGCACCCGCCACGACAACAGCCTGTGGGTGTATTTTGGCACGATGCTGCTCGGCTGCTGGCTGCTCACGGCACCGGCGATTCTCGGCTACCTCGATAGCGACTTTCCGCAGCGGGTGTTCGATGTCACCCAGGAGCGCGGGCTGGCCGAGCCGTTGCTGCGGGCGCAATGGCTGATGTGGAGCGACATGCTCAGCGGTGCGTTGCTGGTGCTGTTCGGCGGTCTCTCGCTGTTCTGGCGGCATCGCTGGGCGCAATGGGCCAGTTGTCTGGTCGGCCTGTGGCTGATCAGCGCACCGTTGCTGTTCTGGGCGCCGTCGGCGGCCATTTACGCCAACGAGACCCTGGTCGGCGGGCTGGTCATCGCCTTCGCCATTCTGATCCCGCCGATGCCCGGCACCAGCGTCGCCGCCCTGCAGGCCAAAGACGATATTCCGCCCGGCTGGGACTACTCGCCGTCGTCCTGGTCGCAGCGCCTGCCGATCATCGTATTGGCCTTCGTCGGCTTCTTCATCGCCCGCTACCTGAGCGCCTATCAGCTCGGCCATATCGAGACGGTATGGGACCCGTTCTTCGGCGACGGCACCGCGCGCATCATCACCTCCGAGGTATCCCATGCCTGGCCCGTAGCCGATGCTGGGCTCGGAGCCATGACCTATCTGATCGAGGCCCTGTCCGGAATGATGGGCGACAGCCGGCGCTGGCGCACCATACCGTGGATGGTCGGCCTGTTCGGCGTGCTGGTGATCCCCCTGGGCGGCGTGAGCATCTTCTTTATCGTCATCCAGCCGATCGTCATCGGCACCTGGTGCACCCTGTGCCTGATCTCGGCGGCGGCGATGGTGATCATGCTGCCCTACTCGTTCGACGAGATCGTCGCCATGGGTCAGTTCGTCCTGCGCGCGCGCCGCGAAGGCCAGGGTTTGTGGCGGGTGTTCTGGCGCGGCGGCAGCGCCTCCGGTGGCCGCGTCGCCGGCGGACCGCCGCTGCGCATTGGCTCGAGCGGCGACGGCGAACGCTTCGCCCAGGTCCGTGCCCTACCCAAGGGCTTGATCCTCTGCGCGCTGCTCGGCGCCTGGCTGATGTTCACCCGGCTGATCTTCGGTACCGAGGGCGCGCTGGCCGATAGCGACCATCTGATCGGCGCCATGCTGTTCACCTTTTCCATCGCCGCCTTCTCCGAGGTGTTCCGGCCGCTGCGGGCGATCAATTTCCTGTTCGCCGGTTGGCTGCTGCTCGCGCCCTGGCTGCTTGAAGGCGGCGGCCTGGCGAGCGCGCTGAACAGCATGGTGGTCGGCATCCTGGTCATCGTTCTGACCCTGCCCCGCGGGCCGATCCGTAACCGCTACGGCAGTTGGGACCGTTTTATCACCTGGTAAACCATGCAGAGAATTCCAGTCTCGCTACTCACCGCCGCAGTCGCCGCCCACTGGACGGTGCGGGCGGTGGCCGACGAACAGGCGCCGTTGCAATCGACGTTGAACCCGCAGGCCGCTCCCGCCGAACTGATCGCCGGGCTGACCTGGTGGATGATCGCGGTGTTCAGCCTGGTGTTCATTCTGGTCATGCTGCTGGGCGGCTTTGGCATCTTTCGCGCGGGCAAAGGCCTCACGGCCAAGGCCAGCCGCAATCTGGTGGTGCTTGGCGGGGTGGTGGTTCCGCTGCTGGTTCTGCTGGGCTTTACGGTGGGCAGTCTGCTGGTCGGCCAGGCCAGCTCCCGCGCCTATGCGGATGCGGCGCTGATCGTCGAAGTGATCGGCAAACGCTGGTGGTGGGAAATCCGCTACTACGATCGCGATCAGCGCTTGCTTGCCGTCAGCGCCAACGAGCTGCAGTTGCCGGCAGGCCAGCCGGTGAAGCTGTTGCTGCGCGCCACCGATGTGATCCACAGCTTCTGGGCGCCGAACCTGGACGGCAAGACCGACATGATTCCCGGCATGACCAACGTCGCCTGGCTGAACATTCCGCAGCCCGGCGTCTATCGCGGTCAATGCGCCGAATACTGCGGCACCCAGCACAGCCTGATGGCGTTCACGGTGGTGGTTCAGCCGCAGGGCGAGTTCCAGCACTGGCTCGACCGACAGAGTCAGCCCGCCGCTGCCGAGGCCATGGCGCTGAGTGAGGGCCGGCGAGTCTTCCGCGAACGAGGCTGCGCCGACTGCCATTCGATTCGCGGCACCCTTGCCCGGGGCGAGCGGGGGCCGGACCTGACCCATCTGGCCTCGCGCCAGACCCTGGCCGCCGCCACCCTGCCCAATACCCGTGGGCACCTGGCCGGCTGGATCAGCGACCCGCAGAGCAGCAAACCCGGCGCGCTGATGCCGGCCACGACCATGCAGCCGCAGGAGTTGCACGCGCTGTTGGATTACCTGCAGGCATTGAAATAGGAGAACGCAACGGGATGGAGGCACGTGAACGGCAAATGCTCGACCGCACCTGGCAATCGCCGGGCGGTTTCTTCGGTTGGTTCACCCAGGTCAACCAGCGCAAGATCGGCCTGCGCTTTATCGTCACCGCGTTCATCTTCTTCCTGCTCGCCGGCGTGCTGGCGCTGCTGATGCGCCTGCAACTGATCACGCCCGAAAACGGCCTGATCGGCCCCGAGCTGTACAACCAACTGTTCACCATGCACGGCACCACCATGATGTTCTTCTTCGCCGTGCCGGCGATGGAGGGCTTCGGCATCTACCTGGCGCCCTTGATGATCGGCACGCGGGACATGGCCTTTCCCCGGCTCAACGCCTTCGGCTATTACGTCTACCTGATCGCCGGCATCGTGCTCTACCTGGCGCTGTTGCTCGGCGCTGCGCCGGACGACGGCTGGTTCAGCTATGTACCCCTGGCCGGCAAGCAGTACGCGCCGGATATGGCCGCCGATGTCTGGACCACCATGATCACCTTTATCGAGCTGTCGGCGCTGGCCGCCGCGGTCGAGCTGATCGTCACCATTCTCAAACAGCGCGCGCCGGGCATGACGCTCAACCGCATGCCGCTGTTCGTCTGGTCGATCCTGGTGATGGCGTTCATGATCGTGTTCGCCATGCCCTCGGTGATAGTCGCGAGCATCCTGCTGGCCCTGGACCGCACCTTCGACACCCTGTTCTTCGTCGCCGAGGCCGGCGGCCAGCCGCTGCTCTGGCAACACCTGTTCTGGTTCTTCGGCCACCCGGAGGTGTACATCATCCTGGTGCCGGCACTGGGGATGATCTCGGCGATCATCAGCACCTTCACCCGCCGACCGATCTTCGGTTACAGCGCCGTGGTGCTGTCGCTGGTGGCCATCGGCTTCATCTCCTTCGGCCTGTGGGTGCACCATATGTTCGCCACCGGCCTGCCGCAGCTGGGTCTGAGTTTTTTCACCGCGGCGAGCATGATGATCGCGATTCCCAGCGGCATTCAGATCTTCTGCTGGATCGTCACCCTCTGGGGCGCGAAGATCCGTTTCGCCACGCCTATGCTGTTTATCCTCGGTTTTTTCGCGATCTTCGTACTCGGCGGCCTGACCGGGGTGATGGTGGCTTCGGTGCCCTTCGACCGCCAGGTACACGACAGCTACTTCGTGGTCGCGCATTTCCACTACGTGCTGATCGGCGGCGCGGTGTTCCCCTTGTTCGGCGCGCTCTATTACTGGTACCCGAAGCTGTTCGGCCGGCTGATGTCCGAGCGCCTGGGGCGCTGGAGCTGCGCGCTGATGTTCGTCGGCTTCAACATCACCTTCTTCCCCATGCACCAGCTCGGCTTCGAGGGCATGCCGCGACGGGTTTACACCTACCTGGAGGAAATGGGTTGGGGGCCGCTGAACCTGCTGGCGACCATCGGCGCCTTGATTCTCGCCATCGGCGTGCTGCTGACGCTGATCAACGCCGTCCACGCCTATCGCCGCGGCCAGCCCGCCGGCGCCAACCCCTGGGGCGCCGAAACCCTGGAATGGGCCACCGACTCGCCGCCGGCCAATTACAACTTCGCCCGCATTCCCGTGGTCGACAGCCTATCGCCGCTGTGGCGCAAGGACCGGCCGGGCGAGGTGCGCAGCGCGGACGAGTTGGGCGCAGTGGTCGGCCTGCGCGCCGACCGCCGCGAGGTGCTGGCAACCAGCGTGGCCGACGCGCAGCCGCAGACGGTGGTGGTGTTGCCGAATCCATCGATCTGGCCATTCCTGCTGGCGCTGGCGGTGGCCAGCGGCTTTATCGGTTTCATGTTCGACCCCTGGTTCTTCGTCTTCGGTTTCTTCGGCAGTTTTTTCATGATCGTCGGTTGGCTGTGGCCCCATCGGCCCTGGCGGGAGGATTGAGATGACCCGACAAATCATCGATGTCAGCGACCTGTCGCGCTTCCAGGCCGGCCGCGAGGCGCCGCTGTGGTGGGGTGTGACCGGGCTGATCCTGATCGAGGCCACGGTGGTCGCCAGTTTTATCGCCAGCTACTTCTACCTGCGCCTGTATCAACCGCAATGGCCGCCACCTGGCGTAGCGCCGCCGGAATTGCTCTGGCCGACGCTCAACCTGGCCATGCTGCTGGCCAGCTGCGCCACCATGTGGTGGGCCGGGCGCATGCTCAAGCGCGACGCGCGCGGCAAGTTCACCCTCGGTGCCGGGATCAGCGTGCTGCTCGCCAGCCTGGTGCTGGTCTCCCGCTGGCAGCAGTTCGAAGCCTTCGATGTGCGCTGGGACGAGAATCCCTACGGCTCCATCGTCTGGACCATTTCCGGTTTTCACTTCGTCCATGTGGTCTCGGCGGTGATCGGCACCGCAGTGGTGGTGCTGCTCGGCGCGCTCGGATTTTTCACCCAAAAGCGCCAGATTGCGGTGGTGGTCGACACCCTCTACTGGTATTTCGTCGGGCTGGTGTGGATTCCCTTTTACCTCGTCCTGTACTGGGCGCCCCGCTGGTTATAAGGAGCCCTGGCATGATGGAACGCTCCGCGTCATCGCACAAAACCCAGTCGCTGCCGGCGGCGCTGGCCTGGTTCGCCGCGCCGACGGCTTGGGCCGTGCACCTGGGGCTGATCTATGGCCTGGCCGGCTGGGCCTGCGAGCATGACGCCCGCTGGATGCTCTACGCGATCACCCTGGTCACCCTGCTGCTGGCGCTGGCCGGCGTGCTCGCCAGCCTGAAAACCGCTCGACGCAGTGCGGCCGCACGGCGATTTATCGGCCGCAGCGGATTGTGGTTGAGCATCCTGTTCCTGCTGGTGATCCTGATGCAGACGGTCCCCATCGTCGTCATGGAGACCTGCCGATGAAGCGGCTCCATGTTCTGGGCGGAGCTGCCCTGGCGGCCTCGCCGATGGCCTGGGCGCATGTCGTCGATGGCGGAAGCCATGGGGAGCCGGTGTGGTTCGCCCTGGATCCCTGGTCCTGGCTGCTGCTGATCGCCAGCGCCCTGCTTTACCTGAACGGCCGTCGTGTACTGCGCCGCCGCGCGCGTTCCGCCAAGGGTGCGGCGGCGCAGCGTGGCGCCCTGCTGTTCTGCTGTGGCTGGCTGATGCTTGCGGTCGCCCTCGGCCCGCCGCTCGACCCGCTCGGCGGCTACCTGTTTTCGGCGCATATGCTGCAACACGAGCTGTTGATGCTGGTGGCCGCGCCGCTGCTGGTGCTCAGCCGCCCCGGCGGCATCCTGCTATGGGGCCTGCCGGCTGCGGCGCGACTAGCGTTCAACCGTATGCAACACCTGAGCTGGCTGCGCAGCGGCTGGACCTGGTTGAGTTCAGCTCACGGCGCCTGGCTGCTGCATGCGGCGATCCTCTGGGGCTGGCACCTGCCGGCGCTGTTCGACGCCAGCGTGCTGAACGACGGCGTGCATGCGGCGCAGCATGCCAGCTTCTTCGGTTCGGCCCTGCTGTTCTGGTGGGCGCTGCTGCATGGCAGCGGCACGCGCAACGCCGGCGGGGTCATCTATGTGTTCACCACCGCGGTGCACAGCAGCCTGCTCGGCGCACTGCTGACGTTTTCGCCGTCGCTCTGGTATGCGCCCTATCTGCACACCACAGCGGCCTTCGGTCTTAGCCCGCTGGACGATCAGCAGCTTGGCGGGCTGATCATGTGGGTGCCCTCGGGCCTGGTATTCCTCGCCGCCGGCCTGGTGTTGACCGCGCGCTTTCTGCGCGACGACACGGGCAGCGCGCTGGCTGAACGCGACGGAGGCAAAGGCGATGATTGACCAATGCTGCCGGGCGATCCTGGCCGCCGCCCTTGCCCTGTGCGGTATGGCCTGCCAGCCGACCACTGAAGACAAACTGGGAACATTCTCCGGCAACCCAGAGCGCGGCCGCCTGCTGGCGGACCAGTACGGCTGCGGCACCTGCCATCGCATCCCCCAGGTCCCCGGCGCCCGCGGCCAGGTCGGCCCGCCCCTGGAACAGATGGGCCGCCGCGGCTATATCGCCGGAATACTGCCAAATACCGAGCAAGCCATGATCGCCTGGCTGCTGTCGCCACGGACGTTCGCCGCAGATACCGCCATGCCGGATGTCGGTCTGACCGAGGAGCAGGCGCGGGATATCGCCGCCTTCCTCCAGCGACTGCGCTGAGCCCACGCCCATTACGAAGGAGCCCCGATGAAACGCCGCTATTGGATTCTCGCCATCGCCATCGTGTTGGCCATCCCGGCGGCTGCCCTGGGGTTTATCCACCTGGGCGTCTACAGCGTCGCCGCCACCGGCCAGCACACCGCGCCGGTGTATTGGCTGACCGATACGGTGATGCGCTTTTCCATCGCCAATCATGCCAGCGGCACCCGTGTGCCGGATCTCAACGGCGAGCAACGTATCCGCCGCGGCCTGGGTATCTATGTCGAGCACTGCGAAAAATGCCATGGCGGCCCCGGTATCGCCCCCGAGCCCTTCGCCCTGGGCATGACACCGGTACCGGCGAACCTGGTGGAAACCGCCCGGCGTTGGCCGACCCGCAATATTCACTGGGCGATCAAATACGGCATCAAGATGACCGGCATGCCCGCCTGGAAATACCGCATGAGCGATGAGTCGATCTGGGATGCGGTGGCGTTTATCGAACGCTTGCCTTACCTGTCGCCCCCCGACTACCGGCGCCTGCGCGAGAGCGCCGGGCACGAGCATCGGCATGCAGGGAGCGACGGCGAACAGCCGCACAGTCGCATGGAGGCACAGCGATGAGCCTCCGAGTCCCATCGCTCGCCATCGTCCTGGCGGCCCTGACGGCGTGCGACGAGCCTTATCTGGTGGTCCCCGGCGTCGGTATCGGCTATCCCGAGGCGGGCCGTGAAGCCTTCAACCAGTACGCCTGCACCAGCTGCCATGTGATCCCCGGCGTGGTGGGCGCGGATATCCATGTCGGGCCGCCGTTAAGCGGCATCGCCGAGCGCAAATACCTGGCCGGCGTGCTACCCAATACTCCGGCGAATCTGCTGCACTGGATACGCCAGCCACAGACGATAGCGCCACAGTCAGCGATGCCCGACCTCGGCGTCGGCGAACAACCGGCGCTGGATATGGCGGCTTACCTTTACCGCCTCGACGGCAGCGATTGAGGCGCAGAGACGCCATTCGTTATCAGCACACCGGCAGGGCTGGCAGGAGGTGGCAGGTGAATCGCAATCTTTTGCAATTGGGCTCTTTCTGACTGATCCGTCAACTGGCACTATTGTGCCCTGCTTACATTCCCTCCGGCGCTCGCGCAGCGCCTCGCCAAGGATCTGGATCATGTTGCTCCGTCGCATGTTGATCATGCTGGCCGCCGTCCTCGTCGTCGTCGCCGCCCTCGCTGCCTTTAAAATCAACTCGTTCATGCAAATGGGCGAAGCCTTCTCGGCACCACCGCCACCGATCAGCGTGGCCGCCGCCGCAGCCGAGCAGATGCAGTGGCAAAGCCGCCTACCGGCGATCGGCACCTTGCGTGCGCGCCAAGGCGTGGACCTGACCGTCGAGGTCGGCGGCACGGTCAAGGAGCTGCTGTTCCGCTCGGGCGAGAAGGTCGAGCTGAACCAGCCGCTGCTGCAATTGGACAGCGCCGTGGAGCAGGCCAGCCTGGCCACCGCAGAAGCCGAACTGGGTCTGGCCCGCGTTGAGTTCGAGCGTGGTCGCAGCCTGGTCAACCGCCAGGCGATTTCCAAGAGCGAGTTCGACCGACTCTCCGCCCAGTTGCAGAAGGCCAACGCCAGCGTCGCCCAGCTCAAGGCGACCCTGGACAAGAAGCGCATCCTCGCGCCCTTCGCCGGCACCATCGGTATCCGCCAGGTCGATGTCGGCGATTACGTCGCCACCGGCACCACCATCGCCACCCTGCAAGACCTGTCGCGGCTGCACGTCGACTTCTATCTGCCCGAACAGAACGCGCCGCAACTGGCTATCGGCGAGCGGGTGCGGATCAAGGTCGCGGCTTACCCGGAGGAAGTGTTCGAAGGCGAGATCGATGCGATCAACCCCAAGGTCGAAGACGCCACCCGTAACCTGCTGCTCCGTGCCGCCCTGGATAATCCGGAAGGCCGGCTGCTGCCGGGCATGTTCGCCGACCTGGCGGTGCTATTGCCGAGCGAAGCCCCTCAGGTGGTGGTTCCGGAAACCGCCATCACCTACACCCTGTACGGCAATTCGGTATACGTGATCGAACAGCAGAAAGGCGAAGACGGTCAGACCCAGCAGGACGACAAGGGCCAGCCGGTACTCGCCGTGCAGCGCCGTTTCGTCGACACCGGCGAACGCCGTGAAGGCCTGGTGGTGGTGAACAAGGGCCTGCAAGCCGGCGAACAAGTGGTCACCGCCGGCCAGTTGAAGCTGGATAACGGCGCCCACGTGGCGATAGTCGCCGATCCGCAGTTGGCCGAAGGCGAACCGCAAAACCAAGCCGGCGCGGCCCAATAGAGCCCCGGTTCTAAGGACAGAGATCATGGCGTTTACCGACCCCTTTATCCGCCGCCCGGTGCTGGCTACCGTGATCAGCCTGCTGATCGTGCTGCTGGGCTTCCAGGCGTTCAATCAGCTGACCATCCGCCAGTATCCGCAGATGGAGAACGCGCAGATCACCGTGACCACCGCCTACCCGGGGGCCAACGCGGAAACCATCCAGGGCTATATCACCCAGCCGCTGCAGCAGAGCCTGGCCAGCGCCGAGGGTATCGACTACATGACCTCGGTGAGCCGGCAGAATGTCTCGGTGATCACCATCTTCGCGCGCATCGGCACCGACACCAACCGCCTGTTCACCGAACTCTTGGCCAAGGCCAACGAGGTGAAGAACCGCCTGCCGCAAAATGCCGAAGACCCGGTGCTGTCCAAGGAAGCCACCGGCACCGCGCTGATGTACCTGAGCTTCTACAGCGACGAGCTATCCAACCCGCAGATCACCGATTACCTGTCGCGCGTCATCCAGCCCAAGCTGGCCACACTGCCGGGCATGGCCGAGGCGGAGATCCTCGGCAACCAGGTGTTCGCCATGCGCCTCTGGCTCGACCCGGTAAAGCTCGCCGCCTATGGCCTGAGCGCCTCCGATGTGACCGATGCGGTGCGGCGTTACAACTTCCTCGCCGCCGCCGGCGAAGTGAAGGGCGAATACGTGGTGACCAGCATCAACGCCACCACCGACCTGAAATCCGCCGACGCCTTCGCCGCCATTCCGCTGAAGACCATCGGCGATACCCGGGTGCTGGTGCGCGACGTGGCGCGGGTGGAAATGGGCGCCGAGAACTACGACTCGATCAGCTCCTTCGACGGTATTCCCTCGGTGTATATCGGCATTCAGGGCACGCCCAGCGCCAACCCGCTGGATGTGATCAAGGAAGTCCGCGCGCTTATGCCGGAGATCGAGGCGCAGCTGCCACCGAACCTCAAAGCCTCGATCGCCTACGACGCCACGCTGTTTATCCAGGCTTCGATCGACGAGGTGTTGAAGACCCTCGGCGAGGCGATACTGATCGTCATCGTGGTGGTGTTCCTGTTCCTCGGCGCGTTCCGCTCGGTGCTGATCCCGGTGATCACCATTCCGTTGTCGATGATCGGCGTGCTGTTCCTGATGCAGCTGATGGGCTACTCGATCAACCTGCTGACGCTGCTGGCCATGGTGCTGGCGATCGGCCTGGTGGTGGACGACGCCATCGTCGTGGTGGAAAACATCCACCGGCATATCGAGGAAGGCAAAACGCCTTTCGACGCCGCCATCGACGGCGCGCGGGAGATCGCCGTACCGGTGATTTCGATGACCATTACCCTGGCCGCGGTCTATGCGCCCATCGGTTTCCTCGGCGGCCTGACCGGCGCGTTGTTCAAGGAGTTCGCCTTCACCCTGGCGGGTGCGGTGATCATCTCCGGCGTAGTCGCGCTGACGCTGTCGCCAATGATGTGCTCCAAGCTGTTGCGCCACGACGAGAACCCCACCGGCCTGGCGCATCGTCTGGATGTGATCTTCGAGCGCCTCAAGCAACGCTACCAAAGCGCCCTGCACGGCACCCTGAACACCCGCCCGGTGGTGGTGGTGTTCGGCCTGATCGCGCTGCTGTTGATCCCGCCGCTGCTGATGTTCAGCGAAAAGGAGCTGGCCCCGGATGAGGACCAGGGCATCATCTTTATGATGGCCACCGCGCCGCAGCCGACCAACCTGGACTATCTGAACACCTACACCGAGCAGTTCGTCGAGATTTTCAAGGAGTTCCCCGAGTACTACTCCTCGTTCCAGATCAACGGTTTCAACGGCGTGCAATCGGGCATCGGCGGTTTCCTGCTGAAACCCTGGGACGAACGCGAACGCACACAGATGGAGATTCTCCCCGAAGTGCAACAGCGCCTCGACAAGATCGCCGGTCTGCAGATCTTCGGTTTCAACCTGCCATCGCTGCCCGGCGCCCCTGAAGGCTTGCCGTTCCAGTTCGTGGTCAACACACCGAACGACTACGAGTCGCTGTTGCAGGTGACCGAACGGATCAAGCAGCGCGCGCTGGAGTCCGGCAAGTTCGCCTTCTTGGATATCGACCTGGCCTTCGACAAGCCGGAACTGGTGATCGAGATCGACCGCGAAAAAGCCGCGCAGATGGACGTGTCCATGGAGGACCTGGGCCTGACCCTGGCCACCCTGCTCGGCGAGGGCGAAATCAACCGCTTCACCATCGACGGCCGCAGTTACAAGGTGATCGCCCAGGTGGAACGCGCCTACCGGGATAACCCGAATTGGCTCGGCAGTTACTACGTGAAGAGCGAGAGCGGGCAAATGTTGCCGCTGTCGACCCTGATCACCGTGCACGAGCGTGCGCGGCCGACCCAGCTGAACCAGTTCCAGCAGCTCAACTCGGCGGTGATCCAGGGTATGCCGATGGTCAGCATGGGCGAAGCCATCGACACCGTACGGCAGATCGCCGAAGCGGAAGCGCCGCGCGGCTACGGCTTCGACTATGCCGGCGTGGCCCGCCAATACCAGCAGGAAGGCAGCGCGTTGTACGCCACCTTCGGCCTGGCGCTGGCGATCATCTTCCTGGTGCTGGCGGCGCAGTTCGAGAGCTTCCGCGACCCGTTGGTGATCATGGTAACGGTGCCGCTGTCGATCTGCGGCGCGCTGGTGCCGCTGTTTCTCGGCTTCTCCAGCATGAACATCTACACCCAAGTCGGCCTGGTGACGCTGATCGGCCTGGTCACCAAGCATGGCATCCTGGTCGTCGAGTTCGCCAATCAGCTGCGCCGCGAAAAAGGCCTGGGCATCCGCGAGGCAGTGGAGGAAGCCGCGGCGATCCGCCTGCGACCGGTGTTGATGACCACCGCGTCGATGGTCTTCGCGATGATCCCGTTGATCCTCGCCACCGGCGCCGGCGCGGTGAGCCGCTTCGATATCGGCCTGGTGATCGCCACCGGCATGACCGTCGGCACCCTGTTCACCCTGTTCGTGCTGCCCTGCGTCTATACCCTCTTGGCCAAGCCGGACCGCGAGTCGGTGACACAGCCCGCGCCGGCACATTGAGGTCGCAGACAAAGGTCGCTTGCCACAAGCGAGGCGGGTTGGGGAGCGCGCTTTTGTAGGGTGGACATGGCGAAGCCTTGTCCACCGCGGGCGCCGAGATGGCGGACAAGCCTTCGGCATGTCCGCCCTACGAGTTCGCAAGCGTGCAGCCCGTAGGATGGGCCGGGCCGCTCAGGTTAGCCGCCAATAGAACATTCAGGCAGTCTCTGATTTACGCGCGGCGTAACCCATCATTGGCGGCGAATGCGGCTGTCGGATCATTTCAACAAGCAAGGCGTTTAGAGCGTAGCCCGGATACAACCCAGGAACGAGTTGGCAGGCAATAGATTTCCCCGGATTGCATCCGGGCTACAAGAGAGACCGCCACAACGTAGCGGATTTTTCGAATCGATTCGGCCGCTCAACCCCTCGAACGCAGGCCCTGGGATAAACCGAACATCAATAGCAGCAGGTCCTGATCCGGTTGCAATTGGCTATGCAGCTTCGCTCGCGCTTTCAGCGGTGCGGGGCAGTAACTGAGCTCTTCCGAGCCGCCGATCACGCCAAATTCGGGCTCGTTCCAAGCGGCGGCGGCCAGAGACGCCACGCCGAGGGCACCGACGAGAAAAAAACCTCGAGCGATTTCAAGCTTCATATCACAACCCCTTGATAGAGCTACCAAACACCGTTTGATAACCGTAGATCAGTTGTTGCCAATCCGCTTCGCTCCATGACGAATGGCGTCGTAGCTGCCGCATATCATGACGTGCGGCGCGGTTCTTACTGATGCGGCGCCGGCTTTTCTCCAGGTCCAGTAGCGCCACCTCCACTTCGGCCTGCTCTCCCGCGCCACTGACGCGCACGAAAATGTGCTTGGAGTAGATGCAGCCATGTTGCCAGTTACCCAGGTGCATACGCGCCAGAGTCATGCCGATCTGCTGCAGCAGGCGCTGGTGCGCCTGCTCGCCACAGGCTTCGCGGCCGCCGTCGGCGTACCAGCGGTCGACCTCGATGAAGCCGCCCAGGTCGGCGGTGACCAGCAGTGCCCGCCAGCCCTCCTGCGGATCGCGCTGCACGCCGCAGTAGAGCACTTCCGGCACCTTGACCCCGAGCTTGCGCAAGCTCAGCAAGGCATCGCGCTCACGCAGCACCGTGGGGCGGCCGAAGGGATGCAACAGGCTACGATAGATATGGCCGATCTGACGCTTGGCATACAACAGGCCACCGCCCTCTTCGCGTATCCGCTGCACGCCACTCTGGCCACCGCGCCGCACATTGGGTTCTTCGACCCAATCGCCTTGCCGCTGCCACCAGTAGGCAAAATTTTCCGCTGCTCGGGCCGAATACATCACCGATTTCACGCTCCGTTCTTGCGTAACACGTAAACCCGCCACATGGCGTAAAAGGGCAAAAAATCCAGGCGTTCCTGAATGTGGAAACCCGCTTGGCGAAACTCCGTTTCGACGGTTGCCGCGGGTAACACAAAGCGATTCTGGTAACCTTCCTGCCCATTTTGCAGGCGCCGACGCTGCTCGGCGCGCTTGCGTTTCCAGGCTTTGAAGTTGCCATCCACCCACAGCGAGACGATCAAACTGTCGCGCGTGACCCGCTGACATTCGCGCAATAGCGCCAGCCGGTGGGCGCTGCCGCCGATATGGTGGAGCAGGCGCATGCAAAAAATGCTGTCCACCGAACCGTTCGGCAACTCGATTGCGAACGCTGACGACTGCAAGGTTCGTACCCGTTTCACGATGTCGGCCGGCTGGGCGGCACAAGCGACCTTCAACATGTCGGCGGAATTGTCCGCAGCGATGATCGCCCGATTGGCTTTTTCCGCCAGTAACGGCCAGAAGCGCCCGGCACCGCAGGGCAGATCGAGCACCAGCCCGGGGTCGTCGGCCAGGGCCAGGGCACGGCGCGCCAGTTGCTCGTCGCGCCGATGGGAAAGGTTGCGCCAGAAGCCGTCCCGGTGCTTGTACAGATACTGCTGCGCATGGGCGGCATCGTATTTGTGGGAAAACTCCAGATCGATGGGGCTGGGCATGGTCATGGGCGGGCTCTCCTTTAGGATTGCCGACACCCTAACGACAGGAACGTCAACGCCCGGTCAAAGGTCTGTGAAAATTACGTCAAGGCCGTACCGTCAGTCGCACGGTAAAACAGCAACCATTTGGCTCAACCGGGCTCAGCGTTACCGTCCAGCCCTGCAACTCGCAGATCCGCCGCACCAACGACAGCCCCAGCCCCAGCCCATCGCCGCGCTCGCTCGCGCCGCGCACGAAGGGCTGGAACACCGCTTCGCGCTCGCCTGGCGGAATACCGGCACCGCTGTCTTGCACTTGAAAACCATCGCTATGCAACGCGAGGTCGATATGCCCCTGCTCGGTGTAATGCCAGGCGTTACGCAACAGGTTACCCAACACCGTGCGTAGAAATGGCGCGTTGTAGCGCTGCTCGCCCGCCACGCCGCGCCGATAATCGAGGCGCAAGCCTTTGGCCTCGACAGCCGGCCGCCATTGCGCCACCAGCTCGTCGGCGACCTGCACCAAGGTCGCCTGCGGCTCCATGTCGATCTCCTTGTGCTGGGTGCGGGCCAACAGCAGAAAGGTCTTCACCAGCTCGCTCATTTCCTCGCAGGCACGCGCCATGCGCTGCACCTGAGAACGCCCGCGCGGGTCGAGGTCGGGGTTTTCCAGCAGCAGTTCGCAGGAACTGAGCAACACCATCAGCGGCGTACGCAGCTCATGGCTGACATCACTGGTGAACAGGCGCTCGCGTTCGAGCACCTGACGCAGGCGCCCGAGCGTATCGTCGAAGGCGGCGGCGAGCTGGCCCACTTCGTCCTGGGCATAGTCCGGTGCCAGGGGCGGCGCCAGCGCCAGCAGTTGATCGCGATGGCGCACCTGGCCGGCCAGGCGAATTACCGGCGCCATCACCCGGCGGGCCAGTAGCCAGCCCAGCACTCCGGATAAGGCCACGCTGAACAGAAAGCCGATCAGCACCACCGCAAACAATGCCTGTTCGCGCTCCTCGAATTCGCTCTGATCCTCGAGCAGCACGTAGCGCCGATCGCCCACCTCGCGGACGATCGCATGGAAGGTCTGTTCGCCGCGGAACACTTCATGAAAGCCCGGCTGCAGCCCACGCAAATCCTCGGGCAGGGCGAAATCGCCCCAACCGTCGCTGAAGTAGAACAGTTGCTGCGGCTCGGGACGATGGCGCCATTCGTCGAAGCTTTCCATCTGCAGCAGTCGGTCCAGGTCGCTGCCCATGCCGCTGGACATCAGCTTTTCCTCGACCATGTGGACGATCTCGACGATGCCCAGGCCGAAGGTCCCGGCAACCAGCACGGTCATCAATACGAAAGCGATGACGATGCGCTGCGACAGGCTCTGTCTAGACTCCATCGCCACTCTCGGTGAGGCGGTAACCGACGCCATGCACGGTATGCAGCAGCGGCAACGCGAAGGGCTTGTCGATCACCTGGCGCAACTGATGGATATGGCTACGCAGGCTGTCGCTGTCCGGGCAATCGTCGCCCCACAGCGCCGCCTCCAATACCTCGCGGCGCACCACATGGGGGCTTTTCTGCATCAGTACCGCGAGCAACTTGAGGCCGATGGGGTTGAGCTTGAGCGCCCGACCGTCGCGCCCGACCTCCAGGGTATCGAGGTCGTAGTTCAGGTCGGCGACCTGCAGGCAGCGCCGCCCGCCGCCCTGGGCGCGGCGCAGCACCGCCTCGATACGCGCGGCCAGCTCGGAAAGGGCGAACGGCTTGACCAGGTAATCGTCGGCGCCGGCGCGAAACCCCTGCAAGCGATCGTCCAACTGGTCGCGTGCGGTCAACATGATCACCGGCACATCGCGCCGCGCGTCCTCGCGTAGACGCTGACACAGGGTATAGCCGTCCAATCCGGGCAGCATGATATCCAGGACGATCAAGTCGTAGTGCTCGGTGGCCGCCAAATGCAGGCCGCTGAGGCCATCCTGGGCACAGTCGACGCTGTAGCCCTTGATGCTCAGGTAGTCGAGCATGTTGGCGAGGATGTCGCGATTGTCTTCGACCAGCAGAATGCGCATCACGCCCCCCTTATTGGCAACCGGGAAATGATTGCACGGCGCCCCGGCACAGTGCCCGTTTTTGACGTTTTTTTCACCTGCGATTCGCCTGAACCGCGGCCACGCCGGTCCCGGGTGGACGGCGGATGCCTGCGCCATCTGGCTCTTGGAAATTCGCGATGGGAGCGATAAACCTTACTCAGAGCGGGCCATTCAGAACGGAGCCATTCAGGGCGGATCAGCGCGCACAAAAAAGCCCTGAAGATCAGGGCTTTTTTAACTGCGATTATTTCAACCCTGCGGGCCCATACCCTGGGACAAGCTGAACATAAACAGCAGCAAATCCTGGTCGGGCCGAACCACTTCGACCGTTCGCGCCCTGGGCGATAATGGCTCGAGGCCCAATTCGCTCTGACTCACCACTTGGGTGCCAGGCTCATGCCAGGCGGCGGCCGCTATCGATGCCACGCTAAGCGCGGCGGCGACGAACAGCCCACGTACGATTTCCAGTTTCATCACGGCTAACCCCTCATGTAGCGCTGTTACGCGCTGCTCGCTAACCCTAGACCAATGATCGTCGCACCGTCTCTTTTCATGACGGGCGGTCGTTTCCGCCTGCGTGACCTGACACCGCAACGCCGATCATCCTGATCAACAAACAAAGACATCAACCTGTACTAGGGTCTGTTGCCGTTTCAGCGCAAGCCGCGTTGAAACGACAACAGACCCTAGGCATCCGTCATACATGGTGAGCCGTGGCATGCCAAATGGTTCAAGCTGTCTTGCCTGAGCATGCTCCCGGAGCGCCAGCAGTAATACCTACTGGGTCACTTTATTGCCACTCCAATACGCCAGCTGGCGGACGAAGGCGACGAAAA
Source organism: uncultured Pseudomonas sp. (assembly GCA_966210885.1). Lineage (GTDB taxonomy): Bacteria > Pseudomonadota > Gammaproteobacteria > Pseudomonadales > Pseudomonadaceae > Aquipseudomonas. The sequence continues at coordinate 26,583 of CBIHLQ010000005.1, forward strand.
AACGGACGCGTAATCTTGAAGCCGGGAATGGGTATGGGGTTTCGCACGGCAAAAAAAACCCCGCGACAGGCGCGGGGTTTTTACTACAACGGTTGCGAGCGGGGCTGGCTTACATCATGCCGCCCATGCCACCCATACCGCCCATGCCGCCCATATCAGGCATACCGCCAGCAGCACCCTTCTCTTCAACCACTTCGGCGATCATCGCTTCGGTGGTGATCATCAGGCTACCGATGGAAGCCGCGGCCTGCAGAGCCGAACGGGTGACCTTGGCCGGATCGAGAATACCCATCTCGATCATGTCGCCGTAGGTGTCGGTAGCGGCGTTGAAGCCGAAGTTGCCCGAACCCTGCTTGACCTTGTCGACCACCACGCTCGGCTCGCCACCGGCGTTGGAAACGATCTGACGCAGCGGCGCTTCGACAGCGCGACGCAGCAGCGCAATACCCACGTCCTGATCGGCGTTGTCGCCTTTCAGTTCGCTGATGGCTTGCAGTGCACGGACCAGAGCCACGCCACCGCCAGGTACCACGCCTTCTTCGACGGCTGCGCGGGTCGCGTGCAGGGCGTCTTCGACACGGGCTTTCTTCTCTTTCATTTCCACTTCGGTGCCAGCGCCGACCTTGATCACCGCAACGCCGCCAGCCAGTTTGGCCAGACGCTCTTGCAGCTTCTCTTTGTCGTAGTCGGAGGAAGTGTCTTCGACCTGCTTGCGGATCTGCGCAACGCGGGCTTCGATATCGACCTGCTGGCCGGCACCGTCGATGATGGTGGTGTTTTCTTTGCTCAGGATCACGCGCTTGGCGTTACCCAGGTGCTCCAGGGTGGCGCCTTCCAGGCTCAGACCGACTTCTTCGCTGATCACGGTACCGCCGGTGAGGATGGCGATGTCCTGCAGCATGGCTTTGCGGCGGTCGCCGAAGCCCGGGGCCTTGACGGCGGCAACTTTGACGATGCCGCGCATGTTGTTCACGACCAGAGTCGCCAGGGCTTCGCCTTCGACGTCTTCGGCAACGATCAGCAGCGGACGGCCGGCTTTAGCAACGGCTTCCAGGACCGGCAGCATTTCGCGGATGTTGGAGATCTTCTTGTCGACCAGCAGGATCAGCGGGCCGTCGAGTTCGGCGACCATGGTGTCCGGCTTGTTGATGAAGTACGGCGACAGGTAGCCACGGTCGAACTGCATGCCTTCTACGACCGACAGTTCGTTTTCCAGGCCCGAGCCTTCTTCAACGGTGATCACGCCTTCTTTACCGACTTTTTCCATGGCTTCGGCAATGATGTCGCCGATGGAGTTGTCGGAGTTGGCGGAGATGGTGCCGACCTGAGCGATGGCCTTGGTGTCGGCGCACGGCTTGGATTGGGCTTTCAGCTGAGCGACAACGGCGATGGTCGCCTTGTCGATGCCGCGCTTCAGGTCCATCGGGTTCATGCCGGCAGCGACGGCTTTCAAGCCTTCGTTGACGATGGCTTGAGCCAGTACGGTGGCGGTGGTGGTGCCGTCGCCGGCGTCGTCGTTAGCGCGGGAAGCAACGTCCTTGACCAACTGAGCGCCCATGTTTTCGAAGCGGTCTTTCAGCTCGATCTCTTTGGCGACGGAAACGCCGTCCTTGGTGATGGTCGGAGCGCCGAAGCTCTTCTCGATGATCACGTTGCGGCCTTTCGGGCCGAGGGTCGCTTTAACCGCGTCAGCCAGGACGTTTACGCCGGTGAGCATTTTCTTGCGGGCGGAGTCGCCGAACTTAACTTCTTTAGCAGCCATGATGGATATTCCTCAAAATTCGTTTTGGTGGAACGCGATGCGCTGTAGCGGAGGCTGGATCAGGCTTCGATAACGGCCAGGATTTCGCTCTCGCCCATTACCAGCAGGTCTTCGCCGTCGACCTTGACGGTGTTGCTGCCGGAGTAAGGACCAAACACCACTTTGTCGCCGACCTTGACGGCCAGCGCGCGCACTTCGCCGCTGTCCAGCACGCGACCAGTACCCACAGCGACGATTTCGCCCTGGTTAGGCTTCTCGGCAGCGGAACCCGGCAGCACGATACCGCCCGCGGTTTTGGTCTCTTCTTCGCTGCGACGAATTACGACGCGGTCATGCAGAGGACGAAGCTTCATTTGTCGATCTCTCCCAAATAGTTGTTTTACATCGGCCGGTGCTTTCACCGGCGGGTTAGCAAAGTCCGGCGGGGCCGGTTGCGTTGCACCAGGTGCAACGCGGAAGTCTGATCTGCCGATACCGGCAGAAAACCTTGCGGTGACCGCTACATAAGGGCGTACCAGGGTATTTCAAGGGCGGGCGAGGAATTTTTTTACGATTCGGAGCGGCCAAAAGCCTCGATAAGGATGGCGACGCTAGGCGGCTTTCACCTCAATCACGGCGTTCGTATTCGCCTTCGAGGACATTCGGTTGAGACGTGCCCGGCCGGGTTTGTCCCGAACGTGCCGCCTGATCGTCGTAGAACGCCCGCTGGCGCATGGCCTGCTCGGCGGCGCGCAGCCGCACCTTGTCGACCAGCAGGCGACGGGTGAAGGGGATCAGGCAGAACGCGCCGAAGATGTCGCTGATAAAGCCCGGCAACAGCAGCAGACCGCCACCGACGGCGATCAGCAACCCTTCGAGCATTTCCTGCTCGGGCAACTCGCCACGCGCCAGCTTCTCACGTGCACGCCAAGCAGTGGCGACACCCGCCACCCGCAGCAGAATACTACCCAGAACCGCCGTCGCGACGACCAGTAGCAAAGTCGGCAGCACGCCGATCGCGCTACCGACCTGGATCAACAACGCCAGCTCGATGAGCGGGAACAACAGAAACAAAAACAGAAAAGCACGCATCAATAATTCCTTAGCGGAAGAACCTACTTCCAGTAAGAGAGAAATATGGGGTATTGCGCTGAATTCAAGCTCAAGCCTGACCGGCGGTCGGCCAGGTTTCGGCATGTGCCAGTTGGACCAACGCCTGCCGTACTTCACCGGGACTGTTACAGGGCGCGGGAAAAGCCAACCAATACAGGCTTTGACCGATGCGCAGATGAAAGCCTTCGCTGTCGATACCGACCAGAGTCGCCGCCACCTGGTTCGGCAGGCCGGCCAGCGCGACATAATGCGCGATAGCGCGTGCGTGGTCACTGTTCATATGTTCGAGCATGGTGCTTTCGCTTTCGGCGCCCACGGCGGCGAAAGGGTTGGCGAGCGCCACCTGATCGAGCCAGTGAATCGCGCCGAAACCGCCGATATAGCGCCAGCGCACCGGTTGCAGGCGCCAGAAATCGAAATCATGGACCCGATGATAGTCCCGGGCGTCGGGAAAATAGCGGTAATAGCGCTGCGCCGCCGCTTCGATCTGCTCCGTGCCCTGCAATTGCTGCGCCTCGGCCAGCAAGGTCAACCGACCGACGGCCTGGACATCCTCGGCATCGCGCTCGCCCACCAATAGAGAACATTTGCCGTCGTGCTTGAGGTTATGGGTGTGCTGGGCGATGCGGCTGATCAGGATCAACGGCCAGCCCTGAGCATCCAGGCAATAGGGCACCACCGATCCGAAAGGGAAACCCGGCATGGCTTTGGAGTGGGTGGAAAGCACGCCACGGTATTCCTTGAGTAGCAATTCTCGGGCATGCTTGATGGCTTTCACGCTCACCTTGTGACTCCCTGCATAGAATCCGTCATAAACGGACAGACGTTAACGATAGCGGTTACCGCGCCAGCGGGGGCAAACCCAATACCTTGAGGGGATATTTTCAATGCAACTCAAAGACAAAGTCATCATTATTACCGGCGGTTGCCAAGGCCTGGGGCTGGCAATGGCCGAATACCTGGCGGGCAAAGGCGCCAAGCTGGCACTGGTCGACCTGAACAAGGAAAAACTCGACGAAGCCGTGGCCAGTTGCAAATCCCAGGGTGTGGAAGCACGTGCCTACCTGTGCAATGTCGCCAATGAAGAGCAGGTGACCCAGACCGTCGGTCAGATTGCCGAAGATTTCGGCGCCATCAATGGCCTGGTGAACAACGCCGGGATCCTGCGCGACGGCCTGACCATCAAGGTCAAGGACGGCGAGATCACCAAGCTGAGCCTGGCTCAGTGGCAATCGGTGATCGACGTCAACCTGACCGGGGTATTCCTGTGCACGCGTGAAGTCGCAGCGAAAATGATCGAGCTGAAGAATGAAGGCGCGATCGTCAACATCTCCTCCATCTCCCGCGCCGGCAATATCGGTCAGGCTAACTATTCGGCCGCCAAAGCCGGCGTTGCCGCCGACACCGTGGTCTGGGCGAAGGAGTTGGCGCGTTACGGCATCCGTGTAGCGGGCGTGGCACCGGGCTTTATCGAAACCGAGATGGTTGCCGCCATGAAGCCCGAAGCCCTGGAGAGAATGACTTCCGGTATCCCGCTGCGGCGCATGGGCAAACCGGCCGAGATCGCCCACTCGGTGGCTTACATTCTGGAAAACGACTACTACACCGGCCGTATTCTGGAATTGGACGGCGGCCTGCGCTTGTAACGGGCCAAGCTTCAAGCCTCAAGCGATCAGCTCGGGGCTTGAAGCTTCCACCTCACTCCTTACCAACCGACGCCAAAACCCAAGCTGTAATGGGTTTCGTCCATATCGCCTTCCGAACCGCTCACCAGTTCCTTTTCCGCTTTCATATTCAGCGAGGCCCAATCGGTGACCTTGTAGCGTAGGCCCACTTCCGCATCCAAGGCGTACTCGGCGACATTGGCCAATGGCTTACCCACTTCGCCGGTGCTGAACAACTCGACGCTCTTGCCGACCAGATAGCGGTTGTAATCCCATTTCGCGCTGAGCGCGTAGAAGCTGTCACGCTCGCCATTGGCATATTGGTAGTCGCTACGGTTAAGCAGCCCGGTAACGGAAAAACCACCCAACTCGTTGTCCCAGAACTGATAACCCGGCCCGGTACCGAGGGTGCGCTGACGTCGCAGGTCTTCGATCTTGTCGCGCTTGTATTCGAAGCGCCCTTGCCAGAACCACTGCTCGGTGAAGAAGCGGTCGAGGGCATATTCGGCATTCCAGTTGTCGGTGGTCACCACCGCGTCCTGAAACTCCCGGTTGTAGCCGGCCTCGCCGTTGTGCCGCCAGCGGCCATGGCGCGCTTCGGCCTCGAGGTCGAGATCGTAATTGTCGGTGTCACGTTCGGCTCGCTTGTAATCCAACGCGGCATCCAGATTGCCGCTCAGAACCAGGTCTTCGACCAGCGGCTTGGGCTTGAGGATTTGCTTGATGCTGGTCAGCGCAACGGTTTTCGGCGCATCGCCGTTGACCAGGGTCACCTGCCCCGGCCCGGCTGCCTGCAGGGATTTCGCCCGCTCACCGCTCAGGGCATTCTCCTTGATCAGCAATTCCTGGTCGCTTTTCAGGGTGGCGATCTGATCCCAGTCCAGGGCGATAGCGCCGCCGTACTCGGTGCTCAGCACCAGTTTCTTGCCTTCATAGAATTTGATTTTGCCGCTCAGGCGGTCGCCATTCTTCAACCAAACGGTATCGGCGATAACCGTGTTTGCGGCCAGGGACAGGGCCAGACCTATCAGAGTTTTGGAAAACATAAGGACTACTTGAATAGCTCGAATACGGGAAAGCCGGGCATTATGCGCAAGCACGACAATAGAACAAGCACTGACCCGCACAATCGTGCCGAGTTCAGCCACGGACACCTTTAAATTGCATGGAAGGCCAAGCGGCGCGGGCGCTCGCGGGTCGATAATGCCACTCGCCGCCGCTGCGACGGCCGCTACAACAGCAGGATGCACACCCTCATGCCCAACGATCACCCACAACGACGGCGACAGCGCCACACCGAGCCCGGGTCTGAATCGACGCCAGCGGCGGTAGACCAGGCCGCGCGCCGCCAGGCGCTCTATATAACCCTGGCGCAAGTGCCCGCCGGCAAGGTCGTCAGCTATGGGCAACTGGCCGAACTGGCCGGCCTTGGCCGCGCCGCACGCTGGGTCGGGCGCACCTTGAGCCAGCTCCCCGAAGGCAGCACCCTGCCCTGGCATCGGGTGATCGCCGCCGGTGGCCGCCTCAGCCTCCCCGCGGGCAGCGCTTCTGGCGTCGAACAGCGCGCCCGGCTACGCGAAGAAGGCGTAGCGATCAACAACGATCGGGTGGATATCCGACGGCATGTCTGGCGTCCGATGGAGCACAGCGGTTAGAGTGCGCCCTTTATCAGGTCATCCTCAGGCAGAAACCCGCTCAATGCCCCGTAAAAGCTGGCGCGACGCCATCGCCGCCTACTCAAGCCCCGCGACCCTGGTGCTGCTGCTGCTCGGTTTCGCCGCCGGCCTGCCTTATATGCTGGTGTTCTCGACGCTGTCGGTATGGCTGCGCGAAGCGGGTGTCGCCCGCGAAACCATCGGCTTCGCCAGCCTGATCGGCCTGGCCTATGCCTTCAAATGGGTCTGGTCGCCGCTGCTCGACCAATGGCGCCTGCCGCTACTGGGCGGTCTGGGCCGCCGGCGCTCCTGGCTGGTACTCTCCCAGGTGCTTATCGCTGCGGGCCTGGCCGGCATGGCGCTGTGCGATCCGCAAACCCATCTGACCTGGTTGATATCCCTCGCCGTATTGGTCGCGTTCGCCTCGGCCACGCAAGACATCGCAGTGGACGCCTACCGCCTGGAAATCGTCGACAACACCCGCCAGGCAGCACTGGCCGCCAGTTATATGGCCGGCTACCGGGTCGCCGCGCTGCTGGCCACTGCGGGCGCCTTGTATTTCGCCGAAGGCTTCGGCTCCACCGTGCAGCTCTACCAACACAGCGCCTGGGCCGGCACCTACCTGGTGTTCGCCCTGCTGATGCTGCCGGGCCTGCTCACCAGTTTGTGGATGCGCGAACCGGCAGTGCCGCTGCAGACGCAGCTGGCCGCCGCCCGCTATGGTTTCAGCCGGCAAATCGCTTCGGTACTGGTATTGATCGTGCTGCTGGTGTCGGTGCCGGCGATGTTCACCCAGTTCTTCCACACCGATTTCGCCAGCCTGTTCAGCGGCGAAGCCAGCCTGCTCGACCTGTTGCTGGAAGACCGCGCGTTCCTGCGCGCGCTGCTCTACACCATCCTCACCGCCCTGTGCCTGTCGCGCATGGGCCGACGCGGCCTGGCGCCGGTACTGACGCCGGTCAACGACTTCGTCTTGCGCTATCGCTGGCAGGCGCTGCTGCTGCTCGGGCTGATCGCCACCTACCGCATGTCCGATACCGTGATGGGCGTGATGGCCAACGTGTTCTACATCGACCAGGGCTTCACCAAGGATCAGATCGCCAGCGTCAGCAAACTGTTCGGCCTGGTCATGACGCTGCTCGGCGCCGGCATTGGCGGCCTGTTGATCGTGCGTTTCGGCATTCTGCCGATTCTGTTTATCGGCGGTCTCGCCTCGGCCGCGACCAACCTGCTGTTCATGCTGCTGGTCAGCATGGGCGCCGACCTGCAAATGCTGATCGTCACCATCTCTGCGGACAACTTCAGTGCCGGGTTGGCGACGGCGGCCTTCGTCGCCTACCTGTCGAGCCTGACCAACCTGAAATTCTCGGCCACGCAGTACGCCCTGCTCAGCTCGATCATGCTGCTGCTACCGCGCTTGATCGGCGGCTATTCGGGGGTGCTGGTGGAAAAGGTCGGCTATGAGCAGTTCTTTATCGTCACCGCCCTGCTGGGGGTGCCGACGCTGATCCTGATCGCTCTGCAATGGCGCCGCGAAGGCCCGCAGGCGAATGGCTCGATCCCGGCAGCCCCCGCAGAACAGCCCAACAGCGGGCCGCTGAAAACCGAAGCCAACAGCTAGGATCAGCGAAGCATACGAGCGGCGCATCGTGCGCCGCGATAAACCCTGATTGCGCTTATGGCTTATCAGGGCTAGCGGCGGGCATCAGGTGCACCACACGCTGCGGGAACGGAATACCGATACCGGCCTCGGTCAGACGCTCCTTGGCCAACTCGATAAAGCTGAAGGTCACCGGCCAGTAGTCCGGCGTCGCCACCCAAACGCGCAACGACAGGTTCACCGCGCTGTCGCCCAGCCCGGTCACGAAAACCACGGGTTCCGGCTCCATCAGCACCCGCGGGTCTTGGGCGATCTTCAACAGCACATCGCGGGCTTGCTTGATATCGCTGGAATAATCGATGCCCAGGTTGATGTCGGCACGGCGTATCGGTTCGCGTGAATAGTTGGTGATATTGCCGTTGGACAGGCTGCCGTTCGGCACTATCACCACCTTGTTGTCGGCTGTTTTCAGGGTGGTATGGAAGATGTGGATGCTGTCGACGCTGCCCGACACCCCCTGCCCTTCGATCCAATCGCCGGCACGGAACGGGCGGAACAGCATGATCAGCACGCCGCCGGCGAAGTTCGCCAAGCTGCCCTGCAATGCCAGACCGATGGCCAGACCGGCCGCACCGATCACCGCGATGAACGAGGTGGTTTCCACACCGACCATCGAGGCCACGCTGACCAGCAGCAGCACCTTGAGCACAATCCCCGCCAAACTGCCGATAAAGCTATGCAGGGCACGATCGACATTGCGCCGCTCCATCAAGCCGCCGACCTTACGGGTCAGGGTATTGATCAGCCACCAACCGATCAGCAAGGTGGCGATGGCCAATATCAACTGGCCGCTGTATTGCAGCACCACCGGTAGCCAGGCCTCGGACAGTGTCACCAGTTGCTCTACATTCATTTCCATTGGGGCGTCCTTTTTTGCGCAAAAAACAACCGCGCAGCGATCACGCGCGGCTACGAGCTATGGGCAGATAGGGCTGAAAAACCCAGGGGCTCGGCTCATTGAGCCAAAACGCCGGCCCCGGTCAATACGCAAAGTGCGCAAACCGAAAGCGGGGCAGGCGTTAAATATGACGAATCGATCTAGCCATACGAGCCAGATAGACCTTAATCGCGGAAGTTGTTGAACTGCAATGGCATGCCGAATTCCTTGGCACGCAACGCGGCGATGGCTTCTTGCAGGTCATCGCGCTTTTTGCCGGTGATACGCACCTGCTCGCCCTGGATCGCAGCCTGCACCTTAAGCTTGCTGTCCTTGATATGGGCGACGATCTTCTTCGCCAAGTCCTTCTCGATGCCTTCGCGCAGGATCACTTCCTGCTTGACGCTCTTACCTGACGGATAGGCGTCCTTGAACTCCAGGCACTGCACATCGATCTTACGTTTGACCAGAGCAAGCTTGAGAATCTCGATCATTTGCTCGAGCTGAAATTCGGCGTCGGCGGTCAAGTTGACAGTTAGCTCTTTCAGTTCAAAGCTACCTTTACCACGCAGATCGTAGCGACGCTCCAATTCCTTGATCGCGTTGTCGATTGCGTTGGTGACTTCGTGCTTGTCCAGCTCGGACACCACGTCGAACGAGGGCATGGGTTTCCTCCACAATAGAAGGCGCGCCGCGGTTCACGAACGGGACACGCCAGGCTTGACGGTTAAAAAACCCGGCCATTATATATCCACAGATACATACACTGCCCGGCCATGTACCGGGCCCATGCGATTTCCCTTAGCGAGCCTGCTCATGCCCAACCCCAACCTCAGCATCCTGGTCGTGGACGACGCCAAGTTTTCCAGCGCCATTATCGGCCGCGCGCTGAGTCAGGCTGGCTATCAGGACGTGCGCTTCGCCAGCAGCGCCGCCGAAGCCCTCAAGCAGCTCGAACAACGCCCGGCCAGCGTCGTCCTCGCCGACTGGCTGATGCCCGAAATGGACGGTTTGGAGCTTACCGGGCATGTGCGTCAGCTCGATGAAATGACCGACCACTACACCTACATCATCCTGCTCACCGGCAAGGACGGCGAGAACGTACTCGCCCAGGCCTTCGACCGTGGCGTCGACGACTTCATCAGCAAGGCTTCGATGCACGCGCAACTGGTGCCACGCGTATATGCCGCCGACCGCTTGTGCAACACCCTGCAGCGCCTGTTGCATGAAAACCGCATGCTGACCAGCAATATCGCCAGCCTCGAACAGCGCAACCTGGTCGACTCGCTCACCGGGTTGGGCAACTCGCGTTACCTCAAACAGAAGCTGGTGGACTGCCTGCGGCAGATCGAATCCCGCGGCGGCGCTTTGTGCTACCTGCTGATCGGCCTGCAGAACACCCAACTGCCGTCCACCCAGGCCCACGACGAACTGCTGCATGGCGTAGCGCGGCGCCTGCAACAGCTGGTCCGGCCGCTGGACGTATTGGTCGCCCTCGACGATACCCACTTCGTCATGCTCACCCTGCTGGACAACCTGCAGGAATGCTCGCCGAGCAGCTTCAAGCGCCTGCACGAGGGACTCAACCTCAAGGCGTTCAAGACCAGCGAAGGCTTTATCAGTCTCAAAGCCGGCATCTGCCTGGTCGGGCTCGACGCCCGCGCCCTGCCGATCGAGCCGCTGACCATCATCGAGCACGCGCACAAGCTGCTGCCCGAGGCCTACGCCAGCGGCAGAGTCGCAGCCATGCGCTTGCCGCTGCCGCACTGAACCCCGCACCGATGTGGCATATCCTCGGCGCCGGCAGCCTGGGCGGTCTCTGGGCCACGCGCCTCGCCCGCAGCGGCGTCCCCGTGCACTTGCTGCTGCGCGATGCCGAGCGCCTCGCCGCTTACCGGCGCGCCGGTGGCCTGACCCTGGTCGAACAGGGACGTGCCCAACACTATCCATTGTCAGCGCAAACCATCGATGATGGGGAGCCGATCCAGCGTCTGCTGCTGGCGTGCAAGGCCTACGATGCCGAAGCCGCCGCGGCTCGCATAGCGCCACGTCTGGCGCAAGGCGCCGAGGTGATCCTGCTGCAGAACGGCCTGGGCAGTCAGGACGCGGTGGCCAAACGCTTGCCCGAGGTTCGCTGCATTCTCGCATCGAGTACCGAAGGCGCGTTTCGCGAGGCGGATTTTCGCGTGGTGTTCGCCGGCCACGGCCACACTTGGCTGGGTGACCCCCTTGACGTCAGCCCGCCCGGCTGGCTCGAGGAACTCCAGCGCAGCGGTATCGCCCATGACTGGAGCCTGGATATCCTCGGGCGCTTGTGGCGCAAGTTGGCGCTCAATTGCGCGATCAATCCGCTGACGGTGCTCTATGACTGCCGCAACGGTGGGCTCAGCGACCATCCCGCCGAGATCGCCACACTCTGCGCGGAGCTCTGCGAGCTGCTCCAAACCTGCGGCCAACCCACCGCCGCGGAAAACCTGCACGACGACGTGCTGCGCATCATCCAGGCCACCGCGGCGAACTATTCTTCGATGCATCAGGATGTGGCCCAGGGCCGACGCACCGAAATCGCCTACCTGCTCGGTTATGCCTGTGCCGCGGCGCGGCGCCACCAACGCGTTCTGCCGCACCTCGACAGCCTGCACCAGCGCCTGCTCGCACACCTGGATAGACGCGGATTGCCCAGCCACTGAGCCGGCGTTACCCTGCTCACACATTTGTGACGACGACCTTGATTCCCATGCTTTTGCGTCAACGCCTCGAAAACCTTCCGGTCGGCCGCAAACTACTGGTCGCCCTGCTGGTGCTGCTGGCGACGGTGCTGGTGGTGGCCAACCTGGCCTTTATCAGTGCCGCCTACTGGATTTCCCAACAAAGCGTGGCGCCCCAGGCGCTGCACACCCTTGGCCGGTTGATCGCCAGCCCGCAACTGAGTCAACCGGCGCTCAACTCGGCGAGCGCCGCCGAGGAGCTGCTGCAGCGCCTGGACGACTATGCGCCGTTACGCGCCGCAGTGGTTTACGACAGCAATGGCATCAGCCTCGCGCAGCTGCAGCGCGGCGAGGAAATACCCTTGCCCTCGCGCACCGAGTTGGTGGCCACCTGGCGTCACAGCGAATTCCGCATCAACAAGCTGATCGAACTGCCGCAGCCCTCGGGCCCGCCGGGGCATTTGCTGCTGGTCGCCTCCAGCGAGCTGCCGGGCGCCTTCTACACCGGCACCCTGAGCGCCAGCCTGGTGATCCTGTTGGTCAGCGTGCTGCTCTGGTTGATCGTTTCGCGGCAAGTGCGCCGCTTGATCACCCGGCCGATCCGCCGCCTGGAGGAACTGTCGCGCCAGGTCACCCGCGAAGAGAATTACTCGCTGCGCGCGCGCCGCGGCAACCGCGACGAAATCGGCAGCCTGGCCGATGCGTTCAACACCATGCTGGTGCGTATCGAAGCCCGCGAGCAGCAGCTCAAGCGCGCCCGCGATGACGCTCAGGACGCCTTCGACCATGCGCAGAACCTGGCCGAGGAGACCCGCCACTTCAACCGCAAACTGGAGTTGGAAGTGCAGGTGCGCGGCAAGATCGAGAAAAAGCTCACCGGCTTCCAGAAGTACCTCAACAGCATCATCGACTCCATGCCCTCGGCGCTGATCGCCCTCGACGAACAGCTCTATGTGACCCAGTGGAACCAGGAAGCCAGCGTGCTTTCCGGCACCCGCCTGGAGGAGGCGCTGAACCAACCGGTGTTTCTCGCCTTCCCGCCGTTGAAACCCTTTCTCGCGCAGATCAATCGCAGCATCGAGAAACACAAGGTCGAGAAAATCGAGCGGGTCACCTGGAGCAAAGGCGACGAGCGGCGGCACTACGCCCTGACCTTCTATCCGCTGATGGGCGGCAGCGGCCGCGGTGCGGTGATCCGCATCGACGACATCACCCAGCGCCTCAATCTGGAAGAGATGATGGTGCAATCGGAAAAGATGCTCTCGGTCGGCGGCCTGGCCGCCGGCATGGCTCACGAGATCAACAACCCGCTCGGCGCCATTCTGCACAACGTGCAGAACATCCGCCGACGGCTGTCGCCGGAGATGGAAAAGAACCGCGAGCAGGCCGAGCAAATCGGCGTTTGCCTGGAAGCCGTCGACCACTATTTGCAGGCCCGGGAGATTCCGCAGTTGCTCGACGGCATCCAGCAAGCCGGCACCCGCGCGGCGAATATCGTCAGCCATATGCTCAACTTCAGCCGCATGAGCAATCGCCAGCTGACGCCCTGCCAATTGCCGGCGGTGATCGACCAGGCACTGGAAATCGCCAGCAACGACTTCGACCTGACGGAAAGTTTCGACTTCAAGAGCCTGCAGATCGTGCGCGATTTCGACCCCGATCTCGGCCCGGTGCCCGGCACGGCCAACGAGCTGGAACAGGTGTTACTGAACCTGCTGAAAAACGCCGCCCAGGCGATCCATCAGCGCAACGACGGCACGCCGGGGCAAATCACCCTGCGCACCCGCCGCGGCAAGCATTGGGCGGAGATCCAGGTGCAGGACAACGGCCTGGGCATGCCCGAATCGGTACGCAAGCGGATCTTCGATCCCTTCTTCACCACCAAGGAAGTCGGCGAGGGCACCGGTCTCGGTCTGTCGGTTTCCTATTTCATCATCACTAACAACCACAAAGGGCAGATGGAGGTACAGTCGAGCCCCGGCCAGGGCACCTGCTTCACCTTGCGCCTGCCGCTGGCCGTCGCCCCCGCCGAAACAGGTTCCTGAACATGGGTTATCGACTCTCGAAAATTTACACACGCACGGGCGATGCCGGCGAAACCGGATTGGCCGATGGTCGCCGCGTGGCCAAAGATCACCCGCGGGTGGACGCCATGGGCGAGCTGGACACCTTGAACAGCCAGCTCGGTCTGCTGCTGGCCGAACTCGCCGAGCAGCGCACGGCATGCCCCGGGCTGGATGACGTGATTATGGTGCTAGCGCCCTGCCAGCACCGCTTGTTCGACCTCGGCGGCGAGTTGGCGATGCCCGAGTACCAGGCGCTGCAGGCGGACGAAATCGAGCGCCTGGAAGCCGCCATCGATCGCTGGAACGAGGACGTCGGGCCGCTGGAGAATTTCATTCTGCCCGGCGGCTCACGCCTGGTCGCCCAGGCCCATATCTGTCGCAGCCTGGCCCGCGGCGCGGAACGGCGCTGCCAGCAGCTCAACGCCGTCGAGCCGATCCGCGGCGTCGGCCTGGCCTACGTCAACCGCCTGTCCGACCTGCTGTTCGTCGCCGCCCGGCTGATCGCCAAACACCAGGGCATCGACGAAGTGCTCTGGCAGGCGGCAGCGAAACCGCAGGCCTAACCCGTAGCCCGTAGGTCGGGTTAGCGGCATCCACATGATGGCCGCGAAAACGCAGACGAGCGCCGCAGAACCCGAGAAGGCACCGCGCTAGATCAAACTCAAACGGCTCTCGAAGCGGCGCTGCTCGCCACTCATCGGATCGATAAAGCCCAGTCCCTGGGCCAGCAGCTTGAGCGGCTTGCTGTAATCGTCCGGCGCACCGGGGCCTTCGCTGACCTCGGGGTAGAAGGGATCGTTGACTATCGCCGCGCCCAGGGCGGCCATATGCACGCGCAGCTGATGCTTCTTACCGGTCACCGGGTACAGCCCGTAGAGCCAGTGCTCGCCCAACCGCCGAGCGACCTCAATACGGGTTTCGGTATTGGCCACCCCTTCCGCCACTTCGCGCATGCGGAAAAACGGCTCGCCGGCCTCCAGGCGGGTCGCCCGCAATTGGGGAAAGACTTCGTCCGGCAAGGCTGGCGCCAGCGCTTCATAGCGCTTGTGCATTTGCCGCTCGCGGAACAATGCCTGATACCGGCCGCGGCTCTGCGGGTTGGTGGAAAACAGCACCAAGCCCGCGGTATGCCGATCGATACGGTGCAGCGGCACCAGGTCGGCATTACCCAGGCGTTTAGCCAAGCGCGCTTGCAGGGTTTGCTCGACGTATTCACCGGCCGGCATCACCGGCAAAAAATGCGGCTTATCGACCACCAGCAGGTGTTCGTCGAGATAGAGAATGCTCTCGGTAAAGGGGATCGGCGTCTCCGCCGCGACCTCGCGGAAATAGTGCACCTTGAGCCCGACCCGGTAAGGCGCGTGCGCATCCAGCGGCTGCCCCAGGGCATCCAGCACCCGCCCACGGGCCATGCGCTCGAGCCACAGCTCGCGGCCGATCGCCGGGAAATGCGCGCATAGACAGTCGAGCACAGTCGGCCAGTCGCCCTGAGGCAAATGCAGGGTGCTGGGGCGCATATTGGAAGGGGAACGGGCTTGCACGGACATCGGCGGACTCGATCAGACAGCTTAAATGAAGTTATGCCCAGCCTTGCTGGCGATCGGATCGTTGGATCGCCAGCAAGCTGGCTCCTAAACCGGCAGAGCTTGCTTCAAGCCGGCCATAGCCCGCGAATCCCGGCCACGCCCTGGGCACCCGCCTGCCATGCCTGCGGGATATCCGCCGGCCGCATTCCGCCGAGCAGATAGACCGGCAGATTGACGCCCTGGAGTAATTCGGCGGCCCGCGTCCAACCCAATGCCGGCGCCCCCGGATGGCTGAGCGTCGGGCGCAGCGGCGACAGGGTGACGAAATCCACGTCCAACTGCGTGGCCAAGGCCAACTCTTCAGACGAATGACAGGACGCCGCCAGCCAGCGATCGCTGGACAGCGGTCGCGGCCCCTGGGCCAGTTCACACAATTGCCTGGCGGTGAGATGCCAACCCGCGGCGGGGAAATCCGCCAACCACTCCAACGGCCCCTTGAGCAGCAACTGTGCCCGACCGGCGCACAAGCCCAGGGCATCCGCCGCTAGGGCACGATACTGCTCAGCGGAAAGCTGCGGCGCGCGCAGCTGTATCAAGCGAACGCCCTGCCCCAACGCCGCCTGGATACCGTCGAGCAGGGCGAGCGGATCGAGGTCGTCCGGCGTGATCAGGTAGCGCTCGGGCAAACGCGCCGCCGCAACTATCGGCCGATTGGCCGCCGGGAACTGGTAGTCGCCCAATCGATCCGGCGCGACCCAGGCCAGCGGCTGGCCTTCGGCGCCATGGGGCTCGCCGGTGAACGCCGAAACGTCCCAGACGTCCAACAGCACCTGTTTGTCCGGGTAATCGTGGCGCACTTGCAGCAGCGGCCGCGCGGCGCTGGGGCGAATGCCCAACTCCTCGTCGAGCTCGCGGGCCAACGCCTGCTCGGCCGACTCATCGGCCTCCACCTTCCCGCCCGGAAACTCCCAGAGGCCGCCCTGGTGCTTATCGTCCGGACGGCGGGCGATCAGAATGCGCCCGTCGGCACCGCGAATCACCGCCGCCGCGACATGGATGCGTTTCACCCCTGCGCTTCCTCCAGCGCGACCTGGAGCCAGCGCTGGAATGCAGGCCACTGGTAGATGGTCTCGACATAGGCCGCAGCGGCTTCGGGCAGGTCCACCCGATAACTGCGCAGCCGCGCCGCGACCGGGGCGAAAAAGGCATCGGCGATGCTGGCATGGCCGAACAGGAAAGGCCCGTCCTGACCGAAGCCGGCACGGCACTCGGCCCACAGCGCGCAGATGCGCTGGATATCGTCCTGGGCATCGGCGGGTATCGCCGTCAGCGCCTGATCGCGCTTGAGATCCATCGGCAGGTGCGTGCGCAAGGCGACGAAGCCGCTGTGCATCTCCGCGCAAACGCTGCGCGCCAAGGCCCGGGCATATTGCCCGCGCGGCCACAGGTGCGCCTCAGGGAAGCGCTCGGCAAGGTACTCGGCGATTGCCAGGCTGTCCCATACCGCGCCCTCTTCGGTCTTCAGCACCGGCACCTTGCCGGTCGGCGAATGGGCGAGCAGACGCGCGCGGCTATCGGCCTGATACAGCGGCACGAACAGCTCCTCGTAAGGCGCCCCCGTGAGTTCGATCGCCAACCAGGCGCGTAGCGACCAGGA
Source organism: uncultured Pseudomonas sp. (assembly GCA_966210885.1). Taxonomy (GTDB): domain Bacteria; phylum Pseudomonadota; class Gammaproteobacteria; order Pseudomonadales; family Pseudomonadaceae; genus Aquipseudomonas. Next base: position 43,250 of record CBIHLQ010000005.1, read on the forward strand.
TGAGTAATTTTTGTTGCCGATGACCAGGGCCAGTGACATGAGGCGCTCCTTGCTACGAAGTGATGGAAGGTCGACCGACAGTAAAAGGCGCCCAAGCGAATAGCAATTCCGCTTGCGCATGGGGCTATAAGCGTGGGGAATAGCGACCAGCGAACGACCTTGAGCCGTTCGCTGTCACTTGCCGCTTATGGCTTGCAGCTCATAGCTGCCCTCAGGTCCGATACTCCGCGTTGATCTTCACGTACTCATGGGACAAGTCGGTGGTCCAGATCGTTTCGCTGCACGTGCCGCGGCCCAGCTCGATACGGATGGTGATTTCCGCCTCGGCCATCACCGCCGCGCCCTGCTCTTCGGTGTAGCTGGCGGCGCGGCAGCCGCCGCGGGCGATGCAGACATCGCCGAGGAATACGTCGATCAAGCCGACATCCAACTGCGCCACGCCGGCACGGCCGACGGCCGCAAGAATGCGACCCCAGTTCGGATCAGAAGCGAACAGCGCAGTCTTGATCAACGGCGAGTGGGCCACCGCGTAGCCGACGTCCAGGCACTCCTGATGGGTCGCGCCGCCGTTCACCTGCACGGTGACGAACTTGGTCGCGCCTTCGCCGTCGCGCACGATGGCCTGGGCCACCTCCATGCACACCGAGAACACCGCCTCCTTGAGTTTGGCGAAAAGGTCGCCGCTGGCCTGGGTGATCTCCGGCAGCGCCGCCTGGCCGGTGGCGATCAGCATGCAGCAATCGTTGGTCGAGGTGTCGCCATCGATGGTGATGCGGTTGAACGATTTGTTCGCCGCATCGCGCAGCAGATCCTGCAGAACCGCCTGCGCGACTTTGGCGTCGGTGGCGATATAGCCAAGCATGGTCGCCATGTTCGGCTTGATCATCCCCGCGCCCTTGGATATCCCGGTCACGGTGACGGTCACACCGTCGTGCACGAACTGGCGGCTGGCGCCCTTGGGCAGCGTGTCGGTGGTCATGATGCCGGTAGCGGCTTCGGCCCAATGGTTTTCGGACAAATCGTCGAGTGCGGCCTGCAAGGCGCCTTCGATCTTCTCCACGGGCAGCGGCTCGCCGATCACCCCGGTGGAGAACGGCAGCACCGCGCTGTCATCCACGTCGGCCAGCCGCGCCAATGCGGCGCAGGTGCGCATGGCGTTCTGCAGGCCCGGCTCGCCGGTGCCGGCATTCGCGTTGCCGGTGTTGGTCAGCAGGTAACGCACGTTGCCGAGCACGCGCTTCTTGGCCAGGATCACCGGCGCGGCGCAGAACGCATTGAGGGTGAACACCCCCGCCACGCTCGAGCCTTCGGCACAACGCATCACTACTACATCCTTGCGGCCCGGGCGCTTGATGCCCGCCGAAGCGATGCCCAGCTCGAAACCTGGAACCGGGTGCAGAGTAGACAGCGGGCCAAGACCAACAGCCATAGAGATGCTCCTTGAGGATTGATACGACCGATCGCGAAGGTAAAACGCCGCGAGCGGCTAAAGCCATTCGCGGCGTCGTTAAACTGGTTGAAGCATAGCCTGTGGATCGGCTCCGGCCACGCTTAAATGGCAGAGGATCCGACAGGCGACTAAATCAACTCACCTGACCATGACAGTGCTTGTATTTCTTGCCGGAGCCGCAAGGGCAGGGCTCGTTGCGGCCGATCTTCGGCTCGGTACGCACCGGGGCAACCGCCACGGCGACATCGCCTTCGGCTTCCTCGGCAGTCTGAGGCTGGGCCAGGGCCGAGGCTTCGGCATGCTGGAACTGCATACGTGCGGCCATGGCTTCGGCTTCGCGGCGCAGACGGGCCTCTTCCTCGGCTGGGTCTTCGCGGCGCACCTGCACATGCGAAAGCACGCGGATGGTGTCGCGCTTGATCGAATCCAGCAGTTCCTGGAACAGGGTGAACGACTCGCGCTTGTACTCCTGCTTGGGGTTCTTCTGCGCATAACCGCGCAGATGAATGCCGTGACGCAGGTGGTCCATGGTCGACAGGTGGTCTTTCCACAGGTCGTCGAGCACGCGCAGCAGAATCTGCTTCTCGAAGGTGCGCAACGCCTCGGCGCTGGCCATGTCTTCCTTCTCGTTATAGGCGGCGACCAGCTCTTGCAGGATGCGCTCGCGCAGCGTCTCTTCGTACAGCTTGTGGTCGTCGTCGAGCCATTGCTGAATCGGCAACTTGATATTGAAGCCGCTGGCCAAGGCCTCTTCCAGACCGGCGATATCCCACTGCTCGGGCAAGGACTGCGGCGCGATGTACTCGTTGATGGTGCCGTCGAGCACTTCGCGGCGGAAGTCGGCAATGGTCTCGCCGATATCGTCGGCGGCCAGCAAGGTGTTGCGCATGTGATAGATCACTTTGCGCTGCTCGTTGGCCACGTCGTCGAATTCGAGCAACTGCTTACGCATGTCGAAGTTGCGGCCTTCGACCTTGCGCTGGGCTTTTTCAATGGCGTTGGTGACCATGCGGTGCTCGATCGCCTCGCCGGATTCCATGCCCAAGGCCTTCATGAAGTTCTTCACCCGGTCCGAGGCGAAGATGCGCATCAGGCTGTCTTCCAGCGACAAGTAGAAGCGACTCGAACCCGGGTCGCCCTGACGGCCGGAACGACCGCGCAACTGGTTGTCGATACGCCGCGACTCGTGACGCTCGGAGGCGATCACATGCAAACCGCCGGCCTCGATGACCTGCTGATGACGGCGCTGCCACTCGGACTTGATCTGGGCGATCTGCTCGTCACTGGGGTTTTCCAATGCGGCCACTTCGACTTCCCAGTTGCCGCCGAGCAGGATGTCGGTACCGCGACCGGCCATGTTGGTGGCGATGGTCAACGCACCCGGACGACCCGCCTGGGCGATGATCTCGGCTTCCTTCTCGTGGAACTTGGCGTTGAGTACCTTGTGCTCGATGCCTTCCTTGTTCAGCAGCTGCGACACGTATTCGGAGCTTTCGATGGTCGCGGTACCGACCAGGATCGGCCGGCCTTGGGCCATGCATTCCTTGATGTCGGTGATGATGGCGGCGTACTTCTCTTCCTGGGTCAGGTACACCAGGTCGTTGAAATCCTTACGCGCCAGAGGCCGGTTGGTCGGGATCACGATTACTGCCAGACCATAGATCTGATGGAATTCGAAGGCTTCGGTATCGGCGGTGCCGGTCATCCCGGACAGCTTGGTGTACAGACGGAAATAGTTCTGGAACGTGGTCGAGGCCAGGGTTTGGCTCTCGGCCTGGATCGGCAGGGCCTCTTTGGCCTCGATCGCCTGGTGCAGACCTTCGGACAGACGACGGCCCGGCATGGTACGGCCGGTGTGCTCATCGATCAGCAGCACCTGATTGTTCTGCACGATGTATTCGACGTTGCGGTGGAACAGCTTGTGCGCACGCAATGCCGAATACACATGGGTCAGCAAACCGAGGTTATGCGCCGAATAGAGGCTTTCGCCTTCGGCCAGCAGGCCGGCTTCGGTGAGGATTTCCTCGACATACTGATGGCCGGCTTCGTTCAACTCCACCTGGCGGGCTTTTTCGTCGATCTTGAAGTGGCCTTCCTGGGTGACCACACCTTCCTCTTCCTCGATATGCTGCTTGAGGCGTGGAATCAACTTGTTGATTTCGGTGTACAGCCTGGAGCTGTCTTCGGCCTGACCGGAGATGATCAGCGGGGTGCGGGCTTCGTCGATAAGGATCGAGTCGACTTCGTCGATTACCGCGAAATTCAGCTCGCGCTGGAACTTCTCATCCAGGCTGAAGGCCATGTTGTCGCGCAGGTAATCGAAACCGAATTCGTTGTTGGTGCCGTAGGTGATGTCGGCGGCATAGGCGGCGCGCTTCTCTTCCGGCGGCATGAAGGGCGTAACGATGCCCACCGTCATACCGAGGAATTCATATAGCGGACGCATCCAGTTGGCATCGCGGCGGGCCAGGTAATCGTTGACCGTGACCACGTGCACGCCCTTGCCGGACAGCGCGTTGAGGTAAACCGCCAAGGTTGCCACCAGGGTCTTACCCTCACCGGTGCGCATCTCGGCGATCTTGCCTTCATGCAAGGTCATGCCGCCGATCAGCTGCACGTCGAAGTGGCGCATGCCCATCACCCGCTTGCCGGCTTCGCGGGCTACGGCGAAGGCTTCCGGCAGCAGTTGGTCGAGGGTTTCGCCTTGCGCCAGGCGGGCTTTGAATTCATCGGTCTTGGCACGCAGCTGCTCGTCCGAGAGCGCAAGCATCTGCTCCTCGAAGGCGTTGACGGCCTGAACCGTCTTGAGCATGCGCTTTACTTCACGCTCGTTCTTGCTTCCAAAGAATTTTTTCAACAAAGGCGCAAACATATCGACAGGTTCTTCCACGCGTGATGGATGGAGGACAACTCAAAAAGTCGCCTGTGCAGCCCTGATGGCTGCGTGCAAAGGGGGCATTCTACCCGGAAACGTCGATGAGGAAAGCGACGTTATCGGGCTGCTTAAAAATGTAGCGGACACCGACGGGCCGAGACGCACCGGCAAGACACGAACAACCTGGATCATTACGAGCGACGCAGGGACATGGCGCAAAGGTCACCCATGTCACCGCCGAAACGGATCGGCGGCAGGCGATAAATCGTCTGCCAACTCCCCAAGAAGCCGCCTCGAGGACGCACCGAATGCCGCGCCCAAGCGAACGACCTAAAACCGTTGAACTATTCGATACCACTGACCCGCGCGATAAAGCTGGCGGGATTGATCGGATTACCACCCTTGCTGACTTCGAAATGCACGTGATAGCCAGTGGCGCGACCGCTGCGCCCGACCTTGGCAATGGTTTGCCCGCGCTGCACCAGATCGCCGATCTGCGCCACATTGCTCTGATTATGGGCATAGAGGGTGACATAGCCATCGGCATGGCTGACCTCGACGGTGTTGCCATATCCGGACTTCCTGCCGGAAAAAGTCACCACACCGGCGGCGACCGCCACCACATCGCTACCCGGCTTGGCGGCGAAATCGACGCCCTTGTGCTGGGTGCGACGGCCCGTCAACGGATGCACCCGACGCCCGAACGGCGAGGACATGTAGCCTTGGCGCACGGGCATTCCGGACAAATATTCGGCTTCGTTCAAGCGGCGCTCGCCGATGACTTGTTCGAGCGCCTCGAGCAGTTGCTCGCGACTGTCCAGACGCAGGCTCAGTTGATCGAGGGCGTCCATAAAAGGCGGCGGAGCATAGGCCGCGTCGCCGAGAAGGTCTTCGGCACCGCCCTGGCCCACGTTCAGGGAAAAATCGAATTCAGTGGAGTCCAGCTCGGCCAGCTCGGTCAGGCGTTCGCCCAAGGCATCCAGGCGCGTCAAGCGCGCCTGCAGTTCGGCGACATGGGCGGCGAAGGCATCCAACTGGCGCTGCGCATCGAGGCGTACGGCCCCCACTTCGGCACGCTGCCGATCGAGCGTCTGAGTCATCTCAGCACTGTCCGGCAGGCGCTGCACATGCGGCGCCCACCAGGCGCCAAAGGCCATGCCGCCGGCGAGCGACAGGCCGACCAGAAACAACAGGGCGGCCAATAACCAACGCAAATCGAGGCTGATAGTGCGAGCAGCGCCATGGCGCCGACTGAGTAAAATGATGTGCATGGATTCCCCTTTGGGTGGAAGCCAAGTCGGCAGCAGGGATTCTGCTACCATGGCGGCTCCACTTTTTCAGGCGTCCTGCCATGTCGTTTCGTCCGTTGCCGGCCAAGGCGTCCGCTGCGCTAATGCGCGAAGCGAAGCCGCTCAAAGCGCTGTTCAATCAGGCTCAACGCCTCGATCACTTGCAACGCTCGCTGGAAAGCCAACTACAACCCGCAGCCCGCGAGCACTGTCATGTCGCGTCCTGGCGCGAAGGCTGCCTGCTACTTATCGTCACCGATGGCCACTGGGCCACCCGCCTGCGCTATCAACAAAAACGCCTGCTCCGGCAGCTGCAAACCCTCGAAGAGTTTGCGACCTTAACGAAAATTCTGTTCAAGGTACAACCGCCAGCTGTCGAAAGACGTGGAACTAGTCACAGTATCCATCTGTCCAATAGCGCCGTTGAGAACCTCCAAGCAACCGCGCAAGGGGTACGCGACCCCAAGTTGCGCGCGGCCCTCGAACGCCTGGCCAAACACGGCAAACCCAGCGAATAAGCCGCTTCGGCTCATTTCCAGCGATTTTATCGAGGCAAAAAACAGGCCACCCTGAGGTGGCCTGGAGATGAATCGCAAGGAGGAGGGGTGTTACACCGCCGCCACCGGGCGCATGTACGAGATAGGCGCGGTATTGGGATCGTCGAAGGTGACCACTTCCCACGCGTCGGTCTGCTCGATCAATGCGCGCAGCAGGCGATTGTTCAGGGCATGCCCCGATTTGAAGCCTTTGAATTCGCCAATCAAGCTATTGCCCAGCAGATAAAGGTCGCCGATGGCGTCGAGAATCTTGTGTTTGACGAATTCGTCCTCGTAACGCAGGCCATCTTCGTTCAACACCCGATGCTCGTCGACCACGATGGCGTTATCCACACTGCCGCCGAGTGCCAGGTTCTGCGAACGCAGGAACTCGATATCGCGCATGAAACCGAAGGTACGCGCGCGGCTGACTTCCTTGACGAAGGAGGTGCTGGAGAAATCGACGCTGGCCGATTGGGTGCGATTGCGGAACACCGGGTGATCGAAGTCGATCTCGAAAGTCACCTTGAACCCCTCGAAGGGGACGAAGGTGGCGCGCTTGTCGCCCTCCTCGACCGTCACTTCGCGGATGATCCGGATGAATTTCTTATGGGCGTCCTGCTCCTGCAAGCCAGCGGACTGAATCAGGAATACGAATGGACCGGCGCTGCCATCCATGATCGGCACTTCGGATGCGGAGAGTTCGACGTAGGCGTTATCGATGCCCAGGCCTGCCATGGCCGAAAGCAGGTGCTCTACCGTATCCACCTTGACATCACCATTGACTAACGTGGTCGACATGGTGGTTTCGCCGACATTGCCTGCACGCGCGGGGATTTCCACGACAGGGTCAAGGTCGGTGCGACGGAACACGATACCGGTGTCCACGGGTGCCGGCTTCAGGGTCAGGTAAACCTTCTCCCCGGAATGCAGGCCAACGCCAGTGGCGCGGATGATGTTCTTCAAGGTGCGTTGTCTGATCATGGCTTGGCCGCTATAGCGCTAGTTGCGAATTGTTTTCAACAATGGCCGGCGATAATAGCAGAACCGGCCTTTGCTGAACACCAATCGCCCCTATGCCCCCGATACCTTCCATCAATCGGCCTGACGACGCAGGAAGGCCGGAATGTCCAGATAATCGAGGTCGTCCTGCGGGTTCAGCTTAGCTGCGGTAGCACCGCCGGCATGGCTTTGACGCTGAACGGTGGGGCGTTCGTAGTCCTTGTAGTTCACGCTTTGCTCGCTTCGCGCCGGTGCAGCGGATGCCGCGACAGTGCTGGCGACTTGCACGGTATTGTCGATAACCTTGACCGGCTTCTCGATTTTCGCGCCCAAACCGGTGGCTACTACGGTGACGTGCAGCTCATCGCGCATATCCGGATCGATCACGGTGCCAACCTTGACGGTGGCGTGCTCGGATGCGAACTGCTCGATGATGTTGCCGACGTCCGAATATTCGCCCAGCGACAGATCGGGACCTGCAGTGATATTGACTAGGATGCCGCGCGCGCCCTGAAGGTTCACATCTTCGAGCAACGGATTGCGAATCGCCGCCTCGGTGGCTTCGCGGGCGCGGTTCGGACCGCTGGCGCAGCCGGTGCCCATCATCGCCATACCCATTTCGCTCATCACGGTTTTCACGTCGGCGAAGTCGACGTTGATCATGCCCGGACGCTTGATGATGTCGGAAATACCGCGCACCGCACCGGCGAGTACGTCGTCCGCCTTGGCGAACGCCGACAGCAGGCTGGCGTCCTTACCGAGGATGGTCAGCAGCTTCTCGTTGGGGATGGTGATCAGCGAGTCGACGCTTTCCGCCAGACCGCGAATGCCTTCCTCGGCGATCTGCATGCGTTTGCGACCTTCGAACGGGAACGGACGGGTCACCACCGCGACGGTGAGGATGCCCATTTCCTTCGCCACCTGAGCGATCACCGGTGCCGCGCCGGTACCGGTACCGCCGCCCATGCCGGTGGTGATGAAGACCATGTCGGTGCCTTGCAGCACTTCGGCGATGCGCTCGCGGTCTTCCATCGCGGCCTGACGGCCGACGTCCGGATTGGCACCCGCACCCAGGCCTTTGGTCACGCCGGTGCCGAGTTGCAGGATGGTGCGCGCGCCGATGTTTTTCAGCGCCTGCGCATCGGTGTTGGCGCAGATGAACTCAACGCCTTCGATGTTGTTTTTCGCCATGTGGTTGACCGCGTTACCGCCGCCACCACCGACTCCGATTACTTTGATCACAGCACTCTGTGGTGCGCTATCTACGAGTTCGAACATTTCCCCTCTCCTTTTATTACTCTGGTTGTAACGCCTACTGCATTGCTCGGGTTCGAATCAAAAGTTGCCTTGCACCCAGCGCTTCAAGCGCTCGAACACGGGGACTTTCGATTCATCGTTGAAATTGCTGATTGCCGACATGGAGATGCCGTCGGTCTGCTTTTGCAGCCCATACAGCAGCAGCCCCACGCCGGTGGAATAAATCGGATTGCGCACCACGTCGGCCAAGCCCTTGACGTTCTGCGGCATGCCCAGGCGCACCGGCATATGGAAGATCTCCTCGGCCAGTTCGACCGCGCCTTCCATCTTCGCCGTACCGCCGGTGAGGACGATGCCCGCCGGGATCAGGTCTTCGTAGCCGCTGCGGCGCAGCTCTGCCTGAATCAGGGTGAACAGCTCGTCGTAGCGCGGCTCGACCACTTCGGCCAACGACTGGCGCGAGAGATCGCGCGGTGGCCGGTCGCCAACGCTAGGCACCTTGATGGTTTCGCCGGCACCGGCCAGCTTGGCCAGGGCGCAGGCGTAACGGATCTTGATTTCCTCGGCGTACTGGGTCGGCGTGCGCAGGGCCATAGCGATGTCGTTGGTGACCTGGTCACCGGCGATCGGGATCACCGCCGTATGGCGAATCGCGCCCTCGGTGAAGATGCAGATATCGGTGGTACCGCCGCCGATATCCACCAGGCACACGCCCAGTTCCTTCTCGTCGTCGGTCAGTACCGCATAAGCCGAGGCCAGCTGTTCGAGGATGATGTCGTCGACTTCCAGGCCGCAGCGACGCACGCATTTCTCGATGTTCTGCGCCGCGTTCACCGCGCAGGTCACCACGTGCACCTTGGCTTCCAGGCGCACGCCGGACATGCCCAAAGGCTCGCGCACGCCTTCCTGGTTATCGATCACGTAATCCTGCGGCAGCGTGTGCAACACCCGCTGATCCGCCGGAATCGCCACGGCCTGGGCGGCATCGAGCACGCGCTCGAGGTCGGCCGGGCTGACTTCGCGATCGCGGATCGCGACGATGCCGTGGCTGTTGAGGCTACGGATATGGTTACCGGCCACGCCGACGAACGCCGAGTGGATACGGCAACCGGCCATCAGTTGCGCTTCTTCGACCGCGCGTTGAATCGATTGCACGGTGGATTCGATATTCACCACCACGCCCTTTTTCAGGCCGCGCGACGGATGGGTGCCGATACCGACAATTTCCAATTGGCCATCGGCCGTTAGCTCGCCCACCAGCGCCACCACTTTGGAGGTGCCGATATCGAGGCCGACGATCATCTTGCCGCTCTGCACGTTTGCCATGGCTCTTGCCTTCTCCTGATTCACTGCACGACAGCGGTATTGGCTGTCGTGGGCGCGGGCGGCTCACGCCATGCCACGGCCAGGCCGTTGGCATAACGCAGATCGATCCGCGCGATATTCGCTTGCTGCTCTTTCAGCGCCTTGTCGAAAATGACGCTCAGGCGCCGCATTTTTTCCACCAGGTGATCGCGGCCCAATAACAGCTCGATGCCCTGCCCGGTGGAGAGAAACCAACTGCCGCGTTCACGCAATTCCAGGCGCACCACGGTAAAACCCATCGGCCTGAGCATTTGACTGAGCACCTGGTACTGCTGCATCACTCGCTGCTGCGCACGCTTGGGGCCATACAGCTGCGGCAGGTGCTGATAATTCGCCAGCTCCCTGGGCTCGAATGCCTGGCCCTGATTGTTCAGCAGCGCCTCATCGCCCCAGCGGGCAATGGGTAACTGCTCTTCCAACTTCACCACTACCTGATCCGGCCATACCCGACGTACCTGGGCACTGGCGATCCACGGCATCTGTTCCAACTCGTTGCGCATGCCGACCAGGTCGACGCTGAAAAAACTCGCCTCGACAAAAGGCTCGATGCGCTGCTGTACCGCCTGCTGGCTGATATAGCTGAGATCGCCTTCTACGCTGACCTTGGCGATCGGCAGATCCGCATAGGGCATCAGCCGCTGCGCCAGGTCATAGGCGCCGTAACCCAGACCGAGCAGCAACAACGGCCAGGTGACGCGCTTGAGCCACCCGCCCATCCCAGGAATAAGCGGCTTGGCCAGCCACACCCGGGCACTGATCGGCTCCTTGGCCACCAAACGGCTGGCACCACGCTGCGCAGGCTTGCCGCGCAACGGCGCGCGAGCAGAACCTGACGGGTGACGCAGCGCGGCGACCATGACTTAACCCCGCGCCTCTAGACTGTCGGCGAGAATCGCTAAGACCAGTTGCTGGAAATCCAGGCCGGCGGCGCGTGCCGCCATCGGCACCAGACTGTGGTCGGTCATGCCCGGCACCGTGTTGACCTCCAGCAACCAGAACTGCCCGGCGGCATCCTGCATCACGTCCACCCGCGCCCAACCCTGGGTGCCGACGGCTTCGCAGGCGCGCGCACTGAGCGCTTTCAGCTCTTCTTCCTTGGCCGCATCCAGGCCGCAGGGAATGCGGTACTGGGTGTCATTGGCCAGGTACTTGGCGTCGTAATCGTAGAAACTGTGCGGGGTGCCCAGGCCGATCGGCGGCAACACCTGACCGCGCAGGGTCGCGACTGTGTATTCCGGGCCCTGGATCCACTGCTCGACCAGCACTTGCGAGTCGTACCGGCTGGCGTCCCGCCAGGCGGCGATCAGCTCGTCCAGCGTGGCGACCTTGGCCATGCCGATGCTGGAGCCTTCATGGGCCGGCTTGACGATCAACGGGAAACCCAGCTCGCTCGCCGCGGCCTCACAGTCGGCCTCGGACGCCAATGCGGCGTGACGCGGCGTCGGCAGGCCGAGGCTCTGCCAGACCTGCTTGGTGCGCAATTTGTCCATCGCCAGGGCCGACGCCAGGATGCCACTGCCGGTGTAAGGGATGCCGGCGCATTCGAGCAGGCCCTGCATGCTGCCATCCTCGCCGCCGCGGCCGTGCAACACGATAAAGGCGCGGTCGATCTTCTCGGCCAGCAGGCGCTGCAGCAAGTCATCGCCGACGTCGATGCCGAACGCATCCACACCGGCCGCTTGCAGCGCTTGCAGCACGGCATTACCGGATTTCAGCGACACTTCGCGCTCGGCGCTCTTGCCGCCGAACAACACTGCAACCCGCCCGAAGGCGCTGACCGGCTGTTGCGATTTCAAGGTTTCCGCGCTCATTTCGATTTACCTTCGCTTGCGGCGAACAGCCTGCTCTGCAGCAATTGCGGGGCGACCCCGCCGATATCCCCGGCGCCCTGGCACAACAGGATGTCGCCAGCGCGCAGCAGCGGCTTGACCAACGGCGCCAGCTCGACGCCGCGCTCGATATAGATGGGATCCAACTGGCCGCGCTGGCGGATGCTGTGGCACAGGTGCTTGCTGTCGGCACCGGGGATCGGCTCCTCGCCGGCCGGGTAGACCTCCATCAGCAGCAGCACATTGGCGTCGGCCAGAACCTGGACGAAATCCTCGTAGAGGTCGCGGGTACGGCTGAAACGGTGCGGCTGGTAAACCATCACCAGACGGCGCTCCGGCCAACCGCCACGCACGGCCTTGATCACCGCGGCGACTTCGCGCGGGTGGTGACCGTAGTCGTCGACCAGCATCACGCTGCCGCCGTCGACCGGCAGCTCGCCGTACACCTGAAAGCGCCGACCGACGCCCTGAAAGCCCGACAGGCCCTGAACGATGGCTTCGTCGCTGATGCCTTCATCGCCGGCGATGGCGATGGTCGCCAAGGCGTTCAGCACGTTATGGTTGCCGGGCATGTTCACCGACACATCGAGCGGCGCGCGATCGCGACGCAGCACGGTGAAGAAGGTCTGCATGCCCTGCTGACGCACGTTGATTGCGCGCACGTCGGCGCCTTCGTCGAAGCCATAGGTCAGGGTCGGGCGGGCGACTTGGGGCAGGATCTCGCGCACGATCGGGTCGTCCACGCACATCACCGCCAGCCCATAGAACGGCAGGTTGTGGAGGAACTCGATGAAGGTCTTCTTCAACTTGTTGAAGTCGCCCTCATAGGTGCTCATGTGGTCCATGTCGATGTTGGTGACCACCGCGACCATCGGCTGCAGGTGCAGGAAGCTGGCGTCGCTCTCGTCGGCTTCGGCGATCAGGTAACGGCTGGTGCCGAGCTGGGCATTAGTGCCCGCGGCATTCAAACGGCCGCCGATAACGAAGGTCGGGTCCAGGCCGCCGGCGGCGAATACCGAGGCCAGCAGGCTGGTGGTGGTGGTTTTGCCATGGGTACCGGCCACCGCCACGCCATGCCGATAGCGCATCAGCTCGGCGAGCATCTCGGCCCGCGGCACCACGGGGATGCGGCGCTCAAGAGCGGTGGCGACTTCCGGGTTGGCCGGGTTGATCGCGCTGGAAACCACCAGCACGTCGGCGCTTTCGGCGTTCTCGGCGCTATGGCCGATAAAGATCCGCGCACCGAATTTTTCCAGGCGCTCGGTCACCGCCGACCCCTTGAGATCGGAACCGGAAACCTGATAGCCGAGGTTCAGCAACACTTCGGCAATGCCACACATACCGGCGCCGCCGATCCCGACGAAATGGATGCGGCGAATCCGGCGCATTTCCGGCTGCGGGAACGCTTTCTGGCTCTCAACCACGGGCCACCTCCAGGCAGATATCGACAACGGTGCGGGTTGCGTCGGGCTTGGCCAGGCGACGCGCGGTGCCGGCCATGCTGTTGAGTCGTTCGGGATGCATCAAAACCTCGGTCAGCTGCGCGGCCAGCATGGCGGCGTCAGTGGAGCGTTGCGGCAGGAGCACGGCGGCCCCTTCACGGGCCAGATAGCCGGCGTTATGCGTTTGGTGATCGTCGATCGCGTGCGGCAACGGCAGCAGGAACGACGGCAGGCCAGCGGCGGCCAGTTCGCTGACGGTCAGCGCGCCGGCGCGGCACACCACCAGATCGGCCCAGGCATAAGCGCGGGCCATGTCCTTGATAAAAGGCGCGACCTGCGCTTCGACGCCAGCGGCGGCGTAGCGTTCAGTGGTCACGCCGTCGTGCTGCTTGCCGGCCTGGTGGAACACCTCGGGGCGCAGCTCGGCGGCGACCAGCGCCAGGGCCTCGGGCAGCAATTTGTTCAGCGGCTCGGCGCCCAGACTGCCGCCGAGCACCAACAGCCGCGCCCGGCGCTTGCCCAGGGCATCGCGCGGGGTTTCCAGGAACAACTCTTCGCGCACCGGGTTGCCGGTGGTACGGCGCTTGTCGCTGGCACCGAAGGTATCCGGGAAGGCCTCGCAAACCCGGCTGGCGAACGGCGCCAGGCTACGGTTGGCGGTACCGGCCACGGCGTTCTGCTCGTGGATGATCAAGGGCGCGCCACTCATGCGTGCAGCCAGGCCGCCGGGCCCGGTGACATAGCCACCCATGCCGAGCACGCAGACCGGCTGCAATTCGCGCAGCACCTTGCGCGCCTGCAACAGCGCCTTGAGCAACTGGAACGGTGCCTTGAGCAGCGACAACTTGCCCTTGCCGCGCAACCCGCTGACGTCGATCAGGTGCAGCGGCAAACCGGCCGCCGGCACCAACTCGTTCTCGATCCCGCGCGGTGTGCCCAGCCAATGCACGCTGTAGCCGCGCGCCTTGAACTCGCGGGCGCAGGCCAGCGCCGGGAACACGTGCCCGCCGGTGCCGCCGGCCATGATCAGCACATTACCGCGCATGCCGGGCCTCCTTGGCGTTGCCGATATCGGCGTCCGCTTCGGCGAAATCGGCTTCGTCGAACTCGACGTTCTCGTTGCCCAGCTCGGTCCGGTGCTCCCATTCGATGCGCAGCAGCAACGCCAGGCTGACGCAGCAGATCACCAGCGAGCTGCCGCCGTAGCTGAGGAACGGCAGGGTCAGGCCCTTGGTCGGCAGCAGGCCGACGTTCACCCCGATATTGATCAGGAACTGGCCGATCCACAGAAACGCCAGACCGTAGGCGACATAGGCGGAGAAGAATTGCTTGGCCTTTTCGGCCCACAGACCGACATACAAGGCCCGCACGCTGACGAAGACGAACAACGCCACAGTCAGCAAGGCGCCGATCAAACCCAACTCTTCGGCAAGCACGGCGAAGACGAAATCGGTATGGGCTTCCGGCAGGTAGAACTGCTTCTGGATGCTGTTGCCCAGGCCGACGCCGAACCATTCGCCACGGCCGAAGGCGATCAGCGCCTGGGTCAACTGGTAGCCGGAACCGAACTGGTCGGCCCAAGGGTCGGTAAAGGTGATCAGGCGTTGCAGGCGGTATTCCTGGGTCTGCACCAGGACGAACACCGCACCGACGGCCAGGGCGACCATCAAACCGAAGCGCAGCAAGCCGACGCCGCCGAGGAACAGCATTGCCGCCGCCGCGCCCATCATCACCACGGTGGCACCGAAGTCCGGCTCCAGCAGCAGCAAACCGGCCATCGGCAACAGCACCACGAAGGGTTTGAAGAACCCGGCCCAGCTCTCGCGCACCTCTTCCTGACGGCGTACCAGATAGCCGGCGAGGTAGACCACGACGAACAACTTGGCGATTTCCGACGGCTGCACGTTGAAGGCGCCGAAGCCGATCCAGCGCGACGAACCGTTCACTTCGCGACCGATGCCCGGGATCAGCACCAAGACCAGCAAGGCGAAGGCGGCGAGCAGCAAGGTGCCGCCGAAGCGCTGCCAGGTCGCCATGGGAATCAGCAGCGTCACGCCCGCGGCGATCAGGCCGATCACCAGATAAATCAGATGGCGGGTCATGTGGTACAGCGGATTACCGGAGTTGACCGCCGCCACTTCGGACGAGGCCGAGGTGATCATCACCAGGCCCAGGCCAAGCAACGCCAGGCAGCCGGCGAGCAGCGGGAAATCCAGGTCCAGGCCACGGCGGCCGAACAACGGAGACGGATAAGGACGCAATAGGGCGAGCATCAGACGAGCGCCTCCACTGCTTGGGCGAACAGACGTCCGCGCTCCTCGAAATTCTTGAACATGTCCAGGCTCGCGCAGGCCGGCGAGAGCAGCACCGCATCGCCCAAGCGGGCCAGCTCGGCGGCGCGCTGCACCGCTTCCTCCAGGGTTTTCACGCGGACCAGCGGTGCGGCATCGCCCAAGGCCTCGGCCAGACGCTCGGCATCGCGACCGAGCAGAATCACCGCGCGGCAGAACTTGGCAACCGGTGCGCGCAGCGCGGAGAAGTCCGCCCCCTTGCCGTCGCCGCCGGCGATCAGTACCAGCTTGCCGGCGATATCCGCACCCAAGCCCTCGATCGCCGCCAACGCGGCGCCGACGTTGGTGGCTTTGGAATCGTCGTAATAGGCGACGCCCTCGCGCTCGCCGACCCACTGGCAGCGGTGCGCCAGGCCGGCGAAGCTACGCAGGGTTTGCAGCATGGGCTCGAACGGCAGGCCCACGGCATGCCCCAGGGCCAAGGCTGCGAGGGCGTTGGACTGATTGTGCGCGCCGCGGATTTTCAATTCGTGCACCGGCAACAGTGCGGCGAACTGATAGCCCAGACACTTCTCGCCGTTTTCCTCGATCAGGCCGAAGCGCTTGAAATCCGGCTTGCCCAAGCCGAAGTACCAGCACGGCAAGCCATCCGCCACCAATGGCCGCGACAACGCGTCGTCGCGATTCACCACCACCTGGCGGGCGCCACGGAAGATCCGGTGCTTGGCCAGGTGGTAAGCCTGCAGGTCGGTGTAGCGATCCATATGGTCTTCGCTGATGTTCAGGCAGGTCGCAACTTCGGCATTCAACTGATCGGTGGTTTCCAGTTGGAAACTCGACAACTCCAGCACGTACAGCTCGATTTCGTCGTCGAGCAAGTCGAGCGCCGGGGTGCCCAGATTGCCGCCGACCGCGACCTTCTTACCAGCCGCCGCGGCCATCTCGCCGACCAGAGTGGTCACGGTGCTCTTGGCGTTGGAGCCGGTGATGGCGATGATCGGCGCCTTGGCGTAGCGGGCGAACAGGTCGATATCGCCGGACAGCCGCACGCCACGCTGGGCCGCTTGCTGCAGCGCCGGGGTGGCGATGGCCAGACCCGGACTGACGAGCAATTCGCTGGCGCGGCAGAGGAATTCCACGTCCAATTCGCCGCAACGCACTTCCACCTGCGGGAACTGCTCGCGCAAGGTGGCGAGTTCCGGCGGGTTGGCACGGGTGTCGACCACGGCAAAAGGCAAGCCCTGGCGCGCGAGGAAGCGCACCAGGGACATGCCGCTCTTGCCGAGGCCGACAACGATGCGGAAGTGGTCAGAAGCGATCAGGCTCATCTTGTCCTCAACGCAGTTTCAAGGTGGCGAGGCCGACCAACACCAGAACCACGGTGATGATCCAGAAACGCACGATCACGCGCGGCTCGGGCCAGCCTTTGAGTTCGAAGTGGTGGTGAATCGGCGCCATGCGGAAGACCCGCTTGCCGGTCAATTTGAAGGAGGCGACCTGGATGATCACCGACAGGGTTTCCATGACGAACACCCCGCCCATGATGAACAGCACCACTTCCTGGCGGACGATCACCGCGATGGTGCCCAGGGCCGCGCCCAGCGCCAGCGCGCCGACATCGCCCATAAAGACTTGCGCCGGGTAGGTGTTGAACCACAAGAACCCCAGCCCGGCGCCGACCAGCGCGGCGCAGAACACGATCAACTCGCCGGCACCCGGCAAGTAAGGAATCAGCAGGTACTGGGCGAAATTCACGTTGCCCGACAGGTAGCAGAAAATCCCCAGCGCGCCGCCGACCATCACCGTCGGCAGAATCGCCAAACCGTCGAGACCGTCGGTGAGGTTGACCGCGTTGCTCGAACCGACGATGACGAAATAGGTCAGCACCACGAAGCCAGCGCCCAGGGGGATGCTCACATCCTTCAGCAATGGCAGGATCAGGGTGGTTTCCAGCGGGCTCTGCGCGGTCATATAAAGGAAGACCGCCGCGCCCAGGCCGAACACCGATTGCCAGAAATACTTCCAGCGGCTCGGCAGGCCCTTGGAGTTCTTCTCGATCACCTTGCGGTAATCGTCGACCCAGCCGATGGCGCCGAACAGCAGGGTCACGGCCAACACCACCCACACATAGCGGTTGCTCAGGTCGGCCCAGAGCAGCGTGCTGATGGCGATGGCGGAAAGAATCAGCGCGCCGCCCATGGTCGGCGTGCCCTTTTTCGACAGGTGCGATTGCGGGCCGTCGTTACGCACCGACTGGCCGATCTGACGGATCTGCAGAGTGCGGATCATCCAGGGGCCCAGCCACAGCGACAGCGCCAATGCGGTCAGCACCCCGAGAATGCCGCGCATGGTCAGGTACTGAAAGACCGCGAAGCCTTTGTAGAACTGTTGCAGGTACTCCGCCAACAGCAGCAACATTTAGTGATTCTCCCCGGAAGTGCCACAAAGCGCCGCCACGACTTTTTCCATCGCGGCGCTGCGTGAGCCTTTTATTAGAATGGTGGTGTCGCCTTGCTCGTGGCGTAATGCTTCGATCAGGCTGGCTTGCTCGGCGAAGTGACGGCTATCGGCACCGAATTCGGCCACCGCATGGGCCATCAGCGGGCCGACCGCATAGAGCGCGTCGACCTTGCCGGCCGCATAGCTGCCGACCTCGCGATGGCCCTGCTCGGCCCATTCGCCCAGCTCGCCCATATCGCCGAGCACCAGCACGGTGCGCCCACTGAAGCCGGCGAGGATGTCGATGGCCGCGCAGATCGACGCGGGATTGGCGTTGTAACTGTCGTCGATCACCCGCACGCCGTTGCTCGCCAGCTGCGCGACCGCGCGGCCTTTGACCGGCTGCAGCAGCTCCAGACCGTTCTTGATATCGACCAGCGGTACGTTCAACGCATGGGCGGCAGCGGCGGCGGCCAGGGCATTGGCCACGTTGTGCTCGCCGAGCAGATTGAGCTGAATACGCGCCTGGCCCTGCGCGCAATGCAGGGTAAAGGCCGAACAACCGCGAGCATCGCGGGCCAGGTCGCTAGCATGGAAGTCCGCCGCGGGATTGACCAGGGCGAAGCTCGATACGCTGCGACCGGCGGCGCGTTGCTGCCAGGTGGCGAACGCCTTGTCGTCGAGATTGAGCACGGCGACACCGTCACGACCCAGCCCCTCGAGAATTTCGCCCTTGGCCTGGACGATCTTTTCCGGCCCGCCGAATTCGCCGACATGGGCGGTTCCGGCGTTGTTGATGATGGCCACCTGGGGCAGCGCCAGGCTGACGGTATAAGCGATTTCGCCGACGTGGTTGGCGCCCAGTTCGATCACCGCCGCGACATGCTCGGGCGCCAGCTCCAACAGGGTCAGGGGCGCGCCGAGGTCGTTGTTGAGATTGCCGCGGGTGGCCAGCACCGCACCGCGCAAGCCGACGCGCAGAATGCTCGCGAGCATTTCCTTGACCGTGGTTTTACCGCTTGAACCGGTGATCGCCACCAGCGGGCCGCCGAAGGCCTGGCGATTGAGCGCGCCCAATTGCCCCAGGGCCAGACGGCTATCGCCGACCAGCAACTGCGGCAAGGCCACGCCCGCCACTTCACGCTCGACCAGGGCTGCCACGGCGCCACGCGCGGCGACCTCGGCAAGGTAGTCGTGGCCGTCGAAACGCGGCCCGGTCAGCGCCACGAACAGCTGACCCGGTTGAATCGCCCGGCTATCGGTACTGACGGCGTCGAAGAGTCGATCCTCGCCGATCAAACGGGCATTCAGCGGTGCGGCGACTTCGCTCAATCGCAGAGCCTTAAGCATGGCTCACCTCCCATTCGGCCAGAGCCTTGGCGGCTTCGACCAGATCGGAGAACGGCTGACGCTCGCCGTTGATCTCCTGATAGTCCTCATGGCCCTTACCGGCCAATACCAGCACATCGTCGGCACTGGCGGCGGCGATCAATTGAGCGATGGCCTGACCACGACCGTGGACGAACTGCACGCGCTCGGCAGCGACGAAGCCGGCGCGGATATCGCTGAAAATCTGCTGCGGGGATTCAGTCCGCGGGTTGTCGTCGGTCACCAGCACGCCATCGGCGAGACGCTCGACCACCGCGGCCATCAACGGACGCTTGCCGCTGTCGCGGTCGCCACCGCAGCCGAACAGGCACAACAGGCGACCTTTGACATGCGGGCGCAAGGCTTCGAGAACTTTCTCCAGGGCATCCGGGGTGTGCGCGTAGTCGACCACCACCAGCGGTTGCCGGGCGCCGCCCAGGCGCTGCATACGACCGACCGGCCCTTGCAAGCGCGGCAGCACCGCGAGGATTTCATCGAGCGGATAATCCATGCCCAACAAGGCACCTACCACCGCCAGCAGGTTGCTCAGGTTGAAACGGCCGAGCAGCGAACTGCGCAGGCTGCGTTCGCCCTGCGGGGTGACCAGCGTGGCGACTACGCCCTGCTCGTCGAACCGCGCCTGGCGGCAATACAAATAGGCGCTGCGATCTTCCAGGCTGTAACCGATCAAGCGCGACGGCTGCGACCGTGCGGCGAGTTCGCGACCGAAGGCGTCGTCCAGATTCAACACCCGGCAACGCAGGTTGGGCCAGGCGAACAAAGCGGCTTTGGCCTCGCCGTAGGCGTCCATCGAGCCGTGATAATCCAGATGATCGCGGGACAGGTTGGTGAACACCGCCACATCGAAATCCAGTGCCGCGACACGGCCCTGGTGCAAACCGTGGGAGGAAACCTCCATAGCCACGGCGCGCGCGCCGGCCTTCTTCATCTCCGCCAGGGTGGCCTGCACGCCGATCGGGTCGGGTGTGGTGTGGCGGCCCAACGCCAAGGCGTTATAAAAGCCGTTGCCGAGGGTGCCGACGATGCCGCAACGCTCGCCGAGCAGATCCAGGGCCTGGGCCAGCAATTGGCTGACGCTGGTTTTGCCGTTGGTGCCGGTAACGCCGATCAGGTGCAGGCCACGACTCGGCTCGCCATAAAAACGCCCGGCAATCGCCGACAGCTGGCCGGCCAAACCTTTGATGGCCAACAGCTCGGCGCTATGGGCGGTCATCGTCGGCGCGCCTTCCGCCTCATAGGCCACGGCCGCGGCACCGCGGGCGATCGCATCGGCGATATGCACGCGGCCGTCCTGCTGGGTGCCGGGCACGGCCAGGAACAGGTCGCCCGGACGCACCTTGCGGCTGTCCAG
The DNA here is from genome assembly GCA_966210885.1 of uncultured Pseudomonas sp. GTDB lineage: Bacteria > Pseudomonadota > Gammaproteobacteria > Pseudomonadales > Pseudomonadaceae > Aquipseudomonas. The sequence goes on from CBIHLQ010000005.1 coordinate 63,765, forward strand.
GGTCAGTTCGCGAATCAACATCGAGCTGGCCGCTTCCGGCAGCAACTGATTCAGCGGCATCGGCATCAGATACGCCCTCCCTTGCCCGCATCCACCGCGGCGGTCTGCGGCTCGCCCGGCGGCGGCAGATTGTCCGGCACGACATTCATCAAACGCAGGGCGCCGGCCATCACTTTGCCGAACACCGGTGCGGAAACCAGGCCGCCGTAGTAGCCGCCCTTGCTCGGTTCGTCGATCACGATGGCCACGGCGATACGCGGGTCGCTGACCGGACCGAAACCGGCGAACAGCGAGCGGTAGGCGTTTTCCCGATAGCCCCGGCTATCCGTCGACACCTTGCGCGCGGTGCCGCTCTTGCCGGCCACGTGGTAACCGGGAACCTGGGCACGAAACACCCCGCCCGGCGCCTCGATCACTTGCTGCAACATGCCCTGCATGGTCAACGCGACCGTTTCCGGGATCACCTGCACCGCATCGGGCGCGAGATCGGTGCGCACCATCGACAAGGGCACACTGCGCCCGGAGTTGGCCAGCACGGAATAGGCGTGCGCCAGTTGCACAGCAGTGACCGACAGGCCATAGCCGTAGGACAGGGTCGCGGTTTCGGCCTTGCGCCATTCGCGGTAATTCGGCAGGTTGCCGACCCGCTCACCAGGGAAGCCCAGCCCGGTATCCTGACCGAGACCGACCTGACGCATGACCGAGTAGATGGATTCGCCGCCGATGTCGAAGGCGATCTTGCTCATGCCGACGTTGCTCGACTTGATCAGAATGCCGGTCAAGTCCAGCACCCCGCCTTCGGCCCGGGATACGTCGCGAATGGTGTAACGACCGATCTGCAGCGTGCCCGGCGCGACTTCGACCTTGTCGCTGGGCTTCCAGCGCCCGCTTTCCAGGGCCGCGCTCATCGAGAACGGCTTCATGGTCGAACCCGGTTCGAACACATCGATCATCGCCCGGTTGCGCATGGCCGCCGGCTGCAGGTTTTTGCGGTTGTTGGGGTTGTAGGTCGGCTGGTTGACCATCGCCAGCACTTCGCCGGTTTTCACATCGATCATCACCAGGCTGCCGGCCTTGGCGCCGAACTCGACCAGCGCGTTGCGCAGCTCGCGATGCGCCAGGTACTGCAAACGCAGGTCGATAGACAACGCCAGGGCCTTACCGGCCTTGGCGTTTTGCGCGACCTGCACATCCTTGATCAGCCGCCCGCGCCGGTCTTTCAAGACCTGACGCTTGCCCGGCACGCCGGCCAGCCAATCTTCGAAAGCCAGCTCCATGCCTTCGCGACCACGGTCGTCGATATCGGTGAAGCCGACCACATGGGCCGCCACTTCGCCGGCCGGATAGAAGCGACGGAATTCTTCGATGGCGTAGACCCCGGGCACTTTGAGGTCGAGCACCTGCTGCCCCTGCTCGGGCGTCAAACCGCGCACCAGGTACATGAACTCGCGCTCGGCATGGGCCTGCAAGCGTTCGGCGAAGCCTTTCGGCTCCTGCCCCAAGGCGGCGGCGAGCGCCGGCCATTTACCTTTCGCGCTCTGCAATTCCTTGCCATTGGCCCACAGGGTGGTGACCGGCGTGCTGACCGCCAGCGGCTCACCATTGCGGTCGGTGATCAAGCCGCGGTGCGCCGGAATGGGGATATGCCGCACGCTACGCGCATCGCCATGGGCTTTGAGAAAGTCATGGTCGACCACATGCAGATCGACGATGCGCCAGGCGATAGCCGCCACCATCAGCGCCAGGAGCAGCAGCACAAGACGGAAACGCCAAGGGTAGAGCGCGCCTTCGAGCCTGATCATGGCGCCACCATGCGGACTTCGCCGGCATCGGGAATGCGCATTTTCAGCTGTTCGCTAGCCAGCGTCTCGATGCGGTTGTGCGCGGTCCAGGTGCTTTGCTCGAGCACCAGGCGCCCCCATTCGGCCTGAGTTTTATCGCGCAGGTTCAGCTCGGCATACAGCCCGTTGAGCAATTGCCGGTTCCAGTGCGCGCAGTAAGACACCGACAACGCGGAACCCAGCACCGCCAAAAACAGCACCAGCATCAACAGGCTGCCGCGCGGCAAGGGTTTGACGAATAGCGTGCTCATCGCAGCTTCTCCGCAACCCGCATCACCGCACTGCGCGAACGCGGGTTGGCCTTGAGCTCGGCCTCGGAGGCGAACTGCGGCTTGCCGATCAGCTTCAGACGCGGCTCGAAGGCCTTCGGAATAATCGGCAGATTACGCGGCAGCTTGTCCTGTTCGCCCTTGGCATGTTTGCGCATAAAGAGTTTGACGATGCGGTCTTCCAGGGAATGGAAGCTGATCACCACCAGACGGCCGCCGACTTCAAGGGCTTCCAGCGCCGCATCCAGGCCGCGCTCGAGATCGCCCAACTCGTTGTTGATATGAATACGCAGCCCCTGGAACGCACGGGTCGCGGGATTCTTGCCCTTCTCCCAGGCCGGATTGGCGACGGTCAGCACCTGCGCCAGATCGGCGGTGCGCTCGAACGGCTGCTCGGCACGACGCAGGACCACGGCGCGAGCCATGCGCTTGGCGAAACGCTCCTCGCCGTACTCCTTGAATACCCGGGCGATCTCCTCCTCGGGGGCACTGGCGATCCACTGCGCCGCACTGAGCCCACGAGTCGGATCCATACGCATATCCAGCGGACCGTCGTTGAGAAAACTGAAACCGCGGACGGCATCGTCCAGCTGCGGCGAGGACACACCCAGATCGAGAAGAATGCCGTTGACCCGCCCTGCCAGACCGCGGACAACGACTTCCTCGCCAAGTTCCGCAAAACTCCGCTGCACAACGACAAAGCGGCCGTCTTCGGCCGCTAGCGCTTCACCCGTCGCAATCGCTAAGGGATCCTTATCGAATCCCAACAAGTGACCATCCGGCCCGAGCTTCTGCAATATCAGCCGGCTATGCCCGCCGCGTCCGAAGGTGCCATCCAGGTAGCAGCCATCGGGCCGCACGGCGAGGCCTTCAACGGCTTCGTCGAGTAGCACGGTTATATGGCGAAAGCTGCCGGTCATAGTCACAGGATCAGGTCACGTAGATCGTCGGACAGGGCGCCCGGTTGCTTGATGGCCGCCAGATCGGCGTCCGCCACGGCATTCCAGGCATCTTCATCCCACAATTGAAATTTATTGAGTTGGCCAACGAGCATCGCGCGCTTATCCAACTTGGCGTATTCGCGCAGACGCGGCGGCACCAGAAAACGACCGCTGGCATCCAGCTCGAGGTCGACGGCATTGCCTATCAGCAAACGTTGCAAACGGCGGTTTTCTTCACGAAAGGAAGCCAGCTCGCGCAATTTGGCTTCGATCAACTCCCACTCGGCCAACGGATAGACACATAAGCAGGGGTCAATGGCATCGATGGTCACGATAAGCTGGCCGGCACAACGCGAAACGAGCTCGTCACGATACCGACTCGGCATCGCGAGGCGCCCTTTGGCGTCGAGACTGATGGCGTTAGCTCCGCGAAACACGATCGCGCTTCCCCTGTTATTAGCTATCCATGCCCAAAAAAACCCACTTCATGCCACTTTTTACCACTCGCGCACACTATAGGAACGCACGCACCCCACCGTCAAGGCGCCCCAAGCGGGAAAAATCCTTATAGAACGGAGATTTAGCGATACAAGCGGAAGAAGAAACAGCAAACAGGAGGGGTACCGACAAGGCAAAGCGAAAGAACACAAGAAGCTGCACTTCAAACTTAAAGTGATTTATTAAGAGTAAGATTTTTTCGGTATTAATAAGACGGGGGATAAGAAGGGAAGCGGAGCTGAGAGAGGTGGAGAGTCGATCTGTAAGCCGGGTTCTGTCGAGGACAGTCATTCCTCTACGACGTACATCACTGCACGTCTTTAGCAACCTACCCGGTTCCAGCGCGGGCCACGCCAATGGAACCCTATTTGGTCTTGCTCCGAGTGGGGTTTACCTAGCCACGGACTGTTACCAGCCGTGCGGTGCGCTCTTACCGCACCTTTTCACCCTTACCGGCACCGAAGCGCTTAGGCGGTTATTTTCTGTGGCACTTTCCGTAGGCTCACGCCCCCCAGGCATTACCTGGCACTCCGCCCTATGGAGCCCGGACTTTCCTCCCCCGCGTCCCGCAGAACGAAACACGGCAGCGACTGTCCGATCGACTCTCCGCCGGCAAGGGTAACGGCAGCGCCCTCGAAGAACAAGCTCAAGCGTCGTTTTGCCGCTCCAGCGCCACCTGATAGAGCAGATTCTTGCGCACTCCGGTGATTTCCGCCGCCAACGCCGCCGCGCGCTTGAGCGGCATTTCCCCGAGCAACAGATCGAGCACCCGCAGCGCCTCGGCGCTGACCGCGGCTTCGCCTTCCGGCGCCTGCCAGCCGGCCACCAATACCACGCATTCGCCGCGCTGCTGATTGCTATCCGCCGCCACCCAGGCGCTCAACTCGGCCAATGGCAGGCCCTTGAGCGTCTCGAAGGTCTTGCTGATCTCGCGGGCCAGTAATGCCGGGCGCTGATCGCCGAACACCGCCTGCATATCTTCCAGGCATTCGAGAATGCGATGCGGCGCCTCGTAGAAAATCAGCGTTCGCGGCTCTTCCTTCACCTGCTCCAAGCGCGCCCGTCGAGCAGCGGCCTTGGCCGGCAGAAAGCCCTCGAAGATGAAGCGGTCCGATGGCAAACCAGCGGCCGACAAGGCCGCGATCAGCGCACAAGCACCGGGTACCGGCACCACCGTAATGCCGGCCGCCCGAGCCTGACGCACCAGGTGATAGCCCGGATCGGAAATCAGCGGCGTTCCCGCGTCGGAGATCAGCGCGACATCCTCGCCGGCCTGCAAGCGCGTAATAAAGCGCCCACCCTGATCGCGCTCATTGTGTTCGTGACAGGCTGCCAGCGGCGTGCCGATGCCGAAGTGCTGCATCAGCCGCGCCGAATGACGGGTATCCTCCGCGGCGATCAAGGCGACGTCGCGCAGCACATTCAGGGCGCGCGCACTGATGTCGTCGAGGTTGCCGATGGGCGTGGCCACTACATAAAGCGTGCCGGGGGCAGAATTCGGAGCACCGGAAGCGGTCACAGCAAAGCCTCATGAATAGACAAAGCGCGCATTGTAGCCCGTCCCGCCGTCACCGCGCGCAACGGCCGGAGAGCGCACCCTCGATGCGGCAAAAACCAGCGGCCCGATGAAGGCTACAAACGGCCGAAATGCCGAACGCGGCAAAGCGTGAACAGGTTCTTAGCCTTCGACATCGCACCAACCCCTCACGCGCGGGTACAATTCCCGCTCATTTGATCAAGTATCAGGATCGCTTACATGATCGTCTGCACCCGCCCACTCACCGTGCTCTGCCTTGCTGGCCTGCTCGCCGCCTGCGCCGGCTCGCCTTCATCCAACCTGGGCGAACTGCCACGCACCCCACAAGCCAGCATCGAACAGATGCTGCAACAAGCCGGCGGCAGTCAGCCCGAACAGGCCGCGGCGCTACGCCTGGCCGCCGCCGACCAAGCCTACCGGCAGAACGACATCGGCAAGGCCACGCGCATTCTCGAACAGGTGCAAATCGACAGCTTGAAACCTGCGCAACAAGTCTATGCCGTCACCTTGATCGCCGAACTGGCGCTGACCCGCGACAAACCGCAAGCCGCTTTGCGCGCCCTCGACCATCCGAGCATGGCGCGTCTCGGCGAACTGCCCGTGGAGCAACAGATACGCACCCAGCTGGCCCGCGCCAGCGCCCTGCAAGCCGACGGCCAGATCCTCGAGGCCGCGCGCGAGCGGGTGTTCATCGCCCCACTGCTGAGCGGCGAAACCGCCCAAGCCAACCACGAAACCATCTGGAACCTGGTCGCCAGCCTGCCCCTCGAACAGCTTCAGGGCGGCATAGGCAGCGACATGACCGGCTGGCTGGCATTGGCCCGCAGCACCAAGACGGCCGGCACCCTGGAACAACAGCAAGCCGCCATCGACACATGGCGCACGCAGCACCCGGAACATCCCGCCGCACGCCAACTGCCGCAGATGCTCGGCAAGCTGCAAGCCTTATCCAGCCAGCCGTTGACGGAAATCGCCCTACTGCTGCCGCAGGAAGGCCAATTGGCGACGGTCGCACGCGCCCTGCGCGATGGCTTCCTCGCAGCTCACTACCAAGCACAACAGAACGGCCAGAACCCACCGAACATTCAGTTCTACGACAGCTCGCGCCTGACCTCGCTGGACGAGTTCTATAACCAGGCGAAAGCGGCGGGCGTGCAACTGGTCATAGGCCCTCTGGAAAAACCGCTGGTCAAGCAGCTCAGCGACCGCGAGCAGTTGCCGATCACCACTCTGGCTCTGAATTACAGCGAAGTAGGCCAGGAAGGTCCGGCGCAGTTGTTCCAGTTCGGCCTCGCCGCCGAAGACGAAGCACGCGAAGTGGCGCGCCGCGCCTGGGCCGACGGCATGCGCCGGGCAGTCGCCCTGGTGCCGCGCGGCGAATGGGGCGACCGGGTGCTGGATGCTTTCCGCCAGAGCTGGCAAGCCCAAGGCGGCAGCCTGATCGCCGCCGAGCATGTCGACCAGCCCGTTGAACTGGCCAAGCAGATCGCCAATCTGTTCCAGCTCCGCGAAAGCGAGGCGCGCACCAACCGCCTGAAAAACACCCTGGGCGTGGCAGTGGCCAGCCAGCCGGCACGGCGCCAGGATGTCGACTTCATCTTCCTCGCCGCGACCCCGCAGCAGGCGCAACAGATCAAACCGACCCTGGCGTTCCAATACGCCGGCGACGTTCCCGTGTACGCCACATCGCACCTGTTCACCGGCGCGCTCAGCCAGGCGCAATACCAGGACATGGACGGCATTCTGTTTTGCGAAACGCCGTGGCTGCTCAATAGCGACGAGCCGCTGCGCCAGCAAGTCAGCGAGCAATGGCCACAAGCCAGCGGCAGCCTCGGCCGGCTCTATGCGATGGGCGCGGATGCCTATCGCCTGGCGCCGCGGCTGACCCAGCTCAAGGCGCTGCCCGACACCCAGATCGACGGGCTATCCGGCAACCTGAGCCTGAACCCCGCCCAGCGCATCGAACGCCAATTGCCCTGGGCGACGTTCAACAATGGCGCCGTGCAACGTCTGCCAGACAACCTCAATTGACCGAGCGCGACAGCACCCAGAACAGCGGTTCGGCCGCCGAGGCCTTGGCCCGGCGTCATCTGGAAGAAAAAGGTCTGCGCCTACTGGCGCAGAACTGGAGCTGCAAGCGCGGCGAGCTCGATCTGGTCATGCTCGATCGCGATACAGTAGTATTCGTCGAAGTTCGCTACCGCCGGCACAGGGCCTGGGGCGGCGCCCTGGAAAGCGTTGACGCGCGCAAGCGAGAGAAGCTGACGCTGGCCGCCATGCACTTTCTACAAAAGGAGTCGCGCTGGGCTCAGCATCCCTGCCGTTTTGACGTGATTGCCATCAATGCCGACGGCAATCGCCCCCCGCAACTGAACTGGATTCAAAACGCCTTTGATACCTGAACAGGCGCCACACTGAAGGTTATATCTCCGATGGACATGCAAGCCCGCATACGTCAGCTGTTCCAAGCCAGTATCGAAACCAAGCAACAGGCCATGGACGTGCTCATTCCGTTCATCGAGCAAGGCAGTCAGGCCATGGTCAACGCCCTGCTCAACGAGGGCAAGATTCTCACCTGTGGCAACGGCGGCTCGGCCGGCGACGCCCAGCACTTCTCCTCGGAACTGCTCAACCGCTTCGAGCGCGAACGCCCGAGCCTGCCGGCGATCGCCCTGACCACCGACAGCTCGACCATCACCTCGATCGCCAATGATTACAGCTACAACGAGGTGTTCTCCAAGCAAATCCGCGCACTGGGCCAACCCGGCGACGTGCTCCTGGCGATCTCCACCAGCGGCAACTCGGCCAACGTCATCCAGGCGATTCAGGCCGCCCACGACCGTGAAATGACCGTAGTCGCCCTCACCGGCCGCGACGGCGGCGGCATGGCATCGCTGCTGCTGCCGGAAGACGTGGAAATCCGCGTGCCTTCGAAAGTCACCGCGCGCATTCAGGAAGTTCACCTACTGGCCATTCACTGCTTGTGCGACCTGATCGATAGCCAACTATTCGGGAGTGAAGAATGACCCGCATCTCGCTGCTTTTCGTAACCCTTGCACTCAGCCTGAGCCTTGCAGGCTGCGGTAGCCGCAGCATCGGCAATAAAATCGACGACCAATTCATCGCCCCGCAAGTCGATGCGAATATCGCCCGCGCCCATGCCGACCTGACCAGCCCGACTTCGCATATCGTCGTGACCAGCTATAACGGCGTCGTGCTGCTCGCCGGGCAAACTCCGCGCAGCGACCTGAAAGCTGCCGCCGAACAGGCCGCACGCAGGGTCCAGGGTGTCAGCAAAGTGCATAACGAGCTGCAAGTGCTGCAACCCACCTCGCTGCTCGCGCGCAGCAACGATTCGCTGCTGACCACCAAGATCAAGACGCAGATGGTCGCCGATGCCAGCGTACCCGGCACCCGCATCAAGGTGGTCACCGAGAACGGCATCGTCTACCTCCTCGGCCTGGTCTCACGCCAGGAAGCCATCAACGCCACCAACCTGGTGCAGAGCGTCGGCGGCGTGCAGAAGATCGTCAAGCTGTTCCAGTACACGAACTGATCGCAGCTATACGCGAAAACAAAAAGGGCGCCAATAGGCGCCCTTTTTGTTGGTGATATTCCTGCTTACAGCTTGAAGCCCAGCGCTTGCCGCGCCCTTACTTGACGACCTTCAAACTGGGCCGGCCACTTGGACGTGGCGGCTCGTCGTCGGGCGGCCCCTGCTCCTCGGACTCCTCATCCTCGCTAGTCGCCATCGGCGACTCCAGGTCGAAGACCATGCCCTGGCCGTTCTCCCGCGCATAAATCGCCAATACCGCTCCCGCAGGCACGTAGAGGCTATGCGCGACACCACCGAAGCGCCCTTCGAAACTCACCGCTTCATTATCCATATGCAGATGGCGCACCGCACTCGGCGATACATTGAGCACGATTTGACCGTCACTGGCGAAACCGGGCGGCACCTGCACACCAGAAAGTTCGGAATTGACCAGCAAATGAGGGGTGCAATCGTTATCGACAATCCACTCGTAGAGCGCACGAATCAGATAGGGACGACTGGAGTTCATCAAAGCCTCCTATAGCTTTACCACGCCGTTTAAAACCTAGCACAACGGCCATGTGCGGGCACCCGATCAAGACGCAACGAACAAAGGGCGCGACCTTAGAGGACGCGACCCACGGACGCCACGGCTTGGGCGCGGCTGTTAGCGCATATCGCGCTCAATGGGGGACAGACTAGCCTGAAAGGCCTCGCGGGCGAACTGCCGGTCCATATAGTCGAGCAAGGGCTTGGCCGCTTTCGGCAACTCGATACCCAGCACCGGCAAACGCCAGAGAATGGGCAACAAACAGCAATCGACCAAACTCAGCTCTTCGCTGAGAAAGTAGGCCTTATCGGCGAACAGCGGCGAGACGCCGGTCAGGCTCTCACGCAGCTCCTTACGCGCCAGCGCGCGAACCGGGTCCTTACTTCGCGGGTCGAGAATCTGGTCGACCAGCTTGCACCAATCGCGCTGAATGCGATGGATCAGCAAACGACTGTTGGCCCTGGCCACCGGATAAACCGGCAACAATGGCGGATGCGGATAACGCTCATCCAGGTACTCCATCACCACGGTCGACTCGTACAGCGCCAAATCGCGATCCACCAAGGTGGGCAGACTGGCGTACGGATTAACCTCAAGCAGCTTCGCCGGACAATTGTCCTTCTCCACGTTGATGATCTCGGCGATGACACCCTTCTCGGCGAGCACGATGCGTACACGGTGGGAATAGTGGTCGGCGGGGTCGGAGTAACAGGCCAACCGATTGGTCACGCCCATGGCGGTCCTCCTCGCTTATTCAGGTATTTGAAAGCAGAAAAACTGCGCGCCCAACAGGGCGCGCAGATCGACAACGAAGGGAAGCGGCGGATTAATGCACGTCCTTCCAGTATTCGCGCTTGAGCAGATAGGCGAACACGAAGAAGAAGGCCAGATACAGCAGAACGTAGGTGCCGATGCGCTGGCTTTCCAGCTTGATCGGGTTAGCCGAATAGGCCAGGAAGGTCACCAGGTTCTGGATCTTTTCATCGAACTCTTCTTCGCTCAACGCACCCGTGTTCGGCGCGATCGCCAACTGATCGCAGGCCTCATGGGTAATCGGCGTACCAGTCAACGGATCGAATTGCTTCTTGCCGTCTTCGACCACCTGAACCTGCTTGCAACCGATGTACTGATGCCCCTGCAGGTCGGCCAACACGTTGGGCATGCCCACATTGGGGAATACCTTGTTGTTGGAACCCAGCGGACGGGTCGGATCGTAGTAGAAGGTGCGCAGGTAGGTGTACAACCAGTCGTTGCCACGCACACGGGCGACCAGGGTCAGATCCGGCGGCGCAGCACCGAACCAGGCCTTGGCATCATCCGGCTTCATACCGATCTTCATGTGATCGCCGATTTTCGCGCCGCTGAATACCAGATTCTCCAGCATGATTTCATGCGGGATACCCAGGTCGTCGGCCACGCGCTCATAGCGCTGGAACTTGGCGCTATGGCAACCCATGCAGTAGTTGGCGAACGTGCGCGCACCGTCCTGCAGAGCCGCTTTGTCGGTCAGATCGATTTCCACATGGTCCAGCTCGACGCCACCGCCAGAAGCGAAAGCCCAGGCTGGCAGCGCAGCAATAACAAACGCAGCAAATAGCTTTTTCATCAGCCCGTCACCCTTTCCGGAACCGGTTTGGTTTTTTCCATCCTGGTGTAGAACGGCATCAGGATGAAGTACGCGAAGTACAGGAAGGTACACACCTGCGACAACAACGTACGACCCGGCGTTGGCGACAACACGCCCAGGACACCGAGGATGACGAAGGAAACGCAGAAGACCAGCAACCAGATCTTGCTCAACCAACCCTTGTAGCGCATCGACTTGACCGGGCTACGGTCCAGCCACGGCAATACGAACAGCACGGCAATCGCCGCACCCATGGCGATAACGCCCATGAGCTTGTCCGGAATCGCCCGCAGAATCGCGTAGAACGGCGTGAAGTACCAGACCGGAGCGATGTGCTCGGGAGTCTTGAACGGGTTGGCCGCCTCGAAGTTCGGCTTCTCCAGGAAGTAACCGCCCATTTCCGGGAAGAAGAACACCACGAAGCAGAAGATGAACAGGAATACCACTACGCCGACGATGTCTTTCACGGTGTAGTAAGGATGGAAAGCGATGCCGTCGAGCGGAACGCCGTTCTCGTCCTTTTTCTTCTTGATGTCGACGCCGTCGGGGTTGTTCGAACCGACTTCGTGCAGCGCCAGGATGTGCAGAACCACCAACCCCAGAATCACGATCGGCAAGGCCACCACGTGCAGGGCGAAGAAGCGGTTCAGGGTGATGCCCGAGATCAGGTAGTCACCACGGATCCACTGGGTCAGATCCGCGCCGATCACCGGAATGGCGCCGAACAGCGAGATGATCACCTGGGCGCCCCAGTAGGACATCTGGCCCCACGGCAACAGATAACCCATAAAGGCTTCGGCCATCAGCATCAGGTAGATCAGCATGCCGAAGATCCACACCAGCTCGCGCGGCTTCTGGTAGGAGCCGTAGAGCAGACCGCGGAACATGTGCAGGTAGACCACGATGAAGAACGCCGAAGCGCCGGTGGAGTGCAGGTAGCGCAGGATCCAGCCGAACTCGACATCGCGCATGATGTATTCGACCGAGGCGAACGCCTCTTCGGCCGAAGGGTTGTAGCTCATGGTCAGCCAGATACCGGTGACGATCTGATTGACCAACACCAGCAGCGCCAGGGAGCCGAAAAAGTAAAAGAAGTTGAAATTCTTCGGTGCGTAATACTTGCTCAGATGGTCTTCCCACATCTTGGTCGCGGGGAAGCGCGCATCCACCCATTCCATGAACTTACTCATCATGCTTGCTCCTGGTCCACACCGATGACGATCACATCATCCGACTCGTATGTGTGCGGTGGCACCGGCAGGTTCAAGGGCGCAGGCTGCGCTTTGTAGACCCGGCCAGCGAGGTCGTAACGGGAACCGTGGCAAGGGCAGAAATAACCCCCTACCCACTCGGCCCCGAGGTCGGCAGGCGCGACTTCCGGGCGGAAGGACGGTGCACAACCCAGGTGGGTACAGAGCCCGACCAGGAGCAACAGCTCTGGACGGATCGAACGCACCCGCGGATCGACATAAGCGGGCTGCACGGAATCCTTCGATTCCGGGTCGGCCAGCTTGGGCTCCAGCGTCACCAGATTCTTCAGGATTTCGTCGGTACGGCGCACAATGAAGACGGGTTGCCCCCTCCACTCGGCAACCATCTGCTGGCCCGGCTCGATCTTGCTCACGTTCACCTTCACAGGCGCACCGGCAGCTTTAGCCTTGGCACTCGGGAACCATGACCCCACGAACGGGACCGCGGCACCCACCGCTCCAGCAGCACCCACCACAGAGGTGGCCGCCACCAAGAAGCGACGCCGGCCTGCATTCACGCCGTCATTGCTCATTCAGTCGTCTCCCATCAGCTTTGTGGCCTGTTGGTCAGGCCTCTACTAAGTAAATTTCGAGTCGCGCAAAAAATTCGCCAAATGGTAATGAAAAGCCCCTTTTCTGACAAGGTAATTACCCCGCAGACAAAGGCTTAACACCGCGCAGGGCGCGGGTTTGAACGCTGCGACATAACACCGCAGGCTATCCTTACGCCCATAAAAAACGCCCAGTTCCGCTAGGAAGCTGGGCGTTTTGGAACGCAGGTCGCGAATTAACGCTTGGAGTACTGCGGACGCTTACGCGCTTTACGCAGACCGACCTTCTTACGTTCAACTTCACGGGCATCGCGAGTCACGAAACCGGCCTTGCGCAGTGCAGGACGCAGGGTTTCGTCGTAGTCCATCAGAGCACGAGTGATGCCGTGGCGGATTGCGCCAGCCTGGCCACTCACGCCGCCACCGATAACGGTGACGTAGACGTCGAACTTTTCGGTCATCTCAACCAGTTCCAGCGGCTGGCGAACTACCATGCGGGCAGTTTCGCGACCGAAGAAGCCATCGAGCGAACGGTTGTTGATGGAGATCTTGCCAGTACCGGCACGCAGGAAAACGCGAGCGGTTGCAGTCTTGCGACGGCCAGTGCCGTAATTTTGAGTCGCCGACATAATGAACTATTCCGTTAAATCTTCAGTTCTTGGGGCTGCTGAGCAGTGTGTGGGTGGGCAGCGCCCGCATACACCTTCAGCTTACGATACATGTCGCGACCCAGCGGATTCTTCGGCAGCATGCCTTTGACCGCGGTCTCGATCACACGCTCAGGCGCCTTGGCGATCAGCTTTTCGAAGTTGATCGACTTGATGCCGCCCGGGAAACCGGAGTGAGAGTAGTACATCTTGTCGGTGGTCTTAGCACCGGTCACACGTACCTGCTCGGCATTGATCACAACGATGTAATCACCGGTGTCGACGTGCGGAGTGTATTCAGGCTTGTGCTTGCCACGCAGACGGCTGGCGATTTCAGTAGCCAGACGACCCAGGGTCTGACCTGCAGCGTCGACGACGAACCAGTCGCGCTTTACTGTTTCAGGTTTAGCAGTAAAAGTTTTCATTCTTTATAGCCTCAGGGGCCGCCCTGATAAATAAGACGGCGGATCTTACTGAATAGTGCGTACTTTGACAAGGTCAAAGGCAGCCGCAAACAGGCGCTATCGGGGGCTCGGGTCAGCGCGTCCGTAATACGGCAAGATTCTTCGGCAGGCGGCGCATCACTTCCACTGCAGAAAGAGGTGCGCAATTATGCAGATTGCGAAAATAAATACAACCTGATTGTATGGTCGTTTTGCCGGAGGAACGCCAAATGGATTATCGCCAACTAGGCCGAACGGATTTGCGGGTCAGCGCCCTGTGCCTCGGCAGCATGACCTGGGGTGAACAAAACAGCGCCGACGACGCCTTCGTACAGATCGAACGCAGTAAGGCCGCGGGGGTGAACTTTATCGACACCGCCGAAATGTACCCGGTGCCGCCGCGCGCCGAGACCTACAGCACCACCGAGCAAATCATCGGCGATTACTTCGCCAAGCACGGCGACCGGGCCGACTGGGTGCTGGCGAGCAAGGTCGCCGGGCCGGGCAACGGCATCGACTACATCCGCCGCGGTCAACTCAAGCACAACCGCGCGCACATCACCGCCGCATTGGACGCCAGCCTCAAGCGCCTGCGCACCGACTGGATCGACCTGTATCAACTGCACTGGCCGGAACGGCCGACCAACTTCTTCGGCCAACTCGGCTACAAACACCGCGACAGCGACTTCACGCCACTGGAAGAAACCCTGGAGGTGCTCGACGAGCAGGTCAAGGCCGGCAAGATCCGTCATATCGGTCTGTCCAACGAAACGCCCTGGGGCACCCTGAAATTCCTGCAATTGGCCGAGCAACGCAACTGGTCGCGCGCCGTGTCGATTCAGAACCCCTATAACCTGCTCAACCGCACCTTCGAGGTGGGTCTGGCGGAAATCGCAATCCGCGAAGACTGCGGCCTGCTTGCCTACTCGCCCCTGGCGTTCGGCATGCTATCGGGCAAATACGAGGGTGGTGCCCGCCCGGCCAACGCGCGCATCAGCCTGTTCAGCCGCTTCGCCCGCTATACCAACCCGCAAGCCGAAGCGGCCTGCTCGCGCTATGTGGCCCTGGCCCGCGAGCACGGTCTCGACCCGGCGCAAATGGCTCTGGCATTCGTCACCGCGCAGCCTTTCGTGACCAGCAATATCATCGGCGCCACCACCCTCGAACAACTGGACAGTAATCTGGCCAGCGCGCAACTGCGGCTCTCCGATGAAGTCCTGGCCGGGATCGAGGCCATCCACACCCGACAACCCAACCCCGCACCTTAACCACCCATCACAACAAGGACTGCTGACCGCCATGGCTATCGCGCCGCGATGCCAGACGGTCGGCCAGCCGGGTCGGCTCAGGCAGGCGGTGATGGCGCACACAGGCCATCACCAACTCCGGCGCACGTTCAAGGCTCAAGCGATGGCCCGGCGACACGATCAACGGCCGCACGCCATGCTTGCTGCGCAGCACCCAGCCGATTGTCCTGCCGTGCCGATCCAGTAAAGGCACCCGTGCCCCGCGCTGTTCCTGTAGCGGAGCATGACTGCCGGTAAGAATTTTCTTGGCCACGCCGATGCTTGGCAGACCACTCACCACCCCGAGATGCGCGGCAATGCCCAGGCCCCGCGGATGGGCGATACCGTGCCCGTCGACGAACACCAGATCGGGCTCGCAGGGCAACCCGGCCAAGGCCTGCAACAAGGCCGGCAATTCGCGAAACGACAGCAGGCCCGGCACATAAGGCATGCGCGTGGGGATACGCGCCACGCACTCGGCCAGCGGTTCGAGGGTCAGCGCATCGAGCAGAACCGCCGCGGCCCGGGTGATCGAACCGCCCTCCTCGAAGCCGACATCCACGCCGGCGAAGCGCTGCAGCGGCGGATAGTCGTCTTCGAGCCGCACCTGTTCGGCCAGGCGCGCCTGCAGGGCCCGGGCAGCGGCTACGCTGCCGTCCCAGTCGGCGAAGGGTTCCGCTGCGAGTTCATTCAAGGACATCATGGCGCCCTCCAGACATTTGCCTGTTGGAGCTCCATGGCGATGCGCAAGTTCGCCGCCCGAACAGCAGCGCCCTCGACAATTACAGCGAGCGGGCGATGATTTCCTTCATGATTTCATTGGTGCCAGCGTAGATACGCTGCACCCGGGCATCGGCCCAGGCGCGCGCCACCGGATACTCCCACATGAAACCGTAACCGCCGTGCAGCTGCACGCACTCGTCGAGCACCTTGCATTGCAGGTCGGTGCCCCAGTACTTGAGCATGGCAGCGGTCGGCACATCCAGCTTGCCCTGCAGGTGCAGCTCCAGGCAGCGGTCGACGAACACCCGACCGACCTGGATCTCGGTCGCCATCTCTGCCAGCTTGAAGCGAGTGTTCTGAAAGTCTGCAATGGCTTTGCCGAACGCTTTGCGCTCGCGGGTGTAATCCAACGTCCACTTCAGCGCCGCTTCGGCCGAAGCCAGCGCGCCGACGCCAACGGTCAGACGCTCCTGGGGCAATTCCTGCATCAGATAGGCGAAGCCCATACCGGCCTGACCGAGCAGGTTCTCCTTGGGCACCCGTACATCCTGAAAGAACAGCTCGGAGGTGTCCTGAGCTTTCATGCCGACCTTTTCCAGGCGCTTGCCCTTGCTGAAGCCCGGCGAATCGGCCTCCACCAGAAACAGACTGGTGCCCTTGGCGCCAGCCTTGGGATCGGTCTTCGCCACCACTATCACCAGGTCGGCCAGATAGCCATTGGTGATAAAGGTCTTGGAGCCATTGATTACATATTCATCGCCGTCCAGCACCGCGGTGGTTTTCACCCCCTGCAGGTCGGAACCCGCACCCGGCTCGGTCATGGCGATCGCGGTGACCATCTCGCCGGAGACCAGCTTCGGCAGGTACTTGTGCTTCAGCGTTTCGGAACCGTAATGCAGGATATAAGGCGCAACTATGTCCGAATGCAGGGAGAAGCCGATGCCGGTCAGCCCCAAACGCCCGACTTCTTCGATCACCACGGCGCTGTAGAGAAAGTCAGCGGCCATGCCGCCGTACTCTTCGGGAATATGCGAGCAGAGCATGCCCGCCTCGCCGGCCTTGTTCCATAAAGCGCGATCGATATGACCGTCCTTTTCCCACTGCTGATGGAATGGCACCGCCTCTTGCTCGAGAAACTTACGCACACTGTCGCGAAAGAGTTCGTGTTCGGAGCTGAACAACGTTCTGGGGATCATGCTGGCACCTGGCGAATAAATTCGAAGAAACGACTCTAACCAAGCAATCGCTTGGTTGCACTGGACACAAGCGCCAAAAAATAAGACGATCCAGCCGCATCTTGACCGCTTTCCCACCTCGAAGGGCCAGGCGCGTCACCAACACCACCTCCATGTGCCCTCAGCTCCGAGCTTTCGCAAGAAGAATGACGATGACGACACCTCTCAAGCGGGTAAGCATTCTGGCCACTGACGGCGTATTCGCCTCCACCCTGATGCAGGCCAAGGATTTCTTCCATATGGCCAGCCTGCGTTACGGCAAACAGCAGGGCATCGGTCTGGCGCCGGCCTTCGAGATCAATCTGGTCAGCCCGGACGGCCAGCCGGTACGTAGCTTCAGCGGTGTACGAGTGCCGGTGGACGGCCCGCTGGATGTCGCCGACGTGATCATCCTGCCGGCGTTCTGGGACGACTTCGACGCCCTCAGCCAGCGCCACCCCCAGGTGCTCAGCTGGCTGAAAAACAGCCACGCCAACGGCAGCGCGATATGTGGCGAAGCCACCGGCGTGTTCTGGATGGCCGAGGCTGGGCTGCTCGACGGCAAGGAAGCGACCACTTACTGGCGCTTTTTCAATGAGTTCGCCGAACGCTTCCCCAAGGTGCTGCTCAATCAGGAAAAGCACCTATCGGATGCCGACAACCTCTACTGTGCCGGCGGCGTCACCTCGGCCTGCGATCTGTATATCTACCTGATCGAGCGTTTCTGTGGCGCCGGTGTGGCCCAGGGCGTGGCCCGCGACATTCTCTACGAGGTGCAGCGCAACTACGCGCCGGGACGCATCGGCTTCGGCGGCCAGAAGCTGCATCACGACATGACCGTGCTGCAGATCCAGCAATGGCTGGAGGATCACTTCGCCGATAAATTCCGCTTCGAAGACGTCGCCCGCGAACACAGCATGAGCATTCGCAACTTTATGCGCCGTTTCCAGGCGGCCACCGGCGACAAGCCGCTGCACTACCTGCAACGCCTGCGCATCGAAACCGCCAAGGGCATGCTCAGCGCCACCCGCAAAAGCATCAAGACCATCAGTTACGAAGTGGGCTACGACGACGCCAGCTTCTTCGCCCGCCTGTTCCGCCAGCACACCGAGCTGTCGCCCAATCAATACCGCCGGCAGTTCCAACACAAGGACGGCCCGACCTAACTTGCCGCTTGAAGCTGCTTTTTAAGGCTTATGCGGGCGCGAAAGGAACTCGTGGGACTGCATTTCCAGCAGGCGGCTGAGGGTACGCTGGAACTCGAAGTTCAGGCGGCCGCCGCTGTAGAGGTCCTTGAGCTCGACCTCGGCGGAGATGATCAGTTTGACGTTGCGGTCGTAGAACTCGTCGACCAGGTTGATGAAGCGCCGCGCCATGTCTTCCTTGGCCACGCCCATCTGCTCGACATTGGCCAGCAATACCGCGTGGAAGATTTTGCCCAGTTCGATGTAGTCGTTCTGGCTGCGCGGGCCGTCGCACAGCTCACGAAAATCGAACCAGGCCACGTCGTCGCCGACCTTACGCGCAACTATGGCGCGGTTCTCGATCATCAGCGGCTCGTTCTCCTGCACCGTGCAGTGCTCGGGCAGCAAGCTGCTGAAACTGCGCTGCAGGCTTTCCTCCGCCTCGGCATCCAGCGGCCAGTGGAACAGCTCGGCCTGCTCCAGCGCGCGCAATCGGTAGTCGATGCCGCTATCGACATTGACGATATCGGTGTGCTCCTTGAGCAAGGCGATCGCCGGCAGGAAGCGCGCGCGCTGCAAGCCGTCGCGATACAAACCGTCGGGCACGATATTGGAAGTTGCGACCAGGCTCACACCGTTCTTGAACAGCTCGTCCAATAGGGTCGCAAGGATCATCGCATCGGTGATATCGGAGACGAAGAACTCATCGAAGCAGATCACCCGGGCCTCGTCGGCGAAGCGCTTACCGATGACGGTCAACGGGTTCTTCTCGCCCTTGAGGGTGCGCATTTCTTCGTGCACGCGCTTCATAAAGCGGTGAAAGTGCGTGCGCATCTTGCGCTCGAACGGCAGCGCGTCGAAGAAGGTATCGACCAGATACGTCTTACCGCGGCCGACGCCGCCCCAGAAATACAGGCCTTTGACCGGCCCCTGGGGTTTCCTGGCGAACAGCTTGCCGAACAGCCCTGGACGATCGCCCTCGCTTGCCACCAGATCGTCGTACAGGCGCTGCAAATGGCGCACCGCCGTTTCCTGGGCCGCATCATGGAAGAAGTCGGGGCGCTTGAGATCGGCTTGGTAGCGTTCTAGTGGAGTCATGATGATCGAGCCGGGCCAGTAAAACGGGGGCGTCACTTTAGCGACGGCCCCGCGGATTGGCAATCACCGCTACGCAGGGCAGTAGAAGCCGGTACGTTGGCGCGCAGCGCAGCGGAGCTCGGATTGCAGCAACTGCGTTGGGCTTCGCCTAGCTCAGCCCAACCTACGACCTAGACAGCCGCTAATTCCGCAATGGCCTCGCGCAGGCGCAGCATGGCGGCTTCCAGCTCCTCCGGCTCGGCATAGGCCGGGCTATCGGCCAGGCATTCGCCATCCAGCCACAGGGTGAACTGCTCGCCTTCGTCGGCACGCAACTCCAAGGCATCGGCGCCGTTGGCGATCAGCCGCAGGCTGATGCTGCCGGCCGCCTTGGGATCGCTGAACGGGCGCGACAGCAGCAGTTGTTCGCCATCGGCGGCGAGGAAACGGAAGCGGAAGCTGCCATCCTGCTCGCGGAAGCTGACGAAGCGCGCGCTCTTGGCCGCTTTCTTCTTGCCCCCTGCGCCACCCGACGCCTGACTGCGGAACGAGCGCAGCCCCACGGCTTCACGCAACTCGCCGAGAAACGGCGTGGCGATCTTGCGCGCCTTGGCGGCGCCGTCCAGCAGGATGTCTTCCAGGTCGCCCGGCTTTTCGATCAGGGCGTGATAACGCTCGCGCGCCTCGCCCAATTCGGCTTCGAGCAACTGGCACAGGCGCTGTTTGGCTTCGCCCCAGGCCAGCCCGGCGATCAGCTCGGCGCGGAAATCCGCCTGCTGGGTCGGCGCGGCGAATGCCTGATAGAGGGTGAACAGGTGCGAGTTGTCGGGGTCTTTCGGCTCGCCGGGCAACTTGGAGTCGGTGACGATACGCGCCACGGCGTCCTTGAGCTGCTTGCTGCTGCCGAACAGCGGGATGGTGTTGTCGTAGCTCTTACTCATCTTGCGCCCGTCGAGGCCCGGCAGGGTCGCGACGTCTTCTTCGATCACCGCTTCCGGCAGGACGAACAGCTCTTTGCCCTGGCCGAACAGGTGGTTGAAGCGCTGAGCGATATCGCGAGCCATTTCCACGTGCTGGATCTGATCGCGGCCGACCGGCACCTTGTGCGCGTTGAACATCAGGATATCCGCGGCCATCAGCACTGGGTAGCTGAACAGGCCCATGGTGATGCCCGCATCGGGGTCTTCGCCCTGCTCGACATTCTTGTCCACCGACGCCTTGTAGGCATGGGCGCGATTGAGCAGGCCCTTGCCGGCGACGCAGGTGAGCAACCAGCACAGCTCGGGGATCTCCGGGATATCCGACTGGCGATAGAAGGTCGCCTTGTTCACATCCAGACCGCAGGCCAGCCAAGTGGCGGCGATTTCCAGGCGCGAACGCTGGATGCGCGCCGGCTCGTCGCACTTGATCAGCGCATGGTAGTCGGCGAGGAAGTAGAACGAATCCGCATCGGCCGCGCGACTGGCAACGATAGCGGGGCGAATCGCGCCCGCGTAGTTGCCGAGGTGCGGGGTGCCGGTGGTGGTGATGCCGGTAAGGATACGAGTGGTCATGGCGTTCGCTTGTTAGACGGAATCAGAGACGCGGCAGCAGCAGATCCTTGAGATCAGTGAGCCTGCCGTGAAAAAAGTGTCCGCATTCTGCCACTTTCAGCAGCTCATGGGCACGTCCCAGGCCGGCGGACCAGGCATAAACCGCCTGCGGATCAATCACTTCGTCGTCCTCGGGCTGGATCACCACCAGCGGGCAACGTTGCGCCGGCGGGTTTTCCGCAGTCAAGCGCTGCACCGCCGGCGCCACCATGATCAGTTGCGACGGCTCTATTCCCTGGCTTTCCAGACGGCCGCCGAGGCTGGCGGCGACGAAGCCGCCGAAGGAGAAACCGAGCAGGGTCAATGGCAATTGTGGGTAATGCGCGCGCAGCCAATGCGCCACGGCTTCGGCATCGTCGACCTCGCCGTTGGCCATATCATGGCTGCCGGCGCTGCTGCCGACACCGCGGTAATTGAAACGCAAGGTGGCCAGGCCGGCGTCGCGCGCGGTGCGCTGCAAGGTCGAGACGACCTTGTTGAGCATGGTGCCGCCCTGCACCGGATTAGGGTGGCAAATCAGTGCAACGCCGCGCGCCTCGGGCACATCGAGCGACAGGGCTTGCAGGGGCCCGCAGGGGCCTTCGATAAATACGGGGGTTTCGCGGGTGAGCAACAGGGAACTCCGTGACCTCTCAGAGGATCGACTCGTCTAGCTGACAGCCTGCGCCCTAGATACTCTTTGCGGTATACAGCGCAGGTTCGAGCCGTTAACGTAAAGCAAAGCCGTTTAGAGAGGAAGGACTCGTGGAACAGACGCTCACAGCCTGGTTGCTACCGGCCGTTACCCTGGTAGCCGGTATTGCCATTGGCTTTCTGATCGCCCGCCTGGCGCCCAACGCGGCTCCCAACCGCACCCAGCGCCAACTGGACGAAATGCAGGAACGCTTCGACGCCTACCAGAGCGAAGTGGTCAGCCACTTCAACACCACCGCCAACATGGTGAAAAAACTCACGCAGAGCTATCAGGACGTACAAGAACACTTGTCCGACGGCGCCAACCGTCTAGCCCTGGACGAATTGACCCGCCAGCGCCTGCTGGCCACCCTGCATGCCGAAGACGGCAGCGAAAAGCGCGAGCGCCTGACGCCACCGAAAAACAATGAAATGCCTAAGGACTACGCGCCGAAAAGCGCCGATGTGCCCGGCATGCTCGATGAAAATTACGGTCTGAAGAACAAGCGCTAATCTGCCCCTCACGCAGGAACCGAGCCGGCACGCTGCAACCCAGGTGCTGGCAACCCGGTCGATCAGCAACGCCGAAGACCGCCGGACCGCCGCAAGCAGTCACCTACAGACAACAAAAAGCCCCGCTGATCAGCGGGGCTTTTTGTTGTGCGAGCGACTTAGATCGCGCCGCGCTCGCGCAGCAGCGCCAGCACCAGCTTGACGCCCTCTTCCACCGAAACGCTGTGGGTGTCGATCACCAGATCGGCATCCAGCGGCACGTCATAAGGGAAGGACTCGCCCGGGATGTTGTCACCGGCAGCGGCGTACAAACCCTGCGGATCGCGCTCAGCGCAGACTTGTGGCGAAGCCTGGACGTAGACGGTGAGCAGACGCTCGGCACCGATCAATGCCTTGGCCTGCTCGCGGCCCTCGGCATCCGGGGCGACGAACGCGGCCAGGGTCAGCAGGCCGGCTTCGTTGAACTGACGCGCGACATGAGCGGCGCGACGCCAATTCTTGGTCCGCCCGGCACGGTCCTGGGGCAGGCCTTTGTTCAAGTCATGCCGCAGGTTCTGGCCGTCCAGCACATAGACCGCACGACCCATATCGAACAGCTTGCGCTCCACGGCGTAAGCCAGGGTGCTTTTGCCGGCGCCCGACAGGCCGCTGAACAGCACGGTGGCCGGCTGCTGGCCGAAGCGCGCGGCACGTTCTTCGGTGGACACGTGGGCGAGCTTGCCGTGGTGCCCCTCGCTACGCTGCGCGCCGACCGGATCGGCGATGATCATGCCTGCGCCGACGGTGCCGTTGGTCAGCCGGTCGATGACGATAAAGGCGCCGGTGGTGCGGTTATGGGCGTATCCGTCGAGCGCGATGGGCGCATCCAGGGCGACCCGCACCTGACCGATTTCGTTGAGCTGCAAGCTGCTCGCCGGGCCATGCTCGAGGGTGTTCACATCGACCCGATGAACGATGCTGGCGATCGAGCCCGGCACATAGCTGGTGGCGCGCTTGATGTCGTACTTCTTGCCCGGCAGCATCGGCTCTTCGGCCATCCACACCAGCATGGCGTCGAAGCTATCGCTGATCTGCGGGCGGCTATCGGCGTGCACCAGCATGTCGCCGCGGGACACGTCGATCTCGTCTTCCAGGGTCAGGGTCACGGCCTGGCCCGGGCCGGCGTGTTCCAACTCGCCCTCGAAGGTGACGATGGACTTGATCTTGCTGCCCTTGCCCGACGGCAGGGCGACCACTTCGTCGCCCTTGCGCACGATGCCGCTGGCCAGGGTGCCGGCGAAACCGCGGAAGTTCAGATTCGGACGATTGACGTACTGCACCGGGAAGCGCAGGTCGGTGAAATTGCGATCGCCGGCCACTTCCACGGTTTCGAGGATTTCCATCAGCGACTGGCCGTCGTACCAAGGCGAACGCTCGCTCTTGTTGACCACGTTGTCGCCCTTGAGCGCCGACATCGGCACGAAATGCAACGAACTCGGCTTGAGCGCGATGCCTTCGGCGAACTTCAGGTAATCGGCCTTGATCTGCTCGAATACGCCCTGATCGAAGTCCTTCAGGTCCATCTTGTTGATGGCCACGACTATGTGTTTGATGCCCAGCAGGCTGGCGATAAAACTGTGGCGCTTGGTCTGGGTCTGCACGCCGTAACGGGCGTCGATCAGAATGATCGCCAGATCGCAGGTGGAAGCACCGGTCGCCATGTTGCGGGTGTACTGCTCATGGCCGGGGGTGTCGGCGATGATGAACTTGCGCTTGGCGGTGCTGAAGTAGCGGTAGGCCACGTCGATGGTGATGCCCTGCTCGCGCTCGGCCTGCAGGCCATCGACCAGCAGCGCCAGGTCGACGTCTTCACCGGTAGTGCCGGACTTCTTCGAGTCACGGGTAATGGCTTCCATATGATCTTCGTAGATCATCTTGGAATCGTGGAGCAAACGGCCGATCAGCGTGCTCTTGCCGTCGTCGACGTTGCCACAGGTGAGAAAGCGCAGCAGCTCCTTGCGCTCGTGCTGGGCCAGGTAAGCGAGGATGTCTTCGCTGATGAGTTCGGACTGGTGCGACATCTTAAAAATACCCCTGACGTTTTTTCTCTTCCATCGAACCGGCAGCATCGTGGTCGATGACGCGCCCTTGCCGCTCGGACGTTCGAGTCAGGAGCATTTCCTGAATGATGTCGGTCAGGCTGGTTGCCGTGGACTCCACCGCACCGGTCAGCGGGTAGCAGCCGAGCGTACGGAAACGCACCATCTTCTTGGTGATGCGCGCTTTTTCTTCGTCCGAAAGATGCTCGAGGATGCGTTCGTCGTCGATCATGATCAGGGTGCCGTTCTTCTCGATCACTTCGCGCTCGGCGGCGAAGTACAGCGGCACGATCGGGATCTGCTCCAGATAGATGTATTGCCAGATATCCAGCTCGGTCCAGTTCGACAGCGGGAACACGCGGATCGACTCGCCCTTCTTGACCTTGCCGTTGTACACGTTCCACAACTCGGGGCGCTGGTTCTTCGGGTCCCAGCGGTGTTTGCTGTCGCGGAAGGAATACACGCGCTCCTTGGCGCGGGATTTTTCTTCATCACGGCGCGCGCCACCAAAGGCAGCATCAAAGCCGTACTTGTCCAGCGCTTGCTTGAGACCCTCGGTCTTCATCACGTCGGTGTGCTTGGCGCTACCGTAGGTGAAGGGGTTCATGTCCTGGGCCACGCCATCGGGGTTGATGTGGGTGATCAGGTCCAGGCCGTACTCGCTGACCATTTTCTCGCGGAAGCGGTACATCTCCTGAAACTTCCAACGGGTGTCGACGTGCATCACCGGGAACGGCAGCTTGCCCGGAAAGAACGCCTTGCGCGCCAGATGCAGCATCACGGCGGAGTCTTTACCGATGGAATAAAGCATTACCGGGTTGTCGAATTCGGCGGCCACTTCACGAATGATGTGGATACTTTCCGCCTCCAGCTGTTTCAGGTGGGTCAGTTTATCGAGCATGGCTACTCACGAATTGCTGTGTAATTGGGCCGGCGGGCCGTGGACGAGCGCGCACTCTAGCACAGCGCCCGCTTCTATTCAGGAGGCTATCTAGACCGAAACGATCTAGCTTTATATCGGCCGAACATCAGGTTCCCGGTGCGTCTGGCTCGATATATCTAAATTGGATTCGGGCAATCGATAAACAGGTGTTCGAGGGCGAAGTGCCGAGCCAGATAATCGCCCAATGCCTGCACGCCGTAGCGCTCGGTCGCGTGATGGCCCGCGGCGATAAAGCTGATGCCGTTTTCCCTGGCGCTGTGGAAGGTCTGCTCGGAAGCCTCGCCGGTCAGATACAGATCGACCCCGGCGGCGATGGCCTGGTCGATATAACCCTGACCGCCACCGGTGCACCAGCCGACCCGTCGGATCATCTGGCCGCTATCGACCAGCAAGGGCTCGCGGCCCAGTGTCTCCCGCACCCGCCGGGCGAAATCGCGCGCGCTCATGGCCTCGCCGAGGGAGCCGAGCAGGCCGACGGTACGCGGGTTGTCCGGCTCCAGCGCGCCTTCGACGGTGATGCCCAGCTGCGCGGCCAACTGCACGTTGTTACCCACCTCCGGGTGCAGATCCAGGGGCAGATGATAGGCCAACAAGCTGATATCGTTGGCCAGCAAGGTTTTCAGGCGGCGCTGTTTCATGCCGACGACACAGGGGTTCTCACCCTTCCAGAAGTAACCATGGTGCACCAGCAGCACATCGGCCTCGGCTTCCACCGCGGCATCGATCAACGCCTGGCTGGCGGTCACCCCGCTGACGATCCGGCGCACCTGGGGGCGGCCTTCCACCTGCAAGCCATTGGGGCAGTAGTCGTTGATACGCCCGCTATTCAAGTAGCGGTCGGCTTCTTCCTGCAAAGTTGTGAGGGCAATGGCCATGGTTATTCCTCAAACGTTGGTTGAAGCCGCTGCTTTATTGCGACCCGGCCTTCTATAATGGCGCACCTTAAAGGGGCTTAGTCGGCCCTCGCAACCCTCAGGATTCGATTGATGCTCAAGGCCCTGCGTTTTCTCGGCTGGCCCCTGCTGGTAGGCGTATTGCTGGCGTTATTGGTTATCCAGTATTACCCGCAATGGGTCGGCCTGCCGGCCCATGACGTGCAACTGCGCCAGGCGCCGGTCTACAGCCGCAGCCAGGACGGCCCGGTGTCCTACGCCCGCGCCGTGGATACGGCCTCCCCCGCGGTCGCCAACCTCTACAGCACCAAATTCGCCAACAAGCCCACCCATCCGTTGTTCGAGGACCCGCAGTTCCGCAAGTTCTTCGGCGATAACCTGCCCAAGCAACGCCGCATGGAATCCAGCCTGGGCTCGGCGGTGATCATGAGCTCGGAAGGTTACCTGCTGACCAATAACCACGTGGTCAGCGGCGCCGATCAGATAGTCGTGGCGCTCAAGGACGGCCGCGAAACCCTGGCGAGGGTGATCGGCAGCGACCCGGAAACCGATCTGGCGGTCTTGAAGATCGACCTCGCAGATCTGCCGGCGATTACCCTGGGCCGCTCGGACAACATCAAGATCGGCGACGTCACCCTGGCCATCGGCAACCCCTTCGGCGTCGGCCAAACCGTGACCATGGGCATTATCAGCGCCACCGGGCGCAATCAGCTGGGCCTCAATACCTACGAAGACTTCATCCAGACCGATGCGGCGATCAACCCCGGCAACTCGGGCGGCGCCCTGATCGATGCCCATGGCGATCTGGTCGGCATCAACACGGCGATCTTCTCCCGCTCCGGCGGCTCGCAGGGCATCGGTTTCGCCATCCCGGTGAAACTGGCGCTGGAAGTCATGCGCGCGATCATCGAAAACGGCCAGGTGATCCGCGGCTGGCTGGGCATCGAGGTACAACCGCTGACCCCCGAGCTGGCGGAATCCTTCGGCCTGGAAGGCCGTCCAGGCATCGTCGTCGCCGGTATCTACCGCGACGGCCCGGCACAGAAAGCCGGCCTGCAACCGGGCGACCTGATCCTCAATATCGACGGCCAACCCGCCGGCGACGGCCGCCGCTCGATGAACCAGGTAGCGCAAGCCAAACCGGGCGAGAAGATCCGCATCGAGATCATGCGCAACGGCAAGCGGATGGAACTGACAGCAGAAATCGGCGTACGACCGCCAGCCAGCGGCAGCTAAAATCGCCATCAGACCGAATGAATGGTAACTCTTCTCATTTATTAATGTTATGTTATTACATTCAATAAACGAGAGAGGAACCCCTGCCTTGCGCCCAGCCCTTGCTTTAGCCGCCAGCCTGCTCGCCCCAGGTGCGCTGGCCGATACCCCAGTCCAACTCCGCGACAGCGTCATCACTGCGCCGGCAGAAGCTGCCGACGGCCCCGTACAGGGCTACCGCGCTACACGCTCCAGCAGTGCGACGAAAACCGACACTCCGCTCAATGAGATCCCCCAGGCGATCAGCGTGGTGCCCGCCCAAGTGCTGGAGGATCTCAACACAACCCGTATCGATCGCGCCCTGGACTTCGCCGGCGGCGTGTCCAGGCAGAACAATTTCGGCGGCCTGACCCTCTACGGATACAGCGTACGCGGCTTCACCACAGGCGAGTTGTACAAGAACGGCTTCGCCGTCAACCGCGGCAGTTACAGCGCCCCCGACGCTTCCGGCATAGAACGTATCGAGGTACTCAAGGGTCCGGCTGCCAGCCTCTATGGCCGAGGCGACCCCGGCGGCATGATCAATATCGTCACCAAGAAGCCTCAGACTGAGGCCTTTACCCGGTTCGCCGCCAGCGCCGGCAGCTGGGATCGCTACCGCACCAGCCTCGATGTAAACACCCCGCTTAACGAGGATGGTTCGCTCCTGTCCCGGGTCAACCTGGCGCTAGAGGACAACCAGAGCTTTCGCGATCACGTCGGCAGCGAGCGGCAGATCATCAGCCCGTCGTTCAGCTGGCAGATCAGCCCGGATACCCGCGTGTTGCTCGAAAGCGAGTTCTCCCGCACCGAATCGGTGTTCGACCGAGGCATTCCGGCCTTCGACAATCAACTCGGCTCGGTGCAGCGCTCAACCTTTCTCGGGGAGCCCAACGACGGGGAAATCCACAACAACAACCAGATGCTTCAACTCAGCCTCGAACACCTGCTGAGCGATGCGTGGAAACTGCGACTGGCCAACCACTACGCCCAAGGCACCCTGCAAGGCGATAGCTCCGAGCCGTCACGCCTGATCGGCACCGAAGTCAGCCGCTTCTACCGTCAACGCAACTTCGAATGGAACAACAGCATCACCCAAGCGGAACTGCACGGTGACTTCAGCGTGGGCAGTTGGCAGCACCAGCCTCTTATCGGCCTGGAGTATGAGAACTACCGCAACAGCCAGAAATACCCGCAAAGCGTCACCTCGCTCGGCTACGGACAGGACATCTATAACCCGGTGTACGGCCAGCCCAAGCCCGCCATCGTCAACCCCAATGATTTCTTCGAGCATGTCGAGAGCTACTCCCTCAACCTGCAAGATCAGATCACCTTCAGCGAGCGCCTGAACGGTCTGCTTGGCGTGCGCCTGGAGCGCTTCGAACAAACCGCGCTGAACCGCAGCACCGGGGTAAGCAACGAGCAACACAAGGAAGTTGCCACCCCACGCGTCGGCGTGCTGTATCAGCTGACCCCGCAAGTGGGGGTTTTCGCCAACGCCTCCACCTCGTTCAAACCCAACGGCATCAGTGGTCAGGGCACGGTATTCAAACCGGAGAAAGGCATCGGCTACGAGACAGGGCTCAAGCTCGATCTGTTCGACAGTCGCCTCGGCGCCACAGTAGCGCTGTTCCAGATCGACAAGGAAAACGTGCTGACTGCGGATCCAAACAACCCCGGCGACAGCATCGCCGCAGGTCAGGCCCGCAGCCAGGGCCTCGACATGCAGTTCAGCGGTCAACTCAGCGATGCGCTACGGGTGATCGGCGCCTATGCCTATATCGACGCCGAGGTGACCAAGGACAACAGCCTGCCCAAAGGCAGCCGGTTGCTCGGTGTACCGCAGCACAGCGGCAGCCTGCTAGGCGTATACGAGTTTCAGGATGGCTGGCTGCGGGGTTCTGACATCGGCGCCGCCATCAACTATGTCGGCGATCGCTCCGGCCAATCCGGTAGCAACTTCGAACTACCGGCCTACACCACCGTCGACCTGCTCGCCCACTACCAGGCCAGCAAGAACCTGCGCGTGGGCCTGAACCTCAACAACGCCTTCAACCGCAAGTACTACGAACGCTCGTTCAACAGCGTGTGGGTCATGCCGGGAGACCCGCGCAACCTCAACCTCAGCCTGTCACTCGATCTGTAAAACCAAGGAGCCTCTCATGAAAAAACTCTTCCCCCTACTCGCTGCCACGCTGTTTATCGGCCAGGTCGACGCCCATGGCCTGTGGACCGAACAACGCCGCGGCAATATCGAAACCATCTACGGCCATGGCGCCGAGGACGATGCTTTCAAAGCCGAGAAGATCAGCGGCGCCTGGGCTTATGACAGCCATGGCAAAATGATCCCGGTAACGGTCAAGCGCCTGGACGACCATGCTCGCCTGGAGCCGCTGAACCCACCGGCCGTGGTCGCCGTGGCCCTGGATAACGGCCCCTGGTCGCTGACCCCGGACAAGAAGTGGATTAACGAAGGACGCAGCAAGGTGCCCACTTCGACCGAGTCCCTGCACACCTTCAAATACAGCCTGGCGGTCTACAGCGAAGGCACCAAGCTGCCGGCACTGGATCAGCTGAAGATGGTCATAGTCCCGGAAGCCGATCCGCTCGAAGTCGGCGTCGGCAAGCTGCTGCCGGTGCGCGTGCTGGTCGACGGCAAACCCGCCGAGGGCATCGAACTGATCGGCGACTACCGCGGCGCCCCGCACCAGATTAGCGCCAAGACCGACGCCGAAGGGCGTGCACAGATCGAGGTGCGTAACGAAGGGCTGAATATCATCGCCGCCGAAACCTACTTGCCGGTGGCCAACGACCCGGATATCGAAACCCGCGGCCTGTTCGCCTCCCTGACCTTCCTCGGCGAAGCCCACAGCGAGTAACGCGCGCAATAAAAAGCCGGCACTGCGGGGCCGGCTTTTACGTAGCCCGGATGTAATCCGGGGCAGATAGCGAATACGACTACAACCCTTGCAGAGCGTCCAACAACGCCTGATTCTGCTCCGGCGCACCGATGCTGATGCGTAGAAATTGGGCGATCCGCGCCTGCTTGAAATGCCGCACTATCACGCCCTGCTCGCGCAGGCCGGCGGCCAGGGTCGCGGCATCCTTGTGCGGATGACGGGCGAAAACGAAGTTGGCGGCCGATGGCAGCACCTCGAAGCCCAAGGCCTGCAAACCGGCAACCACGTCTTCGCGGCTTTCGATAACCTGGCGACAGGTCTGCTCGAAGTAGTCGCGATCCTCGAACGCAGCGGCGGCACCGGCAATCGCCAGGCGATCCAGCGGGTACGAGTTGAAGCTGTTCTTGATCCGCTCCAACGCTTCGATCAGATCCGGGTGGCCGACGGCGAAACCGACGCGCAAACCGGCCAACGAGCGCGACTTGGACAGCGTCTGGCTGACCAGCAGGTTCGGGTATTTATCCACCAGCGCGATGGCACTCTGGCCGCCGAAGTCGATATAAGCCTCGTCCACCAGCACCACCGAATCCGGGTTGGCCGCCAACAACTGCTCGATGGCATCGAGCGCCAGCACACAACCGGTCGGCGCATTGGGGTTGGGGAAGACGATGCCGCCATTGGGCCGCGCATAGTCTTCGACGCGAATCTGGAACTGCTCGTCCAGGGCGATCGCCTCCGAGGCGATGCCGTAGAGGCCGCAATACACGGGGTAGAAGCTGTAGCTGATATCCGGGAACAGCAGCGGTTTGTCGTGCTGGAACAGGCCGTGAAAGGCATGCGCCAGCACCTCGTCGGAACCGTTGCCGACGAACACCTGATCGGGCCGCACGTCGTAGTAGTCGGCCACCGCCTGCTTGAGGCGCTCGCCATTGGGGTCCGGGTACAGGCGCAGGCTATCGCCCAGCTCGGCCTGCATCGCGGCCAACGCCTTGGGCGACGGGCCATAAGGGTTCTCGTTGGTATTGAGCTTGACCAGCTTGGCCAGTTTCGGCTGCTCACCCGGTACGTAGGGCACCAGGTCTTTAACGAAGGGGCTCCAGAATTTGCTCATCTGCCCTTCTCTCCTCGAATTCGTTCGATTTGCGTAGGGTGGAAAACCGCACAGCGTTTTCCACCAAACAAAACGGTGGACAAGCAAAGCGTTGTCCACCCTACAAAACAGCCGTCAGCTCTTGATGCGGTATTCGGCGCTCTGCGCATGGGCGGTCAGCGACTCGCCGCGGGCCAGCACCGACGCTGTCTTGCCCAGCTCGGACGCGCCGGCGGCCGAGCAATGGATGATCGACGAGCGTTTCTGGAAGTCGTAGACGCCCAGCGGCGAGGAATACCGCGCAGTGCCGGAAGTCGGCAATACGTGATTCGGGCCGGCGCAATAGTCGCCCAAGGCCTCGGCGGTGTAGCGGCCCATAAAAATCGCCCCAGCGTGACGAATCGACGGCAGGTATTGCTCGGGGTTTTCCACCGACAGTTCCAGGTGTTCCGGTGCGATGCGGTTGGCCACCTCGATGGCCTGAGCCATGTCGGCGACCTGGATCAGCGCGCCACGGGCTTCGAGGGACGCACGGATGATGTCGGCGCGCTCCATGGTCGGCAGCAGTTTGGCGATGCTGGCGGCGACGCGATCGAGGAAAGCGGCATCCGGGCTGAGCAGGATCGACTGGGCGTCCTCGTCGTGCTCGGCCTGGGAGAACAGGTCCATGGCGATCCAGTCCGGGTCGGTCTGGCCATCGCAGACCACCAGGATTTCCGAGGGCCCGGCGATCATGTCGATGCCGACCTTGCCGAACACGTGACGCTTGGCAGTGGCGACATAGATGTTGCCGGGGCCGACGATCTTGTCCACCGGCGGCACGCTTTCAGTGCCATAGGCCAGCGCGGCCACGGCCTGGGCGCCGCCGATCGTGAATACCCGGTCGACCCCGGCGATGCAGGCGGCAGCCAGCACCAGCTCGTTGATTTCGCCGCGCGGGGTCGGCACCACCATCACCACTTCAGGCACGCCGGCGACCTTGGCCGGAATCGCGTTCATCAGCACCGACGACGGGTAGGACGCCTTGCCGCCCGGCACGTACAGACCGGCGCGATCGAGCGGCGTGACCTTCTGCCCGAGCACGGTGCCATCGGCCTCGGCGTAGGTCCAGGAATCCTGTTTCTGCTTTTCGTGGTAGCTGCGCACGCGCTCTGCGGCGACTTCCAGCGCATGACGCTGCTCGGCGGTGATGCGGCTCAGGGCCAACTCCAGACGTTCGCGCGGCAGGATCAGGTCGGCCATGCCGGCGACTTCGAGGCCGTCGAACTTCTGGGTGAACTCGACCAGGGCGGCATCGCCGCGCTCACGCACGGCCTTGATGATATCCAGCACGCGCTGGTTGACCGCATCGTCCGAGACGCTTTCCCAGCTCAGCAGATGATCCAGATGACGGGCGAAATCCTGGTCGGCGGCGTTGAGTCGGCGGATGGCGATAGCAGCGGTCATAGCGGGCCTCATGATTGGCAAATGCTCGGGCGTCGCTAGGCTACCAAGCCCACCGTATGGACGCCCGAGATAATTGGCTATGACACGGATAGGCGGCCGAAAATTGCTCCTGCATGTTCGGCATTTCCGCCGTCCTTGGCGGTCACGCGGCTAATTGCCGCATGGCAGGTATTAGCTGGGGTGTCGTGTCTCGACGGCTTCGCGCAGGGTATCGATCAGCGCCTGGATGCGTGCGTGCTGCATCTTCATCGAGGCCTTGTTGACGATCAGCCGAGAGCTGATGGTGGCGATCAACTCCTGGGCTTCCAGGCCGTTGGCGCGCAGGGTGTTGCCGGTGTCGACCACGTCGATGATCTTGTCGGCCAGCCCAACCAGCGGCGCCAGTTCCATCGAACCGTAGAGCTTGATGATGTCGACCTGGCGACCCTGCTCGGCGTAATAGCGCTTGGCTACGTTGACGAACTTGGTGGCCACACGCAGCCGGCCCTTGGGCTCGGGAGCGCCGACCGCACCGGCGGTCATCAGTTTGCAGCGGGCGATACGCAGATCCAGCGGCTCGTACAAACCCTGGCCGCCGTACTCCATCAGCACGTCCTTGCCGGCCACGCCGAGATCGGCGGCGCCGTGCTCGACATAGGTCGGCACGTCGGTGGCGCGGACGATCAGCAAGCGCACATCGTCCAGCGTGGTCGGAATGATCAGCTTGCGGCTTTTATCCGGGTTCTCGGTCGGCTCGATGCCCGCCGCCGCAAGCAGCGGCAGGGTGTCGTCGAGGATCCGGCCTTTGGAAAGCGCGATAGTCAGCATGGCATCAACCCGGTACGCGGCGGATTTTCGCGCCGAGCAGTTGTAGTTTTTCCTCGATACATTCGTAACCACGGTCGATGTGGTAGATGCGGTCGATCAGGGTATCGCCCTCGGCGACCAGCGCCGCGATCACCAGGCTGGCCGAAGCGCGCAGGTCGGTGGCCATGACTGGCGCGCCCTTGAGCTTATCGGCACCGGTGACGATGGCGGTGTTGCCTTCGACGAGAATGTGCGCGCCCATGCGGATCATTTCATGCACGTGCATGAAGCGGTTCTCGAACACGGTTTCGATCACCGTGCCGGTGCCCTCGGCAATCGCGTTGAGGGCGATGAATTGGGCCTGCATGTCGGTCGGGAACGCCGGATAAGGGGCGGTGCGTACGTTCACCGCTTTCGGTCGCTTGCCCTTCATGTCCAGCTCGATCCAGTCGGCGCCGGTGGTGATTTCCGCGCCGGCCTCCTGCAACTTGGAAAGCACCGCTTCCAAGGTGGTCGGATCGGTGTCCTTGAGCTTCACCCGGCCGCCGGTGGCCGCCGCCGCCACCAGGTAGGTGCCGGTTTCGATACGGTCGGGCATCACGCTGAAGCGCGCGCCGCCGAGGCGTTCGACGCCGTCGATGGTGATGGTGTCGGTGCCGGCACCGGAAATCTTCGCCCCCATGGCGATCAGGCAATTAGCCAGATCCACCACTTCCGGCTCGCGCGCGGCGTTTTCCAGCACGCTGCGGCCCTTGGCCAGGGTCGCGGCCATCATGATGTTTTCGGTGCCGGTGACGCTGACCGTATCGAAGAAGAAGTGCGCCCCGCGCAAGCCGCCTTCCGGCGCCTTGGCCTTGAT
This sequence comes from uncultured Pseudomonas sp., assembly GCA_966210885.1. Classification (GTDB taxonomy): domain Bacteria; phylum Pseudomonadota; class Gammaproteobacteria; order Pseudomonadales; family Pseudomonadaceae; genus Aquipseudomonas. The sequence continues at coordinate 97,964 of CBIHLQ010000005.1, forward strand.
ATAGCCACCTTCGACATCGATGATCGCGCCCATGGCTTCGAGGCCACGGATGTGCAGGTCGACCGGACGCGAGCCGATCGCGCAACCGCCGGGCAGCGCCACTTCGGCCTCGCCGAAGCGTGCGACCATGGGGCCGAGCACCAGGATCGAGGCGCGCATGGTCTTGACCAGCTCATAGGGCGCGACCAGGGTCTTGATCGCCCGCGCATCCACTTCCACGCTGAGCTTCTCGTCGATGATCGGCTCGATGCCCATGCGCCCGAACAGCTCGATCATGGTGGTGATGTCGTGCAGGTGCGGCAGGTTGCAAATAGTGATGGGCGCATCGCCCAGCAGGGTCGCGGCGAGAATCGGCAAGGCAGAGTTCTTCGCCCCGGAAATGCGGATTTCGCCATCGAGGCGCACGCCGCCGGTAATAATCAGTTTGTCCATGATTCTCTCGGTTTAGGAGCGCGCGGCCCAATCGGCACGGCTGAAGAATTTCATGCTCACGGCATGGATACTGCCATCGGCGATCCAGGCGTTCAGGTGGGCGTAGATCTGTTGCTGGCGCTTGACCGGGCTGAGAGCGGCCAATTCGTCACTGATGAGGTTCAATTGAAAGTTGCAGCCTTCGCCTTCAACTTCTACCTGGGTGTCCGGCAATTTAGCCTCCAGGAGGCTTTTCACTTCTAAGGCCTGCATGCTCAACCTCGGATCAATGCATGGATTAACGACAGCAGAGCGGGGCAACCTGTCGGAATTTTAGTCGGCCTATGCGGATCGGCCGAACCGGCTTCCGCGGCCTGCGGGGCGAGCATCATACAAAAAAAGCCCTGTGCCTGCGAACCCCGCGTGGCAATGGACCGACCAAGCGCGGCGACCGCAGAGACTCAGGACTCCAGCGGCAGCAGCTCGAGCAGTTCACAGACGCCGGCGATGCCGCGCATGTCCTCGGGCAGATTCTTTACCGTCAGGGTTTTACCTGCGGCACCCGCATCGCGCATAAACGCCAACAACAATGCCAGGCCGACGCTACTGGATTTCTTCACGCCGGCGCAATCGATCGTACAGACCCGCGCCTGACTGGCGCCGATCAAGCGCGAACCCTGCTCGCGCAGATCCGGCCCGCTCAGATAGTCCAGCACGCCGAGCAATTGAAAATCACCCGGCGCCTGCTCGACGATACTGGCCCGACTCACGACTCGGCCTTGGTTTCGCGGGCTTTGGCCACGGTGTCCGCCCAGGTGGCGATGACCTTATCCAGGTCGTTGTTGTGGTTTTGCATGGATTGGGCGAACTGGTCGCGGAACAGTTTGCCGACGTTGATGCCGTTGATGATCACATTGCGCATCTTCCAGGTGCCGTCTTCGTTGACCATGGTGTAGGACAACGGATAGACGACGCCCTTGCCATCGGTGATTTCCATATTGACCGCGGCGCGCTTCGGGTCCTGGGCGCCGCTGGCCGGCAGCACGCGGATGTCCTGATTGTTGTACTCGAGCAAGGCATTGCCATAGAACTGCATCAGGCTGCGTTTGAAGTTCTCCTGAAAACGCTCCATTTGCTCCGGCGTGGCCTGGCGCGAATAGCGCACCGTCATGACCCCGCGAGAAATGCCGTCGACGTCCACCACGGGCCCGAGAATATCGTTCAACGCCTGATAAAAGGCGCTCGGATCGCTGCGATAGCGCTCTTTATTGGCCTTCAAATCCGCCAACAGCACTTCTGTGGTTTGTTGCACGACCTCATGGGCCGCCGGCGCGGCGACGGCCAGCAACGGCAGGGTGGCCAGCAGCACAAATAAACTGTTACGCAGCGTCTTAATCATTGTCCGCATCCTCATCATTTGGCCTGGTCTTTATTGACCGAATTGAGCAGGAATTTACCGATCAGATCTTCCAGTACCAGCGACGACTGGGTGTCGTGAATGGTACCGCCATCTTCGAGCACTTCTTCCTCGCCGCCGACGCTGATGCCGATGTACTTCTCGCCGAGTAAACCGGCGGTCAGGATCGAAGCGGTGGAATCGAGCGGCAGATTGTTCACGTCCTTATCCAGCGCCATGGTCACGCGCCCGGTGTAGCTATCGCGGTCCAGATCGATGGCGGTCACTTTGCCGATGGTCACGCCGGCCATGGTCACTTTGGCTCTGACGGTCAGACCGGCGATATTCTCGAAGTGCGCATAGATCTTATAAGTACCGTTGCTATCGCCCACCGCCAGGCCACTGACACGCAGCGCCAGCAGCAACAAGGCCAACAGCCCGGCCAGCAGGAACAGGCCGACACCAATTTCCAGGGTGCGGTTTTGCATCAGAAGTCTCCAAACATCAAAGCGGTCAAAATAAAGTCCAACCCCAGCACCGAGAGCGAGGCATAGACCACTGTGCGGGTCGTGGCGCGACTGATGCCTTCCGAGGTCGGCTCGCAGTCGTAGCCCTGGAACACGGCGATCCAAGTCACCACGAAAGCGAAGACGATGCTTTTGATCACGCCATTGAGCACGTCTTCGCGGAAATAAACGCTGCTTTGCATATTGGCCCAGAACGAGCCCTCGTATACGCCGAGCCAGTCCACCGCGACCATGGCGGCGCCCCAAATGCCGACCACGCTGAAGATCATCGCCAGCAGCGGCATCGAGATGAAACCAGCCCACAAACGCGGCGCCACGATGTATTTCAGCGGGTCGACGCCGATCATTTCCAGGCTGGACAACTGCTCGGTGGATTTCATATTGCCGATCTCGGCGGTCAACGCCGAACCGGCGCGCCCGGCGAACAACAAGGCGGTGACCACCGGCCCCAGTTCGCGCAGCAGGGTCAAGGCGACCATCTGGCCGACCGCCTGCTCGGAACCGTACTTGGCCAGGATGCTGAAGCCCTGCAGCGCCAGCACCATACCGATGAAAATACCCGAGACCACGATGATCGCCAGGGACATGACACCGACCGCGTACAGTTGCTTGGTCAACAGTTGCCAGGAATGGCCGGTGGTGCCGCGGCCGAAAATCGCGCGCAGCAGGAACACGAACGATCGCCCGAGCGTAGCGACCACGTCGATCCCGGCGCGGCCGAACAGGCGAACCCGTTCGACTGCAGATACCTTGCGCATCAGCGCCCTCCCAATAAATCGTCGCGGTAGCTCGCCGCGGGAAAGTGGAACGGCACCGGCCCGTCCGGGGTGCCCTGCATGAACTGCCGTACCCGCGGATTCTGCGAGTTCATCAATTCTTCCGGCGTGCCCTGCCCGAGCACCTGGGTGTCGCCGACGACGTACAGATAGTCGGCGATGCTTGCGGTCTCCGCCAGATCGTGGGACACCACGATGCTGGTAATGCCCAAGGCATCGTTGAGCAGGCGGATCAAGCGCACCAAAACGCCCATGGCGATCGGGTCCTGACCGACGAAAGGTTCGTCGTACATCAGCACCTGCGGATCCAGGGCGATCGCCCGGGCCAGGGCGACCCGGCGTTTCATACCGCCCGACAGCTCGTCCGGCATCAGATCCACGGCGCCACGCAGGCCGACGGCCTGCAGCTTCATCAGGACGATGTCGCGGATCATTTCTTCGGGCAACTTGGTATGCACGCGCAGCGGAAAGGCCACGTTCTCGAACACGTCCAGGTCGGTGAAGAGCGCGCCACTCTGGAACAGCACGCCCATCTGCTTGCGCATGTCGAACAGCTCGCCACGCGACAGTGTCGGCAGGTTCTGTTGGTTGACCCAGACTTCGCCCTGGCTCGGCCTGAGCTCGGCGGCGATCAGGCGCAGCAATGTGGTCTTGCCGCACCCGGACGGCCCCATGATGCCGGTCACCTTGCCGCGCGGAATGCGAATATCGACATTATCGAAAATAGTGCGGGCGCCACGTTTGAAACTGACGCCTTTCAGCTCGACTGCATACTGGTTGTCGGCGTTCATCCGGACTCCTTGCTCAACGCTTCCCTGACAGACGCATCGCCCCGAGGAAAGGGCACCGCCAAACGCACCGCAGTGAAAATGGCCGCGCACTATAGCACTGAGCAATTGCCGCGCCAAAGATCGAAAATGTGACGAATAGCGACACTGCGACGAAGCGCAAACAAACCGTTTGGGCCGACGGTCTTCTATCGCCGCAGCAACTCCCCCGGGGAAACACCTACAGGCACACGAGGATTCCCAGGTGAGTCAACGCCCCTTTCCGGCTATAATCGCGGCCTTTTAGTCGACACGTCTTTATTTAGCTGCCAAGAAGCCACCCTGATGAACCAAGCCAACGAGCTGATCAAATCGGCGCAACGCACCATCCGCCTCGAACTGGAAGCCGTCCAGGATCTGCTGCAGCGGATCAACGGCGATTTTATCCGCGCCTGCGAACTGATACTCGCGAGCAAAGGCCGGGTGGTCGTGGTCGGCATGGGCAAATCCGGGCACATCGGCAACAAGATCGCCGCCACCCTGGCCAGCACCGGCACCACGGCGTTTTTCGTCCACCCCGCCGAAGCCAGCCATGGCGACATGGGCATGATCACCCGCGACGACGTGGTGCTGGCTCTGTCCAACTCGGGCTCGACCGCGGAAATCGTCACCCTGCTGCCGCTGATCAAGCGCCTCGGCATCACCTTGATCAGCATGACCGGCAACCCGGATTCGCCGCTGGCCAAGGCCGCAGAAGTCAACCTGGACGCTCGGGTCGCCCTGGAGGCCTGCCCACTGAACCTGGCGCCGACCTCCTCCACCACCGTCTCGCTGGTACTGGGCGACGCCCTGGCCATCGCCCTGCTGGAAGCCCGAGGCTTCACCGCCGAAGACTTCGCCTTCTCGCATCCCGGCGGCGCCCTGGGCCGGCGCCTGCTACTGAAGGTGGAGAACGTCATGCACGCGGGTGACAGCCTGCCAAGAGTGCAACGTGGTACCGCATTGCGCGAAGCGCTGCTGGAAATGACCGCAAAGGGACTGGGCATGACGGTGGTGATGGAAAGCGACGGCCGTCTGGCCGGGATATTCACCGACGGCGACCTGCGCCGCGCCCTGGATCGCGGCGTCGATGTGCGCCAGACGATCATCGACGACGTAATGACCGCACACGGCAAAACCGCCCGCGCCGACATGCTCGCCGCCGAAGCATTGAAAATCATGGAAGACCACAAAATCAGCTCGCTGGTGGTGATCGATGACGACGAGCAACCGGTGGGCGCCCTGAATATGCATGACTTGCTACGCGCCGGAGTAATGTAATGGATGTCATCAGTGCCGACCTGCAACAACGCGCGCAAGCCATCAAGCTGGCGATTTTCGATGTCGACGGCGTACTTACCGACGGCAAGCTGTACTTCCTGGTCGACGGCAGCGAATTCAAGACGTTCAATACCCTCGACGGCCACGGCATCAAGATGCTGATCGCCTCCGGCGTAAGCACCGCCATTATCAGCGGGCGCAAGACCCCGGTCGTCGAGCGCCGTGCGCAGAACCTCGGTATCCAACACCTGTATCAGGGCCGCGAGGACAAGCTCGTGGTGCTCGACGAACTACTCGGCGAACTCGGCCTGAGCTATGAACAGGTCGCCTATCTGGGCGACGACCTGCCTGACTTGCCGGTCATTCGTCGCGTCGGCCTGGGCATGGCGGTTGCCAGCGCCGACGCTTTCGTTCGCCAGCACGCCCACGCGGTAACCCGGGCAAACGGCGGCGAAGGCGCGGCACGCGAATTCTGCGAGCTGATCATGCGCGCCCAAGGCAGCCTTGAAGCCGCACAGACCGCCTACTTATAAGAGCCCGTTATGCTGCATAAATTTTTCACCGCCATGCTGTTCACCGCCGCCGCTGCGCTCCTGGTGGCGGTCGGCTATTGGAATATCAGCCCCGACAGCTTCTCCGACAAACCAGCACAGAACGGCACGGAAAACCCGATCGACTTTTATGTGATCAATGCCAACACCGTGCAATATCAGCAAGACGGCAAGATTCATTACCGGATGAACGCCGCCAAGCTCGAGCACGTCAAGGCCAGCGACATCACCCTGCTGAGCAACCCGCACATGGACCTGTATCGCGGCACCGAGCTGCCCTGGAAGATCAGCAGCGAACGCGGCGAAGTCGCCCCCAAAGGCAGCGAGGTCGAATTGATCGACAAGGTGCGCGTCGAACGCACCGATGCCAAGGGACGTCCGACGATCCTCACCACCAGTCGCTTGACGGTATTTCCCGAGAAGGAATATGCGCAGACCAAGCAAGCCGTTAGAATCGACGCCGCCAATGGGGTCACCACGGCACAAGGAATGAAAGCGTATTTGAATGACGGCCGGATGCTCCTGCTGTCCAACGTAAGAGGCCAACATGAGGTTCGTTAAAACCTTTCCCCTTCTGCTCAGCTTAGGCATCGCGCTCGGAAGCGCCGGCGCCTGGGCATTGCCAAGCGATCGCGAGCAGCCGATTCGAGTTCAGGCCGACACCGCGGAACTCGATGACAAACAAGGCGTTGCGGTCTATCGCGGCGATGTCGTGATCACCCAAGGCACCCTGAAGATCACCGGCGACAAGGTGACCATCACACAGAACGCCCAGGGCGATATCGAGGTGTTCACCGCCGTCGGCAAGCCCGCCTATTACGAGCAGAAGCCCGCCGAAGACAAACAGATCGTCAAAGCCTATGGTCTGACCATCCAGTATTTCGCGGCCAACGAACGCATCGTATTGATCGATCAGGCCAAGGTCATTCAGGAAGGCAACACCTTCGAAGGCGAGAAAATCGTCTATGACACCCAGCGCCAGATCGTCAATGCCGGTCGCGCCAATGGGGTCAACCTCACCACGCCACGCCCGCGCATCGACATGGTGATCCAGCCGAAAAACCCACCCGCCGAACAGCAGGCCCAGTAGCAATGGCAACTTTGAAAGCCCAGCACCTGGCCAAAAGCTACAAAGGCCGCCAAGTCGTTCGTGACGTGAGCCTGAGCATCGACAGCGGACAGATCGTTGGCCTGCTCGGTCCCAACGGCGCCGGCAAGACCACCTGTTTCTACATGATCGTCGGCCTGGTGCAGGCCGACCAGGGCCGCGTCCTGATCGACGATCACGACGTCAGCCATCAACCCATGCACGGCCGTGCGCGCGCCGGGATCGGCTACTTGCCACAAGAAGCCTCGATCTTCCGCAAACTCAGCGTCGCCGACAACATCATGGCGATCCTGGAAACGCGGAAAAATCTCGACAGGGCCGCGCGCCGCAAGGAGCTGGAAAACCTGCTGCAGGAATTCCATATCAGCCATATCCGCGACAATCTCGGCATGAGCCTGTCCGGCGGCGAACGGCGCCGCGTGGAAATTGCCCGCGCCCTGGCCACCGCACCGAAATTCATTCTGCTCGACGAACCTTTCGCCGGCGTCGACCCGATTTCGGTGGGCGACATCAAGCAGATCATCCACCACCTCAAAGCCAAGGGTATCGGTGTATTGATCACCGACCACAACGTGCGCGAGACCCTGGATATCTGTGAAACCGCCTATATTGTGAATGACGGCCAGCTGATTGCCGAAGGTGGTGCAGAAGCCATTCTGGCGAACCAAACGGTCAAAGAAGTTTACCTAGGGCATGAATTCCGCCTGTAACCGCGGTTTTTCTTAGCCAAACAGCCGCTAGCGCTAGGCAACTCGCTCAAGATCAGGCATATAATTTGCTTCCTAGTGGCGTTTCGGCGCCCTGTAGTGGATTGCACATAGACGCCGGTAAATAAGGTCTGCAATGAAACCATCGCTAGTCCTGAGAATGGGCCAGCAGCTGACGATGACCCCGCAGCTGCAACAGGCCATCCGCCTCCTCCAACTGTCCACCCTGGATCTGCAACAGGAAATCCAGGAGGCGTTGGAGTCGAACCCAATGCTCGAGCGTCAGGAAGACGGCGACGATTACGATAATTCGGACCCCATGGCCGATGGCGCCGAAAGCAACGCAAACACGGAGCAACAGGCCGAAACGCCCTTTCAGGAAAACAACTACCAGGAAAACACGCAAACCGTGGACAACCTGGAGGACGGCGACTGGGGCGAGCGCATTCCCAACGAACTACCGGTCGACACCGCCTGGGAAGACATCTATCAGACCAGCGCCAGCAGCCTGCCGAGCAGCAGCGACGATGACGACTGGGATTTCACCACCCGCACCTCCAGCGGCGAAAGCCTGCAAAGCCATATGCTCTGGCAGCTCAACCTGGCGCCGATGTCCGACAAGGACCGGTTGATCGCGGTCACCCTGATCGACTGCATCAACGAGCAGGGTTATCTGGAAGAAACCCTTGAAGAGGTCCTCGAAGCCTTCGACCCCGAACTGGACATCGAACTGGACGAGGTCGAAGCCGTCCTGCACCGCATCCAGCAGTTCGAGCCAGCCGGGATAGCCGCGCGCAATCTGGGCGAGTGCCTGCTCCTGCAACTGCGCCAGTTACCGGCCAAAACGCCGTGGTTGAGCGAAGCGCAGCGTCTGGCCAGCGACTACCTCGACTTGCTCGGCAGCCGCGATTACAGCCAGTTGATGCGACGCATGCGGCTCAAGGAAGACGAGTTGCGCCAGGTCATCGAATTGATCCAGAGCCTCAACCCGCGCCCAGGCTCGCAGATCGAATCGAGCGAGCCGGAATACGTGGTACCCGACGTCATCGTGCGCAAGCACAACGACCGCTGGCTGGTGGAACTGAACCAGGAAGCCATGCCGCGCCTGCGGGTCAATGCGCAGTACGCAGGCTTCGTCAAACGCGCCGACTCCAGCGTCGACAATACCTTCATGCGCAACCAGTTGCAGGAAGCCCGCTGGTTCATCAAGAGCCTGCAGAGCCGCAACGAAACCTTGATGAAGGTCGCCACGCAGATCGTCGAGCATCAACGCGGCTTTCTCGACTACGGCGACGAGGCGATGAAGCCGCTGGTACTGCATGACATTGCCGAAGCGGTGGGCATGCACGAATCGACCATCTCACGGGTCACCACGCAGAAATTCATGCACACCCCCCGTGGCATCTACGAGCTGAAATACTTCTTCTCCAGCCACGTCAGCACCGCGGAAGGCGGCGAATGCTCGTCGACCGCGATCCGCGCGATCATCAAAAAACTGGTTGCCGCGGAAAATGCAAAAAAGCCGTTGAGCGACAGCAAGATCGCTGGTTTACTGGAGGCACAAGGCATCCAAGTAGCTCGCCGCACCGTCGCAAAATACCGAGAATCCCTCGGTATCGCGCCCTCCAGCGAACGCAAGCGATTGATGTAGGCAGCACGACATGGAAGATCTATAACACCGCACATCCGGCTCCGTATTTCGCCGAAAGCAGCCATACTGCCAATACGCCGATTACGCCAGTGCCAGGCTCAGGTCGTTAGAGTCTTCCACGCCCAAGTGTTCCGGTGGCAGGCCCCGTTGGTCTGTCTCTCATGCACGGCAACAAGGAGAAAGCGGTATGCAAGTCAACATCAGTGGACACCAGCTGGATGTGACCGACGCCCTACGCGACTACATCGACGAAAAACTCGGCCGATTGGAGCGCCACTTCGATAAGATCACCAATGTGCAGGTCACCATGGAGGTCGAGAAACTCAAGCAGAAGATCGAAGCCACCCTGCACATTGCCGGCGGCGAAGTCGTCGCCAACGCGGAACATGACGACATGTACGCAGCCATCGACTTACTGACCGACAAACTCGACCGACAACTCATCAAGCACAAGGAAAAGCAGCTCGACCGTCAACAGGGCGCAATGGCCCGCTGACATCGCCAACCTCCTATGATCCGACTTGAAAATATCCTGACCCCCGGCCGTTCCCTGGTGAACGTGCCGGGCGGCAGTAAAAAACGTGTCCTCGAACAAATCGCCAATCTGGTCGCGCACGATCTGCCCGACCTGGATAGCCAGGACATTTTCGAAAGCCTGATAGCCCGCGAGAAACTCGGCTCGACCGGATTCGGCAATGGCATTGCGATTCCGCATTGCCGCCTGCCCGGCTGTAACGCTCCCATCAGCGCGGTACTGAGGCTGGATACAGCGGTGGACTTCGATGCCATCGATGGCGCCCCCGTGGATCTGCTGTTCGTTTTATTGGTGCCGGAAGCGGCGACCGACGAACACCTCGAACTGCTGCGCCAGATCGCCAGCATGCTCGACCGCAGCGATGTGCGCGAGCGTCTGCGCCAGGCGACGGACAGCGAGGCCCTGTATCAGGTGGTGGTGGACACGCAAAGCCAACTCAATCGAGCCTAACCATGCGTTTGATCATCGTCAGCGGTCGCTCCGGCTCCGGCAAAAGCACCGCACTCGATGTGCTCGAGGACAATGGTTTTTATTGCATCGACAATTTACCCGCCGGCCTGTTGCCAGAGCTTGCCGAGCGCACCCTGCTGCATACCGAATCGCTGCTGCCGCAAGTCGCGGTGTCGATAGATGCACGCAACCTGCCCAGCCAGCTCAGACGCTTCCCGGCGTTGCTCGATGAGGTCCGCGCCCGCCACATCAAATGCGATGTGATCTACCTGGACGCCGATGAAGAGACGCTGCTCAAGCGTTTTTCCGAAACCCGTAGACGTCACCCGCTGACCAACGAGAGCCGCTCGCTGGCCGAGGCGATTGCCGACGAAAGTTCGCTGCTCGGCCCTATCATCGATTTGGCCGATCTGAAAATTGATACGACCCACCTCAATCTGTATCAATTGCGCGACACCCTGAAGCTGCGCTTGCTCAATCAGCCCGAACCAGGCACAGCCTTTCTGATCGAGTCGTTTGGTTTCAAGCGCGGCATGCCGGTGGATGCCGACCTGGTATTCGATGTGCGCTGCCTGCCCAACCCTTACTGGAAGCCGGATTTACGCGACTACTCCGGCCTCGACCAGCCAGTGGTGGACTACCTCTTCGCCCAGGCCGACGTCGAAGACATGTACCAGGACATCTTCGCCTACCTGACGAAATGGCTACCTCGTTTCGCCGCCAGCAATCGCGCCTATGTCACAGTAGCGATCGGCTGCACCGGCGGTCATCACCGCTCGGTGTACCTGGCCAATCGCCTGGGCGAGGCCCTCAAACCTATTTTGAAGAATGTCCAGGTTCGCCACCGCGACTTGAGTTAAGGAATTCCCGCGATGCCCTCCTGCGAAATCACCATCATCAACAAACTGGGCCTGCACGCACGCGCAGCCGCCAAGTTTGTCGGCGTGGCCGGACAGTTTCCTTGCCAGGTCAAAGTCGGCCGCAGCGCGGAAAGCCTGGTGGACGGCAAAAGCATCATGGCCGTGATGATGCTGGCCGCTGGCAAAGGCACGGCCATCTACTTGCATACCGAAGGCGAGCGGGAAGACGACGCGCTGAGTGCATTGATCGAGCTGATCAACAACTACTTCGACGAAGGCGAGTAGGCGCCCCTCGATCGGCGGGCATGCTAAAGCGTTTGTCGCAGCGCAACCCACCATCTCTCACAAATAGCCGCTATGCCCTGTCGGGTTACGCGGCGTCTTGAATCAGCAGCAGCCTGAGGTCAGCGGCACACGCCGCTAACCCGACCTACGCCCTAGCTCCCGGCCACCGTCATCCGCTCGATCAATACCGAGCCGGTGCGGATATTGCTGCGCAGCTCCAGATCGCTGCCTACCGCGACTATTTGCTTGAACATATCGCGCAGGTTGCCGGCGATGGTCACTTCCTGCACCGGGAACTGGATCTCGCCGTTTTCCACCCAATAGCCGCCGGCTCCGCGCGAATAATCGCCGGTGACCATATTCAGGCCCTGCCCCATCAACTCGGTCACCAGCAGACCGCGGCCCATGCGCTTGATCAGCGCTTGCTGATCTTCGCTGCCATGACTCACGAACAGGTTGTGCACGCCACCGGCGTTGGCCGTGCTGGGCATGCCCAGCTTGCGGCCGGAATAGGTGCCGAGTACATAGGACAACAACTCACCGCGCTCGACGAAGGATTTGGCATAAGTCGCCAGACCGTCGCCATCGAAAGAGGCGCTACCGAGCGCGCGGGGAATATGCGGCCGCTCGTCCAGATTCAACCACTCGGGGAACAACTGCTGCCCCAGGGTGCCTTCGAGGAAGGACGACTTGCGGTACAGGTTGCCGCCAGATATCGCCGCGAGAAAGCTGCCGAACAGACCGGTGGCCAACTCCGCGGAGAACAGCACCGGCACTTCGCAGGTTGGCACCGGGCGCGCGCCGAGGCGACTGACCGCACGCTCGGCGGCGCGCTGACCAATACCGGCGGCATCGGCCAACAACTCGCCTTGGCGATTGACGTCGTACCAGTAGTCGCGCTGCATCTGCCCGCCGGCTTCGGCGATCATCACGCAGCTCAGGCTGTGCCGGGTGCTGGCGTAACCGCCGATAAAGCCGTGACTGTTGCCATAGACCCGGCAACCCTGGTGCGTGTTGAGCGTGGTGCCGTCGGCGTTCTTAATCCGCTCGTCCGCGGCAAAGGCCGCGGCTTCGCAGCGCAGAGCCTGTTCGATGGCCTGCTCCGGGCTGATCGACCAGGCATGGTAAAGGTCCAGATCGACCAAGTCGCGAGCCATCAGCGCCGCATCGGCGAGCCCGGCGGACTCGTCTTCGGATGCATGCTTGGCAATCGCCAGGGCCGCCGCCACGGTTTCGCGAATCGCCGCATCGCCGCTCGCCGAGGTACTGGCCGAGCCCTTGCGCTGGCCGACATACAGGGTGATGCCGAAGCCCTGATCGCGATTGAACTCGACGGTTTCCACCTCGCCCTGCCGCACCGAAGTGGACAAGCCCTGCTCGACCGATACCGCGACCTCGCAGGCGCTGGCGCCCTGCTTTTTCGCTTCGGAGATAATCTGTTCGACCTGGGCCTGCAAGAAGGGCACGGCCTGAGGACCAACGCTATCTACTGCACTCATAAAAACTCCTGAACAATTATCGGCACGATGACGGCACTGGCGCCGAACGCTGCAATTGGAAACTTGCTGCTATCATGACGGCGTTTTCCATTGGACCACCTTCATGTCTGAATACCTTGACGACTTCTCCGGCGAGAAGAGCAAAACCCAGGTCAAACGCGAGCTGCACGCCCTGCAAGAACTGGGTCAGCGCCTGACCACCTTGAAACCCGACCTGCTGAACAAGCTGCCGCTGACCGACGAACTGCGTCGCGCCCTGGCGGAAGCGCCCAAGCACACCGCCAACGCCGCGAAAAAACGCCACGTCCAGTTCATCGGGCGCTTGATGCGCGACCAGGACACCGACGCCATCCTCACCCTGCTCGATCAACTCGACGCCTCCACCCGTCAGTACAACGAGCGCTTCCACAATCTGGAGCGCTGGCGCGACCGGCTGATCAATGGCACCGACGAGACCCTGGAAGCCTTTGTCGGCGACTATCCCGACGCCGACCGGCAGCACCTGCGTCAATTGATTCGCCAGGCCCAGCACGAACTGGCGCAGAACAAGGCGCCGGCGGCCTCACGCAAAATCTTCAAATACATCCGCGAACTCGACGAAACCCAGCGCGGACTGCGTTAAAGCGGCGACAAACAGCAAGCTTCAAGCCGCCAGCAAGAGCAAGGCGGCTTTTCCCTTGCAGCTTGAAGCTTGTAACTGCCGTCAGGCGCCCGTCCCCCCCACGGTAATAGAATCGATCTTCAGCGTCGGCTGGCCGACGCCCACCGGCACCGACTGACCGTCCTTGCCGCAAGTGCCGACGCCGCTGTCCAGGGCCAGGTCGTTGCCGACCATCGACACCTTGCTCATCGCCTCCGGACCGTTGCCGATCAGGGTCGCGCCCTTGACCGGCGCGGTGATCTTGCCGTCTTCGATCAGGTAAGCCTCGCTGGTGGAGAAGACGAACTTGCCGCTGGTGATATCCACCTGGCCGCCGCCCAGGTTGGCGCAATAGATGCCCTTCTTCACCGAGCGGATGATTTCTTCCGGGTCGCTTTCCCCGGCCAGCATGTAGGTGTTGGTCATGCGCGGCATCGGCAGGTGCGCATAGGACTCGCGACGGCCGTTGCCGGTGCAGGCCACGCCCATCAGACGGGCATTCAGCTTGTCCTGCATATAGCCCTTGAGCACGCCGTTCTCGATCAGCGTGGTGCATTGAGTCGGCGTGCCTTCATCGTCGATGCTCAGGGAACCGCGGCGCTCGGCCAGGGTGCCGTCGTCGACGATGGTGCACAGGCTGGACGCGACCTTCTCGCCCATGCGTCCGCTGTAGGCCGAGCTGCCTTTGCGGTTGAAATCGCCTTCCAGGCCGTGGCCGACTGCCTCGTGTAGCAGCACGCCGGACCAGCCGGCGCCCATCACCACCGGCATGCTGCCGGCCGGGGCGGGTATCGCCTCGAGATTGACCAGGGCCTGACGTAAGGCCTCGCGGGCATAACCCATGGCGCGGTCTTCCCGCATGAAATAGCGGTAGTCGGTACGCCCGCCGCCGCCCTGGCCGCCACGCTCGCGCCGGCCGTTCTGCTCGACGATGACGCTGACGTTGAAACGTACCAGCGGTCTGATATCCGCGGCCAGGCTGCCATCGACGGCGGCGACCATGACCCGGTCCCAAACCCCGGCAAGGCTCACGGTCACCTGCTTGATCCGTGGATCGAGGGCGCGGGTGGCCTGGTCGACCTGCTTCAGCAATTCGACCTTTTCCGCCCGCCCGATCACATCCAAGGGGTTGTCGCGCCCGTACAGCGCCGTCACTGCTGGGCTACTGAAGGCTTGCACCCGGCCGTTCTGTCCGGCGCGGGCAATCGAGCGCGCGGCCTGCGCGGCCTGCGCCAGCGCGTCGGCGGTGATCGCATTGCTGTAGGCGAAACCGGTTTTCTCGCCGGACTGGGCGCGCACGCCAACACCCTGATCGAGGTGGAAGCTGCCCTCCTTGACGATACCGTCCTCAAGCACCCAGGTTTCAGAAACCTGGCTTTGAAAATACAGATCGGCGGCGTCGATACCCGGGCCGGCCAAATCACCCAGCACGCCGGGCAGTTGCTCGATACTCAAGCCACCGGGGCCCAGCAGGTGCTCGCTAACCGACAACAACATCTCGCTCATGGCTGCTTTATCCCGTTTATTTGAGTTCTATATCGGGCAGCCGCGGCTCGGCTGCTGCGAAAAATCGTTTGTGCTGCGCCACCGGCATGCGTTGGCGAATAGCGGCTTGCTCCAGCGGGTCGCGCACGGCCTGCAGACAGCCTTCGCCTTGCGCCTGCTCAGCCAGCACCCGCCCCCAGGGGTCGATGATCGCCGAATGGCCGAACGTCTCGCGCCCACCTGGATGGCTACCGCCCTGGCCCGCGGCGAGGACATAGCACTGGGTTTCGATGGCCCGCGCGCGGGTCAGCACCTGCCAGTGCGCGGCGCCGGTTACCGCGGTGAAGGCCGCCGGAATGCTGATCAACTCGGCGCCGGCCTCGCGCAAAGCGCCATAGAGTTCAGGAAAACGCAGGTCATAGCACACAGTCAAACCCAAACGACCCAACGGCGTGTCGGCCACCACCAGTCGTTCGCCGTGGGCGAAGTCGTCGGACTCGCGGTAACGACCGTGACTGTCGGCGACATCCACATCGAACAGGTGCAGCTTGTCGTAGCGCGCCGCCTGCTGCCCCTGAGCATCGATCAGCAGACTGCAGGCATGGGCTTTGGCCTCGGGCCGTCCTTGCGGCGGTAGCGGCAAGGTACCGGCAACTATCCATAAACCGAAATCGCGGGCGGTCTGTTTCAGCCACGGCAGAATCGGCCCTTCGCCCAAGGCTTCGCGACGCCCCAGCTCGGCCAGATCGCGGCGGCCCATGGCGGCGAAGTTTTCCGGCAGCACCGCCAGCCGGGCGCCACCGGCGGCGGCCTGCTCCAGCAGCGCTGCGGCTTGGCGTAAATTGGCCAGCACATCGTCCTGACTGACCATTTGAATCACGGCTACGTTCATGGCATCCCATTGACGAAAGGTCGATAACGACGCGGGCTAGGATAATAGCGCCGTCCCCGGCCCCATAACCTACTTGGGTTTTTCGAAGGGTTTATCGAAACTGATCTGCGGATCCAACAATGCCCCCTCGACGTCGTATTGCACACTGGCGAAACGCGCCACGCGATCGCCGAGCAGTTTATCGGCGATGAACAGCGCACCGCCGATCGCCGGCGCCCCGACGATCAAGGCGGCCAACGGCAGGTTGTTGGTCACCGGCAAAGTCACCAGAAGCTTGGCATCGATCATCTGGTCGGCCATATCGAGGGTGCCGTTGAGTTCGAGGTTGCTCGACGGGCCGGTCAGGGTGATCGGCTCCTGGGTCGTGAATACGCCGCTTTCTGCGACCAGCAGACCTTTGACCCGGTCATAGCTCAAGCCTTTACCGAGCAGATCGGAGAAGTCCAGCCGCAGGCGGCGACCGATCGAATTAAAGTTGAGCAGGCCGAATACGCGCAACGCCGAGGCCGGCCCCTGCACTTCGGAGAATTGCCCGTTGCGCATCGCCGCATCCATGCTGCCGCTGAAGCGCTTCATGCTGGCCCAGGCCGGCGAGCCAGGCCAGCGACCGTCAATATCCAGGCGAAAGCTTTCGCTACTGGCGGTCGGCGCGTAGTTCCAGGCCAACAGTACATCGGCCAGATCCTTACCCTGCAGGCGCCCCTGATACCAACTCGTGGTGGCTCCCGGTGCCCCCTGCCAACCGCCGTTGCCGGTCAGTTGTAGCCCTTTCAGGTTGAGATCCAAATCGCTGAAGCGCACCCCCTCGGCATCCGGCCTGGCCCGCAACGACCAGGCGCCCAGCACCTCGGCGCCCTGGGTAACCTCGGCGATACGTATATCCAAGGCGGGTATCTGTCGCGGGTCGACATCGCGCAATGGGTCGGGTTTTTCTTCCACGACCTGATCGGGCGCCGGCGTCACTTTCAGCTCCGCCGCGGGGAAACGCAGGTAATCGAGGTCGACCGCGATGGGCGCGGTCGCCTCATCCGGTAAGTCGATCCGGCCCTTGAGCACCCGGCTGTCCAGACTCAAGGCCCAGACGGCCGCAGCACGCTCCAGGCGTGCCGATAGGTTGTCGAGGCTGACGCCGAAACCGTTGAAACGCCCTATCTCCAGGCGCGCATCCTTGAACAGTTGCTCCGCATCGTCGCGCGGCACACTGGCGTAGGGTTTGAGCGCGGTCTGCCAGGCGCCCCAATCCAACTCGGCCAGGCGCCCGCGCAGCCTTACCCCGGGCGCTGACGGCAAGGTAGCCGGACCATCGGCCAAGCGCAGTTCGCCGCGACCTTCAGCGAGTTTGCCCACGGGCGCGGCGAACGACAGGCTGGCCAGGTCGCCGTAATCCAACCAGTACCGGCGCTCGGCCCCAGCCAAGGTCATCCGCCAATCGGCATAACCTTCGGCCGCCGCCGGCTTGCCGAAGGGCTCCGGCAGTTCGACGACCAGCCCCTTGAGGTTGGAGTCCACCCGCAACTGGCTATCGGCACCGTCCATAGTCAAACGCAGGCGATAGGGCAGCACGCCCTGCAGCGGCAGCGCCCGGGCCACCCCGAGCCAGGCGGTCAGTTGGTTCAGCGGCACCTGACCATGCGCTTCGATCTGGCTGCGCGCCTGGCCACGGGCGCCTTCAGCGATGGCCTTGCCGCGTACCGCGTGACCGAGCACCTGGGCGCGAATATCCGGGGCGCTCAAACCCTTGGCGGTGTCATAGCGAAAAGCGCCGCGCAACTGGTTGAGTTCCAGTTCGGGGTTGCTCAGTTTGAGCCGTGCGCCCTCGGTGGCGAAATCCACCACCACCGCCGGCGCCAGGCCTTTGCGCAGAGGGATATCGAGGTCCAAGGCCCCGGATAGCGGCCCCTCGCCCTGCCAACCGGCAAAGAGCTCCGCCGTGCCGATGGGCGCCTCCTGGAGGATCTTCAAGGCATCGCCAACGCTGCTGCTCAGTTCGCCCTTGAGCTGCAAGTGCGGCGCCTGGCCGGCGGGTGCCGTGGGGACGTCGGCCAGAACATTCTTGACCTGGCTGTCGAGCAAGCGACCTTGGGCCAAGCGTATACGTACGCCGCTGTCTTCGATCAGTACCTCGCCACGTCCCTCGCGCAGGCTCGGCCAGCCCGGCTGAAAGGCCAGCTCGGCCTCTTCCACGTCGAAGAACAGGCTCAGGCTGCGCGCGCTGTTCTCGGCGCCTTTGTTCAGCGAGCCCTGATACTGGAAATAGCCTTCGTTGACCTTGCCGCCGCGAATCGCCGCGATCAGCCAATCCGTCAGTTCCCCGCTCAACCCCGGCGCACGGGTCGGCAGGTATTTCTCGGTGAAACGCGCGTCGCCGTCGCGCAAGCCAACGCGCAGATCCATATAGTCTTCGGCGTCCTGAGCGAGCCGCAAACGGATGAGGAAGTCACCGGCGATCGCGCCCTCCTCGCCGACCACCTGCAAATAGGGGCTGCGCAGGGTGAATGCCTGGTCGTCGAGCGCCCAGGTCAGCCGCGCCTTGGCCTGGCGGTACAGCCAGGGCTTGGGGAACAGGGTGTCGAGGTGCAACGAGAAGTTTTCCGTGGCCAGACGCAGCTCACCCTGGGCCAGGTCGCCGCTCAGGCTGCCGTTGACACTTTCCACCGCCGGCGAAGCCAGATAGGCGGAGAAACCAATGTTTTCGAGGTTGCTGGCGAACTGCAGGCGGGTGGGTCCTTCGCGTTGCGGCCAATAGTCCAGTTGCAGATTGCTCAAAGCGCCATGGGGTTGCAGGCTGCGCAGCACGGTCGCGGCCTGCTCCGGCAACGGCGCCAAAGCGTCGATCAAGGGCAGCAGCGGCGCCAGGTCGAGGCGATCGGCGCTCAACGACCATTGTCCTTCGCGCTCGGCGGTCTCCTGATAATGGCTGAGGCCCAGTTGCGCCTGCCCCCAACGCGCCTCGCCCTGGCTGAATGCCAGGTCGTCGAGCAGCAGCTCGAAACCTTGTTTGGTTCTTTTGAAATAGGCGCTGAGGCTGACATCCTCCAGTTGCGTCGCGGCCCGTTCGCCATAGGCCCCTGCCAGTTTCGGCACATGCAAGCGGCTGACCGCGCGCTGCATCGCGCCATCGGCCCAATCGAGCCACAACTCCCCGCCGCCTTGCAGGCGCTCGAGCCGCCACTCGCGGCTCAGCTCAGCCGGCAACCAGCGCGCCCAATCGCTTTGCGGCAGGCTCAGATACAGCTCGGCCTGCGCCTCGCGCCAACGCTCGGGCTGCATACGGGTGCGCACTTGCAGCGCCAGCGGCTGGCCATCCGGCAGCAGCAGACGGCCGTCGAGACGTTGGCGCGAGGCGCCGTTGCGCAGCGTCAGGTTGACATAGGAAAGCGTCAGCGCCGGCTGCTCGCGAGCCTGCAGGGTGACCTGGCTGTTGAGCAACGACAGCCGCTTGATCGCCTGGGATTGCTGCAGCACCCGCGCGATATCCGGCGCCGCGGCGTTGTCGCGCTGGGGCAAGCCCTTGAGCGCCCAGACGCCCTGCTCGTTCTGCCATAGGCTCAGGTGCAGACCTTCCAGCTCCAGTCGGGCGACCCGCAGTTGGCGCGCCATCAGGCTGGCAAGCACATCGGGCACTACGCGCACCTGGTCGAGGTGCACGGCGCCAGCGCCTTCGCCGAGTTGTATATCGTGGACGATCAGCAATGGCGAGAAAGCGCTCCAGCGCCCTT
This sequence comes from uncultured Pseudomonas sp., assembly GCA_966210885.1. Lineage (GTDB taxonomy): Bacteria > Pseudomonadota > Gammaproteobacteria > Pseudomonadales > Pseudomonadaceae > Aquipseudomonas. The sequence continues at coordinate 117,543 of CBIHLQ010000005.1, forward strand.
CCAGGCCACCGATGGACACCGGCTGCCCGAGCGCCGCGCTGGCTTTATCTTCGGCCTCCAGGCGGTATTCGGCGACCAACGGCACCAGCTCGCGGCCGAGGCTGACGTACAACGCCGAGAGCACCAGACCGAGGGCGCACAGGCCCAGGGCCCAACGCAGCGATGCGACGAAAAAACGCGCCAGAGCTTCCATTCAGTTCAACCTTTGCCCGTACCTGGGCGCCTCATAGCAGGACCACATCGTACTGTTCCTGGGAGTACATGGTCTCGACCTGGAACTTGATGGTGCGTCCGATAAAGGCTTCCAGATCGGCGACGTTGCCCGACTCCTCGTCGAGCAGACGGTCGACCACTTTCTGGTTGGCCAGTACGCGATAGCCTTCGGCCTGATAGGCGCGGGCCTCGCGGAGGATTTCACGGAAGATTTCGTAGCAGGTGGTTTCCGCGGTTTTCATCTTGCCGCGCCCCTGGCAGCAGCTGCAGGGCTCGCACAATATCTGCTCGAGGCTCTCGCGGGTGCGCTTGCGGGTCATCTGCACCAGGCCGAGCTCGGTGATGCCGATGATGTTGGTCTTGGCGTGGTCGCGCTCGAGTTGTTTTTCCAGGGTGCGCAATACCTGGCGCTGATGCTCCTGGTCTTCCATGTCGATGAAATCGATGATGATGATGCCGCCGATATTGCGCAGGCGCAGTTGCCGGCCGATGGCGGTGGCCGCTTCCAGGTTGGTTTTGAAGATCGTCTCTTCGAGCGTGCGGTGACCGACGAAGGCGCCGGTGTTGACGTCGATGGTGGTCATCGCCTCGGCCGGGTCGACCACCAGGTAACCGCCGGACTTGAGCGGTACCTTGCGCTCCAGGGCCTTCTGGATCTCATCCTCGACACCATGCAGATCGAAGATCGGCCGCTCGCCGGGATAGTGTTCCAGGCGGTCGGCGATTTCCGGCATCAGCTCGGCGATGAATTGGGCGATTTTCTGATAAGTCTCCCGCGAATCGACGCGGATCTTCTCGGTGCGCGCGCTGACCAGATCGCGCAGGGTGCGCAGGGCCAGGCTGAGGTCCTCGTAGATCACCGATGGCGCCGGCGCGGTCTTGATCTGCGCGGCGATCTGGTCCCACAAGCGCCGCAGGTAGCGGATATCCACGAGAATTTCGTCGGCGCCGGCGCCATCGGCGGCGGTGCGCAGGATAAAACCGCCGCTCTCTTCGATACCCTCGGCGGCGACGCAATCGGCCACCACCTGCTTGAGGCGCTCGCGCTCGGCTTCGTCTTCGATCTTCAGGGAAATGCCGACATGGCTGCTGCGCGGCATGTACACCAGGTAACGCGAGGGAATCGACAGCTGCGTGGTCAGACGCGCACCTTTGCTGCCGATCGGGTCCTTGGTGACCTGCACCACCAGGGCCTGACCCTCGTGCACCAGGGCGCTGATGCTTTCCACCGCGCTGCCTTCGCGAGTGGAGATTTCCGAGGCATGAATAAAGGCCGCGCGCTCCAGGCCGATGTCGACGAACGCCGCCTGCATCCCCGGCAGCACCCGCACCACCTTGCCTTTATAGATGTTGCCGGCGATGCCGCGTTTCTGCGTGCGCTCGACATGCACTTCCTGCAAAACGCCGTTTTCCACCACTGCCACGCGCGATTCCATCGGCGTGATATTGATCAGAATTTCTTCACTCATACGTCCATCTCTTCGGAGATGAAGCTGCAAGCCGGGTAGCTGAAGCGATCAGCGATAGCATCCATTCACCCGCGGCCGACAACCTCTTAACTGTGGACTGGCAATTGCCAGCACGGAATAGCGAATTCTGCGAGCAGTTCGGCGGTTTCGCACAGCGGCAGTCCCACCACGGCCGAATAGCTGCCCTGTAATTGACTGACGAACACCGCCGCCAGTCCTTGAATAGCATAACTACCGGCTTTGTCCCGCGGTTCGCCCGTGGCCCAGTAGGCCTCGATCTCCGCGGGCGTCAGGCGGCGAAAGCGCACCTGGCTGGCGACCACCCGGGTGCGCACCTGACCCGGCGAGGCCAATGCCACCGCCGTCAACACCTGATGCTCGCGGCCAGACAAGGCGCTCAGCGTGGCCACAGCTTCGTCGCGATCGGCGGGTTTACCGAGAATCCGTCCATCGAGCACCACGGCGGTATCGGCACCGAGCACCACGGCGTTCGCCCGGTCGTCCAGCAAGACCAGGCCGGCCTGCGCTTTCTCGCGGGCCAGACGCTCTACATAGGCGTGCGGCGCCTCGTCTGGCAATAGATTTTCATCGATGGGGGCGGTTAGCGTCGTGAAGGGCACCGCAATCTGGGTCAAGAGTTCGCGGCGCCGCGGTGAACCGGAAGCCAGGTAAAGCGTGGCCATGCAGACCTCTCCCAATTCGGACGGTGGCGAGGGCAGCCCTTGCCGGACGGTTGAGCGCAATGGTTCAACGGCCCGAGCTATCGCTCGATTAATTAACGCTCATGCGCTGATGCACGCCGCGCAGGATCACGCAGACCCATGGCCACAACAGCGCACTGACCAATGCCGGCAGGATAAACGCCAAGGTCGGTGGACGGCTACCGGTCAGCGCGTTCAGCCACAACTGGACCAACTGGGCCAGGCCGAACACGACCAGCAATACGGTGCTCTGCTGCCACATGGGGAACATGCGCAGGCGTTGGTGCAGGGTCATCACCAGAAAGGTGATCAAGGTCAGGATCAGCGCGTTCTGCCCGAGCAACGAGCCGTTCAGCACATCGGCGAGCAAGCCCACACACCAGGCGGTCGCCATGCCGACCCGGTGTGGCAGGGCCAATACCCAGTACGTCAGGAACAGCGCCAACCACAACGGCCGGCCAATCTCCATGAACCGCGGCATGCTCGCCACGCTGAACAACAGCGCCACGGCCAGGCTCACCCAGATCACCCAGACGTTACGCGCACGTACGGCGATCATTGCCCGTCCTCCTGGCTATCGGCCGGATTCGCCGGCGGGGCATCAACTGCTTGCTGCGCTTGCTCCAGCGCTTGGCGGTCGGCCTCTTCCTGGGCATGCGCCGAGTCGGTGGCGCGCTGTTCCGGGCTGCGCGGGTCGGTGAACACCAGCAGCATATAGCGGGTGCGGTTGAGGTTGGCGGTCGGCATCGCGCGGACGATGGCGAATGGCTGGCCGGAATCGTGGACCACCTCGGTGACCGTGGCCACCGGGTAGCCCGACGGAAAGCGTTGACCCAACCCCGAGCTGACCAGCAGATCGCCTTCCTTGATATCCGCGGTGTCGGCCACATGGCGCAACTCCAAGCGCTCCGGATTGCCGGTGCCGCTGGCGATGGCGCGCAGGCCATTGCGGTTGACCTGCACCGGAATGCTGTGGGTAGTGTCGGTCAGCAGCAAAACCCGCGAGGTATAGGGCATCACTTCCACCACCTGGCCCATCAGGCCGCGCGCATCCAGCACCGGCTGGCCGAGCAGCACACCGTCCTTGCTGCCCTTGTCGATCAGAATGCGGTGGGTGAACGGGTTGGGGTCGATGCCGATCAGCTCGGTGGCCAGCACCTCGTCGTCGACCAGCGCGGCGGAGTTGAGCAACTCGCGCAGGCGCACGTTCTGCTCGGTCAGCGCGGCGAGCTTCTGCAAGCGGCGCTGCATCATCAGTTGTTCAGCTTTGAGTTTCTCGTTCTCGGCAGTCAGCTCGCTGCGCGAACTCAACTCCTCGGTCGCACTCTCCCACAGCGTCACCGGCAGCCGCCCGAGCCAATAGATGGGTTCGACGACCAAACCCAACTGGCTCCGCAGCGGTTGCAGCACGGCAAACCGCGCATCCACCACCATCAACCCAGCCGAGAGCACGGCGAGCACCAGCAGACGCACACCGAGCGAAGGACCTTTGGCAAATAGCGGTTTAATGGCGAGTTCCTCGCAGCGGCAAGCTTCAAGCTATCAGCGACAAGCTGAAGCGGGGCAATGGTCGTCCGAACTTGCAGCTTCTGGCTTGTCGCGTGCGGCTTATTCCGAGGACAGCAAGTCCATGGTGTGGCGATCCATCATTTCCAACGCCTTGCCGCCGCCGCGGGCAACGCAGGTCAGCGGGTCTTCGGCGACGATCACCGGCAGGCCGGTTTCCTGGGCCAGCAGCTTGTCCAGATCGCGCAACAGCGCGCCGCCGCCGGTCAGCACCAGGCCGCGCTCGGCGATATCGGACGCCAGCTCGGGCGGCGATTGCTCCAAGGCGCTTTTCACCGCCTGGACGATGGTCGCCAGGGATTCCTGCAGCGCTTCGAGCACTTCGTTGGAATTGAGAGTGAAGCTGCGCGGTACGCCTTCGGCCAGGTTACGACCGCGTACATCGACTTCGCGCACTTCGCCGCCGGCATAGGCGGTGCCGATTTCCTGCTTGATCCGCTCGGCGGTGGATTCGCCGATCAGCGAACCGTAGTTGCGGCGCACATAGGTGATGATGGCTTCGTCGAAACGGTCGCCGCCGACCCGTACGGATTCGGCGTAGACCACGCCGTTAAGGGAGATCAGGGCGATCTCGGTGGTGCCGCCGCCGATGTCGACGACCATCGAACCGCGAGCTTCTTCGACCGGCAAGCCGGCACCGATGGCAGCAGCCATCGGCTCTTCGATCAGGAACACTTCACGGGCGCCGGCGCCGAGGGCCGACTCGCGGATGGCGCGGCGCTCGACCTGGGTGGACTTGCACGGCACGCAGATCAGCACGCGTGGCGACGGCTGCAGAAAGCTGTTTTCGTGAACTTTGTTGATGAAGTACTGGAGCATTTTTTCGCAGACGCTGAAGTCGGCGATGACGCCATCTTTCATCGGGCGGATCGCCGCGATATTGCCGGGGGTACGGCCAAGCATGCGTTTTGCTTCGGTGCCGACGGCGACGACGCTCTTCTGGTTGCCGTGGGTGCGGATGGCCACTACGGAGGGCTCGTTCAGCACAATGCCGCGGTCGCGTACATAAATCAGGGTATTGGCGGTGCCCAGGTCAATCGAAAGATCGCTGGAAAACATGCCACGCAGTTTTTTGAACATGGGGAAGGGACCCTAGACAACGCGTAGGTAAAGGCAACACGCGGGTAACGCGCAGATAAAAAGTGCGGCAAACTCTAACAACGGCAGGGATTTTGAGCAAGGCGCCAATATGGTAGATTGCCGGTTTTTGCGGGCATTTGGGAGCCTGTCGCGCTTGGCCGTTCGTAGCAGCAGAACAGCGTTAGCCTCGACAGACTCCCGGGCCTATCATCGCGGCCTTCGACCGCCGGCTCATGGCATACGTTCCCTGCTCCCCGATGCAGGCGAGCCGCCCTCTTTGCACTGGCAGCCCTCTAACTTGGAGAACCCCAATGGCGCTTGAACGCTCCGACGTGGAGAAAATCGCCCATCTGGCCCGACTGGGTGTGAACGACGACGATATTCCGCGCACCACCGAAGCACTCAACAGCATTCTCGGCCTGGTCGATCAGATGCAGGCGGTCGACACCGACGGCATCGAACCCCTGGCCCACCCCCTGGAGGCGACCCAGCGCCTGCGCGCCGACGTGGTGACCGAAGAAAATCATCGCGACGCCTACCAAGCCATCGCCCCGGCCGTGGAAAGCGGCCTGTATCTGGTTCCCAAGGTGATTGAGTAATGCATCGACTGACCCTGGCTGAAATCGCCCGCGCCCTGAGCGCCAAACAATTCTCCGCGGTGGAGCTGACCCGCGAACTGCTGGCGCGCATCGAACGACTCGACCCGCAGCTCAACAGCTTTATCAGCGTCACCGAAGATCTTGCCCTGAGCCAGGCCGCTGCTGCCGACGCCCGCCGCGCCGCCGGCGAGAACGGCGCCCTGCTCGGCGCGCCGATCGGCCACAAGGATCTGTTCTGCACTAAAGATGTGCTGACCAGCTGCGGCTCGAAGATCCTCACCGGCTTTAAGGCGCCCTACGACGCCACCGTGGTCGAGAAACTCGCCACCGCCGGCAGCGTGACCCTGGGCAAGCTGAACATGGACGAGTTCGCCATGGGCTCGGCCAACGAATCCAGCCACTACGGCCCGGTGAAAAACCCCTGGAACCTGGAACGCGTGCCCGGCGGCTCGAGCGGTGGTTCCGCCGCGGCCGTGGCCGCGGGCCTGCTGCCGGCCGCCACCGGCACCGACACCGGCGGTTCGATCCGCCAGCCGGCGGCGCTGACCAACCTCACCGGGATCAAGCCGACCTACGGCCGCGTTTCGCGCTGGGGCATGATCGCCTACGCATCCAGCCTCGATCAGGGCGGCCCCCTGGCGCGCACCGCGGAAGACTGCGCCCTGATGCTGCAAGCCATGGCCGGCTTCGACCCCAAGGACTCCACCAGCGTCGACCAGCCGGTGGACGACTACCTGGCCGCCCTGAGCCAGCCGCTGAGCGGCCTGCGCATCGGCCTGCCCAAGGAATACTTCGGCAGCGGCCTCGACAGCCGTATCGCCGATACAGTGATGGCGGCGGTTGAGGAGCTGAAAAAGCTCGGCGCGACCATCAAGGAGATCAGCCTGCCGAATATGCAGCATGCGATTCCGGCTTATTACGTGATCGCACCGGCCGAGGCCAGCTCCAACCTGTCGCGCTTCGACGGCGTGCGCTTCGGCTACCGCTGCGAAAACCCGGTCAACCTCGAAGACCTGTACAAGCGCTCGCGCGGTGAGGGTTTCGGCGCGGAAGTGAAGCGCCGCATCATGGTTGGCACCTACGCGCTGTCCGCCGGCTACTACGACGCCTATTACCTGAAGGCGCAGAAGGTTCGCCGGCTGATCAAGAACGACTTCGTCGCGGCCTTCAACGACGTCGACCTGATTCTCGGCCCAACCACGCCGAACCTGGCCTGGAAGCTCGGCGAAAAGAACCACGACCCGGTCGCCGCCTACCTGGAAGACATCTACACCATCACCGCCAACCTCGCCGGGATTCCCGGCCTGTCGATGCCGGCCGGCTTCGTCGACGGCTTGCCGGTGGGCGTGCAACTGCTCGCCCCGTATTTCCAGGAAGGTCGCCTGCTCAACGTGGCGCATCAATATCAACAGATCACTGATTGGCACACTCGCGCGCCAGCCGGATTTTGAGGACGACTCACATGCAATGGGAAACCGTGATCGGGCTGGAAATCCACGCACAGCTCAGCACCCAATCGAAAATTTTTTCCGCCAGCGCCATCGCCTTTGGCGCCGAACCCAACACTCAGGCCAGCCTGATCGACCTCGGCATGCCCGGCACCCTGCCGGTGCTCAACGCCGAGGCTGTACGCATGGCCTGCAAATTCGGCCTGGCGATCGATGCGCATATCGCGCCGCAGAACGTCTTCGCCCGTAAGAACTACTTCTACCCGGACCTGCCCAAGGGCTACCAAACCAGCCAGATGGACCACCCCATCGTCGGCAAGGGCTTCCTCGACATCACCCTGGAAGACGGCACCCAGAAGCGCATCGGCATCACCCGCGCGCACTTGGAAGAAGACGCCGGCAAAAGCCTGCACGAAGACTTCCACGGCATGAGCGGCATCGACCTCAACCGCGCCGGCACGCCGCTGCTGGAAATCGTTTCCGAGCCGGATATCCGCTCGGCCAAGGAAGCGGTCGCCTACGTCAAAGCCATCCACGCCCTGGTGCGCTATCTGGGCATCTGCGACGGCAACATGGCCGAAGGCTCGCTGCGCTGCGACTGCAACGTCTCGGTACGGCCGAAGGGCCAGGCCGAATTCGGCACCCGCGCCGAGATCAAGAACGTCAACTCCTTCCGTTTTATCGAGAAGGCGATCAACCATGAAGTGCAACGGCAGATCGAGCTGATCGAGGACGGCGGCAAGGTGGTGCAGGAAACCCGCCTGTACGACCCGAACAAGGACCAGACCCGCTCCATGCGCAGCAAGGAAGAAGCCAACGACTACCGCTACTTCCCCTGCCCGGATCTGTTGCCGGTGGTGATCGAGCAGAGCTTCCTCGACGAGATCCGCGCCAGCCTGCCGGAATTGCCGGTGCAAAAGCGCGAGCGCTTCGAAAGCCAGTTCGGCCTGTCCGCCTACGACGCCACTGTACTGGCCGCCAGCCGCGAACTGGCCGACTACTTCGAGGCGGTCAACAGCGTGTGCGGCGACGCCAAGTTGGCGGCCAACTGGGTGATGGGCGAACTGTCCAGTCTGCTCAATAAGGACAACCTGGAAATCGAGCAGTCGCCGGTCTCCGCCGAGCAGCTGGGCGGGATGATCCTGCGTATCAAGGACAACACCATCAGCGGCAAGATCGCCAAGATGGTCTTCGAGGCCCTGGCGGCCGGCGAAGGTGCGAGCGCCGATGAAGTGATCGAGAAGAAGGGCCTCAAGCAGGTCACCGATTCCGGCGCCATCGAAGCCATGCTCGACGAAGTGCTGGCGGCCAACGCCGAACAAGTCGAACAGTACCGCGCCAGCGACGAAGCCAAACGCGGCAAGATGTTCGGCTTCTTTGTCGGCCAGGCGATGAAAGCCTCGAAAGGCAAGGCTAACCCCGGCCAGGTGAACGAACTGCTGAAGAAAAAACTCGAAGGCTGAGCCTTCGTATGGCACCAATCGACGCCGGGCTTGCCCGGCGTTCGTCTATCAGGAGGATCCACGATGCCTACCCGTAGCCCGGATGCAATCCGGGAACAAGCGTCCCCCCGGATCGCATCCGGGCTACGGACATTCAGGTCACTCCGCCATGGCCTGGTCCTGGCTGCCCTATCGACCCTGCTCGCCGGTTGCGCCAGCCAGGGCCGGGTCGATCCGCAGGGTTATCGCGCCGAGGGCCAGGCGTCCTACTATGGCGCCCGTCATCACGGCAGAAAGACCGCCAGCGGCGAACGCTTCGACCAGCACGCCCTGACCGCCGCGCACCGCAGCCTGCCGTTCGGCAGCCGGGTTCAGGTCACCAACTTGCGTAACGACAAGAGCGTGGTGGTGCGCATCAACGATCGCGGTCCTTATGCCAAAGGCCGGATCATCGACCTTTCGCACCGGGCCGCCAAGCAACTGGACATGCTGCGCGATGGCGTGGCGCCGGTGCGCGTGCTGCAACTGGCCGAGTGAACACAGTCGCTTACAAAGAACCGGTTCATCTTCTGGCGTAGTGCACGCCGACGATTAAACTAGCCGCATTTTTTTGGGAGCCTTTCGCAATGACCCTGATGATCCTTGTCTATCTGATCGCCGGCCTGGTGCTTCTGGTGGCCGGTGCCGAAGTGCTGGTGCGCGGCGCCGCAAAATTGGCCGCGCAATTCGGTATCCCACCGCTGATCATCGGCCTGACCGTGGTGGCCTTCGGCACCAGCGCGCCGGAAACCGCGGTCAGTGTACAGGCCGCCTATAACAACAGCGGCGACCTGGCGATCGGTAACGTGATCGGCAGCAATATCGCCAACGTGCTGCTGATTCTCGGCATGACCGCCCTGGTCGCACCGCTGATCGTCTCGCGCCAACTGATCCGCCTGGACGTGCCGATCATGATCGGCGCCAGCCTGGTGGTTTACGCCCTCGCCTGGGATGGCAGCCTCAGCCGGCTCGACGGCGCCCTGCTGTTCGCTGGCGTCCTTAGTTACACCGCGTTTCTGATCGTCAGTAGCCGCAAGGACAAAACTGCACCAGCGGACGACGAATTCGCCAAGGAATTCGGCCTCGACGAGACACCGAAACCCCATGCCACGGCGATCAACTTTGGCTTGCTGGTCGCCGGCCTGGTGCTGCTGGTAGCCGGTTCCAACTTTCTCGTCGAAGGCGCGGTCGGCCTGGCGCGCGCCCTTGGCCTGTCGGAGTTGGTGATCGGCCTGACCGTGGTCGCCATCGGCACCTCGCTCCCGGAACTAGCCACCTCGATCATGGCCGCCATCAAGGGCGAGCGCGATATCGCCGTGGGCAATATCGTCGGCAGCAACATCTTCAACCTGCTCTGCGTACTGGGCCTGGCCTCGCTGGTATCGCCAAGCGCCATCCCGGTGGCGGCCAACGCCCTGGCCTTCGACTTTCCGGTGATGATCGCAGTCGCCCTGGCCTGCCTGCCGATCTTCTTTACCGGCTACCGGATCAACCGCTGGGAGGGCCTGCTGTTCCTCGCCTACTATCTGGCGTACACCGCCTACCTGGTGCTCTCCTCCACCGGCAGGCCGTTCGCCGAAGTATTCGGCGATGCGTTGATCGGCTACGCGCTACCGCTGACCGCGGTGACCCTGATCGTCATCGCTGGACGTTCCTGGCATAAGCACCGCACGTAGAGGCGATCACAGTGCGTGATCTGACGCTCAACCTGTATTAACGACAGAAAAACCCCAACCGGCGGGATAGCCGGTTGGGCATAATTGCGCAGCCTTATTCGCCGAGTGTCGGCACTTTTTGCAGGGATGCTTATGTTCGCTTCGCTCCAGGCGTTCAACCGCCGTGTTATTGCTGTCTGTTCCTTCTTGTTTCTGGCCCTTTACGGCCTGGTTCGCTGGCTACTGACTGCCCTGTTCGGTCAGTGGCAACCGCCCTTCTGGTTGCGCAAACTTTGGAAAGGCCTGTGTGCTGGCGGCCGCTGGTTGCGCGCGCGCCCCAAGCAGACCGCCGCGACCCTGGCCGGCCTTGCACTGCTCGGCGCTATCGGCGCCTACGCCTGGCATTGGTACAAGAACCTGCCGGTACCACATATGGTGGTCTACTCGGTGCATGCGCCGGAACTGACCGGGTATAAGAGTTCGCCGATCAGCGTCGATACGCTGCGCATCAATTTTTCTGAATCCGCCGCGCCGCTAGAGGCCATCGAACAGAAGGTCGAGCGCGGCATCGCCATCGAGCCCGAACTTCAGGGCAATTGGCACTGGGCGAGCGATCGACGCCTGGTATTCACCCCAGCCAACGATTGGCCAATCGACCAGACCTATCGCGTGACCATGGATAAAGAGCAGTTGCTCGCCGATGGCGTGCTGCTCAAGCAATACGACTTCGAATTCCACAGCAAAGCCTTCAGTGCCGACCTGGCCAGGCGCGAGTTGTATCAGGACCCGGTGGTCCCGAGCCTGAAAAAACTGGTCGCCACTTTCACCTTCTCCCACCCGGTCGATGAGGACAGCTTCCATCAACGTGTAAGCGTAAGCCTGGATTCCGGCCTGGAATACCGCGACAAGGACAGCTCGACCGCTCCGGAAATCAGCTTTAGCAAGGACAAACTGACGGCCTATGTGCATTCCGCCCCCCTGGCCACACCGTTGGAAAGCAGCACCGTCAGTCTGGCTGTGGACAAAGGCGTCAAGGCACGTAACGGCGGCAACGCCACGACCCAGCAGCTGCACACCTCGGCCACGGTGCCGGGGCGCTATCGCCTGACCTTCAGCGGCAGCACGATCCAGTTCGTCGACAACGACCGCGGCGAACCCGAGCCGGTGCTGATGTTCAACAGCTCCAGCGCAGTCGACGATGATGCGATCAAGGGCAAGGTGCAGGCCTGGCTGCTGCCGCAACACAACGCTAGTGGTGGCGAATACTGGAGCGAGGAGTCGGTCGATGAAAAACTGCTGGCCAGCGCCGAGCGCCTGCCGCTGACTCATATCCCCAGCGTCGCTCCGCTCAACAGCCTGCATGCATTCAAGTTCAAGGCGCAGCCCAATCGCTACATCTATGTGCGCGTAGCGGCGCAGGTCGAGGCGGTGGGCGGCTACCTGGCGAAAGACCCGACCCGCAGCGTGTTGCAGATGCCGCAATATCCGCGCGCCCTCAGCTTCCTTTCCGACGGCGCCCTGCTCAGCCTCAATGGCGAGCAGCAACTCGGCCTGCTCGCCCGCGGCGTAAGCGGCGCCCATGTGGAAATCGCCCGCCTGCTGCCCAACCAGTTGCATCATCTGGTCGATCAGAACCATGGCAGTTTCGCCCGCCCGGCCTTTTCCAACGGCTATTTCGATCGCCTGGTCGAGCGCATGAACATCGAGTTGCCGATCGACGCCACAGATCCGTCGAAAACCCATTACGACCATGTCGACCTGGCACCCTACCTGAACGCCGAAGGCGGTCGCCGCGGCATTTTCGTGGTCAAGCTGAGTACGCCCGAGGCGCGCAACGACGACACCTTCGACTACTACTCCAGCGACAACTCGCCCACCGACCTGCGTTTTATCGTGGTCACCGACCTCGGCATCATCGCCAAGCGCAGCAGCGACGGCAGCCACGACCTGTTCGTGCAGTCGTTGTCCGAGGGCGGCGCGGTAGCCGGTGCCGAGGTGCAGATCATCGGTCGCAACGGCCTGCCGGTCGCCAGCGGTTACACCGATGCCAATGGCCAGGCGCACTTCGCCAAGCTCGACGAGCTGCGCAGGGAGAAGACACCGCTGATGTACGTGGTCACCCTGGGCAAGGATCAATCCTTCCTGCCGGTGGCGCGCAATCAGCACCGCCTCGACCTGTCGCGCTTCGATATCGGCGGGCAATACGAAGGCGGCGTGCGGGATCGCCTCAGCGCCTATTTGTTCAGCGACCGCGGCCTGTATCGACCGGGGGAAACCGCGCACCTCGGTATGATCGTCCGCGCCGCCAACTGGGCCGGGCAACTCAGCGGCTTGCCGGTCGAGCTGGACGTGCGCGACCCGCGCGGGCAAAGCGTGCTAAGCCAGCAACTGAAGCTCTCCAGCAGCGGCTTCGAGACTGTGGATTTTCACAGCAGCGAGGCCGCGCCGGCCGGCACTTACACCGCCAGCCTCAGCCTGATCGACGATCAGGGCCGGCGCAGCGAACTGGGCAGCAGCGAGTTCAAGGTGCGCGACTTCGAACCGGATCGCATGAAGGTCAGCACCACGCTGTCGAAGACTCCGGTCAAAGGCTGGATCGCCCCCGGCGAGGTCGAAGCCAAGGTCAAGGCCCTGCATCTGTTCGGCGCTCCGGCTGCTGGTAGGCGCATCACCGCAGAGATGATCCTGGCACCGGCCTATGCCGCGTTCACTGGTTATGAGGACTATCGCTTCCGCCTCAACAACTCATTGAACGACAGCAGCAGCGAGGAACTGGCCGAGAGCATCACCGACGACAACGGCGAAGCCATCCTCGACCTACGCCTGCAACGCTTCGCCGCCAGCACCTACAGCCTCAATCTGCTGGCGCGGGTGTTCGAAGCCGAAGGCGGACGCAACGTCGCCGCCCAGAGCGCCCTGATGGTGTCGTCCTCGCCCTGGCTGGTCGGGGTCAAGAGCGTCGACTCGCTGAGCTATGTAAGCAAGGGCGCCAAGCGCGAAGTCGAATGGTTGGCGCTTGGCCCGGATCTCAAGTCCCTGGCGGTCGAGGGTCTGACTACCGAACTGGTCGAACAGCGCTACGTCTCGGTGCTGGTCAAGCAGTCCAACGGCACCTACAAGTACGAATCGCGGGTCAAGAACATCACCCTGGAAAGCCAGCCGCTGAGCATCGCTGCGGCAGGTAGCAAGCAGCGCCTGAACACCAGCGAGCCGGGCGATTTCACCCTGACCCTGAAGGCCGCCGACGGCACGCCGCTCAACCAGGTCGGCTACAGCGTCGCCGGCAGCGGCAACGCCAGCCGCTCGCTGGAGCGCAACGCCGAACTGCAACTGCGCCTGGATCGGGACAGCTACGCCCAGGGCGACGAGATCGAGATCAGCATACGTGCGCCCTACACCGGCGCCGGCCTGATCACCATCGAACGCGACAAGGTGTACAGCCATCAGTGGTTCAAGGCCGACAGCACCAGCAGCGTGCAACGCATCCGCCTGCCCAGCGAGCTGGAAGGCAACGCCTATATCAACGTGCAGTTCGTCCGCGACGGCGCCTCGCCCGAGGTCTATATGAGTCCGCTGTCCTATGGCGTGGCGCCGCTGCGCATCGAGCTGGACGCGCGGCGCATCCCGCTGCAGATCGAGGCGCCCGCGCATATCCAGCCGGGGCAGACCCTGCAGATGAGCGTACGCAGCGACCGCCCTGGCCGCGCGGTGATCTATGCGGTGGACGAAGGCATTCTCCAGGTCGCCCGCTATCGGGCGCCCGACCCGCTGGCGCAGTTCTTCCGCAAACGCGCCCTCGAAGTGCAGACCAGCCAGATTCTCGACCTGCTGCTGCCGGAGTTCAGCCTGCTATTGCAGGCCGCCGCGCCTGGCGGTGATGCCGAGGAGCTGCTCGGCGCCCACCTCAACCCGTTCAAGCGCAAGCGCAAACCGCCGGTGGCCTATTGGTCCGGCCTGGTCGACCTTGCCGAAGGCGATAACAGCTTCAGTTACCCGGTGCCGGACTACTTCAATGGCAAGTTGCACCTGTTTGCCGTGGCAGTCGACGACCAGCGCATCGGCGTGGCCGAAGGCACCAGCGAAGTGCGCGGCCCGCTGGTGATCACCCCCAACGTGCCGGCGTTTGTCGCGCCGGGCGATGTATTCACGGTCAGCGCCGGGGTGTTCAGCAATCTGGAGCAGGACGCCAAGGTGCAATTCAGCCTGGAAACCAGCGCTGGCTTGCAGGTCGAGGCCATCAGCCAACGCGAACTGGAGTTGGCGCCGCGCAAGGAAGGGGTGGTCGAGATCAGCCTCAAGGCGCTGGAAGCCCTGGGTTCGGCGGATATGAAGTTCGTCGCCACCCTGGCCGACGGCAGGCGCGTCCAGATCGAAGAAACCACCTCGGTGCGACCGCTGGTGGAACGTCGGGTGGCCCTGAGTATCGGCCGTTTCAGCAGCGCCAGCGGTGAGGTGCCGATCACCCGCGAACTCTTCCCGCAACTGCGCGACGTGCGTTTCAGCGCCGGCGGTTCGCCGCTGGTCTGGGCCGATGGCCTGCAAAGCTACCTGGCCGAGTACGGCTACAGCTGTACCGAGCAATTGGTTTCCAAAGCCATGCCGGCGTTGGTCTGGGGCAGCTCCGCCAAAGGTGTCGAAGCGGCCGCGCTGTCGGCATTCAGCAACGCCGTGCGCATCCTCCGTCAACGGCAGAACCTCAGCGGCGGCTTCGGCCTGTGGACCGCTACGCCGGATGCGGCGCCGTTCGCCAGCCTGTATGCCAGCGACTTTTTGATCGAGGCCAAGGAGCGCAGCTACCCGGTGCCGGGCGACCTGCTGGTGCGTGCCAACAGCTACCTGTCAGAAGTGGCCAACGGCCCGAGCAACGGCCTGAGCGAGCTGCGCAACCGCGCCTACGCCAGCTACCTGCTGACCCGCCAAGGCGTGGTGACCAGCGGCGCCCTGGCCGATATCCGCGAGCGCTACGAGACCTACTACAGCAAGAACTGGCAGCAGGACATAGGTGCCGCCTACCTGGCCGCCAGCTACAAACTGCTGAAACAGGACAAACAGGCCGACAAGCTGTTCGCCGCTCAGCAATGGCGCAGCCTGGAAAAAACCTGGAGCAGCGACGGCCTCTACTACGACCCGCTGGTGCATGACGCCGAACACCTGCGCCTGCTCAGCAAGCACTTCCCCGGCGAATTGGACGAAGTGCCCCTGAAGCTGCTCGACAGCCTCGGCAAACGCCTCAACGAGCAGCGCTACAACTCGCTGTCCGCCGCCCTGTTGTTGCGTGCCCTGGACAGCTACGGCGAACGCGCCGAAGCCAGCCTCGAACTCAAGGTCAGCGCCTGGCTCGGCAAGCAACAGGGTGAACAAGCGCTGACGCTCAGCGGCAAACCGCCCATAGTCGAAGTGCCGATGGCGACGAAGCTGCTGTTGCTGCGCAAGAGCGGCGATGCCCCGGCGTTCTTTATGCTCAGCGAAACCGGCTATGACCGTGCAGCGCCGAACAAGGTGATCAGCGACGGACTGGAAATCTTCCACGATTACCTCGATCTGGATGGCCAAGCGCTCAAGCAGGTACGAGTCGGCGACGAGTTCCTGGTACGCCTGCGCATGCGCGCCAAACAGCATGACCAGGTGCACCAGGTGGCTGTGGTCGATCTGCTACCGGGCGGGGTCGAGCCGGTTTACAACCAGCCAGCGCCAGTCAGCGCCAGCGAAGACGAGGAAGAAGGCTATAGCGAGGAATACGGCGGCCAGCCGGCCTGGCAGCCGCCCATCGGCGAAAGTGCGATGAGCGACTGGGCACCGGACTTCGCCGATGTGCGCGACGACCGCGTGGTGCTCTACGGCACCCTCTACCGCAACGCCTCGACCTTCACCTACCGCGTGCGCGCCACCAACGCCGGCACCTTCGGCACCCCGCCGGCCTATGCCGAAGGCATGTACGACACCAGCATGCAGGCACGCGGCAAGAGCGGTACGCTGCAGATCGTCAAACCTTGAGCCAAAAGCCCCGCTGCCCAAAGGCAGCGGGGCACTTTCCGTGATTGCCAAAGCCATGCAGCCAACCGCTTTTATCCGGCGTCACCGGCATGTCGCCGGCCTCGTTGCACTCTGCGCGTTTACCCTGTTGCTGACCCTGCGCCTATGGCCGCACGAGCCCTTGCGCGATGCCGCGCCCTTATCGCGGGTGGTGCTGGCGGAGAACGGCGAGCTGTTGCGCATGACCCTGGCAGCGGACGGCCAGTATCGTTTGTGGACACCGCTGGAGAAGATCGCTCCGTCGATGATCGACGCGTTGCTGCTCAAGGAAGACCGCAATTTTTACTGGCACCCTGGGGTAAACCCTGCGGCGCTGCTGCGCGCGGCCAGCGCCACCTACAGCGGCGGTGTGCGCCAGGGCGGTTCGACCCTGAGCATGCAGTTGGCCCGGCGGCTCTATGGCCTCAACTCGCGACAGATCCCCGGCAAGTTGCAACAGATTGTCCTGGCGCTGTGGCTGGAGGCGCGTCACAGCAAACACGACATTCTCGAGGCCTACCTCAACCTGGCACCCATGGGCGGCAATATCGAAGGCGTAGCGGCGGCCAGCCGTATCTATTTCGCCAAGACCGCCGCCCAGCTATCGCTTAGCGAAGCCCTGGCGCTGGCGGTGATCCCGCAGCAACCGGGACGCCGCGGGCATTTCGGGCCCTCGCTGCAAAAGGCCCGCCTGCATCTGATGAGCCTGTGGCTCGAAGCCCACGCCGACGATCCGCGCAATCAAGGGCTGCTCAAGCTGCCGCTGGAGGCGCGCAGGCGCCAACAATTGCCGTTCCGAGCGCCGCACCTGAGTGAACAGCTGCTGGCCAGCCATGACGAGCTGGAGCTGCGCAGCACCCTCGACCTACGCCTGCAGACTCAGCTGGAACAGTTGATCGAGCAGTTCGTCCACGAGCATCGCCGCCAAGGCGTGCATAACGCAGTAGCCATCCTGGTGGACAGCCGTGACCAAGCGGTAAAGGCCATGGTCGGCTCTGCGGACTATCGCTCTCGCGCCATTCATGGCCAGGTCAACGGCGCGCAGGCACGGCGCTCGCCTGGATCGACGCTCAAGCCGTTTCTATACGGCCTGGCGCTGGATCAGGGCCTGATTCATCCGATGAGCATCCTCAAGGACGCACCCAGCGCGTTCGGCGCCTTTCAGCCGGAGAATTTCGACGGCAAGTTCGTCGGTCCGCTGACTGCGCAGGATGCTCTGATCCGCAGCCGCAACGTACCGGCGGTGTGGCTGGCCAGCCAACTCGGCGCCCCATCGCTACATGGCTTGCTCAAACGCGCCGGGATTCAACGTCTGCGCAGCGAGGAACATTACGGCCTGGCCCTGGCCCTCGGCGGCGGCGAGCTGACCCCGGCCGAGCTGGCCAAGCTGTATCTCATGCTGGCCGGCGACGGCCACTTGCGCAGCCTGCGCTTTGCGGTGAACGACGCGAGCGAAGTCGGCCCGGCACTGCTATCACCACAGGCAGCCTATATGGTGCGCGACATGCTGCGGCGCAACCCGCGCCCGGACGGCCTGCCCGCTGACGGTCGCGGCCGCGACTGGCCGGTGGCCTGGAAGACCGGCACTTCATGGGGCTTTCACGATGCCTGGAGCGCGGGCCTGGTCGGGCCCTATGTGCTAGTGGTCTGGGTCGGTAATTTCGACGCCACGCCCAATCCTGCATTTATCGGCCTGAAGACCGCCGCGCCACTGTTCTTCCGCATCGCCGATGCCCTACCGTTGGTGCTACCCCAGGGCCGACCGCTGCCGGACAAACCACCGGCCGGGCTGAGCCGGGTCGAGGTCTGCGCCGCCTCCGGCGATCTGCCCAACCGCTGGTGCCCGCAAACCCGCAAGACCTGGTATATCCCTGGGGTGTCGCCGATTCGCGTATCGAGCCTGCACCGCCCGGTGATGGTCGACAGTCAGAGTGGCAAGGCCGTCTGCCCGCCCTATGACCCGGCGACCAGCGAGCAACAGGTTTTCGAGTTCTGGCCGAGCGAACTGCAACGTCTGTTCAGCGCCGCCGGCCTGCCCCGCCGCACACCGCCCGACTCGTTGCGCGAGTGCCAGACAGCGCCCCACAGCGTAGCGGAGGAAGCCCCGCGCATCACCTCGCCCTTGACCCAGGTGACCTACAGCCTGCGCCTATCACAGCCACAGGAGAACATCCCGCTAAGCGCCAACGCCGCCAGCGATGCACGCCAGCTCTATTGGTTCGCCGACCACAGCCTGCTCGGCCAAAGCACACCGCAACAAAGCCTCGGCTGGCGCCCCACGCGCTCGGGGCAGTACCAGATCAGGGTCAGCGACGATCAGGGACGCTCCAGCAGTCGAAGCATACGGGTGGAGTTTTTGCCTTAGCAGCCTATATCCACCCCGCCCACTGCAACAGCAGCAAGCCGAGATTGGTGGTGAACACCGAGGCCAGGGTGGTGATGACGATGATCGCCGCGGCCAGCTGATGGTTGCCCCCCACCGCTTTGGCCATGACAAAGCTGGCTGCGGCGGTGGGGCTGACGAAGTAGAGAAAGAGGATCGCCAGATCGGCGTCGCGAAAGCCCCAGAGCCAGGCGCCTATGGTCGCTACCAGCGGTAGCCAGAGAACTTTCATCAGGCTCGAACTGATCGCCACTCCACTGCCCTGGCGCAGGGATGCCAGGGTCAGGGTGCCGCCAATGCAGATCAGCGCCAACGGCAGACTCATCTTGGCGAAGTACTCAGCGGAAACCATCAGCCAGCCGGGTAACTGGATCTGCCACCAGGCGAAGGGAATCGCCAGCAACACGCCGATAATCAGCGGGTTGCGCAGTACGCTCTTGGTCAGGCTCCAAATATCGGTTTTGGCCTCCGGACTGTAGATCGCCAGAACGATGGCCGAGAGCGTGTTGTAGCTGAGGATCACCACCCCGCCGAGCACCGCGCCCAGGGACAGGCCGTAATCGCCATACATGGCGGTGGCCAACGCCAGGCCGACGATGCCGTTGTTACCGCGAAACGCGCCCTGGGTGTAAATCCCACGGTCCGCCTGCGGGCAGCGCCAGATCGCCCAACCCCAGGCGAGCAGAAAACAGCCCAGGGTCGCCAACACGAAGTACAGCAGCAACGCCGGCTGCAGCGCACTGTCCAGATCGGCCTTGACGATACCGAGGAACAGCAGGGTCGGCAGAGTGCCGCAGAACACCAGCGTCGAGGCGGTATTGATAAAAGCCGCATCGATCAAACGCAGTCGCTTGAGCACAACACCCAAAAACAACATGGCGAACACCGGCGCGGTGATGGCGAGGGTTTGCTGAACGACGGCGAGCATGGCGGCCCCTGGCGAGCGATTACTTAGGGGGCTAATAATAGCAACAGAAGAGGTACGACAACCTAGCAGTATCTGCGTCAGGTCTGCGCTTTGATCGGAATGTGCCGGCGATGCGATTCCCGGATCGCATCCGGGGTCATCGGAGCGCAACCTTGTTGGGTTACGCGGCGGCCAACGGCAATGTCGTTGCTCAGGCCGCGATAATCGCCGCTAACCCAACCTACCCATTTATCCGCCATCCTGGTGTTCGCTTAGCGCCGTACCGGGCGCTTCTGCAATTTGCGCTGCAGGGTGCGGCGGTGCATGCCCAGGGCGCGGGCGGTGGCGGAGATGTTGCCTTCGTGTTCGGCCAGAACGCGTTGGATATGCTCCCATTGCAAGCGGTCCACCGACATCGGGTTTTCCGGCACCAGGGTATCCAGGTCGGCATGCTGGGTCAGCAGCGCGGCGAGCACGTCGTCGGCGTCGGCCGGCTTGCACAGGTAGTTGCAGGCACCGCGTTTGATCGCCTCGACGGCGGTGGCGATACTCGAATAGCCGGTGAGGATCACCACACGCATTTCGGGGTCCAGCGCCAATAACTTCGGCAGCAGCACCAGGCCCGAGTCGCCTTCCATTTTCAGGTCCAGCACGGCGTAATCCGGCAGGTCCTGCTCGGCCAGCGCCAGGCCCTCTTCGGCGGAGCCAGCAGTGGACACGCGCAGACCGCGACGGCTCATGGCCCGCGCCATGACCCGGGTGAAGGTCGGGTCGTCGTCGACCAGCAACAGGTGGGGCTGCTCTTCGCCTTCGAACAAGGATTCCGCTTCGTCAGTCATCGTCGATTTCTCCTAGCGGGCATGCCGCCCTTCTCCATTGCCGCGTCGCCGTGCGACTGGTCGATCACGCCCGCCCATAGGCACGTGGCAGCTTCAGCTCGGTGAGCGTACCGCCGTCTTCGTGGTTATACAGTTTTACCGAGCCACCGGCACGGGTGACGCTGGCCTGGCTGAGAAACAATCCCAGGCCGAAGCCCTTGCCCTTGGTGGTGAAAAACGGCCGGCCCAATTGTTCGGCAATCGCCAGGGGCACGCCGGCACCGAAGTCGCGAATGCTCAGGCGCAACCACTGGTGATCCCAGTCGAGACGGATATCCAGATTTTCCGCACAGGCATCGGCGGCGTTGTTCAGCAGGTTGAGCAGCGCCTGGGTCAGATCGGTCGGCGGCATCATCCGCGGCGCAGCGCCCAAGCCCAGGCATTGGTAGCGATAACTGGCCTCGGGCCGCATCAAATGCCAGCGATTGAGGGTGGCCTCCAGCCACTCGACGCAGGATTGTTCGACCACCGCCTGACGGCGCTCCGCCTCGGCAGCGCGCACCAGTTGCTGCAGGGTTTCCTTGCACAGTTTGACCTGCTCCTGCAGCACCGCCAGGTCTTCCTGCAAGGTCGGGTCCGGGTGCTCGCGGCGCAGTTCCTTGATCAGCACGCTCATGGTCGCCAAGGGCGTGCCCAGCTCGTGGGCGGCGCCCGCGGCCTGGGTGGCGACGGCGAGCAACTGTTGGTCGCGCAGGTTTTCCTCGCGGCGCTCGGCGCGCAGCTCCTCCTGATGGCGCAGTTCCTCGGCCATCTTGGCGACGAAGAAGGTGATCAAGCCCGCCGCCAGGGCGAAGCTCAGCCACATGCCATAAATCAGCAGGCTTTCCCGCGGGCCCGGCGGCAATTGCAGCGGGTGCGACCACACCAGCAGCACGGTGTAGCCGGTCAGCGCCAAGCCGGAGAGGATGATGGTGTAGAACCAGGGCAAGGTCGCCGCGGCGATGGTCAGCGGCACCAGGTAATAGGAGACGAAAGGGTTAGTCGAACCGCCGGAAAAATACAACAGCAGGCTGTGGATGATCAGGTCGCAGCCCAACTGCGCCGCGTACTCCTGCTCGGTGACCGGCCAGGGGCCGCGCAAGCGCAGCGCCGTGACCAGGCACAGCACCAGCGACACCGCCAAGGTAAGGCTCAACTCCATCCACGGCAGCGGCAACGCGCCCGACTTGTAAGCCAAGCCGACCGAGCCGGCCTGGGCGGCCAGCACCACGATGCGGATCAGGGTAAGGCGCCAGAGATTTTGCCGGCTGGCCGATAACAGCTGCACGGGTGCGAGCATGGGCTCTCCAAAAAAGCGCGTTTGCCGAGCACCGCGAGTATAACCAAGGCAGAACCCGATCGGCTGCGGCAACTGGCCGCAGGGCGCTATGTGAGCCACGCGTATCCGGATATTTTTTAACGAGCGGTTAACAGGCCGTTGAAAAACGTAGGCGACGACTGCATGGATGCAGGAGGTAGAGCGAAGCAGGAAGCCCGAGCCGAGGCAGGCAAGACAATACCGATGGCGGCCCCGCAAAAACAGGCGAGGAGCGACTGGGGTCGCACTCGACTTTACGTGTTGTAAATGAGCAGTCCGAGCCTGTTTTTAACGCCCTCTCTTTTATCAAGAGGGCCAACGCAGGTAGTTTTTCAACGGCCTGTTAACCCCAATGGTCCAATGGCTTCGTCTACCCTCAGCAACAGACCGCACCACTCATCCTCCGCTCGCATACAAGGAACCCCCATGCAGCCACTATCCCGTCTCGCCAGTGCCCTCCTCATCAGCGTCGCCGGCCTGCTCAGCCTCAGCGCCCAGGCCGACGAGGCGCGCTACAACCAAGTCTCCCTGCGCGCCGAGGTCAGCCAGGAGATCAACCACGACCTGATGCACGTAACCCTCTACAGCGAAGCGCAAAACAACGACCCCGCGGCACTCGCCGCCGATATCACCCGCACCCTCAATCAGGCCCTGGGCCAGGCCCGCGCGGTCAAAGGCGTGTCGGTGGCGCTCGGTAGCCGTCACAGCTACCCGGTGTACGACGACAAGCGCGAAGGGATCAATGCGTGGCGCGAGCGCGCCGAAATCCGCTTGGAAAGCGCCGACTTCGCCGCGCTGTCGAAGCTGACCGGCGAGCTGCTCAGCGAAATGAAAATGGCCGGCATGGAATTCAGCCTCGCCGCGAATACCCGTAAGACGCAGGAAGACGCCCTGATCAAGGAAGCGGTGAACGCCTTCAAGGCACGCGCGCAATTGACCACCGAAGCCCTCGGCGGCAGCGGCTACAAGCTGGTCAGCCTGAACTTGAACAGCGGCGGCTTCCAACCGCCGATGCCGATGCGCATGGCCAAAGGCATGGCGCTGATGGAGTCGGCGCCGACGCCGGAGATAGAGGCCGGCAGCAGCCATGTCACGGTCAATGCCGATGGCGTGATCGAAGTGCAAATGCCCTGATTCGCGTCAGGCTCGCACCATAAGGTCGCGCGAACGTCACGGCCCGGCGCCATCCAGCGCCGGGTCATAATTTTAAAAATATCAATAAAATCAAAGTGATATAAAAACATCAGGCATCCGGATCGGCGCTCGGAGCAAGATCATCAGCAAAACTCATAGAAAGATATAAAACCTGTTGATCCGGACAGGAAAACAGCGACTTTATGTCAAATATGCGACATCCACGGACAAACTCGTCACAGCTTCTACACTGACTGCCAGCAGACGACTTGCGCTCGGCACAGGCCCTGCATAGTTTGACTCCGGTTCGGCCCATAAGGCCGGTCCTCGACGATAATGACAACAACCTGAGGCCATCATGCGCAAACACGCCGTCATTCCGTTCATGCTCGCTGCTGGGCTGATCGCCAGCACACCGTTCGCCCACGCCGCCAGCAACCTGGTGTTCTGTTCCGAAGGCAGCCCGGCCGGGTTCGATCCGGGCCTGTACACCACGGGCACCGACTTCGACGCCGCCGCGGAAACCGTCTTCAACCGCCTGAGCCAGTTCGAGCGCGGCGGCACCGCGGTCATTCCCGGTTTGGCGGAGAAATGGGACATCTCCGAGGATGGCCTGAGCTACACCTTCCACCTGCGTCCCGGGGTCAAGTTCCACAGCACCGACTACTTCAAGCCGACGCGCACCTTCAATGCCGACGACGTGCTGTTCACCTTCCAACGCATGCTCGACAAAGAGCATCCGTTCCGTAAGGCCTACCCGACCGAATTCCCCTATTTCACCGATATGGGTATGGACGCCAATATCGCCAAGATCGAGAAGCTCGACGACATGACCGTCAAGTTCACTCTCAACGAAGTGGATGCTGCGTTTATCCAGAACCTGGCGATGAGCTTCGCCTCGATCCAATCGGCCGAATACGCCGACCAGCTGCTCAAGGCCGGCAACGCCGCCGAGATCAACCAGAAGCCGATCGGCACCGGGCCCTTCGTGTTCAAGCGCTACCAGAAGGATTCGCAGATCCGCTTCACCGGCAACAAGGAATACTGGAAACCCGACGACGTGAAGATCGACAACCTGATCTTCGCCATCAACACCGACGCCTCGGTGCGCATGCAGAAGCTGCGCGCCGGCGAATGCCAGGTCACCCTGTTCCCGCGCCCGGCCGACCTCGAGGCCCTGCAGAAGGACCCGAACATCGACATGCCGTCGCAGCCGGGTTTCAACGATGGCTATATCGCCTACAACGTCACCCATCCGCCGCTGGATAAACTGGAAGTACGCCAGGCCCTGGACATGGCGGTGAACAAACAGGCGATCCTCGACGCCGTGTTCCAGAGCGCCGGCCAACTCGCGGTCAACGGCATGCCGCCGACCCAGTGGTCCTACAACGACGCGATCAAGGACGCCGGCTACAACCCGGAAAAAGCCAAGGAATTGCTCAAGGCCGCGGGCGTTGCCGAAGGCACCGAGATCACCCTGTGGGCCATGCCGGTGCAGCGCCCCTACAACCCCAACGCCAAGCTGATGGCCGAGATTCTCCAGGCCGATTGGGCCAAGGTCGGCATCAAGGCGAAGATCGTCACCTACGAGTGGGGCGAGTACCTCAAGCGTTCCAAGGCCGGCGAACACGACGCCATGCTGATCGGCTGGAGCGGCGACAACGGTGACCCGGACAACTGGCTCGGCACCCTGTACGGCTGCGACGCGGTCAACGGCAACAACTTCTCGAAGTGGTGCCATGCCGAATACGACAAGCTGATCAAGGCCGCCAAGCGTACCACCGACGTGGCCGAACGCACCGAGCTGTACAAGCAGGCCCAGGTGATTCTCAAGCGCGAAGTGCCGATCACCCCGATCGCCCACTCCACCGTGTATCAACCGATGCGCAAGAACGTGCAGGACTTCAAGATCAGCCCGTTCGCGCTCAACTCGTTCTACGGCGTCAGCGTCGAGTAATACGTCCTTGAAGGTGTTGTCGAACGGGTTACCCACCCGTTCGACAACCGGACCACGGCGGCCTATCCGGCCCCCCGCACGTACCGAACCATCCAAGGACTGCCCACGATGCCAATCCCCGCACGACCCGCAGGGCTCGACCGCCCTGTTCATGCCATATCGGCCGATTGCGCCGAGCAGGCCATCGGGCCTTGTCGCCCTGTCCGACGTTCCGTCGTCCGGCCTCGCCCGCTAGCGCCTGCGCGCCCAGGCCATTCGGGCCGATCACAACAACGCCCGGCCATGCAGCCCGGCGCCGCCAGCCAACCCATGGAGCGCTGATCCATGCTGTCTTTTATTGCCCGACGCTTGGGGCTGCTGATTCCTACTTTCTTCGGCGTCACCCTGCTGACGTTCGCACTGATTCGCATGATCCCCGGCGACCCGGTGGAAGTGATGATGGGCGAGCGCCGCGTCGATCCCGAGATGCACGCCGAGGCCATGCACCGCCTGGGCCTGGATAAGCCGCTGTACCAGCAATACCTCGACTACATCGGCAACCTGGCACGGGGCGACCTGGGCGAATCGCTGCGCACCCGCGAAAGCGTGTGGAAGGAATTCACCACGCTGTTCCCCGCAACCGTCGAGCTGGCCTTCGCCGCGCTGCTGTTCGCCGGCACCCTGGGCCTGATCGCCGGGGTGATAGCCGCGCTGAAACGCGGTTCGCTGTTCGACCACGGGGTGATGGGCATCTCCCTTGCCGGCTACTCCATGCCGATTTTCTGGTGGGGCCTGCTGCTGATCATGTTCTTTTCCGTCTGGCTCGGCTGGACGCCGGTGTCCGGGCGCATCGACCTGCTCTACGACATCCAGCCGGTGACCGGCTTTATGCTGATCGACAGCCTGCTGTCCGATGAGGAAGGCGCCTTCGTCGACGCCTTGCAGCACCTGATCCTGCCCGCCATAGTGCTCGGCACCATCCCGCTGGCGGTGATCGCGCGGATGACCCGTTCGGCGATGCTCGAAGTGCTGCGCGAGGATTACGTACGCACCGCCCGCGCCAAGGGCCTGTCGCCGACTCGCGTGGTGTTCGTGCACGGCCTGCGCAACGCGCTGATCCCAGTGCTGACGGTGTTCGGCCTGCAGATCGGCGCGCTGCTCGCCGGTGCGGTGCTGACCGAAACCATTTTCTCCTGGCCGGGCATCGGCAAATGGCTGATCGAGTCGATCGGCGCGCGCGACTACCCAGTGGTGCAGAACGGCATTCTGCTGATCGCCTGCCTGGTGATCCTGGTCAACTTTATCGTGGACATCCTCTATGGCCTCGCCAACCCACGCATTCGCCATCAGCGCTAACAAGGAGCTTGCCATGTCCCTGCAGCCAGACTGCTCCACACCCGTAGCCTGGGTTGAGCGCAGCGATACCCAGGATGCTATCTCCCGGGTGTCGCTACGCTCGACCCGGGCTACGCCCAGTACGTCATCCTCCATCCCGAAAAAAGAGGCGCGAGCATGACGTCGACCACTACGTCCCTCGACCAGGCGCTGTTCTACCCCTCGCCGCTGAAGGAATTCTGGCAGGCCTTCGCCCACAACAAGGGCGCGGTCGCCGGCCTGCTGTTCATGGTTCTGCTGGTGATCTGCGCGTTATTCGCGCCCTGGCTGGCGCCGCACGATCCCAGCGAGCAATACCGTGAGTTTCTGCTGACCCCGCCAGCCTGGCTGGACGGCGGCCAATGGCGCTTCGTGCTCGGCACCGACGAGCTGGGCCGCGACCTGCTCTCGCGGCTGATCCACGGTGCGCGGCTGTCGCTGCTGATCGGCCTCGCCTCGGTCTTGATGTCGCTGATCCCGGGCATCCTCCTGGGCCTGACCGCCGGTTTCTTCCCGCGCCTGCTCGGTCCCTCGATCATGCGCCTGATGGACGTGATGCTGGCCCTGCCCTCGCTGCTGCTGGCCGTGGCCATCGTGGCGATCCTCGGCCCAGGGCTGATCAACACCATCTTCGCCATCGCCATCGTCTCGCTACCGTCCTACGTGCGCCTGACCCGCGCCGCGGTGATGGGCGAACTGAACCGCGACTATGTGACCGCCGCCCGTTTGGCGGGAGCCGGCTTGCCGCGTCTGATGTTCGTCACCGTGCTACCGAACTGCATGGCACCGCTGATCGTGCAGGCTACCCTGAGTTTTTCCTCGGCGATTCTCGACGCCGCCGCCCTGGGCTTTCTCGGCCTCGGCGTGCAACCGCCGACGCCGGAGTGGGGCACCATGCTGGCCTCGGCGCGCGACTACATCGAGCGCGCCTGGTGGGTGGTGTCGCTGCCCGGCCTGACCATTCTGCTCAGCGTGCTGGCGATCAACCTGATGGGCGACGGCCTGCGCGACGCGCTCGACCCGAAACTGAAGAATGCCGTATGAGGATGCCCCGCATGCACAACGAACCGTTGGTGCGCACGGCGCACCCTACCCCGACCGAGGCACCGACAATCCGTAGGGTGCGCCTCGCGCACCACAACCAAACGGAGCACCGCCCATGAGCCTGCTCGATATCAAAAACCTCAGCGTACGCTTCGGCGATGCCAACGCCGTACCGGTGGTCGACGGTCTCGACCTGCAAGTCGACAAGGGCGAGGTGCTGGCGATCGTCGGCGAATCCGGCTCCGGCAAATCGGTAACCATGATGGCGCTGATGGGCCTGATCGACGCCCCCGGCATCGTCAGCGCCGACAGCTTGCGCTTCGACGGCACCGACATGCTGCGCCTCAAAGGGCGGCAGCGCCGGCACATCGTCGGCAAGGACCTGTCGATGGTCTTCCAGGACCCGATGACCGCGCTCAACCCCAGCTACACCGTCGGTTTTCAAATCGAAGAGGTGCTGCGCCAGCATCTCGGCCTCAAGGGCAAAGCCGCGCGCCAACGCGCCTTGGAGCTGCTCGAACGGGTGGAAATCCCGGCCGCCGCCAGCCGCCTCGACGCCTATCCGCATCAACTCTCCGGTGGCATGAGCCAGCGCGTGGCGATTGCCATGGCGATTGCCGGCGAACCCAAACTGCTGATCGCAGACGAACCAACCACCGCCCTCGATGTGACCATCCAGGCGCAGATCATGGAGCTGCTGCTCAACCTGCAACGCGAGCAGAACATGGGCCTGGTGCTGATCACCCATGACCTCGCCGTGGTCGCCGAAACCGCTCAGCGCGTCTGTGTGATGTACGCCGGGCAAGCGGTGGAAATCGGCAGCGTGCCGCAGTTGTTCGACGCGCCGACCCACCCCTATACCGAAGCGCTGCTTAAGGCCGTTCCTGAGCAAAACTGGGGCGAACACAGCCAGGGCGAACGCCGTCTGGCCACCCTGCCCGGCATCGTCCCCGGCCGTTACGACCGGCCGCAGGGCTGCTTGCTGTCGCCGCGCTGTCCGTACGTCCAGCCGCATTGCCGCGAGCAGCGGCCGAGCCTCGACGCCCATGGGCGCGGTGCGGTGCGCTGCTTCTACCCCCTTAACCTGACATCGGAGGTTGCGTGATGACTGCTGACAACAGCGTGCTGCGCGCCCGCGATCTGGCGCGCCACTACTCGGTGTCGCGCGGCCTGTTCAAGCCTAGCGCCAACGTCCAGGCCCTCAACGGCGTGTCCTTCGACTTGCAGGCCGGCAAGACCCTGGCCGTGGTCGGCGAGTCCGGCTGCGGCAAATCCACCCTGGCGCGCGCCCTGACCCTGATCGAAGAGCCCAGCGCCGGCTCGCTGCAGATCGCCGGCCAGGAAGTCGCCGGCGCCAACCAGGCGCAACGCAAGCAACTGCGCCGCGACGTGCAGATGGTTTTCCAGAACCCCTACGCCTCGCTCAACCCGCGGCAAAAGATCGGCGATCAACTGGCCGAACCGCTACTGATCAACACCAAGCTGTCGCGCGGCGAGCGCCGCGAACGGGTGCAGGCGATGATGCAACAGGTCGGCCTGCGCCCCGAGCACTATCAACGCTACCCACACATGTTTTCCGGCGGCCAGCGCCAACGCATTGCCCTGGCCCGGGCAATGATGTTGCAGCCAAAAGTGTTGGTGGCGGACGAACCAACCTCGGCGCTCGACGTGTCGATCCAGGCGCAGGTGCTCAACCTGTTCATGGACCTGCAGGAAGAGTTCGACACCGGCTACGTGTTCATCTCGCACAACCTTGCGGTGGTGCGCCACGTCGCCGACGAGGTGCTGGTGATGTACCTCGGCCGCCCGGTGGAAATGGGTCCCAGCGAACTGATCTACAGTCGCCCGTTGCACCCCTACACCCAGGCGCTGCTCTCGGCGACCCCGAGCATCCGCCCGGACCCGAACAAGCCGAAAATCAAAATCGCCGGCGAACTGCCCAACCCGCTCGCCCCGCCCAGCGGCTGCGCCTTCCACCAACGCTGCCCCCACGCCAGCCCCCGCTGCAGCGCCGAACGCCCAGAACTGCGCCTGCTCGATGCCCGGCAGGTGGCCTGTCACCATGCGGAGACGATTAACGGATAAGCCCCCGTTACCTATTGGAGGCGCGATCTCTGGTAGGTTGGCGCTGAGCGCAGCGAAGCCCAACGGCGGCCCATAACCAAAACCAGCTGTAACGGCTGTCGCGGCTAAAGCCCCTACCACAAAAGCCTATAGCGGCGTCGCCTAAAGCGTCGAAGGGGCTTTAGCCGCGATGGCTCAGCACGATATCGGACCAGGCTAACGCCCAAAAAATCGGTAAAACTCGCGCAATTCATCCTGGGTATCGCTGACGCTGACCGGGGTGAAGCAGAGGTCGTGGTGGGTGGGGCATTGGGCCAGGCGGCTGAGGTCGAGCGGGTGCAGCCAGCCGAGCAGCGGATAGCCGCCCATGGTCGGGTGATCGGCCTGAAGGACGATAGGTTGGCCATCGGGCGGCACCTGGATGGCGCCGCGGCTGACGCCCAGCGACCATTGCCGCTTGGGCGCTTGCAGGGCTTCGCCGATCAGGCGCACACCCATGCGGTCGGACTGAGGGCTGACGCGCCAACAGCGGGCAAAGAAGCCCTGCAACTGATCCTCATCGAAACTCGCCGCATCGCCGCCGGTGATCACCCGCAACAACGGTCGAGCGGTGTAATCCGGCTGAAACGGCCAAGGCACGCTGGCCCTGAGTGCGAAAGACGCTGGCCGGCACGCCAACAGATCACCGCTTTGCAACTTATCGCCACGCCCGTGCAGGCCACCGAGGTTTTCCCGCTGATGGCTGCTGACGCTGCCCAATACCGGCGCCGCGCGAAACCCGCCGGGCACCGCCAGGTAGGCACGCTGGCCGCTGCGAGCGAAGCCCAGGCACAGACGCTGACCGGCGCGCAACGGCAGGCGCGACCAGCCCGGCTGCGATTCGCCGTCGATGCTCAGCGGCATGTCCGCGCCGCAGCAGGCGACCCAGGTGTCGAGTTGCGCCTGCAGCTCGACGTCGCCCAATGCGATTTCCAGCAGCGGCGTGCCCCAGGGGTTGTTCAGCAGGCGATTGGCCCAGGCCGCAGCTTGCAGGTCCAAGGGCCCGGCCGGCGACACGCCGAGGTGCTGCCAGCCGTGCCGGCCGCCGTCCTGCAGCAGGCTGAGGGGGCCGGGCTTGAGCACCAGCAAGCCTTTCACAAGCGCCCACCCTCGGCGCCGAAGCAGCGCTCGTCGATCGCCCGGAAGCGCACCCGGTCGCCCAGTTGCAGAAAGCACGGGGGCTCGCGTCGGGCATCGAACAGTGGCCAAGGGCAGTGCCCCAGCAGGTGCCAACCGCCCGGCGAGCTGTGCGGGTAGATCGCCGTCTGCCGCTCGGCGATCGCCAGGCTGCCGGCCGGCACCAGCACCCGCGGTGTGGCGCGACGCGGCAGCGCCAGGGGCGAGGGCAGGTCGCCGAGGTAAGCGAAGCCGGGGGCGAAGCCGATGGCACCGACCCGGTACTCGGCACCGCCATGCAAGGCGATCACCTCGGCGACGCTGAGCCCGCAGAGCCGGGCGACCTCCGGCAGGTCCTCGCCGATATAGCAGATGGGAATTTCATGCAGGCGCCCGGGCGGTGCGGCGCAGGGTTGTGCGAGCCATTGTTCGAGCAACGGCGTCAGTTGCGCGGCCAGGGCCTGATGATCGGTGCGGGTGAGGTCGTAATGCAGCAACAGGCTGGTCCAGCCGGGCACCAGGTCGGTGAGCAGCGCGCCCAGTTCCTCGCGGATACGCTCGGCCAGCACGGCGATGCGCGGCGCCAGGGCGGCGTCCGGTTGTTCGGCCAGCACCAGCAACAGGGCTTCGGCGCCGGCCGGTTCGAGGCGGATCATGTGGCGTCCAGCATCGCCCGTAAACGCCGCAACACGGCCAACGACTCGGCATTGTCGCCATGCACGCAGAGGCTGTCGGCGCGCAACTGCAACGGCTTGCCGTCGATATCGGCGAAGGGTTCGCCGCGGGCGATCGCCAGGCCCTGTTCGAGAATCCGTTGCGGCTCGCGGTGCACCGCGTCGGACAAGCGCCGCGGCGCCAGTTGGCCGTCGGCCAGGTAAGCGCGGTCGGCAAAGGCTTCGAACAGCAGCGGCACATCGGCTTCGTCGGCCAAACGCAGCTCGCGGCTGTTGTCGGTCAGCGCCAGGGTCATCAGCGGCAAGCCCTGGCGATAGCTGGCGCAGGCCTCGAGCACCGCGGCGAACAGCGCATCGTTGCAGACCAGTTCGTTATAGAGCGCGCCATGGGGTTTGACGTAGGCCACCCGGGTATCGGCGGCGCGGCAGAAGGCGTCCAGCGCGCCGAGCTGATAGAGCACCACGGCAGTCACCTCGTCAGGCGACAACGCCATATGGCGACGGCCGAAACCGAGCAGATCGGGGTAGGCCGGGTGCGCGCCTATGCTCACCCCGTGCTCCACCGCCAGTTCGACGGTTCGCTGCATGGTCAGCGGATCGGAAGCGTGAAAACCGCAGGCCAGATTCGCCTGATCGATCAGCGGCATCGCATGGGCATCGTCG
This sequence comes from uncultured Pseudomonas sp., assembly GCA_966210885.1. Lineage (GTDB taxonomy): Bacteria > Pseudomonadota > Gammaproteobacteria > Pseudomonadales > Pseudomonadaceae > Aquipseudomonas. Next base: position 149,276 of record CBIHLQ010000005.1, read on the forward strand.
CCCATCTTCCAGACGCCGAAACTTTCACCCATATCGCAATTCAGCAGGATTCTTTTCATGGCCCCAAGCTTAGAACCAGAGCAGGGACGACACCAGCCGGATATAGCTCGGGGTTGTGGTTTTTTCCAGGGGCGCGCAGCTGCCTGAAAAATAAGCGCAGCACAATCCGGGATGGCTGCGCTTGTCCAAGGGCGAGTTCAATAGACATCGCCCAACACCTGATCAGCCCCGTCTTACTGCAATGCAGGAACGACAAACTCCCGGCCGGCGCCAGACAATCGAGCCACTGCCAACTGCTGGTCATCCAGCCCCCGAGCGTCCCCCAGACGCTGACGGGCAACGCCCCGGCCATACAACGCGCGCATGTTCGCCGGATTCGCCGCCAACGCCGCTTCGAAATCCGCCAAAGCGTCCCGATCACGCTGCAGCGCCAAGTACGCCTGCCCGCGAGCGATCAGTGCGCTGCCCTGCGGCCCAGGTTGCGCCAGCGCCTTGCTGCAATCGGCCAGTTGCGCAGCAGCCGGCGCGGCAACCACCCTGGCCACACAGCGCGCACCGAGATAGCGCGGATTGTTCGGCTGCCGTGCTACGGCGCGATCGAGATCGGCCAAAGCCTCTTGCACCTGACCGTGGCTCAGCAGGATCTGCCCGCGATCGAAGCGCGCGCCGGCATGTTGCGGATCGAGCACCAAGGCTTGATCGAGCACCTTGAGCGCCGCCTGGGTGCGCCCCTGTTCGGCCAAACCGTGGCCTTCGCGGGCCAGCTCGTCGGCCGGCTGCATATCCACGGAATGGCTGGCGCAGCCGGCAAGGAAAACGGCGCTCAGGCTTAGGGTGACTGCTGCTTTCATGCAAAAACTCTCCATTGAACGATTGAAAACATCCTGTTGTTACAAGCAAAAAACCGCAGCCCGTAGCCTGGATAAGCCTTGGCGCAATCCGGGAATGCCACCCCGGATTGCGCTGGCGCTTATCCAGGCTACGACTCAATAGACATCACGGCGATAACGCCCCTGTTCCACCAATGTCTCAACCGCCGCTTCACCCAGCTGCTCGCGCAGCACCCGGTCGACGCCGCCGGCCATGCCTTCGAGGCTGCCGCAGACATAGATGGCCGCACCGCGCGCCAACCACTCGCGCAGTGGTTCGGCGGCCTCGTTCAGGCAGTCCTGTACGTAGCGCTTGTGCGCCTGATCGCGGGAGAAGGCCAGATCCAGGCGCGCCAGCTCGCCGCTGGCCAGCCAGCCCTGCACCTCGTCCCGGCAATAGAAGTCATGGGCGGCATTGCGCTCGCCGAACAGCAGCCAGTTATCCCGCTGCCCGGCGGCGATACGCGCCTTGAGCAGGCTGCGCAAGCCGGCCAGACCGGTGCCGTTGCCGATCAGGATCAGCGGGCGTTCGCCCTCGGGCAGATGAAAGGCGCTGTTGCGCCGCACCCGCGCCAGCAGAGGCTGCTGCAGGGGCGCGATCTCGGTCAACCAGCCGGAGCCGATAGCCAGTGCGCCATCGGCGTGCCGCTGTTGGCGCACGATCAATTGCAACATGCCGTCGCTGGGTAAGGAGGCGATGGAATAGTCGCGCGGTGCCAAGGGCGCCAGCGCATCGAGCAGCGCCTGGGCATGCAGGCCGAGCAGATGGGCGAAGTTCTCCGGCAGTTGTTTGCTCGCCAGCGCCTGGCGCAGGGATTGGCGCATGCCGCCCAGATCGACCGACTCGTCGCCATCCAGGCCGAAGCGCTGCAACCAGCCCCGCACCACGCCATCGGCTTGGCGTGGCAGCACTTGCAGAATATCGCCGGCCAGCCAGTCGTCGGCCGCTTCGCCGCGCATCCCGATCATATAGGTGGGTTCGCCCTGACTGCCGGGGTTGAGCAGTTCGCGCTGGTGCAGCGTCCACAGCCCATAGGCGCTGCCCGTCTGGTTCGTTTGCCGGGCGCCGGTCAAGTCACTCAATTGCCGCTGCCAATCGGCCAGGGCCAGGCTATCGCCGGCATCCACTTGCACCGGATCGAACAGCGTGCGTGCGCCTTGCTGACCGAGCCAACCGTGCAGGCGCTCGGCAAAGCCACAGAAATGCTGGTACTGGCGGTCGCCGAGGGCGAGCATGGCATAGCGCAGATTCGGCAACCCCAGCGCCTGGCCGAGCAATTTGCGCTCGAAGCCGCGGGCGCTGTCCGGCGCCTCGCCATCGCCGAAAGTACTGACCACGAACAGCGCATGCTGCGCCTCGCTCAGGATCTGCCGGTCGATAAGACCGAGCGGCTCGACCCGCACGCCGTGCCCCGCCGCCTGCAATTGCCCGGCCGTTTGCCAGGCCAACTGTTCGGCGAAACCGCTCTGGCTGGCAAAGCCGATCAACCAGTCGTGCAGACCTTGCCCGGCCGGCCGCAAGGCCCCACGTGCGGCCAGCGCGGCGCGCTTCTTGCGCCGGCGATCGAGATACAGCAGCCAGCCGGTAATCGCGAACAGCGGCATGCTCAGGCTGGCCAGGAACATCAGAATGCGCCCGGTCAGGCCGAAGTAACTGCCGACATGCAGGGCATAGACGCTGGCCAGCAGCTGATCGCCGAACGCCTGTTCGCGGTAGCGCTTGTGCTGGCCCGGCGCGCCGCTTTGCACATCCAGACTGAGTTGGTTGTAGGCACGCTCATGGGGGGCGTCGTCGCGCAGGTAGAACACGGTCGCCGGCTGACCGGGCGCAGCCGGCAGACGCAGGCTGTAGCCGCTCAATTGCGGCCCGGCGGCCTGCTGCAAACCGGCCCAAAGCGCCCCATGGTTCACCGCCGGCATGCGCTCGCCGCTCGGCGGAGCGCCGCGACCGCCGCGTTCGCGCGGCTTTCCAGCCGGCTCGCTGCTGAGCAGGCCGGTCAGGCTTTCGCGGTACCAGTCATAGGACCAATACAGGCCAGTCAACGCCGCGCACAGGTAGAACGCTAGGCACCAGGTGCCGGCCACCGCGTGCAGGTCCCAGTTGAACGCGCGGCCGCGCTTGGCCCAATCCAAAGTCAGCCAGGCGCGCCAGTTCAGGGCTTGGCGTGGCCAACGCAGATAGAGGCCGGAGAGGCAGAAGAAGATCAGCGCCAGGGTGCTGGCGGCGGTGATCTGCTTGCCGTATTCGCCCATGGCGAGAAAGCGGTGCAACTCCAGCATCAGGTCGAAAAAGCCCTGGCCGCTCGGCTCGCCGAGCAGTTCGCCGCTATAGGGGTCAAAGTAGCGCACCTCGCCGCGCCGCTCGCCCGACGGCGGCGCGAACATCACCCGTCCGGGCACATCGGCGCCCGCCTCGACGTTCAAGCGCACCACCCGCTGCTGGCTGGCCGCCTCGATCTTCGGTAACAACACATCCGCCGGCAATACCCCGCCGTCACGCACCTCAACCCGCAATACCTCGGGATTGAGCGCGCGCAGCAGTTCGTCCTGAAACGAATAGGCCGCACCGGTCAGCCCCATCAGCGCCAACACCAGACCGGCGCTGATGCCGAGCAGCCAATGCAATTGAAAGAGGATTTTCTTGAACACGAAGAGGCACCTGACAGAAGCGACGACCACCGCGGTTATCACTGCGGCGCAATTCTATTTGAGAAGCAGTTGCATTTGTTTTCGCGGATCGCGGCTTTACTTCTAATTTACACAGGCCCTCTTCCAGCGATCTCGCAAGAAGGTGTTGCATCCATGCGCCCGACACCATCGTAGGGTGCGCCGTGCGCACCAAGACTCTGCAGCAGGTGCTGGTGCGCGCAGCGCACCCTACTCATTGCCGCCCCTGAGCGGCTGCAGCGCATCCGGCCCGATGCAGGACAGATCGCGGCAGCCGCTCAAGGCCATGCTGACCTCCAACTCCTCACGCAGCAGTTTGAGCAGGTGCGCCACGCCCAGGGCGCCAGCCGTGGCCAGGGCATGGATATAGGGCCGGCCGATCAGCACCGCGTTGGCGCCCAGCGCCAGGGCCTTGAATACATCGGTGCCGCGCCTGATGCCGCCGTCCACCAGAATCGTCGCATCCGCGCCCAGTTCCGCGCGAATGCCGGGCAAGGCCTTGAGCGCCGGCCATTGCGAGTCCAGCGCCCGGCCGCCATGGTTGGAGACGATGACGCCCGCCGCTCCCGCGTCCATCGCCAAGCGCGCGTCCTCGGGATGCAGAATGCCCTTGAGCAGGATCGGCAGACGGGTCTGTCGGCACAGCCAGCGCACATCGTCCCAGGTCGGCGCGATGGCCAGCATACCGTCGAATACCGCACTGCCACCCGGCGGCACCTGCGGCAGGGCTGGCGGCTCAGCGATATTCACCGCGGCTATGCCGTCCGGCAAGGCGAAGGCCGCGCGCTGTTCACGATTGCGCAGCCCCGACACCGGCGCGTCCACGGTCAGCACCAGGGCGCGATAGCCGGCCGCCTCGGCGCGCTGCGCCAAGGCCAGGGTCGCGGCCCCGTCGCCCTGCCAATACAGCTGGAACCACAGCGGGCCGGGCGCCGCTTCGGCGACCTGTTCCAACGGCGTGGAGGCGAACGAGCTGAGCACCGCGCCGCCGCCCATCACTCCGGCCCCCAGCACAGTGGCCAACTCGCCCTCGGCATGAAACATGCGCTGGTAGGCCACCGGCGCCAACAGGATGGGGTGCTGCAACTCATCGCCGAGCAGTTGGCAACGGGTATGGCCGCCGCGCAGATCGCGCAGCATGCGCGGCACTATCGCCCACTCGCGCCAGACATCCAGATTGGCCTGGCAGGTCAGCTCATCCGCCGCGCCGCCTTGCAGATAGGCCAGTGCATTGGCATCCAGGCGCTCCAGGGCATAACGCTGATAATCGCAGGCGGCGACCAGGTCGGCCGGGATCGTGCTCAGGGGTTCGCACAAGGCCATATCAATCCGCCCACTGCCGCAGCAGGTTGTGATAGGTGCCGGTCAGGCTGACCACCTCGTCGCTATCGCCCAGTTCGTGCCGCAGCTTGAGGATGGTCATGTCCAGGTCGAAAAGCATTTTGCGTTGCCAGGCATCGCGCACGCGGCTTTGCGTCCAGAGGAAGGAGGCGATACGCGCGCCGCGGGTCACCGGTTCGACACGGTGCAGGCTGGTCGCGGGATAGATGATGGCATCCCCCGCCTCCAGCTTGATCTCGTGCTCGCCGTAGGTGTCTTCGACGATCAGTTCGCCGCCGTCGTACTCGTCCGGTTCGCTGAGAAATACCGTGGTGGAGACATCGGTGCGCACCTGATCATTGCTGAAGCGATCGCGCTGCAAGGCATTGTCCACATGGTTGCCGTAACGACCGCCGCCACTGTAGCAATTGAACATCGGCGGCAGCATATGCCGCGGCAGCACGGCGGAAACGAACAGCGGATGGCGCGCCAGCGCATCGGCCACGCGCTGCGCTAAACCGGCAAAGGCCGGCGAATCCGCCGGAAATTGCAGATTCTGCTTGAGGCTTGCCGCCTGCGCGCCGGACGTCTGCACGCCGTCGACCCAGGCATGGGCCGCCAGTTCGGCACGTAGCGCGGCGACTTCCTGTTTACTCAACACTTCGGGGATATGCAGCAGCATCGACATCTCCTCCATAAATACAGAACGCAAGAAGCCCACGCTTACGCGCGGGCTTCGGGGGCAGCGGATCGCTCTATCAGAAGCTCAGCTCAGTGGTGAGCATTGCCGAGCGCGGCGTGCCCATGCGAACCCGCGAGCCGCCATTGTTCAACGTTTCGATGTATTCCTCGTCGAACAGGTTATACACGTTCAAACGCAGGTTGACGTTGTCGTTGACGCGGTAAGCGGCCATGGCATCCGCCACCCAGTAGGACGGGATTTTCGGCATGTTCTGGGTGCTCAGATCGGCACCGGAGGTGACCACCCGATCCTGCTCGGAAATATAGCGCGCACCACCGCCCAGGGTCAGATCGCCCAAGGTGTAGGAAGTCCACAGGGTCGCGGTCAAATCCGGCGACCAGCGCACACCAGTGTCCTCGCTGACCACGCCGGAGCGCTCGCGTTTTTGATCGATCTGCTTGGTTTTCATATGGGCGATACCGGCGGAAACCTGCCAGAAGTTGCTCAGCTGACCGACCAAGCCCAGCTCGACACCATCGACGCGGGTCTTGCCTTCCTGGAAATAGCGGGCGGCGAAAGAATCGTAGCTGACCTGCTTGTCGTTCTCGGTGCGGTAGGCCGCCAGAGTCAGCGCCAGGCGCTGATCCAGCAGATCCCACTTGGTGCCCAGTTCGAGGTGTTCGGTTTCCTGCGGGTCCAGACCTTCCTGCTCGTTGGACGTAGAGGTGGCGGAGCTGGCGGCCAGGGCGAAGTTGTTGCTACCCGGCGGGGTCAGCGAGTTGGCGTAGGACAGGTAGATGCTGCCGTTTTCCAGCGGTTTGAACACCACGCCGGCATTCCAGCTGGTCAGATCGCCCGATTCGTAAGCACTGCCCGGCACCAGCGCGTTACTGGCCACTGCGGCGCTGTCGGTCTCGGTGCGGAAGTGTTCGAAACGCACGCCGCCGTTGAGCGCCCACCGCTCGTTCAGGTGCAGGGTGTCGAAGACGTAGAGCGCGGCGGTCTTGGTCTCGCCATCGGTGTAGGCGCCAGTCTTGTAGGGAGCGCCGAGGGCGTCGTGGGCACTCGGGTCGTAGAGGTTGGCGGGCGTGATGGTTACCGCCGGGTATGCCACGCCGTCGATGGTCTGGGCTTTGGTGTCGTAGCCACGGTTTAGCTGTTTCTCGCTCATCAATTCGAGGCCCGCGGCCAGCTCGTTGCGCAGGCCGAAGGTGTCGAAGCTGGCGCTCAGGCTGGTCTGGTTGGCGAGAATCTCGTTTTCCTGATCGACCACCTGGAGCCGGCGCTCTACGGTCCAGTCTGCGGGATCGGTCGAGGTATTCGTCGACAGCGCGTTGATACCGGTAAGGGTACGATCGTTGTTGCTGCGGCCCCAGCGCGACAGGTTGCGCAGGGTCAGGGCGTCATTGAGGTCGTGCTCGACCTTGATGGTGAACATGTCGCCGTCGATCTTTTCCTGATCGTTTTTCGAGCCGTAATAGTTCTCGCTATCGACCTTGCCGCCGGCCCTGATGTTGGCGTTGGCATTGTAGAAACCGTGCATACCGATGGTCGGGATGCCGCCATCCGGAGTGTTGTCCTGGCGTACGTGTTGGGAATAGAGATAAACGCGGGTCGCCGTGTCCAGGCCGAAGGCGATGGAAGGCGCCACGCCATAGCTGCTGTTATCGACGTAATCGCGGCCATCGACATCGCCTTCGCGACGCATCAGGTTCAAACGGAAAGCCGAGTTGTCTCCCAGTTGCTGATTGATATCGGCGGTGAGGCTGCTCTTGTTCGCCGTACCGTAACCTACGGTGGCGAAGATCTCGTCGGTCAGGGTCGGCAGTTTGGAAATCAGGTTGATATAGCCGGACGACGCACCGCGACCGATATCGGAACCAGTGGCACCCTTGACCACCTCGACCTGCTCCAGGTTGAACACATCGCGACTGACCGCACCGAGGTCACGCACGCCATCGACGAAGGTCGACTGCTGGGTGGAGAAGCCGCGCATCATGAAAGTGTCGCCGGCCGAGGTGTTGCCGTTTTCGCCCAACTGCATGGTGATGCCGGGGGTGTTGCGCAACGCTTCCATCAGGCTGTTGGCGCCCTGCTCGCGGAGCATTTCCTTCTTGATCACCTGCACGGTCTTCGGCGTATCGAGCAGCGGCTGGGTCAGCTTGCTGTTGGCGCTTTTGTCGGCCTTGTACGGCACCTCGGCTTTGGAGGTCACGACCATCTCCGGCAAGCTCAACTCGCCCTTTGCCTCTTCCGTCTGAGCAAATGCCATTCCTGGAATAGCGGCGGCGATCAGCGCTGCCAGATGACTGACTTTTTGATGCTTGCGACTGCGAATGGTCATGCTTATCCCCGACAGGAAGAAGTCTCCTCCCTGCACCGCAAATGGCGATCGATGGGAGGAGAAAGGTAAGTGGCGTGAAACGACGCGCATGCTAATCATTGCCAAATGTAAATGCAATTGATTATCGATAGTACATTGTGGCGTTTTGCCATGCATCCGACAGACGGCAAACTCCCATAAAAAAAACGCCACGATTGTTCGCGGCGTTTTCTGTGGATTTGCCTGGCTTCTCGGTTAGAAGCTGACTTGATAACCCAGGGTGAAGGTACGCCCACGCCCCTTGAACAGCTGATCGTCACGCTTGCTGGCGGCCTGAGCGTAGTAGGTCAGGTAGTCCTTGTTCAGCAGGTTTTCGATGCCCAGGCTGACTTCGCCCACCGGCAAGCGGTAGCCGAGCGAGGCGTCGACCAGGCTGTAGCCGTCGAAATCCAGCGCTGCATCATCGAAACCGCGGCTGGCGTAGTGGTTGGCCTGCAGACGGGTGTTGAGCTTGTCGGTCCAATTGGCCTGCCAGCTCAGACCGTAACGGTCGGGGGAGATATTGGCGCCATCCAGATCGGTGTCGACCTTGCCGTCGCCGTCGGTATCGGATTGGCCGTTGACCTGGGCATAGGTCGCCTGCAAACGGTGGACAGCGCTCAAACGCCAACCAGCCGTGGCTTCGACGCCATCGATCTCGGTGCGCTCGCGCTTGACCTGATAGAAGCCGCCGACATTCTCCAAGCGCGAGCCCAGCTCGGCGTCGGATTCGAAGTAGCTGATTTCCGCGTCGAAGGGGCCATGATTGAAGCGCAGGCCGATCTCGCGGTTGTCGGTGACGATCGGCTGCAGATCGAGAAAGCTGTCGACGCTTAGGCCCGGATCCTTGATACCACGCAGCACCCGACCGACGTCCGGCATGCCGAAGCCTTCGGAGTAGTTGGCGAACACCTGTGCCCAATCCGTGGCCTGGAACACCAGGCCGGCGTTGAACAGGGTTTCCTCGAACGTCGGGCTGCCGCCCTTGACACTGGCGCCACCGGCGGGCGTGGTGGTCGAAGCGAGGGTGCGGAAATCGTCGATATCCAGCCGCGCGAATTCGTGGCGCACGCCGGTGTGCAGGGTCAGGCGCTCGGTGGCCTGGATTTCGGCCTGGAGGAAAGGCGCGAAGTTGCGAAAGCGGGTTTCCGGCACCCATTCGCGACCGGTTTCGATCAGCATCTGGCTGGTGGTGTCCTGCAGTACGTCGAAGCCGCCGGTGAGCCCCAGCAAGCCGTCGAACATACCTTCACGGCCGATGCTGAACTTGCCGCCGTACTTGTCCGACTCGTTCTGCGACTGGTCGAACAGGGTGCCAACCGTGGCAATGGAGGCGTCTTGGAAGGTGTCATGGCTGCCGCCGCCGAAGCGTGCGCGAAAGCGCTGACTGTAGAGCTGCGCGGACAGGCGATTGCCGAACAGGTCGTCGTGCTTGTAGTTCAAACTGGTCGCCAACACCTCGTTCTGCGGCGCCTCGCCCAGGGGGCTGCCCTTGCGCGAGGTGGCCGGGGTGCCGCTGGCGCGGTCGCCCGGCACGTTGACGTATTCGTGCTCACCCTCGATCTGGAAGCGGTTGATCATCAGTTCGAGGTTCTGATCGCTATCGAACCAATACCCCAACTTGAGCAACAGGTCGTTGCTGGTCGAATCCATGATGTCGCCCTGGGTGTCGTCGACGCCTATCAGTTCGCCATCGGCGTCATAGAACATGCCGCGGGTCTGCCAGCTGGCAGCGGCCAGATAGTCCCAACTGCCCTGATTGCCTTCGACCCGGTAATCCAGCTTGTAGCCCAGGCCTTCGGATTCATAGTCGGTCGCGCCGTTAAAGCTGATTCCGGCGTGCTGCTTGAAGGTACCGCCGGCGGGGCGCCGGGTGACGTAGTTGATGATCCCACCGGTGGCGCCCAGGCCATGCTCGGCGCTGGCGCCGTGGATCACCTCGATACGCTCGACCATCGACAAGTCGATGGTGTAGCCGTCGCGGGAGCTGTCGCGCAGCGGCGTGGATTGCGGCACGCCGTCGATCAGCACCAGAGCCGAACGTCCGCGAAAGGTCTCGCCGGAGCTGGTCATCTTCTGCCGGCTCGGCGAATAGGACGGAATCAGGTTGCTCAGCACCTGGCCATGGTCGGAGGTGATCGCCAGTTGCTGCTCGATCTGCTCGCGGCTGATCACCGTGATTTTCTGCGGCGTTTTACCCGCTTCGCTCCTTGCGCGGGTGGCACTGATGGTCAGAGCATCCAGCTCTACGGCTTCCTGAGCCAAGGTCGGCAGGCCGGGCATGGCCAGGCAAGCCAATGAAATAGAGAGGTGGAGGCGGGAGCGACAGAACACAGGACAGACTCCTTATGGGTTAACAAGGGGCCGGCACGGTACATCAGATAATAATCATTTGCATTATCGTTTCGACAAAACGCCATCACCTTGCCGACGAACCGCACCCGCTCCTCGATGCGACTTGCCGCTGCAGGATTCAGCGAGAACGCATGGCGCGGCGGCGCAAGCCCATGCCTGTGGAGTACCGAAACGAGGCGCAAAAAAATGCCGCTCACTTGCGCCAAGTGAGCGGCATGACCGCCGTAGCGGTTTATCGATATGAGCTGCTTACAGGTAGTAAGCCTTCAGCGGCGGGAAGCCGTTGAATTCCACCGCACTATAGCTGGTGGTGTAGGCGCCGGTGGACAACCAGTACAGGCGATCGCCGATCGCCAGGTTGAGCGGCAGGCCGTACTTGTAGTGCTCGTACATGATGTCGGCGCTGTCGCAGGTCGGCCCGGCGATCACCACCTCTTCCATCTCGCCCTTCTTCTCGGTCCAGATCGGGAATTTGATCGCCTCGTCCATGGTTTCGATCAGGCCGCTGAACTTGCCCACGTCGGTGTACACCCAGCGCTCCACGGCGGTGCGCGATTTACGCGAAACCAGCACCACTTCGCTGACCAGGATGCCGGAGTTGGAGATCAGCGAACGGCCCGGTTCGAGGATGATTTCCGGCAGGTCGTCGCCGAAGTCGTCCTTGAGGAAGCGGATGATTTCCTCGGCGTAGGTTTCCAGGCTATTGGTGCGGGTGATGTAGTTGGCCGGGAAGCCGCCGCCCATGTTGATCATCTTGAGGACGATGCCGTCTTCTTCCTTGAGGCGCTCGAAGATCACCTTGACCTTGGCGATGGCTGCGTCCCACACACCGATGTCGCGCTGCTGCGAGCCGACATGGAAGGACACGCCATAAGGCACGAGGCCCAATTGCCGGGCGAGGATCAGCAAATCCATGGCCATGTCGGTCTGGCAGCCGAACTTGCGCGACAACGGCCAGTCCGCGGTGGTCGAACCCTCGGTGAGGATGCGCACATAGACTTTCGAACCCGGCGCGGCCTTGGCGATATTGCGCAGGTCGGCTTCCGAGTCGGTGGCGAACAGACGCACGCCCTTCTCGTAGAAGTAGCGGATGTCCTTGGATTTCTTGATGGTGTTGCCGTAGCTGATGCGCTCGGGGCCCACGCCGCAGCCCATCACTTTGTCCAGCTCGTAGATCGAGGCGATGTCGAAATTCGAGCCCTTGCTCTTCAGCAGGTTGATGATCTCGACCGCGGGGTTGGCCTTGACCGCGTAATAGATGCTGGCGAATTCGAAACCGGCGCGCAGGTCGTCGTAGGCCTTGCTGATGATCTGTGTGTCGATCACCACGAACGGGGTTTCATGCTGGTCGGCGAACGCCTTCATCTTTTTGAAGGTTTCGCGCGGATAATAATCTTCAACCTCAATCGACATGCGAGGGACTCCATTGGCAAAACAAGCAAAGGTGGTTAGGGGGTGCCTTACTAAGTAATAGCAAAGCGCGAACGTCTGATCAGTTTCCCCACTTTGGTTCGCCTACTTCCCAAGGCATGTCGCCGAGTACCTTCGAACCTGCCTACGAGCTGCTGCGCGTCGGCCCTACCGCGTTAAAAACCGGCTCGGAATGCTCATTTACACCAGTAAACTCCGCTTCCTCGCCTGTTTTTTTGTAGGGCTCTAGCTCGCGAGCTCGTAAACAAATTCTTAGCGGTCTCTCGTCGTCAGTACTTGAGCCGGATGGATCGTTGCCAGCATGGACGTTCGGCCGCGAACTTTAGGACCAGCAGCCCCTGAGATCAATCAAAAAAGCACTGGTTTGCCCTGCTTTTTCCCGAGCGCGGCCGATCGTCTTTTATCCTCAACAAAACGTCCGAAATGCTGCACAAATCGGGGATGAATAAAGCTCTTTTCCCGACAATAGCCACTAGCCACACTTCACCTCGCCCCACTACCCCCAACCGAGCGGCGCCATGGCCGCGCTTCATTTGCACCTCAGTGATCAAAGCTTGTTGCAATTGAGAAAACCGCTGCTTAACTGCTTAGAAAATCGGTAGTCCTCTCATACAGGGAAGTAGATATGCACGCCATACTCCGCACCTCGTACCTCGCAATTCTTGGCGCCAGCGCGCTGTTGTCGGTTAGCCAAAGCCAGGCCGCCGCGCCTATTTATATGGACCAGGGCAGCGCCTGGACCGACAGCACCCGGCAGGATTATTACAGCCGCGACCAGGGCTCGCAGATCATGCCGCTGAGCTGGGCGATCGCCCTCAAGCAACCCGACGGCTCGCCCTTCATGGCCGGCAGTTTGAGCCGTTACGGCTACCTGCCGAACCCGCAAAGCAATCCGCCCGGGCTGCCGGTGGGTTTCACCGCCGCCAATAGCAGCGCCGGCCAGCAATTGGGCATGACCTGTTCGGCCTGCCATACCCGCCAGATCGAAGTCGACGGCCAGGCTTACCGGATCGACGGTGGCCCGGCGATCAGCGACTTCCAGAGCTTTCTCGCCGACCTCGATACGGCCATGGGCCGGGTGATCGCCGACCCGGCGGTATTCGACGCCTTCGCTGCCTCGGTGCTCGGCACCGTCTCATCGCCCGCGCACAAAGCCGAATTGCGCCTCGCCGTGGAAGACTGGTACCAGCGCTACCACACCCTGATCTCGCGGGCGTTGCCGCAAGATCCGTGGGGGCCGGCGCGCCTGGATGCGGTGTCGATGATCTTCAACCGCTTGACCGGCCTGGATATCGGCCCACCGCCGTCCTATATGATTCCGGAAAACATCCGCGAAGCCGTGGCGCCGGTGCGCTACCCCTTCCTGTGGAACGCCTACCGGCAGGACAAGACCCAGTGGCCCGGCTTCGCCGATAACGGCAACGACCTGCTCGGTCTGGCCCGCAACCTCGGCGAGGTGTACGGCGTATTCGCGGTGTTCCACCCGAAGAAGGACCCCAAGGATCTGCTGAAAATCGACTACCTGTCGAACAACTCGGCGAATTTCTCCGGGCTCGCCGCCCAGGAGAAAAACATCGCTAAAATCGGCCCGCCGAAGTGGCCATGGCCGGTCGACCAGGCGCTCGCCAAGCAGGGCGAAGCCATCTACAACCTACCCGAGGCACAAGGCGGCTGTAACGACTGCCACGGCATCAAGCGCGGCGCCTTCCGCTCGCTGACTCACGAAACCTGGGCCACACCGGTGCAGGATGTCGGCACCGATTCGCGCGAGCACGACATTCTGCAATGGACGGTGAATACCGGCGTGCTCAACGGCGCGAAAATCCCCTTCCTGGAAAAACCCCTCAAACCCACCGACACCGCCTTCAACGTGCTGGGCACCTCGGTGGTGGGTTCGATTCTGCAGCACTACGCACGGGAGTTTCTCGGCAAAGAAACCATCACCACCACCAACGTCCTCTATGCGCCGACCACCGCCCCGCTGAGCGGTGCGTTCCGCTCCACGGCGATCAAGCCGAGCGGCGACTACCCGTACGAGGCTCGCGTGCTGCAAGGCATCTGGGCTGCGGCGCCCTATCTGCATAACGGTTCGGTGCCGAGCCTGGCGGAACTGCTGAAACCAGCCGCCGAGCGCGTCGCCTCGTTCAAGGTCGGCCCGGCCTACGATATTCAGGCCGTCGGCCTGGCTGCCGAGCAGAGCAAATTCGGCGACTACAGCCTCACCACAACCGACTGCAGCGCACGCAACTCGGGTAATAGCCGTTGCGGCCACGAGTTCGGCACCACACTGCCGGACGCCGACAAACGGGCACTGCTGGAGTACCTGAAGACCCTGTAACCCGTCGCGTACCGGTCGCTCAGGCGAGCGACCGGTACGCGCTCGTATTCCCTCGGGCCGCGCGCACCTGCGCGGCAAATACCAAGCCCCCTGCCGATGGCAAGCGCCTGCGCCGCACGATTTCCGGCTATAATCGCGACCTTTTTCGGGAGCCAGCCTCCCCTCGATCCGATTCCTGCAGGCACGCACCCATGACCACTCAGGCCGCCGAAGTCGCCAAGCGCCGCACTTTCGCCATTATTTCCCACCCCGACGCCGGTAAAACCACCATTACCGAGAAGCTCCTGCTGATGGGCAAGGCGATTGCCGTGGCCGGTACGGTGAAATCGCGCAAGTCCGACCGCCATGCCACCTCCGACTGGATGGAAATGGAAAAGCAGCGCGGCATCTCCATCACCACCTCGGTGATGCAGTTCCCCTACCGCGAGCACATGATCAACCTGCTCGACACCCCCGGTCACGAGGACTTCTCGGAAGACACCTACCGCACCCTGACCGCGGTGGACAGTGCGTTGATGGTGCTCGACGGTGGTAAAGGCGTCGAGCCACGCACCATCGCCCTGATGGACGTGTGCCGGCTGCGCGACACGCCCATCGTCAGCTTCGTCAACAAACTCGACCGCGACATCCGCGACCCCATCGAACTGCTCGACGAGATCGAAGCGGTGCTGAAGATCAAGGCCGCCCCCATCACCTGGCCGATCGGTTGCTACCGCGACTTCAAGGGCGTCTACCACCTGGCCGGCGACTATATCATCGTCTACACCCCCGGCCACGGCCACGAACGCACCGAAACCAAGATCATCGAGAAGCTCGATTCCGCCGAAGCGCGTGCGCACCTCGGCGACGAGTACGAACGCTTTATCGAGCAGCTGGAACTGGTGCAAGGGGCTTGCCACGAGTTCGATCAGGACGAGTTCATGAACGGCCAGCTGACCCCGGTGTTCTTCGGCACCGCCCTGGGCAACTTCGGCGTCGATCACGTGCTCGATGCTGTGGTCGATTGGGCACCCAAGCCCCTGGCGCGCGTCGCCCATGAGCGCACGGTCGAACCCGTCGAGGAGAAATTCAGCGGTTTCGTGTTCAAAATCCAGGCGAACATGGACCCCAAACACCGCGACCGCATCGCCTTTATGCGCATCTGCTCGGGCAAGTACAGCCAGGGCATGAAAATGCGTCACGTGCGCACCGGCAAGGACGTACGCATCGGCGATGCCCTGACCTTCTTCTCCAGCGAGCGCGAAATGCTCGAGGAAGCCTACGCCGGCGACATCATCGGTCTGCACAACCACGGCACCATCCAGATCGGCGACACCTTCACCGAGGGCGAGAACCTCGGCTTCACCGGCATCCCGCACTTCGCCCCGGAACTGTTCCGCCGCGTGCGCCTGAAAGACCCACTGAAATCCAAGCAACTGCGCCAAGGCCTGCAGCAGCTCGCCGAAGAAGGCGCGACCCAGGTGTTCTTCCCCGAGCGCAGCAACGACATCATCCTCGGCGCGGTCGGCGTGCTGCAGTTCGATGTGGTCGCCAGCCGCCTGAAAGAGGAATACAAGGTCGAATGCGCCTACGAGCCGATCACCGTGTGGTCAGCGCGCTGGATCGAATGCGGCGACAAGAAAAAACTCGAGGAATTCAGCAACAAGGCAGTGGAAAACCTCGCGCTCGACGGCGGCGGCCACCTGACCTACCTGGCGCCTACGCGGGTCAACCTGGCACTGATGGAAGAGCGTTGGCCGGATGTGAAATTCAGGGCGACGCGCGAGCATCATTGATCGCGAGTAAAAGCCAACCCTCACCCCAGCCCTCTCCCTAAAAGGGAGAGGGGGCCGTTCGGCGGTGACGGCAAGATCACGGCTGGCAGGCACACACCGGTCGGCCCCCTCTACCCCCCGGGGAGAGGGCTGGGGTGAGGGGCAGCCATGTCAGCTTGCCGCAGAATCTCCGCCAGCACCTCCGGCATCTGCAACGCCACCTCCCGGTTGCTGAAGCGCAGCACGCCGATACCTTGTTCCAGCAAGAACCGACTACGCCGCTCGTCGCGCAGCAAAGCCGTATCCGCGTGGTGCTGCCCACCATCCAGCTCGACCGCCAGGCGCAGCTCTGCACAGTAGAAATCCAGCACATAGGGCGGCACGGGATACTGGCGGCGAAACTTCAGACCGCCGAGTTGACGGTTGCGCAACTGCTGCCAGAGCAATCGCTCGCAATCGGTCTGGTTGTTGCGCAGACGCTGCGCAAAGGCGCGCTGCTCAACGGTTGGTCGTGGCGCTCCCTTGGGCATGGTTCACCTCCTGGTGAATCCGGCAATCTTCACCGGGCTGAGTCGACAGCCACTTGAAGATAGCAGCCCTTCCCCTACTAACACTCCCCCAACCCTCTCCCTAAAAGGGAGAGGGAGCTGATCGCTGGTCACTGAGCGATCGTGACAATCAAGCTCGACGCTCGGCTACCTCTACCCTCCGGGGAGAGGGGAATGCCCTACGCCACCGCCCCCACCGCCAGCGGCTGTACCTCCCCCCTTTTGATCACCGCGTACACCACCCCAGTCAGCAAACTCCCCGCCGCTATCGCCAGCAGATAAAGCACCGCCTGGTTGATCGCATTGGGAATCAGCAGCACGAACAGCCCACCGTGCGGCGCCATCAGTTTGCAGCCGAAGTACATCGACAGCGCGCCGGTCAGGGCGCCGCCGGCGATGCTTGCCGGGATCACCCGCAACGGGTCCTTGGCGGCGAAGGGGATCGCTCCTTCGGAGATAAAGCACAGCCCCAGCACCCCGGCGGCCTTGCCGGCTTCGCGTTCGCTCTGGGCGAATTTATGTCGGGCCAGCAGGGTGGCGATGGCCATGCCGATCGGCGGCACCATGCCGGCGGCCATCACCGCGGCCATGGGCGCGTAGCTTTGCGAAGCGAGCAGGCCGACCGAGAAGGCGTAGGCGGCCTTGTTGATCGGCCCGCCGAGGTCGACGCACATCATCGCGCCGAGCAGCAGGCCGAGCATGATCGCGTTGGTGCTGCCCATGCCGTCGAGAAACGCGGTCAGCCCGCCGAGCAGCTCGGCCACCGGTTTGCCGACCACGTAGATCATGGTCAGGCCGGTAAACAGGCTGGCCAGCAGAGGGATGATCAGGATCGGCTTCAGCGCCTCGACACTGACCGGCAGTTGCAGCCAGCGATTCAGCCCGCGCGCGGCATAGCCGGCGAGAAAACCGGCGATGATGCCGCCGATAAAGCCCGCCCCCAGGCTGCCGGCGAGCAGGCCGCCGATCATTCCCGGTGCGAGGCCAGGGCGGTCGGCGATGGAATAGGCGATATAACCGGCCAGCACCGGCACCATCAGCTTGAACGCCGCTTCGCCGCCGATCTGCATCAGCGCGGCGGCGAGGCTGCCCTCCTCCTTGAACGCCTCGATGCCGAAGACGAACGACAAAGCGATCAGCAGCCCGCCAGCCACCACCATCGGCAGCATAAAGGACACGCCGGTGAGCAGGTGTTTATAGGGCCCGCTCTTCGTCGTTGACTGGCTTGCCGCCGCACCGTCTGCCTGCGCCGTTTCGGCCATAGGCGCGCCTTCGCGCAGCGCCCGTTCGAGGGTTTGCTGGGGCTGCTTGAGGGCCACACCGGTGCCGCAACGGAACAGCTTCTTGCCGGCGAAGCGGGCGCTGTCCACCTCGATATCGGCGGCCAACAGCACCACATCGGCGGCGGCGATGGCGGCGTCATCCAGCAGGTTGCGCGCACCGACCGAGCCGCGGGTTTCCACCTGCAATTCGATGCCCATCTGCTCGGCGGCGCGTTGCAGCGCCTCGGCGGCCATAAAGGTGTGCGCCACGCCGGTCGGGCAGGCGGTAACGGCGACTATCCGCGGGCACTGAGCGGCATTGCCCGACGCGGCCTCTTGCAGCACTTCGGCATGCTCGGCGGCATCGCGCAGAAACTGTTGCGGATCGACCAGGGCCTCGGCCGGGGTCGACCGCACCAGACGCTTGCCGGCGAAACGTCGTAACGACAGCTCGCCGCTCGCGACCACGACCACGACCACCAGATCGGCGGCGTCGATCTGCGCCGCGCTCGGCGTCGCCGCATCCTGCGCCGCGGCGAGGGACGGCAGCACCTCGACATGGGTGGACCAACCCAAACGTTGGGCGGCGGCATCCAACAGGCGCGCACTGAGCACGCTGGTAACCCTGCCATTGGGGCAGGCGGTAACGATCAGCAGATTCATGCTAATGACCTCATTATTGTTTTAATCCAGAGGCGCGATACGCACGCCCGCTTCCAGGCGTGCGAGCTGCTCGCGGTCATGCAGGCCGAAACCCACCTGGGTCACCGCCTGGGCGGCAATCGCCGTGGCCAGCCGCAAGGTGCGCTCGGCCGGCCAACCGCTGAGCAGGCCATGCAGCGTCGCGGCCAGCAGCGAGTCGCCAGCGCCCACGGTGCTGACCACCTCGACCGTCGGCGGCATCGCCTGCAAGGCGATATCCGGCCCATACCAACTGACGCCCGCGGCGCCGCGCGACAGCAGCACATGCTCGACACCCTGCTCGCGCACGCCACTGACTGCTGCGGTAAGCTCGGCGGCGGACGGCTCGGACAACTCGCAGGCCTGCGCCAATTCCTCTTCATTGGGTTTGATCAACCAGGGCTTGGCGGCCAGACCGGCACGCAGCGCGGCGCCGCTGCTGTCCAGCACCAAGGGCAGGCCAAGGGCGGCGAGCCGGCGCAGCAGCATCGTGAACCATTGCGGGCTGACCCCTTGCGGCAGGCTGCCGGCGACCACCACGGCGGCGTGGCCGGCGACGATCCGCTCGAGTTGCTCCAACAACTGCGCTTGATGTTCGGCGCCGACCAGCGGACCCGGCCCATTGAGGTCGGTGACCCGACCACTGCGCTCGGCCAGCTTGATATTGCTGCGGGTCTCTCCAGGCACCCGGACGAAGGCATCGATCAGCCCGCGACGCTGGAACAGCGCCTCGAACGGCGCCGCGTTGGCCACGCCGAGAAAACCGCCGACAGTGACGCTGTGGCCCAGATCGGCGAGCACCTGGGCGACGTTCAGGCCCTTGCCGGCGGCATCGCGGCGCGTTCCCAGGGTGCGGTTGACCGCGCCCGGCTGCAGCATGTCGAGGCTCACGGTCAGGTCCAGCGCCGGGTTCAGGGTCAACGTCAGGATCCGCGCCATCACCAGGTCTCCTCGATCAGCCCACGCACCGCCGCCGCGCTCTCCAGGGTCAGCGCCCGTTGCGCCAGGGCCTGACTGTGGCGCCAATCCAGCTCGCGCACCCGCGCCTTGACCACGGCGATGGAGCGCGCCGACACGCTCAGTTCATCCACCCCCAGGCCCACCAGCAGCGGCACGGCCAACGGATCGCCGGCCAGTTCGCCGCACACGCCGACCCACTTGCCATGGGCGTGGGCGGCCTCGACGGTCATGCCGATCAGGCGCAACACCGCTGGGTGCAGGCCGTCGGCCTGGGCCGAGAGGGTCGGATGACCGCGGTCGATGGCCAGGGTGTACTGGGTCAGGTCGTTGGTGCCGATGCTGAAAAAATCCACCTCGCGGGCCAGCACCGGCGCCAGCAGCGCCGCCGACGGTACCTCGACCATGATCCCCAGCTGCAGATCCGCCACGGGGATTTCTTCGCGCAAGCGCAGGGCCATATCCCGCGCCGCGCGCCACTCCTCGATGTTGCCGACCATCGGGAACATGACCCGCAGCGGTCTGCCCTCCGCGGCTGCCAACAGTGCGCGCAACTGGGTTTCCAGCAGTTGCGGGTGTTGCAGGGTCAGGCGGATGCCACGCACGCCAAGAAACGGGTTGTCCTCGGCCGGCATCGGCCAATAGGGCAGCGGTTTGTCGCCGCCGACATCCAGAGTGCGCACCACCAGCGGCCGCCCTTGCAAGGCGTCGAACACCTTGCGGTACTCGGCTTCCTGGGTGGCCTGATCCGGCGCCTGCGGGTGGCCCATGAACACCAGCTCGGTGCGCAGCAGGCCAACGCCCTCGGCGCCGAGGTCGACCGCCGCCGCGGCGTCGCCGCTGGCACCGATATTCGCCGCCACTTCCAGCGCATGACCATCGAGGGTGATCGCGGATTGCATGCGTTCGGCATGGGCGCGCTCGCGGCGCAACTGATTGGTCCGCTGCTCGCGCTGCGCCTGCTGCAGGGTCTGGGCATCGGGCGCCACGCGCAGCAGGCCGCGCTCACCATCGAGCAGCAACAGGGTGCCCTGTTCCAGCGCCAGCACCGTTTCACCGGCACCGACCACCGCCGGAATGCCCAGCGCGCGGGCGATGATCGCGCTGTGCGCGGTGGCGCCGCCGCGGGCGCTGAGAATCCCCGCCACGCGCCGACGATCGAGGCGGGCGACATCCGAAGGCGCCGCTTCTTCGAGCACCAAAATGTAGGGCTCATCCGGCTCGGCCGGCGTTGTCACACCGCAAAGCGCGGCCAACACACGGCGACCGATATCGCGCAAATCCGCGGCGCGTTCGGCCAGCAAGGCGTCGTGCAGGGCCTCCTGCTGCTGCGCCGCGACATCGATTTCGCCGACCCAGGCGGCTTCCGCGCTCGCCCCCTGGGCGAGGCGCGAGTCGACATCCTCGCGCAATGCAGGGTCGCGCAACATGGCCCGATGGGTGATGAAAATCTCGCGCACGGAGGCGTCCGCGGTCGCCTCGACCAGGCGCTGGATATCCGCATCGACGCTCACCAGAGCGGCCTCCAGGCGCTCGCGTTCGAGCGCCAGGCCCTGCCCGGTTTGGCTGTAGGTCAGCGAGGGAAGACGCCTCACCAGAGCCGGCCCACTGGCGATACCGGGCGCGGCGGCCACCGCCTGAATCCGCGTGCCGGCAGCCGGGGCTTGCGGCGGTGCGACGGCAACCACGGCAGGCGCCACCGCACTCGCGACGGGCAAGGGTTCGACCGTTTCACCGAGGCCGGCGCGCACCGCCGTCTCGATGGCAGCCAACGCCTCGTCGGCAATTTCCGGCTCCGCGCTGAACGTCAGCAACTGTCCGCGACGCGCGCCCAGGGCCAGCAATTTGCTCAGGCTTTTGGCCGAGACGCCCTGCCCGGGCGCCTCGCTCAAACGTACACGCACCTCACCGGCGAAGCCTTGGGCCAGCTCGCTGAGGATTTTCGCCGGGCGCGCATGCAGGCCATGGGCATTGGCCAAGGTGACCTGCACTGTCGGCCAGTCCGCCGGCACCTCGCCGCCGAGGGCCTCGAGCACGCCACGCGGTGAGCTCGCCCGACTGAAGGTCTCGCCACGCCCGTCGATCAGCAGGTCGCACAGGCGTTCGAGCAGTTGCCGGTGGGCCTCGCCCAGGCTGGCCAGGCAAAACAGCCCGGTCAGCGGCTGCCCTTGATGGTGCAGCGGCTGCGCTGGGGCGACGAACGCCAGCCCCGGACGCAACACCGCCAGCTCGCTGCTGAGCCACCAAAGACCGTTGCCCAACGGCAAGGGCGCGCTCTGCGCCAGGCCGTTAGCGAAGCCGGCGTCGGCGCAGCCAGCCTTTTTCAGCAGGCGCGCCCCTTGCCAGAGCAGCTCGTCGAAGTCTTCCGCGGCGCTATTCAGCCCGATCAGTTGCTCGTCCAGCAGCAGCGCCTGGGGCGCGCCTTGCAACAGCGCCAGAATCGCCTCGGCATCCCGCGCCTCGCGTAGCGCCTGGCTGAGATCGCCTTCGCCGAGGGCGCGGGTCAGCAGTTGTAACAGATGCAGATGCTCGTCGGATTTAGCGGCGATACCGATAGCCAGATAGACCCGCTGCCCCTCGCCCCACTCCACACCGTCGGGGAACTGCAGCAGGCAGACACCGGTGCTGAGCACCTGATCGCGGGTTTGCGGCGTGCCATGCGGGATCGCGATGCCCTGGCCGAGGTAGGTCGAGCCCTGGGCTTCGCGCGCCTGCAGTCCGGCGTGGTATCCGGCGCCGACTCGGCCGTCGTGCTGCAGCGCCGCGGCGACCAATTGCAGCGCGGCGTCCTTATCCTGCGCCTGCTGATTCATGCGGATCTGCGCCACTGTCAATTCGAGCATGCTTCCTCCTGCGATCCCGGCTCGGAGCCGAATATTGTTGTTGACGGCTTTCGCCCTCAGCCGTTGCCAGGGAACGGAGATCGGCTCTCCGCTATGAATCCAACTTTAGATAGACACACTTTAGCTGAATCGTTTCACCTAACAAGATTGGCACGTTACGCCATAATGCGTGATCCTTAAAGCCCAACCGTCGGCCAACCCATACCCGAGCAGGAATAACGCCGTGAAACTCAGCGACATCGCCCGCCTGG
Organism: uncultured Pseudomonas sp.; assembly: GCA_966210885.1. GTDB lineage: Bacteria > Pseudomonadota > Gammaproteobacteria > Pseudomonadales > Pseudomonadaceae > Aquipseudomonas. The sequence goes on from CBIHLQ010000005.1 coordinate 171,596, forward strand.
CTGGCGTTTCCGTTACCACCGCCAGCTACGTGATCAACGGCAAGGCCGCGCAACGGCGGATCAGCGACGCCACAGTGGCGCGGGTACGCGCGGTGGTCGAACAGCACGACTTCCATCCCGACCCCCAGGCCGCCGGCTTACGCAGCGGCCAGACGCGCACCCTGGGCTTTATCCTCCCGGACCTGGAAAACCCCAGTTATGCGCGGCTGGCCAAACGCCTGGAGCAGAGCGCCCGCACCCGTGGCTATCAGTTGCTGATCGCCAGTTCCGACGACCAGCCGGACACCGAGCGCCAGCTGCTGCAATTGTTCCGCGCCCGTCGTTGCGATGCGCTGATCGTCGCCAGTTGCCTGCCGGATGGCGACGACAGCTACCAGCGTCTGCTCGCCGCTGGTTTGCCGGTGGTGGGCGTCGACCGGGCGTTGGACCCGCAGCGCTTCTGCTCGGTGGTCAGCGACGACCTACAAGCCAGCCGGCAACTCACCGCCAGCCTGTTGCAGCCGGCCCCACGGCAGATCGCCCTGCTCGGCGCGCGCCCGGAATTGAATATCAGCCAGGCGCGCAACGCCGGCTTTCGCCAGGCCCTGGCCGGCAGCGCCAGCGAACCGCTACTGGAACAGGGGCAAAGCTTTAGCCGCGACTGTGGTCGCCAAATGATGGAGGCGTTGCTGGAGCGCCTGGGCCAGCCGCCGGATGCGCTGCTGACCACCGCCTACGTCCTGCTGGAAGGCGTGTTCGACGCGCTCAAGGCACGTGACCTGCTGCATGGTCCCCAGCCCATGGCGCTGGGCACCTTCGGCGACAACCTGCTGCTGGACTTTCTGCCTCTGCCGGTCAACAGCATGGTCCAACAACATGAAGCGATCGCCGAACAGGTGCTGCAACTGGCCCTAGGCGCGGTGGAAAACGACGATTACCAGCCCGGCGTCCAGGCCGTGCCGCGCAGATTCAGACAGCGGCGCACGGAGTGAGCATGGAGCTGATCGACACCCATACCCATCTGGACTTTCCCGAGTTCGACGCCGACCGCGCCGCGGTGCTGGCCAACTGTCGCACGCTGGGCGTGCAGCGCCTGGTGGTGCTCGGGGTGGAACGCGGCAATTGGCAACGGCTGTGGGAACTGGTGCAAAGCGACAGTCGCCTGTATGCAGCCCTGGGACTGCACCCGGTATTTCTCGACCGCCATCGGCCGCAACACCTCGCCGAGCTGCGCGACTGGTTGGCGCGCCTTGGCGGCCAGCCGCAGCTCTGCGCCGTCGGCGAGATCGGCCTCGATTACTTCCTCGAAGACCTCGACCGCGAGCACCAGCAGCAGCTGTTCGAGGCCCAGCTCGAGCTGGCCGTGGAATTCGAGCTGCCGACCCTGATCCATGTGCGCCGCGCCCATGCCGCGACCATCGCCACCTTGAAGCGCATTACGCCGAAACGCGGCGGCATCATCCACGCCTTCGCCGGCAGCTACGAGGAGGCGCGCGAATACCTCAAGCTCGGTTTCAAACTGGGCCTCGGCGGCGCCCCGACCTGGCCGCAAGCCACGCGCCTGCGCCAGGTGGTCGCGCGTCTACCGCTGGAGGCGCTGGTGCTGGAAACCGACGCCCCGGACATGGCGCCGTCAATGCACGCCAACCAGCGCAACAGCCCGGAATACCTGCCGGATATCTGCGCCAATCTGGCCGAGCTACTGAATATCGCTCCGCAGCAACTGGCCAGCGCCAGCAGCCGCAACGCCGCCGAGCTGTTTGGCTGGGACGTCGAGATAGCACCTGCAACCTTGTAGATCCTATAAGGTTGCAGGCTCGTGGACATGCCGAAGGCTTGTCCACCATCCGCATGCCAGCGGCGGACAAGACTGCGCCACGTCCGCCCTACCAACGCGCACCTCGTAGCCCGGATGCAATCCGGGGGAGGTCTAACGGCCGACACCACTCCTCGGATTGCATCCGGGCTACAAGGCTAAAACGACAAGGCCCGCCAAATGGCGGGCCTTGTCGGTGATACAGCGGCGATCAGACGCGGAACGCACCAATCAACTGCTTCAAGCGCGCGACCAAACCCGACAGCTCGCGGCTGGCCTGTTCGGTATGGCTGGCGCCCTCGGCGGTGCGCTCGCCGGCCTGGCTGATTTCCACGATGTTCTGATCGATATCGTGGGCTACTGCGGTCTGCTCCTCGGCGGCGGTGGCGATCTGCTGGTTCTGATCGACGATCATGCCGACCGCGGCCAGAATATTTTCCAGCGCCACCTGCACCTTGCCCGACTCGCTGACCGTGGTGTCGGCCATTTGATGGCTGGTACTCATCGCCTTGACCGCGGCGCCAACGCCGCCCTGCAACTTGGCGATCATCGACTCGATTTCTTCGGTGGATTGCTGGGTACGCTTGGCCAGGTTGCGCACTTCATCGGCCACCACAGCAAATCCGCGGCCCTGCTCGCCCGCACGCGCTGCTTCGATGGCCGCGTTGAGCGCCAAGAGGTTGGTCTGCTCGGCGATGCCTTTGATCACGTCCAACACCTGGCTGATCGAGGCACTGTCGCTGGCCAGCTTATTGATCACCTCGACCGACTGATCGATCTCGCTGGCCAGGCGCTGGATGCTACCGACCTGCGACTCGACCAGCGCGCGACCGCTGACGGTCTCCTGATTGACGCTCTGCGCGCTGTCGACCGCCACGGCCGCGCTGCGGGCGACTTCCTGGGCGGTCGCGGACATCTCGTTCATCGCCGTAGCGACCTGCTCGATCTGGCTACGTTGCCCCGCCACCGCCTGGTTGCTTTCGCCGGATATCTGCTCGACCCGATTGGCCTGGTGCTCGACCTCGACCACGGTCTGACCGACGCGCTCGATCAACTGATGGATCTTCTGCACGGTTTCATTGAACACCAGGCCCAACTCGCCCAGTTCGTCCTTGCTGTGCACCTTGCACTCGACGGTCATATCGCCTGCCGCGACCTGGTTCATCACTCGCCCCAGACTGCTCAGGGTCGAACGGATCGACACATAGAAGCCGCCGTAGAGGTAGACGATCAGCAGAAACACCACCAGCAACGCCACTACCAGCAACCCGACCTGGGCGCGGTTATCCTGCAGGCGCTCGCGCAACTGCTGCTCCAGCAACACCAGCACCGCATCGTTGAACTGATAGGTCTTGTCCATGGCCGCGCCGACTTCGTCGTAGAACTGCTGCCAGGGCGTATCCAGACTATCGGCGATCACCACCTTGTCTTCGAACAGCCGGCCGCTTTCCTTCAGCGATTCCTGGCTGGCGGTGGCCAGACGCTCCAAGGCCTGACGGGCCTCAGGGCTGCCTCTCAGGACCTCTTGAACATTCAGGCCGTACTCCGCGTGACGTTTTTCCAGCTCCAGCAGCAAATCATCGAATTTGGTGCTGGCCGCCGAATTGAGAAAGCCCTGAGCCAAAGAATAGGAGCCCAGCGCGCGCCCCTCGCTCAAAGGCGCGGTGACGGCGGGGGTGACGTTGGTGATCAATTCGATCAGTTGGCGCACCGCTGCCTGGCGGTCCTGGCTGAGGCCGGCCTGGCCGGCGACCAATTTGATAAAGACTTGCGAGCTGCCCAGCAGCTTGTCCGCCAGGATGATTTTGCCTTGCAGCAGGCTTTCGTTCTTCACCGCCTGTAACTCGGCGATTAGCTCATCGCGCTTCTGGTTGAATTCGGCGATCTCTTCGCTGCCCCGCACCACAGGAGCGAGGCTCTGCAGATCTTCGGCGAGAGAGCTTTGCAGTTTCAGCAACCTCGCTTCCAGATCGCCCGCTTCGCCGGACTGGCCGATCACCGAGTGGATTTCCACCAGATCGGCGAAATTTTCCAGATTGCGCCGCAACACCAGGGTTTCGCCGAGCAGATCGATGCTATCGAGGGCCGCCTGGGTCGCGACATACTGGCGGTAGGAATCGCGCACCAGATAAAAATTGGTGACGAGCATGGGCAGGAAGAACAGCACGCTAATCAGGCTGAATTTCATGCCGAAGCTGAGGCGATTCATCAGCGCGATGGCCGGATACAACACGGTCTTCACAGGACGTCTCCAATTTTAATTATTGTGGTGTACGCCACAGGCTCGACGAGTGCAGACAAAGGAAAGCAACTGGCAACCGTCGCTTCGTCCATAGACCTGTGGTCGCTGGAGTCAGCGTGGCGAATACACATCCATGGGTATGGCCTATTGCCTGAAACCAGTCGTTGCACCCCTATATACCGGTTATCGACGCACATCTCTGTAACTTAAGGTTAAGCATGCATTCACCACTTCGTCTCGGCATTGATCTGGGTGGCACTAAGATCGAAATAATCGGCCTGAAAGGCGGCCGCCAGTGCCTGCGGCGGCGAGTGCCCACACCGCAAGGCAACTACCCGGAAACCCTAGCAGCGATTGCCGAACTCATCGAAGCCGCCGAACGCGAGCTGAATGAAACCGGCAGCGTGGGCATTGGCATTCCCGGTAACCGCTCGCCGGATCACGGCCTGATCAAGAACGCCAACTCCACCTGCCTGATCGGCAAGGATTTTCAGGGCGACCTGCAACGCTTGCTGCAGCGCCCAGTGCGCCTGGCGAACGATGCCGATTGCCTGGCCTGGTCGGAAGCCACCGATGGCGCGGGCGCCGGAGCGGCGAGCGTGTTCGCGGTGATTCTCGGCACCGGCGTCGGCGGCGGGCTGGTGATTCATGGCCGCCTGCTCGGCGGCCCCAACGCCATTGCCGGCGAGTGGGGGCATAATTCGCTGCCCTGGCGGCGCGCCGAAGACGGTCCCGTGCGGCGCTGCTATTGCGGCCAGGACGACTGCATCGAAACCTTCCTGTCCGGCCCGGGCTGGGCCGCACGCAGTGGACTGGGTCTGGAGGCCCAGGCATTGGTAGAGGCGGCCAATGCCAACGATCGCGCCGCGCAACAAGCGCTGGCGGTTTACTGCGATCAACTGGCCCGCGGCCTGGCCTCGGTGATCAACCTGATCGACCCGGAGGTGATAGTGCTCGGCGGCGGCCTGTCGAATATTCCGCTGCTCTATACCCGGGTTCCGCAGCTGTTAGCGCGCTATGTATTTTCCGACCAGGTCAACACCCGCCTACTGCCGGCGCAGCATGGCGACTCCAGCGGCGTGCGCGGGGCCGCCTGGTTATGGAACGACTAGGAGGAGGCGAACGCGATGGGCCGCAGCCCATCGCCGGCCATCAGATAAACAACGTCCAGAACGCAAACACCGCGTACCAGAGCACCGCCGCACGCACCAGCAACTGCCATAGGCTATCCAGACTGCTCACCCCATCTTCACCAATCACCGGCGCGGGGATTTCGCTAGCCGCGCGCGCCACGTTGATCACCAACTGCGCGGCAGCGATATCCCAACTCAGCAACTCGTGCAGCAACGCCCGATTGACCCCGACGAAATTACCGACCAGCGCGAAACTGGCCGCCAGCGCCCGTACCGGTAACCAATCGAGCGCATGCCGCCATTGCACGGCCTGCTCGCGCAACGCCGCCTGCTGGGTATGTTCGGTCAGCAGCGCCAACAGACGATAGGCCAGCGCAGCCAAAGGCCCGAGCAGGGCATACCAGAAAATCACCGCGAAGAAACTTTGATAAGCCTGCCAGACCAGATGGCCCTGCACGCTTTGCAGCAATGCCCCTTCTTCCGCCGCCTCCACCGCCAGATCGCGACGGGCCACCAGGTAGGCCGCCTCGGCATCGCCACGCCGCCAACTGTCGCGAAACGGCCCAAGTGCGGCGAGCAGGTCGCCGCGCCCCAAACTGTAAATCACCACCAACAGGTGAACCGGCAATGCCAACCAGCCATAGGCCAGCGGCTCGAGCAGGATCAGAATCAGCGCCAACACCAGTAACGGCGCGAGCACCAGCACCGCCATCGCCAACCAAGGGCGCGCCTGGCAATCCGGGTGGCTTTCAACCTTGGCCAACAGCCGCAGCCAAGGGCCATCGAGTTGAATCTTGCTGCGCCAGGCCGAGAACTTCTCCACCCACAAGACCAGCAATAACACCAAGAAACTCATACGCCCTCCTCTTTCGTATTATTCGTCAGCGCAGCGTACAAGCGCACCCAGTCGAACGCCGGACCGGGGTCGGTCTTGCGTGTCGGCGCAATGTCGCTGTGCCCGCATATGCGCTCTGCGGTAATCGCCGGATAGGCCCGCCGCAAGCTGCCCACCAGCCCGATCAACGCAGCATATTGCGCATCGGTGAACGGCAGTTCGTCGGTGCCTTCCAACTCGATACCCACGGAAAAATCGTTGCAGTTCTCCCGGCCGGCAAAAATCGACTGCCCGGCATGCCAGGCACGTTCGCGGCAAGAGACGAACTGGGTCACGCCGCCATCGCGCTCGATGAGAAAATGCGCCGATACCCGCAGCGTGGCGATTTCTGCGAAATAGGGATGTTCGTCGACGGCTAAACGATTCTGGAAAAACTCTTGCACCTTGCCGGTACCGAACTGGCCCGGCGGCAAGCTGATGTTGTGGATAACCAACAAAGATATCTCGCCCTGTGGGCGAGCATTGAAGTTGGCAGAGGGACAGTGGCGAATGCCTTCGCACCAACCACTGGAGGGATCCAACCGCATAAAGGCTCCTTGAATGAGCCCCTACTTTAGCAGCCCGGCGGGCTTAACGCTGTGACGAGAACAAAGCCGCCAGCGCGTTCGGCGACCAAAGAAGGGGCGGAGCACATAGAGCACCCGCACCGCTGATCGTCAGCCGTTCTTGAGCCTGCGCAGATTGCCGATCACCGACTCCAGTGCGCGGTCGAACAGCAAGGCATCGTCGAGCAGGCGGACCGCGCCGCGACGAAATTCCACAGCGAGTCCCATACGGGTTTTCTCCAGGACTTTCATCCCGGTACGGTTAACAAAGATGTACTTGCCGGTCGGCTTGATAAGTGCAGCCAACTTGCAACGCAGCTTGTGCTCCTCGTCCTCCTGAAACTCCACCCAACTGCCGACGCGTAGATTATCGACCTGCACCAAGGCCTCGTCGTCGTCCGGCAATACCACTTCGGTATCGAGATTACGGCTTTCGCCGGGTGCCACCAGGACTATTTCTTCGACCACCTCGACCATGGCCGGCTCGGCTTCCGCTTCGATCGGCGGCAGTTCGAGCAGCGGTAATACGCCATCGGCGCCAGATGCGTCCTCGCCACCGTCGAGCAGCGCGACCGCTTCGGGTTCTGGCTCCGGCTCGGCGGTGACCCGCTTGAAGCGCTGAAAGGCCTGCACATGCAGGGCTTCCAACTGGCTGAAGAACTCACCGGTGGAAAAGGGATCGAAAGCCGCACTGGCCATGCCTTCACGCAACGCCTTGAGCAAACCGGGCACCAACTCCAGCAAGCGCATCCGCGCTTCCGGGTCGTCGTGGGGTTCAACACTCCAGATCAGATCATCCATGGTGGCGATCGCCGCCTGCCACTCTGGCGATTCGGCCCCGTGCTTGAGGCAGCTGAGCATCAGCACCTTGCTCCAGGCTTCCTGCAGCAATCGCACCACCACCTCGGGCAGCGTTTTGCCCAACAGGCGCTCGTTCAGTGCCTGCTCGACTTGGCGCCGTGCCAATTCGGCTTTGGCGCTGCCCTCTTCGGCATCGCGGGTGCGCTGTTCGAGCAACTCGCTGCGACGCCGCTCGTCGCCGGTAAAGGCCATGAAATCGGCCAACAATTCGGAAAAAATCACCGGATCGTCGACAAAGTCGTTGAGCAGCCGCTGTACCACCTGCTCGATTTGCTGGAACAGGTTATCGCGCTGAACATCGTCCTGATCGCCCCAGCCGAGCGCGGCAGTGGCGATCTCATTGAGCAGACGGCGCGCGGGATGACTACCGCGACTGAAAAAGGTCTTATCCAGCACCGCCACTTTCAGCATGGGGATCTGCATACGCCCGATCAGCGCTTTCAGCGAATCGGGCAAAGTGCGGTCGTCGAGAATGAACTCGAACAACATCGACACCAGATTGATCACATCCTCGTCGACTTCACCGACCACCCGCGCCTTGCCACTCTTCGCGCTGGCACGCCCGAGCAATTGCTCGAGCTGTTCGCGCAAGTCGAAATCGGCACCTGGCTGAGCCGGTGCGCGTTGCTGCATATGCGATAGCAAGCGCATCAGGTCGTTGCTGGAAATCGGCATCGCCCCGACGGGCTGCTCTCTGCGTGGTAACGCATTGCCGCGTACCTGCGACAGCAGCTCCTGCAACGCCCCGAAGACCTCCTGCACGTCATCGTCGGCATACTCGCCATTGCTCATGCCCGGCGCGGAGGAGGCCTCACGCGAATCATGGGACGACGCACGCGCGCCCGGCCGGTTGGGGTTGCGCCTTGCCGGCGTCGATTTCAGCTCGGGCAATACCCCTGCGGCGACCAGCCCTTGGTTGGCGTTGGCATAGAGCTGGTCGAGATCGCTCAGCACATATTTTTCGAACAGCTTGAGGATGATCAACTTGACCTTGATCTCCACACCCAAGCTGCTGCAGGCATCCATAAAAAATTCGCAAAGCGGAACCGGCCCCAGCGGATTGCTCTTATCGTCGAGCTTCTTGGTGATCATGGCATTGAGGCGCAGGGTCAAATGGCTGAGCGCCATGCTGTCGCGGCTCATCACCTTGGCGACCATGGCGTCCACCGCGACCGACTCTTCCAGGGCATCGTCCTGAACCAGCGATAAGCTCTCGAACGACACTGCATCCAAGGGCGCCGGCCTACCGATTTCGTACTGATTGAGCGCGCCAAAGGATTCGAAAATCTTTTGCAGAAAACCCCGCTCGATATTTTTGCGTTTCAAACGCAAATCGCGCATGGCTTCGAAAAATGCGTTCTGCTCGGAGTTGCTGGTCGACCGATCCGCCATCTCGAACAGCGTATCGTCGGCATTGTCGAACATCGCCTGCAACGACTGTTTAAGTTGTTGCGCAGCTGTATCACGCACTTGAATGAGCGCCACAGGCAACCTTCCTACCGACGAAGTGGGCGATTGTTCAGGCACCGCTTTGAGCAGCGGCACCACATTCGCATCGTTCTTCATTACGAGTCTCCTGCAAGACTAGCCCTCTTGGGCGACTTCGCCTGCATTGGTCAACCGGGCACCATTCACAACGCCAAAGACTTGGCGTCAATGTCTGCACTAATTTCAAAACCATTATAGGGACGCCTATATGGACACCAAGCCGGCATTTTATCCAGACATGACGCACGTCACAGATACGGCGAACAAGCTTCCCAACGGCTAGTCAGTGACCGCCAAGTCCATAAAAAATTCCCAAAAAATAGTGGCACGCAGCTGCCTTGCCGGCATCGCTTAGCGCTCTAACGACCTTTTAATCGCCTCGTTCGAATAAGCGATGTGCAATCTCGCTGCATCGACCACCCACTCCCCCTATAATCGCGCAACCAGATGAGCGGAGCCCGTTATGCCCAACCTTACCCTCGCCGACCTCACAGCCGAAATCGAAGCCAACGCACGCCGCGCCCTGGCCGAGGACATCGGTAGCGGCGATATCACTGCGCAGTTGATTCCCGCCGAACGCGTGGCTCACGCCACGGTAATCACCCGCGAGTCGGCGATTATCTGCGGCACCGCCTGGGTCGACGCGGTATTCCGCCAGCTCGACCCGCGCGTCGCCGTGCATTGGCAAGTGCGCGACGGCGAACGGGCAAGCCCCAACCAAGCCCTGTTCCACCTCGAAGGCCCGGCCCGCGCTCTACTCAGCGGCGAACGCAGCGCCCTGAACTTCCTGCAGACCCTGTCGGCCGTCGCCACTCGCTGCCAGCACTACGCCGACTTGGTGCAAGGCACCGCAGTCAAACTACTCGACACCCGCAAAACCCTGCCCGGCCTGCGCCTGGCACAGAAATATGCAGTCACCCAAGGCGGCTGCCACAACCACCGCATCGGCCTGTACGACGCCTTCCTTATAAAGGAAAACCACATCGCCGCCTGCGGCGGCATCGCCGAAGCCGTAAAAGCCGCCCACCAGATAGCCCCCGGCAAGCCGGTGGAAGTCGAAGTGGAAAGCCTGGAAGAACTACGACAAGCCCTGGAAGCCGGCGCCGATATCGTCATGCTCGACGAACTCAGCCAGGACGAAATGCGCCAAGCCGTCACCATCACCCAAGGCCGCGCCAAACTCGAAGCCTCGGGAGGAATTAACGAAAGCACCTTGCGCGCTATCGCCGAGACGGGGGTGGATTATATTTCGATTGGCACACTGACGAAGGATGTGAAGGTGGTGGATTTGTCGATGCGGTTGAGCTTGTAAGGTTTCTCAACCCTCTAGGAGCCAGTCTGCGGGCGATGTGTTGCCTGACTGACAGCCTGGACATCGGACCACAGCAAGCCAACTCCTACGCCATCATCCCTACGACAGAGAATCAGGCAATCAGGCCGACTGTTTGAGGGCACCGGCCTGATCGAGGATATTGAAGAACACTGTTTCCAACGAGACCGCTGGCTTCACCGTCAACAGATGCCCACCAACCGCATTGAGTTGAGCAATAAAGGCCGGCAGTGTCTGCTGGCTGACCTCGCACTCGAACTCGCCTTCACGCAACTGTCGCGCTTCAGCAGCGATGGCATGCGGAGCATTGAAACGCACCAGCATCTGATCGACCCGCTCCGCCGCCAATTCGCGCGGCGACCGCACGGTCAGCAGCTCGCCCTTGTTGATAAAGCCGAAGCGATCGGCGATACGCTCGACATCGTGCAATACATGGGAGGTAAAGAAGATCGCCCCGCCCTGCTGCTTGAACTCGGTCAGGATATCCACCACGTCCTTGCGCCCTACCGGGTCGAGACCGGACAGCGGCTCATCCAGCACCAGCAGCTTGGGCTGCACCACCATGGCATGGGCCAGGGCTACGCGCTGCACTGTGCCTTTAGATAGTTCGCGAATACGCCGCCTGGCGGACGCCGCAATGGAAAAACGCTCGAGCCACTGCATGCACCAGGCATCAGCGTCTTTGCGCTTGATTCCGTACATGGACAGGCCCATGCGGAGGATTTCCAGCGGAGTGAACTGCTCGTACAACGCCGGAGACTCGGGCACGTAGGCAACGCCTTCACGCGATCCGGGGTTGCGCGAGGGCGTGCCGTAGAGCGTAACTTCGCCTGAATAGTCATTGATCAGATCGAGCATCACCTTGATAGTGGTGGACTTGCCGGCACCGTTGGGACCGACGAAGCCGAACACCTCGCCTTCGCGCAGACTGAAGCTGACCTCGCACAGCGCATGGACGGTCTTACCCCTGGCCTTGAAGGTCTTGCTGACGCCCTGAAACTCCAGCGCTGCACTCACGGCTGCTCCTCCATACCGGCGATTTTCAGTTTCTTCAGGACGATCCGCCCATCGCGCAGCTCGTAACCCAAGCGCAGCGGATCGACCGGCAGGCTTTCCAGCAGCCCCTGCTCGACCAATTGCTCCAGCCTCTGTAACGAGCCGTGGCTCAACTCGTAGCGGCGCTGAGCTTTGCGCAGGATCAGTAGCCCCTGCAGCCGCTGTACACGCTTGTCGAGCATCCCCTTGAGCTTCGGGTCGGACGTGGTGTCGCGCTGCTGGATCAGATAGTTTAGCGCCAAGCGCTCGTCAGCAAAGTTCTTGGCCCGCAGCATAATCGCTAGCTTGCGTAACCCGGCGGCGTTTTCCTGCGAGCGCTGAGCCCCCAGCTCCAGAATCTCCGCAGCCTTGGAATTGTCATGCTGGAAGAAAGCCAGATTGGTGCCATAGAAGAATGGCGGGATGTAGTCCCAGAATCGACAGTCCAAAGCGGCCCTAAGGACGCGATTACCCTCTGCTACGGCCCCACCCCAGGTCAGCAGGCCATTGGCCAGATAATAATTATCTTCGTTGCAGGCATTCAGCCGGGCAACCTCGCGCTGCGCGCGGATCAGGTAGCTAGTATCTACACCCCGGTCATCCATCCCTGTAGCTGAAAGGCGGAAGGTTTCCAGATTGGCGGCAAGGAAGCGGTCACCGCCGTACAGCGCCAGCAGGATCGGCGCGGAGATCACCACCCGGTCGGTACTCAGTTGTGGACGCAACTGCACAGGCTGCAGGGCGCGCCAGAAGGCAATCCCGACAAACAGGGCGAAACCCAATACGGCCAGCGTTAGTGGCTGATGGTTGCGCCGCATATCAGACAAATCGCTTGCGGTTGAGCGCCCAGACCGCCAGCGCCAGCAAGCCGCCTGCATAACTCAGACTACAAAGCAGGAGCCACAGCCAGTCGGAGGGCAAAAACTCCATTTTTCCGTAGAGTGCGATCATTCGCACATCAAGGGCTCCGAGGTCGGGAACCAGATATCCCAGCGTTCCAATACCGCTACGATAGCTTTGCGCATCACCAACCACGAAGGCGTTACGCGTCAGCAACTCGATGATGGCGGCAAACGAGCGAGCCACCAGCATAAAGCCGAAAGTGCCAATCAACACGAAGCTGGGGGTCGAGGCGACGATCGCCAGGAAGGCCGCAAGCGTGCTCAGCACCAGCAAATCGAGAAAGATGAACCCAAGAACAGTCAGATAAGGCAGCCCTAGCGCCACTGGCGTGCCTTGGGCGTAGTCCTGGCCTATGAAGTTGACCAGTGCGGCCAGCAGCCCTCCCATCACCAACAGCAACCCCAGGCTCAATACGAGAATTGCGAAGAAACGCCCAAGCAACAGCGCATGGCGCGCAACAGGGTAGGTTAAGGAGTTGAGGTAATAGCGCCGCTCGAACTCGCGGGAGATAAGCTCCTGAGTCATCAGCACCAGGATCAGCGGCAAGATCATGCGCATTACCGACAGACCAACATCCAAAGCCACGGTGGCCGGCTGACGCCCGCTGAATTGGGCGGCCAGCCATGCCGACAGTGCCAGTACAAACAGGGCCCCTCCGGCGAGCCAGCCAAAACGAGCACGAAATGCAAGTCGAAAGCCGATTGGAATATCAGAGGAATACATCATGAATGGCCATCATAAAAATTCTGGCGAGCGAACCGTTAAATGGTAACCAGGCACCCGCTTTTATAACTGATTTGGATGAAGCGATTTCGCAAGTAAATACATGCAAGACAACATGACGGAAGCGCATTTGACGACTCCCGCCCTACAATCCGAAATGCCGCGCATCAGTTTACACATGACGACAGCATCAACGCCCCGCCTGGCCTCTACCCATTCAACCATAGAGCCGGCATTCTAAAAAAAAATCGCCAGGCGAGGCCCGGCGATTTCGACAGCCATATTCGAGGTCTTGTTTAGAACCCTTCGACCCCAACAATACTCGTTGCACTGCACCGGCCGTCCAGCGGTTGCTGCACCATCACGCCGCCAGCACTGGAGGCGAAGAAAGCCCCATAACTCGGAATAGGGGACTGCGCGCCCGCCGCGGCCAATTCTGCATTACAGCCCGCCTGATAGGTAAATTGGTCTGGGATTATAGCACCATTCTCGTCAAGGGCAGGCGTCGCAGTACAGGTCACACCAGAACGGCTGCCACCCTCATGACAAGCAGCAACCTGCACCAGGTTCAGGGTCTCGTCACAGGCCCATGCGCCATGAACCTTCGAGGAGACGCCCAGAGTGACATTTTCAGCAAGAAGAGTGCAAGCGGTAGTTGTCACTTCGCTGTTAGTCTGGAACGCGGTTGCAGCGCTAGCCAGGCCAGCCGACATGCTGAAACCCGCAGCCAGCAGTACCGCTATGAGTTGCTTTTTCATAAGTTTCTCTCCCACACTCTTAGATCATTGCGGCCGACATGACGGTGATCATGTTCTTGGTATCTGCCTTGGCGGCAGAGTCATTCGCCTTGGCGCGGTACTCACTGAACTGCGGAATGGCGATGGCGGCGAGGATACCGATGATCGCCACCACGATCATCAATTCGATCAGGGTAAAACCCTTTTGCTTCTTGAGAGACTTCATGGACAAGCTCCTATTGTGGTTAAGGTCATCGACCTGTACACAATAAAGCATTTGCCATGCCAACAAGCGACCCACCTTAAGAACGGGCCTGAATCAGCACCTCGCCACGACAAGCAACCACGAGACAGGGCAGCATCTGCCATTTTTTGTCACCCCCTCTGGCGATGCTTGGGCTACCTGAGAATTTAAGCTATAAGATCAGGACTCTCATCCCGTGATAAGCCCCCTTTATATGAGCGACGCACCTAATTTGTCAGGCTTGGCTCGACAGCTGGTCAATGCCGAGCTACTTAGCGATACCGCTGCCGCACAGGCCCATGCCCAGGCACTGCGCAATAAAATCCCACTGGTTTCTTATCTGGTCCAAAACAAAATGGCCAGTAGCCGCGCCATTGCGGAAATTGCCGCTGAGCAATTCGGACTGCCCTTCTGCGACCTCGGCGCTATTGACAAGGAAAGCCAACCCCGGGATGTGATCAGCGAAAAGCTGATTCGGCAGCATCGCGCCATTCCGCTTTACCGCAGAGGCAACAAACTGTTTGTCGGGGTATCAGACCCCACCAATCACCAGGCGGTAACCGATATTCAGTTTTCCACCGGCCTGACCACCGAACCCTTGCTGGTCGAGGACGACAAGCTCGGCGATGCCATCGAAAAATTTTTCGACGCCGGTACCAACGGCATGGAGGAGCTTGGCGATGTAGACCTGGATGGTGTCGATATCCAGGCGGTCGATGATGACAATCAAGATAACGCCGAAGCCAATTCGGCAGACGATGCGCCGGTAGTACGCTTCGTCAACAAAATGCTGCTGGATGCGATCAAATCCGGCTCGTCCGACCTGCATTTCGAGCCATACGAAAAAACCTACCGGGTGCGCTTTCGTACTGATGGCATCCTGCGTGAGATCGCCCGGCCGCCGATCCAGTTGGCGCCGCGTATTTCCGCGCGCCTCAAGGTTATGGCCAGCCTGGATATTTCCGAACGGCGCAAGCCCCAGGACGGGCGGATCAAGATGCGCATCTCTAAAAGCAAGTCCATTGACTTTCGCGTCAGCAGTTGCCCGACTCTTTGGGGCGAAAAAATCGTAATGCGAATTCTCGACCCATCGAGTGCACAGATGGGTATCGATGCCCTGGGCTATGAAGAATCGCAAAAAGACCTGTATATGAACGCCCTGAAGCAGCCTCAGGGCATGATTCTGGTGACGGGCCCTACCGGTTCCGGCAAGACCGTATCGCTATATACGGGCCTGAATATCCTCAATACCGTCGATGTGAATATTTCAACCGCCGAAGACCCAGTGGAGATCAACCTGGAAGGTATCAATCAGGTTAACGTCAACCCCAAGCAAGGCATGGACTTTACAGCGGCGCTGAAATCCTTCCTACGCCAAGATCCGGACATCATCATGGTTGGCGAGATCCGCGACCTGGATACCGCCTCCATTGCGATCAAGGCCGCGCAAACGGGCCATATGGTGATGTCGACACTGCACACCAATAGCGCCGCAGAAACCCTCACCCGCCTACGCAATATGGGCGTGCCCTCGTTCAATATCGCTACCTCGGTCACCCTGATCATCGCGCAACGCCTTGCGCGCAAGCTATGCAGCAGCTGCAAGAAGGAGGTACAGATCCCACGGGAAGCATTGATTGAGGAAGGCTTCCCGGAAAATAAGATTGGCACCTTCAAGATTTATGGGCCGGTGGGCTGCGAAAATTGCAACGGCGGCTACAAGGGCCGTGTCGGGATTTATGAAGTGGTTAAAAACACGCCCGCCCTGCAACGGATTATCATGGAAGAAGGCAATTCCATTGATATTTCAATGCAAATGCGTAAAGACGGCTTTAATGACCTACGTACCTCCGCATTGCTCAAGGCCATGCAAGGCATTACCAGCCTCGAAGAAGTCAACCGTGTGACCAAGGATTAACCCATGGCGGCCAAAGCTATAAAAACCAGCGTTTTCGTCTGGGAAGGCACCGATAAAAAAGGCGGCAAGATCAAGGGCGAGCTGACAGGGCAAAATCCGGCTCTGATCAAGGCCCAACTACGAAAGCAGGGCATCAACCCGCTCAAGGTTCGTAAAAAACCTGCCTCGCTGTTTAGTGCCGGCAAAAAGATCAAACCGCTGGATATCGCGCTGTTTACTCGGCAGATGGCGACAATGATGAAGGCCGGGGTGCCGCTGCTGCAATCCTTCGATATTATCGGCGAGGGTTTCGAAAATCCCAATATGCGCAAACTGATCGACGAGGTAAAGCAGGAAGTGGCGGCTGGTAACAGCTTCGCGGCATCCTTACGTAAAAAACCTCAATATTTCGATGACCTTTATTGCAACCTTGTCGACTCTGGAGAGCAATCCGGCGCCCTGGAAACCCTGCTAGACCGGGTCGCCACCTATAAAGAGAAAACAGAAGCCCTTAAGACCAAAATCAGAAAGGCCATGACCTATCCGATCTCAGTGATAATCGTGGCGATAATCGTAACCGCTATCCTACTGATCAAGGTGGTACCGCAATTCGAAAGCGTCTTCGAAGGTTTTGGTGCAGAGCTGCCGGCATTCACGCAGATTGTCATAGGGATGTCCCGAGGACTTCAAGAGTGGTGGTTTGTATTTATATTTGCATTTTTCGGCATCGTTTTCACATTCAAAGAAGCTCATAAGCGCTCGGAAAAATTCCGCGACTTTCTCGATCGAGCACTTCTTAAGGCTCCTATTGTCGGCGATATTCTCTATAAAGCTGTGGTAGCTCGCTATGCGCGCACCCTGGCCACCACCTTTGCTGCGGGCGTGCCCCTGGTCGAAGCGCTCGATTCAGTCGCAGGCGCCACCGGCAACGTGGTGTTCAGGAATGCGGTGAATAAGATCCGCACCGATGTGTCATCCGGCTCTCAGTTGAACTTTTCGATGCGCACCACGGGTATTTTTCCAAGCATGGCTATCCAGATGACGGCCATTGGCGAGGAGTCCGGCTCGCTGGATGAAATGCTGGATAAGGTTGCAGGCTATTATGAAGATGAGGTTGACAATGCTGTCGATAACCTCACGACCTTAATGGAGCCTCTAATTATGTCGGTATTGGGTGTATTGGTTGGTGGTTTGATTATTGCGATGTATCTACCTATTTTCCAATTGGGTTCGGTGGTTGGCTAATCGCTATGGTTATAGACATGCTGGCCGGCAATTTGCCGGCCTTCGTTTTTTCCTGCCTGGTATTGGGCTTGCTGATCGGCAGTTTCCTCAACGTAGTGATCTATCGCCTGCCCAAAATGATGCAACGCGATTGGCGCGAGCAGGCACGTGAAATACTCGAGCTGCCGACTGAACCGCGCGGTGAAACCTTTAACCTAGTATTGCCCAACTCCAAATGCCCGCACTGCAACCATGAGATCAAGCCCTGGGAAAACATCCCAGTCATTAGCTACTTGTTCCTGCGCGGTAAATGTTCCAACTGTAAAACACCAATCAGCAAACGGTATCCCTTGGTGGAGCTGAGCTGCGGTCTACTCTCGGCTTATGTCGCCTGGCATTTCGGTTTTGGCTGGCAGGCGGGCGGTATGCTGCTGCTGACCTGGGGTTTGCTGGCGATGAGCCTGATCGATGCCGATCATCAGTTGCTGCCTGATGTACTGGTATTGCCGCTGCTATGGCTCGGCCTGATCGCCAATTACTTCGGCCTGTATACCAGCCTGGAAGATGCGGTTTGGGGGGCGATTGCCGGTTATTTGAGCTTGTGGTCGGTGTACTGGCTGTTCAAGCTCGTTACCGGCAAGGAAGGCATGGGTTTCGGCGATTTCAAGCTGCTGGCCATGCTCGGCGCCTGGGGTGGTTGGCAGGTGTTGCCGTTGACCATCCTGCTGTCGTCACTGGTTGGCGCGGTGCTCGGGCTGATTATGCTGCGCTTGCGTAACGCGGAAACCAGCACGCCTATTCCTTTCGGGCCTTACCTCGCGGTGGCCGGCTGGATTGCCTTGTTGTGGGGCGATCAAATCACCGGCAGCTACTTGCAGTTTGCCGGCCTCCGGTAAGCGCACCAAGGACTGGACAGGCCATATCCCGCTGCACTGAGCACCCGGGACGTTCGCCAGCAAGCGGACGCCTGCACTACAATCGCCGCTCGTTCATAGCCCAACGAGCGGCGAGCCGATGAAAAAACCCTGGATTCTTGGCCTTACCGGCGGCATTGGCAGCGGTAAAAGCGCGGTCGCGCAATGCTTTATCGAGCGCGGCGTGCACGTGGTAGATGCCGATCACGCGGCGCGCTGGGTGGTCGAACCCGGCAAACCTGCATTGGCCAAGATCACCGAGCATTTCGGCCCGGGCGTATTGCAAGCGGACGGCCAGCTGGACCGTAGCGCGCTACGTCGCTTGATTTTCGAAAATGCCGAAGAGCGCCGCTGGCTCGAGTCGCTGCTGCACCCGCTGATCGGCGCGGAAATCATGGCGAGCCTGGCACAGGCGCAATCGCCTTATGCCATCCTGGTTTCGCCTCTGCTGGTCGAGTCCGGCCAGTACAAACTGACCCAACGTGTGCTGGTGGTCGATGCGCCGCCCGAGCTGCAGTTACAGCGCACCACGCTGCGCGATAATAGTCCCGCCGAGCAGGTGCAGGCGATCATGCAGACCCAGGCCAGTCGTGAAGAGCGCCTGCGTCACGCCGACGATGTATTGCTCAACGACAAGGATCTAAAGCACCTGGATGCCGAAGTCGAACGACTGCACCAATTTTATCTGACGTTATGCGGAGGCCAGCCATGAGCCAACCCAACCTAGTGAAATGCCCAACCTGCAGCGCGCCCGTCGAATGGGGCCCGCAAAGCCCCAACCGGCCCTTTTGCTCCGAGCGCTGCAAATTGATCGACCTGGGCGCCTGGGCGTCGGAAGAACACGCCATTCCGGGCAGTGAACTTGAAGACGAGCTGTTTTCCAGCGATCTGCCGCCACGCCAGCACTGAACACATTTCTGTAGTCCGGATAAGGCCCGGCGCAATTAGGGATCTAGTCACCCGGATTGCGCTGGCGCTTATCCAGACTTCGGAATTGCATTTACCTGACCGGGCAGCCACTAAGGCCGCATAAACCCATAATCGCGCTGGTCATCCAGATTTTCCGCGAGAAACTGCAACTCCGCCGCCAGATCAGCCGCATCACGCTCACAGCTACTGCGCTGCACCACCGCACTGAGCAAGGCGCGCAACCCGAGTGCCGGCTCGAAACCTTGCTCAGACGCTCGCTGCAGACTCTGCTCGACCTCATGCCGAGCCCATTCATGCACACTCATTAGCTACCCTCCGATTGATCGCCACGCGGTTTCAGCTTGCCTAGCAGATCGCATAGTCCGCTTGATCTGGATCAATCAGCATCCCTGGATTGCGCAGCGCATGCATCTACCATCATTGCGGTTTATCGTCCCGCCAGGGCGCAGATAGATAGCGGCTGCGATTGAAGGTTTCCAGCCAATCCGGATAGAACACCACGAGCGCCGTGACCAGCATGCCGTTGATAAACGCATCGGGAAATATCACCAACCACAGGTAGCCGACGAAATCCCCGAGCCAGGGCGGCATGGGAAAGAGCCCGTCAGCCCATAAGATTCCCAGCCCCGCAAGAACGCAAAGCAAAGCCGCCAGGGCTGCCGGAAAAAAGCCGCAGAAAAAGATATAGACGAACAGATTTCTCGGCTGCAACCGCTCCACCCGCAGCGCGCACGCCTCGGTGACCGCAACCGGGATCAACACCAGCAGCACGCCATTGACCCCGATAGCAGCCCAGTCCTGGCGACCGAGCAACACCATCCCCAGTTGTGCGACGAAGCCCGCCACCATCGCCAGCGGCCAATCCAGCAGCAGGGTCACGGCGGTCATGCCGATCAGGTGGTAAGACAGTCCAGAGGCGAAATCGCGACGCACCAACCACAGGAGAAACAGCACCACCACAGTGCCGAACAGCAGATGCTGACGGCGCAGATCGCTGAACAACTCCAGCCAGGGTACGCGCCAGAACGCCCATAGCAACAAAGGCGCATACACCAGCCAACCGGCGGCCTGACTGGCGGGCGAGAGCAATTGAGCCGCGATCATCGGTTACCCCTCTATTGAGCCCCTGCCTATCCGCAAGCTTCGCCGAACGATCTCATAACCAGCGACCGTTGTAGTATCGCCAAGCGCCGCTCAACGAACGAGTAGTCGCCGCAAAAAACCTCTAGCCCGGACTTCCAGCCGCTTGAGCACGCAGGCTAAGCTAGCCCCATGGACGACTCCGACTACCTGCGTCTATTGACGCACCAGGCCGAACAGGCCAATGCGTTTCTCTCCAATGCCCGCAAGTGGGAGCGCGAGCGTTGGGTGTGTCAGCGCCTCCTGCAAGCCTTGAATGTCAGACACCACCTCGACGAGTTCGGCGTATCCGGACAGGAACCGCCGGATGTGCTGTTTCGCGAAGCCAATTTCGAGGTTTTTTTCGTGCTGGACCAGGGCAGGCGCTTGAACGATGAGTGGCGCGCCGAACTGGACCGCCGCCGCAGCGCTTTCTCCCTCAGCCAATTGGTGCGCCGCGAAACCAGACCCAAGCGCATTGGCGCGGCCGAACTACAGGCTCGCTTGGCGCCGACCTTGCGCAAGAAAGCCCACAACTATCTGGAGCGCGGCCTCGATCCGGGCGAGCTGGATTTACTGGCCTTCGTCAGCTTGAAACGCGCGGTGCCGGACTTCAATAGCCACTTCCCACCACCCACCGAGTACCTGCGCCAAGGCTGGCGTTCGCTATCGTTGGTCGGCCCGACGTTCGCCCGCGTGCTCTTCGCCCACCCGGACGCGCCGGCCTTTCTGCGCAACAATCTTGGCCGCAGCGTGCTCTTCGACATCGGCATCAGTCTATGATGATGGCGACGACGCGCAACACCTGATCGATACCTACACAAACAAACGTCCGGCCAGTAACGCGCCATTATTCGTCTGAATGACGACCTACGCGTTGAGCCCCCATCGAGCCCCCGGCTAGAATAGTCCGCATTCACGGCACAGCTGGGCGGTAGCGCCACTGAGCCGATCTAACGAGGTATGCATGTCCAGCCGCCTGAGCCCAGACGACCAAAAACGCGTCGATCAATACCTGAGTGCCCCGCAGCATCAAGTCGAGCGTCAACCCTTCAAAGTATGGCGCCTACTACTGATCATTCTGCTTACCGTAATCGGCCTGGGCCTGCTCAGCCGTCTACTGAGTCGTCTGGTGCTATGAGCTGCTTCGCGCTCGCCCCGACACTCGCCGCGCATTTTTCAAACCTTGCGAGAATGTCCCATGTCCCATCGAATAGTGATTGTCGGCGGCGGCGCCGGCGGCCTGGAGCTTGCTACCCGCCTGGGTAGAACCCTGGGTAAACGGCGCCAAGCGCATATCACCCTGGTCGACGCCAACCTGACCCATATCTGGAAACCGCTGCTGCACGAAGTGGCCGCCGGCTCACTCAATTCCTCGGAGGATGAGCTGAACTATGTGGCCCAGGCCAAGTGGAATCATTTCGAGTTCCAGCTCGGCTGCATGTCCGGCCTCAACCGCGCGGCGAAGCACATCGTTCTGGCGGCCACCTACGACGAGGACGGCGAGCTGCTGGTGCCGGAGCGCGAACTGGGCTACGACAGCCTGGTCATCGCCGTCGGCAGCACCACCAATGACTTCGGCACACCGGGCGCGGCCGAGCACTGCCTGTTTCTCGACACCCGCGAGCAAGCGGAGCGCTTCCATCGGCAGTTGCTCAGCCACTATTTGCGCGCCCATGCCAAGCAAACCAGCAGCACCGAGCAGATCAACGTGGCGATTGTCGGCGCAGGCGCCACTGGCGTGGAGCTGGCGGCCGAACTGCACCATGCAGCCCGTGAGTTGGCCGCCTACGGCCTGGACGGTATCCGCCCGGAGAATATGCGCATCACCCTGATCGAGGCGGGGCCACGGGTACTGCCCGCCCTGCCCGAACGCATCGGCCTACCGGTACATAAAACCCTGGAAAAACTCGGGGTCAGGGTGCTGACCGGCGCTGCGGTGAGCGAGGTGACCCGCGACGCACTGCAAACCGCGCAAGGCCAGAGCATTCCCGCCAGTCTGAAAGTCTGGGCTGCGGGGATCCGCGCACCGGCGTTTCTCGAGGACCTGGACAGCCTGGAAAGCAACCGCATCAATCAACTGCAGGTGCGGCCAACCCTGCAAACCACCCGCGACGACAATATCTTCGCCTTTGGCGACTGCGCCGCCTGCCCGCAGCCCGGCGAGGAAGGCCGCAATGTCCCGCCGCGCGCCCAGGCCGCGCACCAACAAGCGTCGTTGCTGGCTAAATCCCTGAAATTGCGTATCGCCGGCCAGCCGCTGCCGGAATACAGCTATCGCGATTACGGCTCACTGATCTCACTGTCGAGCTTTTCGGCGGTCGGCAACCTGATGGGCAACCTGACCGGCAGCGTGATGCTCGAAGGCTGGCTCGCGAGGATGTTCTACGTATCGCTTTACCGCATGCACCAGATCGCCCTGTACGGCATGGTGCGCACCCTGCTGCTGATGATCGGCGGACGCATTGGCCGCAGCACCGAACCGCGACTCAAGCTGCACTAAGCTCCTTCGCCGAGGGAGAAAGCTAAGCGGCCGGCGCGGTGCGATCCGGGGATGCGACCCCGGATCGCGCTGACGCTCATCTAGGCTCCGCACATCAAGCGGCCCCAAATCACAGGCAATAAAAAACCCGCACCAGGCGGGTTTTTATCATTCAAGCGAACTTGAAATGGTGGGTCGTGTAGGATTCGAACCTACGACCAATTGGTTAAAAGCCAACTGCT
>CBIHLQ010000006.1:0-185868 GCA_966210885.1 uncultured Pseudomonas sp.
GAGCGGATGCCTGCCTTAAAGCTTAGTACTTGCAACACGGTCTTGGGACATAGCCAAAAAAAAGCCGTTCACTTGAATCAAGTGAACGGCATTGTCTTGCAGAGAACGTTGCTTTACTCGGCCAAACGCCAGGTCGTGCCGCCCTTGCCGTCTTCCAGCACCACGCCCATGGCGCTGAGCTGATCGCGGATGCGGTCGGATTCGCCCCAGTTCTTCTCGGCGCGGGCTTGCAAACGCGCGGCGATCAGCGCTTCCACTGCTGCCGCATCGACCTTGCCGTCGGCGCCGGCTTGAAGGAACGCCTCGGGATCGAGTTGCAGCACGCCGAGCACCCCGGCCAGTTCCTTCAAGCGCGCCGCCAAACCGGCCGCCGCCTGCAGGTCGCTTTCACGCAGGCGGTTGACCTCACGGGCCAGTTCGAACAATACGGCGCAGGCTTCCGGTGAGTTGAAGTCGTCATCCATGGCGGCGCCGAAGCGCTCGACGTAGGCATCGCCGCCGGCAGGCGCCGCATCCGGCAGTCCCTTGAGCGCGTTATAGAAGCGTTCGAGCGCGCCCTTGGCTTCCTTGAGGCTGTCTTCCGAGTAGTTGATCGGGCTGCGGTAATGGCTGGATACCAGCAGATAGCGCACCACTTCCGGCTGGTACTTTTCCAGCACCTCGCGAATGGTGAAGAAGTTGCCCAGGGATTTGGACATCTTCTCGCCGTCCACCCGTACCGCGCCGGCATGCATCCAGGCGTTGGCGTAGAGCTTGCCGGTGGCGGCTTCGCTCTGGGCGATTTCATTCTCGTGGTGCGGGAACACTAGGTCCGGACCGCCGCCGTGGATGTCGAAGGTTTCGCCCAGGCAGCAGGTGGACATCACCGAGCATTCGATATGCCAGCCCGGCCGTCCCTTGCCCCAAGGCGAATCCCAGCTCGGCTCGCCCGGTTTGGCGCCCTTCCACAGCACGAAATCCAGTGGATCCTCTTTGGCCTCGTCGACTTCGATGCGCGCGCCGATTTTCAGGTCTTCGATCTTCCTGCGCGACAGCTTGCCGTAACCGACGAATTTGCCGACCCGGTAATAGACGTCGCCGTTATCCGCGGCATAGGCGAAGCCCTTATCGATCAGGGTCTGGATCATCGCGTGCATGCCGGCGATATGCCCAGTGGCGCGCGGCTCCTGGTCGGGACGCAGGACGTTGAGGCGCGCTTCGTCCTCATGCATGGCGGCGATCATGCGCTCGACCAGCGCTTCGAACGGCTCGCCGTTATCAAAGGCACGCTTGATGATCTTGTCGTCGATGTCGGTGATATTGCGCACGTAGGTCACGTCGTAACCGCGCTGGCGCAGCCAGCGCGTGACCACATCGAATGCCACCATCACCCGCGCGTGACCGATATGGCAGAAGTCGTAAACCGTCATGCCGCACACGTACATGCGCACCTGGTTAGCCACCAGCGGTTTGAAGACATCTTTGCTTTTAGTCAGCGTGTTGTAGATCGAGAGCATCGGAATTCCTTGGGAAACCACGGGCCAGCTGGCTGGCCCGGTTCTAATCAAAGCGTCTGAGACTCAGAGTCTGTTTCGGATCTCGCGAGCTAGAGCGAGACAAGGCAAAAATGGCCGAGGAAGCGGAGTTTACAACTGTAAATGAGCATTCCGAGGCCATTTTTAACGCAGTATCGCCGACGCGCAGCAGATCCGAGACAGACTCTTAAGCCCAGGAGTCGCGCAACGTCACTGTCCGGTTGAAGACAGGCGCACCCGGCTTGCTGTCCTTGATATCGGCGCAGAAGTAGCCTTCGCGCTCGAACTGGAAGCGTTCTTCAGGTACGGCCTGGGCCAGCGAGGGCTCGGCACGACAACCGGTCAGCACCACCAACGACTCGGGGTTGATGTTGTCGAGGAAGCTGCCGCCCTCTTCGTCCTTCTCCGGGTTGGCGGAGCGGAACAGGCGGTCGTACAGACGCACTTCGCACTCGACGCTTTCGGCGGCCGGCACCCAGTGGATCACGCCCTTGACCTTGCGGCCCTCGGGGTTCTTGCCCAGGGTATTTTCGTCGTAGCTGCAACGCAGTTCGACGATATTGCCGTCGGCATCCTTGATCGCCTCGTCGGCGCGGATCACATAGCTGCCGCGCAGGCGGGCTTCGCCACCGGGGATCAGGCGCTTGAAGCCGGCCGGCGGGACTTCTTCGAAGTCGCTGGCATCGATGTAGATTTCACGGCTGAACGGCAGCACGCGCACGCCCATGTCCTGCTTGGGATGACGCGGCAGCTCGAGGTTTTCGACTTTGCCTTCGGGGTAATTGGTGATCACCACCTTCAGCGGCTTGAGCACGCACATGGCGCGCGCCGCGTTGGCGTCGAGGTCTTCGCGGATGGCGAATTCGAGCATGCCGATATCCACCACGCCACCGGCGCGGTTGACCCCGATCATGTCGCAGAAGGTGCGGATGGACGCCGGGGTATAGCCGCGGCGGCGATAGCCGCTGAGCGTCGACATGCGCGGATCGTCCCAGCCGCTGACGTGTTTCTCGTCCACGAGTTGCTTGAGCTTGCGCTTGCTGGTGATGGTGTAGTTCAGGTTCAGCCGGGCGAATTCGTACTGGCGCGGCTGCGCCGGCACTGGCAGTTGTTCGAGGAACCACTCGTACAGCGGGCGATGGTCTTCGAACTCCAAGGTGCAGATCGAATGGGTGATGCCTTCGATGGCGTCCGACTGACCGTGGGTGAAGTCGTAGCTCGGGTAGATGCACCACTTGTCGCCGGTCTGGTGGTGATGGGCGTGGCGGATGCGGTAAAGGATCGGGTCGCGCAGGTTCATGTTCGGCGAGGCCATGTCGATCTTCGCGCGCAGGGCACGGGCGCCATCGGGGAACTCGCCGACCTTCATGCGGGCGAACAGGTCGAGGTTCTCTTCCACCGAGCGCTCGCGGAACGGGCTGTTCTTGCCCGGTTCATTGAGCGTGCCGCGGTATTCGCGGGCCTGCTCCGGCGACAAATCGTCGACGTAGGCCTTGCCGGCCTTGATCAGCTCGACGGCCCAGTCATGCAACTGGTCGAAATAGTTGGATGCGTAGCGCTCCTCGCCGGCCCACTGGAAACCCAGCCACTGCACATCGCTTTTGATCGCGTCGATGTATTCCTGGTCTTCCTTGGCCGGGTTGGTGTCGTCGAAGCGCAGGTTGCACTCGCCGCCGAATTCCCGGGCCAGGCCGAAGTTCAGGCAGATCGACTTGGCATGGCCGATATGCAGGTAGCCGTTGGGCTCCGGCGGGAAACGGGTGACGATCTTGGCGTGTTTTCCCGAGTCCAGATCGGCCTGGACGATGGGGCGAAGAAAGTTCGAAGCGGCGACAGTCTCTGGCTTGCTCATGGGGTCCTTAACGAGTGCGGGGCGCGGCTCAGAGCCTGTTCACGATCTCGCAGCGGTATCGTGGACAAGCGCTCAGGGTAGGCCGGCTTATACAAAGCGCTTATCATAGCCGAAGCTGTCAACCCCCTGACAGGCCCAAGAGTCGTCTCGAGGCCCATTACGCAACGCTAACGCGGCGTAGTTAAAAGGAAATTGAGCCGGCTCACGGATTTCTCGACAGAGCGATTACCTACATGATCAAGCTGCACACCAATCACGGCGTCATCACCCTCAACCTGTTCGAAGACAAAGCGCCGGAAACCGTGGCCAACTTCAAGCAGTACGTCAAAGACGGTCATTACGACAACACCGTGTTCCACCGCGTCATCAGCAACTTCATGATCCAGGGCGGCGGTTTCGAGCCGGGCATGAAGCAGAAAGCCACTCGCGCACCGATCAAGAACGAAGCCAACAACGGCGTGGCCAACAAAATCGGCACCGTGGCCATGGCCCGCACCATGGAGCCGCATTCGGCGTCCGCGCAGTTCTTCATCAACGTCGCCGACAACAGCTTCCTCGACCACAGCGCACCGACCGTGCAGGGCTGGGGTTACGCGGTATTCGGCGAAGTGGTCGAAGGCATGGACGTGGTCAACGCGATCAAAGCGCTGCCGACCACCATGAAGTCCGGCCATCAGGACGTGCCGGTCGACGACGTGATCATCGAGCGTGCCGAGATCGTTGAGTGATATTGCTGATCTCCGATCTGCATCTTGAACAGGAGCGCCCGGACATCAGCCGGGCGTTTCTGCATTTTCTCGAGACGCGCGCGACTCAGGCCGAAGCCCTGTATATCCTCGGCGACTTCTTCGAAGTCTGGGTCGGCGATGACGCCATGAGCCCCTTTCAACGCTCGATCGCCCAAGCCCTGCGCCAACTCAGCGACAGCGGCACACGCATTTACCTGATGCATGGCAATCGCGATTTCATGCTCGGCAAGGCGTTTTGCCGCGAAGCCGGCTGCACCTTGCTCAGCGATCCCAGCGTGGTCGAACTGGGCGGCGAGCGCGTGCTGCTGATGCACGGCGACAGCCTCTGCACCCAGGACGCGGCCTATATGAAGCTGCGGCGCTGGCTGCGCAACCCGCTGTCGCTGTTCATCCTGCGCAATCTGCCGCTGACGACCCGCCACAAACTGGCGCGCAAGCTGCGCAACGAAAGCCGCGCACAGACCCGCATGAAAGCCAGCGATATCGTCGACGTCACCCCGAGCGAGGTATCGCAGACGATGGCCACCCATGGGGTGCATACCTTGATCCATGGCCACACTCACCGCCCTGCGGTGCACCAGTTGATGCTCGACGGCCAACCCGCTCGTCGTATCGTGCTCGGCGATTGGGATAGACAAGGCTGGGCCCTGCAAATCGATGAGCATGGCTTCGAGCAAGCGCCCTTCCCTCTATAAAGAAAGCCTGGCGGAAATTTGAAGGCGTGCACAAAGTGCTTGCCGGCCCCCTCTTGACGGACAATCTGCCGCCCATCAGCATCTGCGCCCTCAAAATGCCATTAGGGAACAATCATGCTGTTCAACAAGGAAAGCCTGTCCAAATACGTCATTGCACCAGCACTGCTGATCGCCCTGGCGTTCGTCACCTTCAATAGCGTGTTTTTCTACAACGAAGCCGGTTTCGCCACGCATGTGCGGACCATTTTCGGTGAAGAAAAAGTGGTCGACGACGTTGGCTACGCAACCAAATGGTTCGGCCGCGCGACAGCCTGGAAAAAGGCCCTGAGCGTGCAGTCGGTGCTCACCGAAGCCCTGGCCGTCGACGACAACAGCGATAACGACTCGCTTGGCGCCACCATCGAAGCCTTCCCGATCGTGTTCCTCGGCAACGTCGACGCCAAGGTCGAATCCTCCGCGCGCTTCCGCCTGCCCGCTGGCGAGCAGTTTTTGAAGATCGCCCAGGAATACCGCAACCCGGAAAACTTCATCAAGACCGCCCTGGTCCCCGCGATCAAGGAAACCCTGCAGGCCACCGCTTCCTTGATGAGCGCGGATGACTTTTATGCCGGCGCACGCAGTGAATTCGCCGCCGAGTTCGAGAACCAGCTCAACGACGGCCTCTATCTGATCAAGCGCAAGGAAATCCGCGGTCCGCGCGGCCACCGCCCCACCCAGACTGCCATCCTGCAGGCCGGCACCGAGCAAGGCGCGTTCGGCGACAATAATGTCAGCCAGTTCATCACCGAGAAGGTCATGGACAGCAAAGGCATCCCCGTGCGCAAGCAACAGCAATTTCGCAAGTACGGGGTGGAAGTGGTCGAAGCGCGCATCACCAATGTCGACCCCAACCCGCAGTACAAGCAGCGCATGGTCAAAGTCCAGCAGGCCCTCGCGGAACTGGCCGTGGCGCGGCAGAACCGCTTGAAGGAAGAGGAAGAAAAGCTGCTGGTCACCGCCCGCGGCGAGAAGGAAGTCGAAGCCCGTCGCCAGGAAACCCTGCGCGATCAGATCGAACGCACCACCCAGGCCGAAACCGAGAAACAACTGGCGCGCATCAATGCCGAGCGCGAAAAAGGCCGTGCCGAAATCGAAAAGCAAACCGCCGAGCTGCTTCGCGACAAGGCGGCGATCACCGCCGAGGCCACGAAAATAACCGCGGACGCCGAGGCCTATGCCCGCGAAGCGGTGATCAAGGCCGACGGCGCGCTGCAGCCCAAGCTAGACGCACTGATCGAAATCAACAAGGTCTGGGCTGAAGCGGCAGCACAAGCGCCGGTACCCAGCGTGATGATGGGCGGCAAGGATGGCGCGAGCAGCCGCCAGGATGAAATCGGCCAGTTAATGGGTGTACTCGCCACCAAGGCGGCTCGCGATTTATCCCTGGACCTGAAAGTGCAGCAATAGCGCTGGGTGTTATCCGAGAAAGCGCCCGCGAGGGCGCTTTTTTATTGGCCGCTGGGAACACCGCTATGAAAGCGGAACTCGCTATCCGGGGATTCGATCAACTCGCGCTCGACCGCCCTGACCCGCTCGATCGCCTCGTCGACGTCCCGCTCGTCGCCATATTGGTAGGCCAGCTTTAGATAATTCTGAAAATGTCGGGCTTCGCTCTTCAATAAACCGAAATAGAACTTGGCCAACTCGTCGTCCAGATGCGGCACCAGGGCTTCGAAACGCTCGCAACTGCGTGCTTCGATAAAAGCCCCGATCACCAGGGTATCCACCAACTTGTGCGGCTCGTGGGTGCGCACTATTTTGCGCAGGCCCGAGGCATAGCGCGCCGCCGAAACCGGCCGCAAGCCGATCTTGCGGCGCTTCATGATGCGCAACACCTGCTCGTGGTGCACCAGCTCCTCGCGGGCAAGGCGCGACATGGCATTGAGCAGGTCGACATAGGTGCTGTACTTGGCCATCAGACTGAGGGCGGTGCTGGCGGCCTTGAATTCGCAGTTCTTGTGGTCTATCAACATGATGTCTTGATTGACCAGCGCCGCTTCTATCCACGCGACGGGCGTTCTACAAGCTAAAAAATCATGAATTTCAGGAAAGATCATTTGCGTCCCCGCTGCGCACGCTGGCTTGCAGCAGGCGCCACCGGCCTATGCAACAACTGAGCGATCCTGACGTCAGAAAAAGAATGCAGCGGACAGGTTTCACTATCGGGTTTCACGGATGCTATGGGCTCGTAAGATTTATCGGCGACCCGGCGATGCCGGGCGGTCATTATACGAATGGCCACGGCAACAACCAGCGGCGCGTTGATGTCGATCAACAACAGAAAGGCGCAGAGGCATCTATAGTAGATTGCAATACAACTCGTTCACATGGAGACGATCATGCAAGCTATTCGCAGCATTTTGGTGGTGATGGAACCCGAGCAGCCGGAAGCCCTGGCATTGAAACGCGCCAAACTGATCGCGAACGTGACCCAGTCCCACCTGCATTTGCTGGTCTGCGATAGAAAGCATGATTACTCGGTCTTTCTCAACGATCAGCGCGCTGCACTGGCCCTCGAGGGTTTCAGCGTATCCGGTCAGCAGGCTTGGCATGAGAGCCTGCACAACACCATCATCACCGTGCAACAAGCCGAAGGCTGCAACCTGGTGATCAAGCAGCACCTGCCCGACAACCCCTTGAAACGCGCGCTTCTGACGCCCGATGACTGGAAGCTGCTGCGTTATTGCCCAGGCCCGGTGCTGATGGTGAAAACCGATAAACCCTGGGCCAATGGCATCATTCTCGCCGCGGTGGATGTCGGCAATGCCGATGGCGAGCACCGCACCCTGCACTCCAGCATTATCAGTCACGGTTACGACATCGCCTCCCTGGCGAACGCCAAGCTGCACGTGATCGCCGCACACCCGACACCGATGTTGTCGGCTGCAGATCCGACCTACCAGTTGAAGGAGACCATCGAGGCGCGTTACCGCGAGCAGTGCAAAGCCTTCCAGGCCGAGTACGACATCTCCGATGATCGCCTGCATGTGCTCGAAGGCCCGGCCGATGCGGTGATTCCACAGGTTGCCCACCAATTGGGCGCCGCGGTCACGGTAATCGGCACCGTGGCCCGTACCGGCATTTCCGGTGCCTTGATCGGCAACACCGCCGAGGTGGTGCTCGACTCGCTGGAAAGCGACGTACTGGTACTCAAGCCCGAGGAAATCATGGCGCATCTCGAGGAGTTGGTGGCCCAGCACTGAGCAGAAGGCCTCAAAGCACAAAGCCGCCCATCGGGGCGGCTTTGTTGTATTCGTGACAGATGCGCGCCTGACTTCACGCCGGGCCAATTCGGGAAATGGCCGCGAACAGCCGTTAAACCCTTCGCTCCATCCCCTCACGCAAGAAGCGCGGGGCTATATAACGCTCATAGTGCGCTTCGGACAGCAGAAAAAACTCACGATCGATGGCATCACGCAACGCCGGTAGATCCCAGTCGCGGAATTCCGGCAATAGCGCCATGCCATAGGCGTCCAGTTGACTGATCACCCGCGCGCCCCGGGCAATCAATTGGTAGGCCCAGCAATACGGCGACTGTTGCGGCACGAAGCGGATCTGCCGCTGTTCCAGTTGCGCGCGCAGACGAACAGCGTCGAAAACCTCCAATTTGGCCGCCATCACCTGGACCAGGAGCACTTCGAGGCGTGTCCAGACGGCATGCTTCTGCTCCTCGTCATAGCTGTTCCAGTGGATCACTTCATGGTGGAAACGCTTACAACCGCGACACACCACATCACCGTAAACAGTGGAACAAAGGCCGACACAGGGCGTTTTAATACGCTGATTTGACATAAGGGAGATGCGGGTACTGGCTGACAGCTGCGCATCTTAGCCCTTTGTCTAAACCAGATCACCCCTCTATCGCCCTGGGCTTTAGCTTAACTTTGTCTAAGCTTTCCAGTAGAATCGGCCCGCCTTTTATAGGCGCCGATGTCCGTTGGAAGCTGTTTTCAAAGCGTCACGAGCACAGTCGATCCTGCAGTACGTTAGTTGTCGCAGGCATTTGAAAGCCTTTTCAAGTGCTTGCGACAGCCCTCATCAAACCGTCCTGCCGGCGTAAAACTTTGAAAGCAGCTTCTGGAAGGGATCAGCGAAATCTCGGCTAAGTGGCCCATGAAGCCACGGAGCGCTTGGTTTGCTGGTTTCTGGATCGCGTCCCGGACAACCCTTTGGGACCAATGATGAGGGTAATAACTGTGCTTGAAGCCTATCGCAACCATGTAGCAGAGCGTGCCGCTCAGGGTATCGTGCCCCAGCCGCTGAACGCCGAACAAACCGCAGGTCTGATCGAGCTGCTGAAAAACCCGCCAGCAGGCGAAGAAGCCTTCCTGCTCGACCTGATCACCAACCGCGTACCGCCAGGCGTCGACGAAGCCGCCTACGTCAAGGCCGGTTTTCTCTCTGCCATCGCCAAAGGCGAAGCCACTTCCCCGCTGATCAGCAAAAAACACGCCGTTGAGCTGTTGGGCACCATGCAAGGCGGTTACAACATCGCCACCCTGGTCAGCCTGCTCGACGACATCGAACTGGCTGCCGTGACTGCCGAGCAACTGAAGCACACCCTGCTGATGTTCGACGCCTTCCATGACGTCGCCGAAAAAGCCAAGAACGGCAACGTTCACGCTA
This sequence comes from uncultured Pseudomonas sp., assembly GCA_966210885.1. GTDB lineage: Bacteria > Pseudomonadota > Gammaproteobacteria > Pseudomonadales > Pseudomonadaceae > Aquipseudomonas. Next base: position 9,476 of record CBIHLQ010000006.1, read on the forward strand.
AAGGCGTACTGCAATCCTGGGCCGATGGCGAGTGGTTCAAGAACCGCCCGACCCTGGCCGACAAGATCAGCCTGCGCGTATTCAAGGTCACCGGCGAAACCAACACCGACGACCTCTCCCCGGCGCCCGACGCTTGGTCGCGCCCGGATATCCCGCTGCACGCCCTGGCCATGCTGAAAATGGCCCGAGACGGCATCGTGCCTGACCAACAAGGCGCCATCGGCCCGATGAAACAGATCGAGCAGATGCGCAACGACGGCTTCCCGATCGCCTACGTCGGCGACGTGGTCGGCACCGGCTCCTCGCGTAAATCCGCCACCAACTCGGTGCTGTGGTTCTTCGGCGACGACATTCCCTACGTGCCGAACAAGCGTGCCGGCGGCTTCTGCTTCGGCAGCAAGATCGCCCCGATCTTCTACAACACCATGGAAGACGCCGGCGCTCTGCCGATCGAATTCGATGTTTCCCAGCTGAACATGGGCGACGTGATCGACCTGTACCCGCATGCCGGCAAAGTCTGCAAGCACGGCACCGACGAAGTCCTGGCCACCTTCGAAATGAAGACCCCGGTTCTGCTCGACGAAGTCCGCGCCGGCGGCCGTATTCCACTGATCATCGGTCGCGGTCTGACCGAGAAAGCCCGTGCCGAACTGGGCCTGGGCCCAACCGACCTGTTCAAGCTGCCTGAACCTCCGGCCGCCAGCACCAAGGGTTTCACCCTGGCGCAGAAAATGGTCGGCAAGGCCTGCGGCCTGCCGGAAGGCAAAGGCGTGCGCCCGGGCACCTACTGCGAACCGAAGATGACCACCGTCGGCTCCCAGGACACCACTGGCCCGATGACCCGTGACGAGCTGAAAGACTTGGCATGCCTCGGCTTCTCCGCCGATCTGGTGATGCAGTCCTTCTGCCACACCGCGGCCTATCCGAAGCCGATCGACGTCACCACCCACCACACCCTGCCGGATTTCATCCGCACCCGTGGCGGCGTGTCCCTGCGTCCAGGCGACGGCATCATCCACAGCTGGCTGAACCGCATGCTGCTGCCCGACACCGTCGGCACCGGCGGCGACTCGCACACCCGCTTCCCGATCGGCATCTCCTTCCCGGCAGGTTCCGGCCTGGTCGCCTTTGCCGCTGCCACCGGCGTCATGCCGCTGGACATGCCGGAGTCGGTTCTGGTGCGCTTCAAGGGCAAACTGCAACCGGGCATCACCCTGCGTGACCTGGTGCATGCCATCCCTTATGTGGCGATCCAGAAAGGCTTGCTGACCGTCGAGAAGAAAGGCAAGAAGAACATCTTCTCCGGCCGCATTCTCGAGATCGAAGGCCTGGACGAGCTGACCGTCGAGCAGGCGTTCGAACTGTCCGACGCTTCCGCCGAGCGCTCCGCCGCTGGTTGCACCATCAAGCTGCCGGAAAAGGCCATCGCCGAATACCTGCAGTCCAACATCACCCTGCTGCGTTGGATGATCAGCGAAGGCTACGGCGATGCCCGCACCATGGAGCGCCGCGCTCAGGCGATGGAAGCCTGGCTGGCCAATCCGAAGCTGATGGAAGCCGACAAGGACGCCGAATACGCCGAAGTCATCGAAATCGATCTGGCCGACATCAACGAGCCGGTACTCTGCGCCCCGAACGACCCGGACGACGCCCGTCTGCTGTCCAGCGTTCAAGGCGAGAAGATCGACGAAGTGTTCATCGGTTCCTGCATGACCAACATCGGCCACTTCCGCGCAGCCGGCAAGCTGCTGGATAAGGTCAAAGGTCAGCTGCCGACCCGCCTGTGGCTGTCGCCGCCGACCAAGATGGACGCTCACCAGCTGACCGAGGAAGGCTACTACGGCATCTACGGCAAGGCCGGCGCGCGCATGGAAATGCCGGGATGCTCGCTGTGCATGGGTAACCAGGCACGCGTCGAACCGAACGCCACCGTGGTTTCGACTTCGACCCGTAACTTCCCCAACCGCCTGGGCGATGGCGCCAACGTCTACTTGGCTTCGGCCGAGCTGGCTTCGGTCGCTTCGATCCTCGGTCGCCTGCCGACCGTCGAGGAGTACATGGGCTACGCGAAGGACATCGACAGCATGGCTGCCGACGTCTACCGCTACCTGAGCTTCGACCAGATCGCCGAGTTCCGCGAAGCGGCTGCCAACGCCCAGATCCCGGTCGTTCAAGCCTAAGCGTTACCCGCGTCAGAAGGCCCCGCCCAGTGCGGGGCTTTTTCTTATGCGCCCCGCAAATGACAAGAGAACAGCCTATGAAAAGCCGTCCTCTACGCCGATCGGACAGCTGAATAACCATCCTGGCTTGTCGAGATAAATTGTAGAGGCCGAACTCCCCGGCATTTGCAGCTGGCGATATAACGGACAAAAAAAGACCGCTTATACAAGCGGTCTTTTTATATAGCGGATGCGATCAGAAACGCTCGATATCCGCCTCTGCCTCCAACTGTTTGAGGAACGCAGAGAAGTCTTGCTTACCGCTGCGTGAGGCGAGGAAGCGACTGTACATCGCCTTCTCCTCATCCGACAGCGCCTTCTCCGGCTCACTGACACCATCCAGGCGAACGATCACGTAATCGCCATTTTGCAGGCTCACGCCAGCAAAGGTCGGCTTCCCGGCATCGCTCGGCTTGGGCATGCGGAACAGCTCTTGCAAAACTGCGGGCTCCACACCTTCCTGGTTACGCGTGGCGGCTTCGGTTACTTTCCAGGTCGACGCCTTATCGGCTAGCGTTTTCCCCGAACGCAAAGCGCTCAACAGCTCTTCCCCACTGGCTTTGGCCGCTTCGCTTGCGCGCACCTTGGTCAGTTGCTCACGGATGCTTTCCGCAACCTGCTCAAGAGCAAGCCGTTGCGGCTTTTTATGCTCTTTGACACGCACAACAACCGCAGTATTGGGGTCGAGCTCGATCACGCTGCTGTTGCTGCCATCCTCAAGCACCTCGGCGCTGAAGGCAGCTTGGATGACCTGCCGATTAGCTGCTATGCCTTCGCCGCCCTCGCGACCGAAGGCCTCGGTGGCCTTCACTTCAAGACCCAATTCCTGCGCCGGCTGAGCCAGATCGGAGGCTTCGAAAGCGCTGTCTTCAAGCTGTTTCGAGACCTCAACGAAGCGTTGCTCGACCTGACGAGCCTTGAGATCACGCAATAGTTTGTCTTTCAAGCTGTCGAGCGTCGGCACTTCCGGCGCCTGCACCCCTAGAAGCTTGATCAGGTGCCAGCCGAACTCACTGCGGACCGGCGCCGAGACCTGGCCCTTCTCCAAGGCGTAGAGCGCCTCTTCGAATGCGGGATCATAGACGCCCGGACCGGCATAGCCGAGATCGCCACCGCTGCCGGCAGAACCGGGATCATTGGAAAACTCTTTAGCCAGCGCAGCGAAGTCTTCGCCCTGCTGTAAGCGCTTTTCGATTTCCTGGATTTTGGCTTTGGCTTGCTCATCGCTGAGCGAATCGCTCGGCTCGATCAAAATATGAGCCGCCTGACGCTGTTCGGCCAGGTTGGCGATTTCGTCGCGATAGGCATTCTGCAGCGCCTCATCGCTCACCTCGACCTCATCGAAGAAGTCGTCCTTGTTCAGCTCGACATACTCCAGCACCACTTGCTCCGGGCTCATGAACTCGCTGGCCTGGGATTCGTAATAGGCCTTGATGTCGTCGTCGCTGAGCTGCACGGCGGCGCTATCGGCCGCCAGTGTCAAAGTAGCGAAATCGCGGGTTTGCTTTTCCAATCGAGCGAAAGCTGCGATCTCCTCGTCGGTCACGAAGCCACTGCCGGCCAGACCGGCACGCAGCTGGCCGACAAGCATTTCCTCTTCGAGCATGCGCCGGAATTGCAGACGGCTATAGCCGAGCTGACGGATCACCTGATCGAAACGGTCCGCATCGAATTTGCCATCGACCAGAAACTCAGGCGTCTGCAGTACCAGTTGATCGAGGGCTTGTTTAGAGAAGGCGAAATCGGCTTTTTCAGCCCCCTGCAACAGTAGCGTGCGCTCGATCAAGCCATTGAGCGCAGAGTCGCGTAGCAGCTTCTCGTCGAGTAGCGAAGCATCGAAGTCGCGCCCCAATTGCTGCAACAGTTGGCGACGCTGCATCTCCACCGCTTGGCCCAATTCTGCGGAAGTGATTTCTTCGCCATTCACTTGCGCGGCATTCTGGCTATTGCTGGTGCTGGTGAAAATGGCGTCCACACCTGTCAGCGCGAGAAGCGCAACTATGAGGCCGATGATGGTTTTGGCAATCCAACCCTGTGAATTGTCCCTGATGTTTTGCAGCATGCGTCCCCCAGAACGACTCAACGAAAATAAAGCAGCCGCGCAGCGTGGGTAAAGTCCGGATAGAAGAAAGGCGCATCCGAGGATGCGCCTTCTCGTAAACTCGCGGAGCGGACGGGGCTCGAATCTGCGACCCCCAGTGTGACGGTCGGCATCTAACCAACCGAACCACCGCTCCGCTGTCAGGCCGGCTTAACCGGCCTGAGAGGTAAAGCCTGGAAGACGCTTAGTTAACAGCGTCTTTCAGTGCTTTACCGGCCTTGAAGCCTGGGATCTTAGCAGCAGCGATGCTGATTGGCTTACCGGTCTGCGGGTTGCGGCCAGTGCGAGCGGCACGCTCTTTGACAGCAAAAGTACCGAAACCAACCAGTACAACGGAATCACCAGCCTTCAACGCACCAGTAACGGATTCAATCACTGCGTCCAGCGCGCGGCCTGCAACAGCCTTCGGGATATCAGCAGATGCAGCGATGGCATCGATCAGTTCCGACTTGTTCACTCTAAGTCCCCTTAATTTCTGTTGAGTTTGTTTCTTTGAATTTTAGTGTAAGCAAAGCGGGTGCTGGATGGCTTGCTGACACAATAAGAGCCGCTTTATAGCAAGGGCCTGAAAATGGTGTCAAGGAAGCCATCCTGCTAATGCGTGCTAATTCGCTCCTTGGAATCAGACTCGCGCTTATCGTCCTTTGCAACCAGCTCGGGAGCCGCATCGGGCAAGGGCTCCGGAGCGTATTGCAGCGCAATTTGCAGGACTTCGTCAATCCATTTAACCGGTTTAATCTGCAGATCCTGCTTAATATTTTCCGGAATCTCTTTCAGATCACGCATATTTTCTTCCGGAATGATCACGGTTTTGATTCCACCGCGATGGGCTGCGAGTAGTTTTTCTTTTAAACCACCAATTGCCAGCACCTGCCCCCGCAGAGTTATTTCGCCGGTCATCGCGACGTCCGCGCGCACGGGGATCTGGGTCAGAGCGGAAACCAGCGCCGTGCACATCCCTACGCCCGCGCTGGGGCCGTCTTTCGGCGTCGCCCCCTCCGGCATATGGATATGAATGTCGCGCTTCTCGTAGAAGTCCACAGGGACGCCCAAACTCTTCGCCCGGCTGCGCACGACTGTCAACGCGGCCGTAATGGATTCGCCCATGACGTCGCCCAGAGAGCCGGTTTTAATCAATTGGCCCTTCCCTGGCACCACAGCGGCCTCGATGGTCAAGAGTTCGCCACCCACCTGGGTCCAGGCCAGCCCAGTCACCTGACCGATCTGATCCTGCAGCTCGGCGAGCCCATAACGATGCTTGCGCACCCCAAGGAAATGATCGAGCGAGTCGGCGGTAACCACGACTTTGAAGCGTTTTTCCCGAGTGTGCTCCTTGACCGCTTTACGACAGACCTTGGCGATTTGCCGCTCCAGGCTCCGCACGCCGGCTTCTCGGGTGTAGTAACGAATGATGTCGCGAATCGCCGCCTCCTCGAACTCCAGCTCACCCTTTTTCAGGCCGTTGGCCTGGGTCTGCTTGGGCGCCAGGTACTTGATCGCGATGTTGATCTTCTCATCCTCGGTGTAGCCGGGCAGACGGATCACCTCCATCCTATCGAGCAATGCCGCAGGAATATTCATCGAGTTGGCGGTGCAGAGGAACATCACATCGGACAGGTCGTAATCGACCTCCAGGTAGTGATCGTTGAAATTGTGGTTCTGTTCCGGATCGAGCACCTCGAGCAGCGCCGATGCCGGATCGCCACGCATGTCCTGCCCCATCTTGTCGATCTCATCGAGCAGGAACAGCGGGTTGCGCACCCCTACCTTGGTCATCTTCTGGATCAGGCGACCTGGCATGGAGCCGATATAGGTGCGCCGGTGACCGCGAATCTCCGCCTCGTCGCGCACGCCACCAAGGGCCATGCGCACGAATTTGCGGTTGGTCGCGCTGGCAATCGACTCGGCCAGGGAGGTCTTACCCACACCGGGCGGACCGACCAGACAGAGCACCGGGCCTTTGATTTTCTTCACACGCTTCTGTACCGCGAGGTACTCGAGGATGCGGTCCTTGACCTCATCAAGACCGTAATGGTCGGCGTCCAAAATGGCTTCCGCACGCGCCAGGTCGAGCCTGACCTTGCTTTGCGCCTTCCATGGCACATTCACCAGCCAATCGATATAGGAGCGCACCACGGTCGCCTCGGCGGACATGGGCGACATCTGCTTGAGCTTGTTCAACTCGGTTTGCGCTTTACCGTAAGCCTCTTTGCTCAGCCCGGCATTCTCGATGCGCTTCTTCAGCTCATCGAGCTCGTTGTGCCCTTCCTCGCTGTCGCCGAGCTCCTTCTGAATGGCCTTCATCTGCTCGTTCAGGTAGTACTCGCGCTGACTGCGCTCCATCTGCTTTTTGACCCTGCCGCGGATACGCTTCTCGACCTGCAACAGATCGATTTCGGCATCCAGCAAGGCCAGCACGTGCTCGACCCGGGCCGGCAGATCGGTAATTTCCAGGATTTCCTGCTTCTGCTCGATTTTCAGCGCCATGTGCGCGGCCATGGTATCGACCAGTCGGCTTGGCTCATCGATGCTGTTGAGCGAGGACAGCACCTCAGCCGGTACCTTTTTACCGAGCTGGACATATTGCTCGAACTGGCTGAGCAAGCTGCGCACGAACACTTCGGATTCACGCTCCGGCGCATCGACTTCATCGATCAGCTGTACTTCGGCACGGCAATGTCCGCCCACTTCGATAAAGCGTTCGATTTCGCCACGCTGCTCGCCTTCGACCAGCACCTTGACGGTGCCATCCGGAAGCTTGAGCAGCTGCAGAACGGTCGCGACCGTCCCCACCCGGTAAAGCCCTTCTTCACTCGGGTCATCGTCAGCTGGGTTCTTCTGGGCGAGGAGCAGAATCTGCTTTTCGCCAATCATCGCCGCCTCGAGTGCTTCGATGGATTTCTCACGCCCCACGAACAAGGGGATGACCATGTGCGGATAAACCACGACATCGCGCAGCGGCAGGAGAGGCAATTCGATGGTTGTCTTCATGATTTAGGCTCTACGTCGGCCATAAAGGCTGTAAACAGATGGGATTACCTTGAATCCTAAGATGGGGGCAGCCTCAGTAAAAAACAAGCATTGGAGCTGCAAAAGCAAAGGGGCCCACAGGCCCCTTTGCTTTCAACATGTAACAGACGCCTTTTTTATTCAAGCGTCAGGTGCTGCCTTTGCGGGCGGCTCGCTGTTTTCGTAGATCAGCAGCGGCTGGGAGGAACCGTCGATCACGCCCTCGTCGATCACCACTTTACTCACGTCGGTTTGCGACGGGATTTCATACATGGTGTCGAGCAGAATGCCTTCGAGAATCGACCGCAGGCCGCGGGCCCCCGTCTTACGCTCCAGCGCCTTATGCGCCACCGACTTGAGTGCGTCCGGACGGAACTCCAACTCAACCCCTTCCATCTCGAACAACTTGGCGTACTGCTTGGTCAAGGCGTTCTTGGGCTCGGTCAGAATCTGCATCAGCGCGGCTTCGTCGAGCTCATCGAGGGTTGCGATTACCGGCAAACGACCGACGAACTCGGGGATCAAACCGAATTTCACCAAATCGTCCGGCTCTACGGCACGCAACGACTCGCCAACCTTCTTACCCTCTTCCTTACTACGCACTTCGGCATTGAAGCCGATTCCGCCTTTGGTCGAGCGGCCCTGAATGACTTTTTCCAAGCCAGAGAACGCACCACCGCAGATAAACAGGATGTTGCGCGTATCGACCTGCAGGAATTCCTGCTGCGGATGCTTGCGCCCACCTTGCGGCGGGACCGAGGCCACGGTGCCCTCGATAAGCTTCAGCAAGGCCTGCTGCACACCTTCGCCCGAGACATCGCGAGTGATGGACGGGTTGTCGGACTTGCGGGAAATCTTATCGATTTCGTCGATATAGACGATGCCCATCTGGGCTTTCTCAACGTCGTAATCGCACTTCTGCAACAGCTTCTGAATAATGTTCTCGACGTCCTCCCCGACATAACCGGCTTCGGTCAACGTGGTGGCGTCGGCAATCGTGAAAGGTACATTGAGCAAACGCGCCAGAGTTTCAGCCAACAGCGTTTTACCCGAGCCCGTCGGGCCGATCAGCAGGATATTGCTCTTGCCCAGCTCGACGTCGTCTTTCTTTTCGCGCTGATTAAGACGCTTATAGTGGTTGTATACCGCCACCGCCAAGACTTTCTTCGCGCGCTCCTGACCGATCACATACTGGTCGAGGATATTGCTGATTTCCTTGGGCGCGGGCAATTTATGAGCACTGCTCTCAGCCTGGGCTTCCTGCACCTCCTCGCGGATGATGTCGTTGCACAGGTCGACGCACTCGTCGCAGATAAAGACCGAGGGACCGGCAATCAATTTGCGCACTTCATGCTGGCTTTTGCCGCAGAAGGAGCAATAAAGCAACTTGCCGTTGTCCTCGCCGTTGCGGGTGTCAGTCATTCGATCAATCCAAATCCGGTAGGCTTAAAACACAAGATGAAGGCAAATGCGGGCATTTTCAAGCCCGCACGCCATCTAGGCAGACTTTCAGGCGGGCTTAACCGGCAATTCGCGCTTCGCCAGAACCTGATCGATCAGGCGGTAATTCACCGCTTCCTCACCGCTCATGAAACGATCGCGATCGGTATCACGGGCGATCACTTCGATGGGCTGGCCAGTATGATGGGCCAAAACCTGATTCAAACGCTCGCGAATGAACAGGATTTCCTTGGCATGGATTTCGATATCCGAAGCCTGCCCCTGGAAACCGCCCAACGGCTGGTGAATCATCATGCGCGAGTGCGGCAGGCAGTAACGCTTGCCCGCGGCGCCGCCAGCCAGAAGCAACGCACCCATGCTGCAGGCCTGGCCGATACAGATGGTCGAGACGTCGGGCTTGATGAATTGCATGGTATCGTAAATCGACATGCCCGCAGTCACCGAGCCGCCCGGGGAATTGATATACAGGTGAATATCCTTGTCCGGGTTTTCCGCTTCGAGGAACAGCAACTGAGCGGCAATCAGATTGGCCATGTAGTCTTCTACGGGGCCAATCAGGAAAATCACTCGTTCCTTGAGTAGACGCGAATAAATGTCGTAGGCGCGCTCACCGCGAGCCGACTGTTCGATAACCATGGGCACCAGGCCGCCAGCGGCTTGGATTTCAGGCATTTGCTGGGTAAAAGGATTGCGCGACATTCTTGCACTCGCTCCCTAAATAGTCGTTTCTCAAATACGCATAAGCCAGCGCGGAGGCTGGCTTATGGTGTGCTCGAACGAGGTAAAGAATCAGGCGGCTTGTGGAGCTTCCACCGGCTTGACAGCTTCTTCGTAAGAGACCGTTTTATCGGTCACGTTAGCCTTCTGCAAAACAGTATCTACAACTTGCTCTTCCAGCACAACCGAACGTACCTCGTTCATTTGCTGGTCATTTTTGTAGTACCAGGCCACAACCTGCTCAGGCTCTTGGTAGGCCGAAGCCATTTCCTGAATCATCTCGCGTACGCGGGCATCGTCAGGCTTGAGTTCGAACTGCTTGACCACTTCGGCAACGATCAAACCCAACACCACGCGGCGCTTGGCTTGTTCTTCGAACAGCTCGGCCGGCAGCTGATCCGGCTTGATGTTGCCGCCGAATTGCTGAACGGCCTGAACGCGCAGGCGGTTGACTTCGTTGCCGACCAGCGCCTTGGGCACTTCGATCGGGTTAGCGGCCAGCAGGCCGTCCATCACCTGGCTCTTCACCTTGGACTTGATCGCCTGACGCAGCTCGCGCTCCATATTCTTGCGAACTTCAGCGCGGAAGCCTTCCAGACCGCCTTCTTTGACGCCGAACAGGGCGAAGAATCCGTCATTCAGCTCCGGCAACTGAGGCGCGTTGATGCTGTTGACGGTGACAGTGAATTCGGCGGTTTTACCAGCCAGATCCAGGTTCTGATAATCCTCGGGGAAGGCCGGATTGATCACACGCTCTTCGCCTGGCATGGCGCCAACCAGGGCATCTTCGAAACCAGGAATCATGCGACCGGAACCGAGCACCAGCTGAGTGCCTTTGGCGGAACCGCCAGCGAAGGCCTCACCGTCGATCTTGCCGACAAAATCGATGTTCAGTTGGTCGCCGTTTTCAGCGGCGCGCTCGACGGCCTCGAAGCGGGTGTTCTGCTTCCGCAGAATTTCCAGCATGTTGTCCAGGTCGCTGTCAGCCACTTCGGCTTGCAGACGCTCGATAGCGATGGACTCCAAGCCGGTAACCTGGAACTCGGGGAACACTTCGAAAGTGGCCACGTATTCCAGATCCTTACCTTTCTCGAAAGTCTTCGGCTCGACAGCCGGCGAGCCGGCCGGATTGAGCTTCTGCTCGACAACGGCCTCGTAGAAAGTAGCCTGGATCAAATCGCCGAGAGCTTCCTGACGAGCGGCGTCTTCGTAACGCTGACGGATGACGCTCATCGGCACCTTGCCAGGACGGAAGCCAGGAACCTTAGCGCGACGGGCAGTCTGCTGCAGACGCTTGTTGACTTCAGTCTCGATGCGCTCGACGGAGACGCCTACGGTCATACGGCGCTCGAGAGCAGAAGTGTTTTCAACAGAAACTTGCATGAATATTCCTCGTTGCACAGACATAGGCCGGCCGTTTCCGACCCCAATCAAGGGCATGCATTCTAGAGACTCAATTTGCAGAAGTCACCCTGGGTGATTTCATCGATCGATGCATCTATTGCACTGCCACTCAAAAGCAGGCCAAGCGCAGCCCGTAGATAGCGAAAAATGATTGTCCTTGGCCAGAGCCGAAAAGCCGCCTGAGCCAACACCGCAGATATAAGGAGCGCAAAGCATGCATCAAAGCACCGAGCCGCGACTCCAGAAATGACAAAAGGCAGCCCTTTCGGAGCTGCCTTTTTATTCCCTGCTCCAAGCATTCCCAGAAAAGCGGCCGTTTCCGCCGAAACCCCAGAAAAGCCTCATTAGAACAGTTACTTACATGGTGCGGACGGAGAGACTCGAACTCTCACGCCTTGCGGCGCTGGAACCTAAATCCAGTGTGTCTACCAATTCCACCACGTCCGCGAATCAAGCTTTCAAACAAAAACGCCAGGCTATTAGCCTGGCGTTTTGGAATATGGGGTGGACGATGGGAATCGAACCCACGACACCAGGAGCCACAATCCTGTGCTCTACCAACTGAGCTACGCCCACCATATTGCGCTTGTTGCATCTTGCTTGTGCCTAAGCTGCCAAGTGGCACGCCCGGCAGGACTCGAACCTGCGACCATCCGCTTAGAAGGCGGATGCTCTATCCAGCTGAGCTACGGGCGCCTATCCATCTGCAAGCAGACTCAAAGCTTTCGGCTCCGGCAGAACTCTTGCAAGCTCTGCGTTTGCCGTCTTACCCAGCGACTGGCTGTGCTCGACAAGCGGGGCGAATGTTATAGAGGCGCCGATAAGCCGTCAACAGGGAAAGCTAAAAAAATTCAGTTATATAAAGGAGTTACGCGAAAAGCCCGGCACGTGCCTTTGCCCGAGGGGTTCTCCATGCGAGAATGCGCGTCCTTTTTCAATCATCCCCAATGGTTAACCAAGCGCAATGACCGCACAACTTATCGACGGCAAAGCGATCGCCGCCAGCCTCCGCCAGCAGATCGCCAAACGTGTCGCCGAGCGACGTGAGCTAGGTAAACGCGCCCCAGGTCTCGCTGTGATCCTGGTCGGTAGCGATCCCGCCTCTCAGGTCTATGTCTCGCACAAACGCAAAGACTGTGAAGAAGTCGGCTTCGTGTCTCAGGCTTACGATCTCCCGGCAAGCACCAGCCAAGCCGATTTGATGACGCTGATCGATAAGCTGAACGACGACCCCAGCATCGATGGGATTCTCGTGCAGTTGCCATTGCCGGAACACCTGGATGCCTCCTTGCTATTGGAACGGATACGTCCGGATAAAGACGTCGACGGTTTCCACCCCTACAACATAGGTCGCCTCGCTCAGCGCATGCCACTGCTGCGCCCGTGCACACCGAAGGGCATCATGACCCTGCTGCAAAGCACTGGCACCGATCTCTATGGCCTGCACGCCGTTGTGGTCGGCGCCTCGAATATCGTCGGCCGGCCAATGGCGATGGAACTTCTGTTGGCGGGCTGCACCGTCACCGTGACCCACCGCTTCACCAAGGACCTGGCGATGCACGTGAGCCAGGCCGATATCGTGGTCGTGGCGGCGGGCAAGCCCGGACTGGTCCAGGGCGAATGGATCAAGCCAGGCGCGATCGTCATCGACGTCGGCATCAACCGTCAGGCCGACGGCAAGCTGATCGGCGACGTGGTCTATGACACCGCCCTGCCCCGCGCCAGCTGGATCACCCCGGTACCGGGCGGCGTCGGCCCGATGACCCGTGCCTGTCTGCTGGAAAACACCCTGCACGCGGCGGAACACCTGCACGAGTGAGGTTTTGCGCAGCGTATGAAAAACGGCACCCTGAGGTGCCGTTTTTTTTCGCACGGGTTAACCGTCAGTCAGCGGCCTGCTCCCAGGATTTGAGCAGTTCGCTATAGCTGATGGTTTCGCCCTTGGGCTTTTCGTTCGCCAGTTTCGGCTTAGGTGCGCCCGGTTGATCCAGCCAGTACTGCGGGTCTTTCGCCTCGTTCAGTTTAGGCCCGCACTCGCCCAGGACATTGGAGCGCTCGAGTCGACCGAGCATGGTGTCCTGCGCGTTAGCCAGCCCATCGAGTGCCTCCTGCGGCGTCTTATCGCCACTGGCCGCCTCGGCGATGAACTGCCACCACAGCTGCGCCAGACGCGGATAGTCCGGTACGTTGGTGCCGGTCGGCGTCCACTGCACCCGTGCCGGGCTGCGATAGAACTCGACCAGACCACCCAGTTTCGGCGCGATATCGGTCATCGCCTGGGAGTTGATGTCCGACTCGCGAATCGGCGTCAGGCCGACCAGGGTCTTCTTCAGCGACACGGTTTTCGAGGTGACGAACTGCGCGTACAGCCAGGCGGCCAGGCGCTGCTTGTCAGGCGTGGACTTGAGGAAGGTCCAGGAGCCGGCGTCCTGATAACCCAGCTTCATGCCCTCTTCCCAGTACGGGCCTTTCGGCGAAGGCGCCATACGCCATTTCGGCGTGCCATCTTCGTTCACCACCGGCAAGCCGGGCTTGGTCATGTCCGCGGTAAAGGCGGTATACCAGAAGATTTGCTGGGCGATGCCGCCTTGCGCCGGCACCGGCCCGGCTTCGGAGAAGGTCATGCCCTGGGCTTCCGGCGGCGCGTATTGACGCATCCAGTCGACATATTTGGTGGTCGCATAAACTGCCGCCGGGCCGTTGGTGTCGCCACCGCGGGCGACGCTGGAACCAACCGGCCGGCAACCCTCGACGCGAATACCCCATTCATCGACCGGCAAGCCGTTGGGCAAACCCTTGTCGCCGCCACCGGCCATGGAGAACCAGGCGTCGGTGAAGCGCCAGCCCAGGGACGGGTCTTTCTTGCCGTAGTCCATGTGGCCATAGATGCGCTGACCGTCGATCTCCTTGACCTTCTCCGAGAAGAACTCGGCGATGTCCTCGTAGGCCGACCAGTTGACCGGTACGCCCAGCTCGTAGCCGTAGATTTCCTTGAACTTGGCCTTGAGTTCCGGACGCTCGAACCAGTCGGCGCGGAACCAATAAAGGTTGGCGAACTGCTGGTCGGGCAACTGATACAGCTTGCCGTCCGGTCCGGTGGTGAATTTCAGGCCGATGAAGTCCTCGAGATCCAGAGTCGGCGAGGTGTAATCCTTGCCGTCACCGGCCATCATGTCGGTAAGCGACACGGCTTTGCCGTAACGGAAGTGGGTGCCGATCAGGTCGGAATCGTTGATATAGCCGTCATAGATGTTCTTGTCCGATTGCATCTGGGTTTGCAGCTTCTCGACCACATCGCCTTCTTGCATCAGATCGTGCTTGAGCTTGATCCCGGTGATTTCGCTGAAGGCCTTGGCCAGCACCTTGGACTCATATTCGTGAGTGGCGATGGTTTCCGAGGCCACGCTGATTTCCATGCCGCGGAACGGCTCCGCCGCCTTGATGAACCACTTCAGCTCTGCGAGTTGTTGCTCGGCGGTCAGGGTCGAAGGTGCGAACTCATCGGCAATCCATTTTTTTGCCGCCTCTTCATAAGCATCCGCCCAAGCTGCGCCGCTTAATCCAGACAACGTCAGCAAGGCGGCCAACGCCATGCTATGTCGAGTTTTGTTGTTATTGTCGAGCATAGAGACCTCCATCTCAGGGTTTTGGGCGAGGCGAAACGGGATGGCCGCGGTCGCGAAAGCGGCTACGGCCATAGGCACCCGGTTCAGCCCCAACGCATCACTGCAAACAGCCATAGCAAGGACAGCACAGAGGCTATCCAGACACTCCAATCGGTCGTGCCCACCACCAGCAGATGCAGGTAGGCGCTTCCCAGCAGACCGATAAACAGCCGATCACCACGGGTGGTGCTGATCGGCAAGAAGCCTTTGCGTTCGACGCAGGGGGAACGCAGTTCCCATACGGTCATACCCGCCAGAATCGTCGCGATGCTGCCGAAGAACAACGCGGTGGGTAGAGTCCAAGCCATCCAATCCATAATCTTTGCTCCTTAAACCCGGCCCAGGGCGAAGCCCTTGGCCACGTGGTTGCGGACGAACCAGATCACCAGCATCCCCGGCAGGATGGTCAGCACGCCGGCGGCCGCCAATACCCCCCAATCGATACCGGAGGCTGAAACCGTGCGGGTCATCACCGCGGCGATGGGTTTGGCGTTAACCGAGGTCAGGGTGCGTGCCAGCAACAGCTCGACCCAGGAGAACATGAAGCAGAAAAACGCGGTGACACCGATCCCCGAGCCGATCAGCGGGATGAAGATCTTCGCGAAGAATTTCGGGAAGCTATAGCCGTCGATATAAGCCGTTTCGTCGATTTCCTTCGGTACCCCCGACATGAATCCTTCGAGAATCCACACCGCCAGCGGCACGTTGAACAGGCAGTGCGCCAGGGCCACGGCGATGTGCGTATCGAACAGACCGATCGAGGAATACAGCTGGAAGAACGGCAGCAGGAACACCGCCGGCGGCGCCATGCGGTTGGTCAGCAGCCAGAAGAACAGGTGTTTGTCACCGAGGAACCGATAACGCGAGAAGGCATAAGCCGCCGGCAACGCCACCGCGAGCGAGATCAGGGTGTTCAAGGTGACGTAGTACAGCGAGTTGAGGTAGCCCTCGTACCAGCTCGGGTCGGTGAAGATCACCTTGTAGTTGGCCAGGGTGAAGCTGTTCGGCCACATGCTCAGGCCGCCGAGAATCTCGGTATTGCTCTTGAACGACATGTTCAACAGCCAATAGATGGGCACCAGCAGGAACAGGATATACAGCCCCAGCACCGCTTTTTTTCGTAGGGTCATGGTCGGCCTCAGCGCGTCTTGTCGTTGTGGGTCATGGCGGTATAGAACAGCCAGGACACCAACAGAATGATCAGGAAGTACACCAGGGAGAACGCCGCGGCCGGGCCCAGGTCGAACTGACCGATGGCCATCTGTGTCAGGGTCTGGCTGAGGAAGGTGGTGGCGTTACCCGGCCCGCCGCCGGTGAGCACGAACGGCTCGGTGTAGATCATGAAGCTGTCCATGAAGCGCAGCATCACCGCGATCAGCAGCACGCTTTTCAGCTTCGGCAGTTGAATATGGCGGAACACCGCCCAGGCCGAGGCACGGTCGATACGCGCCGCCTGGTAATAGACGTCGGGAATCGCGCGCAGGCCGGAATAACAGAGCAGCGCCACCAGCGAGGTCCAGTGCCAGACATCCATGATCAGCACGGTGACCCAGGCGTCGGCGGTGTTGGACGCATAGTTGTAGCTGATTCCCAGGCTGTTCAGCGTCCAGCCCATCAGGCCGATGTCGGCGCGGCCGAAGATCTGCCAGATGGTGCCGACCACGTTCCATGGAATCAGCAATGGAATCGCCATGACGATCAGCACCAGCGACGCCCAACGCCCCTTGGTCGGCATGGTCAGCGCGATGGCGATTCCCAGGGGGATCTCGATCAACAGCACGCAGCCGGAAAAAATGAACTGACGCAGCAGCGAATCGTGCAAGCGCGTGTCCTGCAATACCTGCTTGTACCAGTCGACACCGACGAAGAAGCGCGTCGATTGATCGAATATGTCCTGCACCGAGTAGTTGACCACCGTCATCATCGGCACGATGGCGCTGAACGCCACCAGCAGAAACACCGGCAGCACCAGCCACCAGGCCTTGTTGTTATGCACCTTCATGGCTGCACCTCCGCGGACTCTTGCACTTGGCTCGGCGCCACCTCATCGAGCAGGTATTCATCGGCGTAGAGCATCAGCCACTGTGCCGGAAAGCTCAGGTAGACACGCTGTTGCGGCACCGGCTGATCCTCCTGCAGGCGCACCTTGAGCAACTGCCCATCCAGGCGCAGGGTGAGGATCTTGTAGGTGCCGAGGTCCTCGACATGCGCCACCTCGCCGCACAACGCGTCCTCGTTCGGGCCTTCCCAGACATGGACGAACTCGGGGCGGATTCCGACTTTCAGCGACGTCCATTGCAGCTCGTCCAACCGCATATTCAACGCCGGCGACAACGGCAGTACGGTATCGGCGAAACGCACGCCGCCCTCGCAGCGCTGCACCTCGATCAGGTTCATCCCCGGGCTACCGATGAAATAGCCGACGAAGGTGTGCCGCGGCCGCTCGAACAATTCACGCGGAGTGCCGAACTGGACGATCTGCCCGCCGTACATCACCGCGATCTTGTCGGCGAAGGTCGAAGCCTCGAGCTGATCGTGGGTGACGTAAACCATGGTGATATTGAACTGCTCGTGGATCTGCTTGAGCTTGCGCCGCAGCTTCCACTTCAAATGGGGGTCGATCACCGTCAGCGGCTCGTCGAAGAGAATCGCCGATACGTCGTCGCGCACCAGGCCGCGCCCCATGGAGACCTTCTGCTTCTCGTCGGCGGTCAGGTTACTGGCCTTCTTATGCAGCAGCGGATGCAGCTCCAGCACCTCGGCGATCTCGTTGACCTTGCTGAGAATCTTCGCCTCGGCCATGCCCTGATTGCGCAGCGGAAAGGCCAGGTTGTCGAACACCGTCATGGTGTCGTAGACCACCGGGAACTGGAAAACCTGGGCGATATTGCGCTGCTCGGGATGCAGTTGATTGACCACCTTGCCGTCGAAGCGCACCTCGCCATGGGACGGGCTGAGCAAGCCGGAGATGATATTGAGCAAGGTCGACTTGCCGCAGCCGGACGGGCCGAGCAAGGCGTAAGCGCCGCCCTGCTCCCAGATATGGTTCATCTCGCGGATCGCATAGTCCGCGGCGCTCTTGGGCTCGCGGCTGTAGCTGTGAGCCAGGTTGTGCAGGCGTATCTCGGCCATCAGGCGCTCCTCGCTAAACGGCGGCTCGGCGCCTGGATCAATTGCTGATCGGCATCGAAAACGAACAGCTTGTGCGTCGGTATATAAATGAGGATCGACGTATCCACGTCGTACTCGTGCACGCCCGGCAGGTGCAGCACCAGCACGAACTGTTCGTTGCGCACGTGCAGAAAGGTTTCCGAACCGCTGATTTCCGCCAGCTCGACGGTTACCGCCAACTCCAGGTCATCGTCGTTGGACGGCACCAGGCCGATGTGGCTCGGGCGCACGCCGAAGCGGTATTCGCCCTCGGCGATATTCTTCAAATCGGTGTTCAGCGGGAAATGCACGGCATCGGCGAAACTGACTTCGGTGCCGCTGATGCGCCCCGGCATCAGGTTGATCGCCGGCTCGGAAAACAGCTCGGCGGCCAATACCCGCTGCGGCTGGTGATAGACCTCGGCGGTCTTGCCGCTCTGCACCACGCGTCCCTCGTGCAGGATGGTGGTGGTGCCGCCCAGCGCCAGGGCCTCGTTGGGTTCGGTGGTGGCGTAGATGGCGATGGTATGGCGGGCCTGGAACAGCTCGCGCATTTCCTGGCGCAGCTCTTCACGCAGCTTGTAATCTAGGTTGACCAGCGGCTCGTCGAACAGGATCAGCGAAGCGTCCTTGACCAGTGCACGGGCCATCGCCGTGCGCTGCTGTTGACCGCCCGACAACTCCAATGGGTAGCGCTTGAGCAAGCCTTCGATGCGCAGCATTTTCGCCGTGGCATGCACCTTTTCGAGAATCTCGGCGTTGCCGACGCCGGCCTGACGCAGGGGCGAGGCGATGTTCTCGAATACCGTCAGCGTCGGGTAATTGATGAACTGTTGATAAACCATCGAGACGTTGCGCTGACGCACCGGTACCGCGGTCATGTCCGCGCCGTTCATCAAGATGCGCCCGCTGCTCGGTTTATCCAGCCCGGCCATCAAGCGCATCAGGCTGGTCTTGCCGGAGAGGGTGCGACCGAGCAGGACATTGAAGGAACCGGGTTCGAAACTCAGACAGGCATCGTCGATGTGCACCTGGTTATCGACGATACGCGTGACATGCTCAAGCGTAAGTGACATGGGCCGTCCTATTTTCTTGTTATGTGCATTCTTCTGCCGAGTGATAAGGCGAGTTTCGTGCCAGACACCGATAATCCAACATAAATAATTGATTTATATTGAATTAATCAGAAATCAGAGAATGTGCAGTTTTCGAAAATGAACAATTCTGAACAGTTCAATGTGAACAATTGAACACTCCAGGCGTTGACATTGAACACTTATGCGCGACACTGGACGCTCGCCGGCGCAGACCGGGCCCCGATAACAACAAGAACACAGCGAGACCTTCGTCATGGCTGAACAAGCCCCTACGCTGCCCCACGAGACCATCATTCAAGACTCCTGGTCGCGTTGCCGGGATTTCGGCCTGACACACCAGAGCACGCCGATCTTTACCCGCCCCAGCCCCGGTGAAGTCTCCGCCCTGCTGGACAACCAGCACGCCCTGGTACAGACCACGCACAAGGAAGTGTTGCCCTACTACGGCAACATCCTCGCCAACTCCAACTGCCTGATCATGCTCGCCGACAATCAGGGGCAGGTCCTGCAATCCTGGGGCGATCAACGCTTTATCGATCCCAGTCGCGCGCCGGGTTTCGTCACCGGCGCCAGCTGGCAGGAACGCTATACCGGCACCAATGCGATCGGCACCGCACTGAGTTGCGGCCAGGCCGTGCATATCCAGCACGACGAGCACTTCCTCAAGTTCAACCGCTTCATGACCGGTTCCGCTTCGCCGATCTTCGACGAGCAGCGGCAGATGATCGCGGTGCTGGACGTCTCCAGCGACAGCTACCTGCCACCCGCCCACACCCTGGGCATGGTCAAGATGATGAGCCAGTCGGTGGAAAACCGGCTGATCCTCAATCTATTCCAGCAGCGCTATTTCCAACTGACGTTCAACACCAGCCTGAACAACCTCGACAGCCCCTGGGCCGGCCTGCTGATTTTCGACGAGCAGGGCCAGGTGGTTTCCGCCAACCGCCGGGCCGACAGCCTGCTCGGCGTCGGTCTGGCCCGGGTCAATATCGAAAGCCTGTTCGACGTACCCCTGCGGCAACTGCTCAACCAGCCCGAAGCCCTGCCCTTCAACCTGCGCGCCGGCGGACGTTTCCGCTTCCACGCCCAGGTCAGGCGCCCGCATCAGCCCGCGCCGATCCAGGCCCGCGACTTCCGTCCAGCGGCCAAGCCCGAAGAGCGCGACGACGGCTTTACCCTGGCCTCGATCAACCTCGGCGATCCGCGTGTCGACAAAGCCGTGCGTCAGGCCGAGCGTTTGTTGGAAAAGGACATCCCGATCCTGGTGCATGGCGAGACAGGGGTCGGCAAGGAGGTGTTCGTCAAAGCCCTGCACCGTGCCAGCTCCCGCGCCAAACAGGCGCTGATCGCGGTCAACTGCGCGGCCATTCCCGCCGAACTGGTGGAATCCGAACTCTTCGGTTACGAGAAGGGCGCCTTCACCGGCGCCAACCAGAAAGGCAGCGTCGGCCTGATCCGCAAGGCCCATAAAGGCACACTGTTCCTCGACGAGATCGGCGACATGCCGCTGCGGGTGCAGGCCCGCCTGTTGCGCGTTTTGCAGGAGCGCTGCGTGCAGCCGCTGGGCAGCAGCGAGCTGTTTCCGGTGGATATCCGCCTGATCTCCGCCACCAACCGCTCGTTGCGCCAGGACGTCGACGCCGGGCTGTTTCGCCAGGACCTCTACTACCGCATCAGCGGCCTCAATCTGGAGCTGCCGCCGCTACGCGAACGCACCGACAAGGCCGCGATGGTGCAACGCATCTGGGATTACCACCGCGAACCCCAGCAATGGGCGGCGCCCAGCGCCGAAGTGATGGCACTGTTCGAACGCCACCCATGGCCGGGCAACCTGCGCCAACTCAGCAGCGTGCTGCAGATCGCCCTGGCCATGGCCGATGACCAGCCGATTCGTCCGGAACACTTACCGGACGATTTCTTTGCGGATTTGCAGCAGACGAATGGCGGCAGCATCCAACGCAGCGAGCCACTCGTGGAACAACAGCAGGCCATCGACCTGGGTGCACAGTTCGAGGCCTGCGGGGGGAATGTCTCGTCACTGGCGAAGCGTCTGGGGGTGAGCCGCAACACCCTTTATAAGCGGCTGCGCGAGCAAGGCCTGAGGGAATAAATCAGCCCTCACATAACCCGCCCTTGAGCAGACGCAGATAACCCGGGTTCGCCGAGAGGCTGTTGTGGCCAACGGCCGGAATGATTTCGAGCGCGGCCACGCCGTCGGCAAAACGGCTGTAGAGCGCCTCGGTACTGGAGCGCGGGATGACCTGATCGTCGGCGGCGGCGATCAGCAAGGTCGGTGCAGTCACATGGGGGGCGTATCGCCAGGATTCGAACTTGTCCTGCAACATCCACTTTATCGGCGCGAAGGGGAATTGGCTCATCGCCAGCTCTTCGATGCTGTTGTAGGGCGTGACCAAAACCAAGCGGGCCACCGGCCGCTGGGTGGCGAGGCGGATGGCGATGCCGGAGCCCAGGCTGCGCCCCACTACCGCGGTGCAGGGATGCTTGGCTTGGACCCAGTCGAACAAAGCTAAAGCATCGCGATGCAAGGCCTCTTCCGATGGCTCCCCGGCACTGCCGCCATAGCCCCGGTAATGCAGCAGATAGAGCGCATGGTCGGCAAAAGCTTGGGAGAACTCGGGGAGATTCTGCGAGACGTCTTCGCCATTACCGCCGAAATAAATCAATGCATTCGGCCCTTCATGGGGCCTGGTCGTCACCAGCAGCTCGGTATCGGAGGCCGGCAGCTTGAGCAGCGTTGCCGGGTCATCGAGCGCACGCGGTTGCGGGAAGTAGATAAACGAACGCTGGAACACCAGCAAGGCGATGCACAGCAGCACATAGAGCAGCACCAACAAGGCCAGTATTGAAATCACTGCGCGCGACATTCGCCTGATGCTCATTGAAACTCCCTTCGATAACCGTTTATGCCGAGCGCTCTCGACTGTAAGCGCTCACTCCCCCGCCATCAGCCAACCGCCGGCGACGACCCGATCCCCGTCCAGCGCGATGATCAACTGATCATGCGCGCCTCGCCAGTAGTACGCCCAGAGTTCGCCGGAGGCTGTGCCTTGCCATTCGGTGCGTTCGAGCGTTTGCGCGTACTCCGCCGTCGAGACCGGCCAAATTCGATCCGGCTCGCCCAATAAGGCCCGAACCTGCCGGGCGCTGTAGGCGTCTCGCAGCATAAGCGCGAGCGACTGCTGCAACAGTCGGTGTTTATCGCCCTGCCACTTGTCGACCGCATCGTTCCAAACGCCCCCCTCGAAGTGACCTTTGATCTGACGCAGTGCCAGAAATTCCCTGGCCATGCTCTGCGCGGAAGGCGCATTCGCCTCATTAGCGTAACTGTGAGGCAGCGCAAAAAACATGAAAAACAAAATGCTCACTAATAGAACAAAGCGTTTCGAAAATGCCCCATAACGGTAACAGTCAGACATATCTTTATTCCCGATAATGATGGATAAGCAAAACTAAAGTTAGGGGACATTATTCGGTACTCGAATCGATAACAGAACAATGTCGGTTTAACGAAAGTTTATGTCGCACTTCCCTTCAGCCAACCGCTGGTGCAGCAAAACGCCTGTTTGAAGGCACTTTGATATCTAACAAATCATCACCAATTACTGTGTTTGACAGACCAAACAAGCGCCTCTACTTTCAAATCTCTCTCTGCTTCTCCAGGCCCACGGCAGTAGCCACAACGCCGCTTTTTGGAGTTCCGTAGCAGGCGAGAATTTCATTTGTTGCACACGAAAGGCTCGCCCCACAAGGGCGTAGCCTGGCCCGGCGTTCTTCACTCTGAACGCCTGTCAGGAATAATATCCGTAACAGGGAACTGGAAATGAAATTCAAAAAAACAACCTTACCGTTAATGGCCATAATGGCCAGTTCGTTGCTCGCTTCGCCTTTCTTCGCATACGCCGACAACAAGCATGAGACTTTCATGTTGCTCGAACAGGAAAAGGCCGGCAATGCCGTATATAAAGCCTATTTCCCGGACTTGAAAACCGCACGCAAAGCCGCCATCAGCTTCCACGGTCAATTGCTCGAGTCGCACTACGCCGACGGTTATCTGATCATGGAGTTGACCGACGAGGAGATGGAGAAACTTAAAGTTTTCAACTTTACCTTTGCTCCGGCGACGGAATTTATCGATAAGCGTAACGCCGTACTGTCCAAGCTGCAGAATAAGATGCAAGCCAGCGACGGCTCTGTGTCGACCATGGCGGATGTGAGCATCGCCAGCATCCCGGGCTACGCCTGTTATGAAACGGTGGAAGAAACCTTTAGCGTGGCCGCCGGCATGGTCGCCAGCAAACCGAACCTGGCTGAATGGATCAAGATCGGCGACTCCTGGGAGCAGAGCCAGGGGCTCGGCGGCTACGACTTGCGCGTGTTGAAGCTGACCAACAAAGCCATTGGCGGCAGCAAACCGAAGTTGTTCATCAATAGCGCCATTCACGCCCGCGAATACACCACGGCGCCTTTGACCCTGGATTTCGCCCGCTGGCTGGTGGACGGCTATGGCGTCAATGCCGACGCCACCTGGATCCTCGATCACCACGAAGTGCACCTGCTGCTACAGACCAACCCGGATGGGCGCAAAAAAGCCGAATCCGGGCTGTCGTGGCGCAAGAACGCCAACCAGAACTACTGCGGCGCCAACAGCAACAGCCGTGGCGCCGACCTCAACCGCAACTTCACCTTCGGCTGGAACAGCACCAATGGCGAGGGTTCCAGCGGTAGCCAATGCAACGATACTTACCGCGGCCCCACCGCCGGCTCCGAGCCGGAGATCCAGGCACTGGAAGGTTACTTGCGCGCACTCTGGCCGGATCGCCGCGGCACCGGCAAGAGCGACCCCGCGCCGAGCGACACCAGCGGTATCCATCTGGATATCCACAGTTACAGCCAACTGGTGCTCTGGCCCTGGGGCGATACCAGTCAGCCGGCGCCCAACGGTCCTGCGTTGCAAACCCTCGGGCGTAAGTTCGCCTTCTTCAACGGCTATGCGCCGCAACAGTCGATCGGCCTGTATCCCACCGACGGCACCAGCGACGGCATCAGCTACGGCGAACTCGGTGTAGCGGCTTACACCTTCGAGTTGGGTACCCAGTTCTTCCAGAACTGCACGACCTACGAGAACACCATCAAACCGGGCAACCTGCCGGCGCTGATTTATGCCGCCAAGGTGGTGCGCACGCCCTACCTCACGCCCGGCGGCCCGGATATCACCGCGGTCAGCCTGAGCGGCAGCGCATCCAGCACGGGGGTTCCCGCCGGCACGGTGGTGACCTTGAGCGCCAGCGCAACCGATATCCGCTTCAATAACAGCAACGGCACCGAGGCGACGCAGAACATCGCCGCAGCCGAGTACTACATCGACAAGGCCCCCTGGGAAGCCGGCGCCAGCGCTATCCCCCTGCAAGCGCAGGATGGCGGTTTCAACGGCAAGACCGAGGCGTTGACCGGCACCGTCTATACGGGCGATTTAGCGCAGGGCAAGCACATGGTCTATGTGCGCAGCCGCGATACCTCGGGCACCTGGGGCGCGGTGACGGCGACATTCCTGGTGATCGGCGAAGGCGGTGGCGAGCCGCCGCTGAGCTATTGCGCCGCGGGCAGCGGCAACGCCAGCGAGGAGTGGATCGGTCGGGTCGCGCTGGGTAGTTTCGCCAAAACCTCGGGCGCGAGCCAATACTCGGACTTTACCGGCGACATCGTTCCCCTGGTGCGTGGCGCCAATAGCCTGAGCCTGACGCCGCAGTTCTCCGGACGCTCGTACAACGAGTACTGGAAAGTCTGGGTCGATCTGAACCGTAACGGCACCTTCGACAGCGGCGAAGAAATGTTCAGCTCCGGCCGCGCGCTCTCCAGCATCGTGACCGGCAGCCTGACGATTCCAGCGGGCACCACGCTGGGCAAAACCCGGATGCGTGTGGCGATGCGCTACAACACGGCACCCACGCCATGCGGCACCTTCAACTATGGCGAGGTGGAAGACTACACGGTGGATATTCGCTAAGTGGTCGCCAATCGCGTCGTTGCATAGGCGCGATTTACCGCAAAGCGCTTCGAGCCACTCCACGGCGCCCCTTGCGGGCGCCGTTTTTTACCAGATGCACCCCGGCGTCTACCGCTTCGCCCGCGTAAACAGCGCCATCAGCCGATGGCGATCACCGCCTTGAGCATGATGGTCTTGAAGGTCAAGGATACGTGCTCGGCAACTTTTACCGGCTCTCGATGAGCCGTTTTTTTGTGCAATACCCCGCCGCTTTTTCCGTTTACGAGCTGATCGCGCTCAATCAGAGCGGCCGCAAGCGGGTTCGACAGCAGTCGCAGGACTTGACCTGGTTCGCGCTGTGCACCTGCGGCCGGCAGCAGGTTCGGTAAAAGGGGAACTATCAGAAACTCGCTTCCTCTTACTAACTCAAGCCCTGGCCGCTGGCGAACTCGGCTCGGCTCGGCTGAAACGGAGAATGCTCACTCAGCGGATGCATACGGACTTTTCCATGGACGAACGATTACCCGATATCCCCAGCTATAGCGTGCATAGCCGGCTTGGCAAGGGTGGGATGGCTGAGGTCTACCTGGCAACCCAGGAGTCGCTGCACCGCAAAGTGGCCGTGAAAGTGCTGCTCAGCGCCAATGACGAGGCGTTCAGCAAGCGCTTTATCCGCGAAGGGCATATCGTCGCCTCGCTGCACCACCCCGCAATCATCACCATCCACGACATCGACAAACTGGCCGATGGCCGCTACTACCTGGCCATGGAATTCGTCGGCGGTGGCGATCTGGCCCAACACAAGGGCGAGGTGTTCGAGCCCAAACGCGCCCTCGATATCGTCCGGCAGATCGCCGGTGGTCTCGCCGTGGTGCATGAGCAGGGCCTGATACACCGCGATATCAAGCCGGCGAATATCCTCTTTCGTAACGACGGCTCCGTGGTCATCACCGATTTCGGTATCGCCAAGGCACTGGAAATGGACAGCGAGCTCACCGGCCTGGGCGTCATGGTCGGCAGCCCGGCCTACAGCAGCCCGGAGCAGGCGCAGTGCTTGCCGCTGGATATCCGCACCGATATCTACAGCCTGGGCGTCATCCTCCTGGAGATGCTGATCGGCACCAATCCATATCGCGGCGCCAGCTATACCCAGACAGTGATGAACCATGTGCAGATGCCACCGCCCAGCCTGCCGGCGCACATCGGCCCCTACGCTCCGCTGCTCGAACGAATGCTGGCCAAAGACCCGAACGACCGCTTTGCGGACTGCCGAGCGCTGCTGCAAGCGCTGGACGAATTGGGCGAACCCGAGCTCCAGCCGGGACCAGAACCCACGGACGAAACGCACGAGGCGGAGCAGGACGTCACCCGAATCGCACCCGGGGTGGTGGACTATCCGCGCCCCCAGGCAGAACCCACCCGCCGCCCTCGCCGAGGCGTGCGCATGCTGCTGTCGGGGCTCGGCGGCTTGCTGCTGATCGGCGCGGCGAGCGGTACGGGCCTGTACATTCAGCAGCAAATCGAAATTGCCGATCTGTTGGCGCGTGCCGAACAGCGTCTGGCCGAAGGCACGCTGGTCGAGCCGACGCAGGACAGCGCCGCGTACTTCTTCAACCAGGCGCTACAACTCGACGAAGACAACGAAAATGCCCGTCGGGGGCTGCAGCGCGTACTCGAAGCGCGACTCGCCGGCTACCGCCAACTGGCCGAGCAACGGATCGCCGAGGTACATCTGCTGGAGCCGGAGAACGACAGCGCGGTGTTCTATTATCGGCAGATGCTCGACCTGGCACCGGGCAATGCCGAAGCCCTGGCCGGCTTGAATCAAGTAGCGCTGATTTATGCCGACTTGAGCAAAAAAGCCTATGCCAGAGGTGACTACGACCTGGCACGGGCCTACAGCAAACACGGGCTGGAAGCCTATCCAGACAGTCCAGAACTGCTCGCCTTGCGCGACCAGCAGCAAAAGCGCGGACGCAGCAGCCCGGAGCCACGCCCAGCCCCCCCGGCGGAACCGCCAATCGAAGAGCCGCAGCCGGTGATCGAAGAACCGGCAAAGCCGAGTGCCATCAGACGGATATGGAACCGCCTGTTCTAACAGACCGTTGAAAAACTACCTACGTTTTTCAACGGCCTGCTAACCGACACCGCTGAGAAACCCCGCGACGGCTGAGCACTCAACATCGCCCGAGCGATCCGCTTGCGGATCTGTTGGCTGACGCATAGCCATTTCACTCATGCACTGCCGCAGGCGTCGCCGCCCCAGTCTCCGATGTCGGGATTGTTGCAGGCGCTGCTGACGATGGTCGTGCCGCGGCTGCTGACGGCCTTCGCTTCACTGCGCTTGGTTGCGGCTTGTTGCAGTTTCTTCTCGGTGACCAACGCTTCTTGCGGTACTGCTTTAGGTTTAGCCGCTGGCTTGCTGGCGGCGACCGTCACGGTTTTACGTTCGACGCCGACTTCTTGCAGGTCCTTCTCGTACGCCTGGGTGTAGGTGTCGATGTCCTCGCCGGTGCGGCCGTCCACTGCCGCCAGCAAGGCGTTGGTTTCCTGTAGCCCGCTGACGATTTCGGCGAAGCGGCGGCGGCCTTCGCTGTCGCTTATGCTCTTGGCCCGGTGCGCCGCCTGCAGATTGTGGAATTCTCGTTGATAACAATCCTGGGCAGCTTTGGCGTAGACGATGCTGCGATCCAGATCCTCGGCGCTGCGTTCGAAGTCGCCACCGTAGGATGCGATCCGTTGTCTGTCGTCGGCGATCTGTTTCTGCCGTTCGCTGTAATAGCCGGCCGCACCGCCGACCAAGGCGCCGGCGGCTGCGCCGATCAGAGCATTGCGCCCGGCGTTGTCGCCGCCGCCCAGGGCGCCCGCCAAGCCGCCGAGCAGCCCACCGGCCACGGCGCCGGTAGCGACGGTTTTTTGCATCGCGGAGTCGGAGCTGCGCAACTGGCTGACCGGCTCGTAGCACGCCGGGTAGTAGTTGGCTTTGGTCGTGGCCGCGACCTTGGAACTGACGCCGCCACCGAGATTGGCGCAGCCGCTGATCAACACGGCTGAAAAGGTTGCACTGCAAAGCAAGGTGGAATGCAACAACGAATGCTTATGACAATGTTCCATGGTCGTTCTCTCATGCTTGAGTGTGTTGATCCCTTCCTGGTCCGATCCGGTGCATGTCTCCCTCACCCGACCGCCAACTGCTAAGGGGGACGTTTCAAGGGGCAAGCAGCTCCTTCAAAATGTCTGCCGGGGTTGCTCTGGTTTGCTGGCGGTATTCGCCAACATGACGCACGAACAGAGTGGCTCGTTTCACTAAACTCTTACCCAGTACCGGGTTGCGGTTGAGCTCTTCGCGGGTGCGCTGGAACTGGGTCTGGATCACCTCATCGGAATAACGGGTCCCTGTGTTCAGGTTGTCGATATAGATCGCCACGGCGCCGTCCAGCGCCGTGCGCCCGTTGGCGATGGCCGACTCGTAGAGTTGCACCGCGCTCCGATCGTTGGCGGCGCGGGCCTTGGCCAGGCTGTTCTGCAGATTGGTCAGGCGGATGTTGTAGTTGTTCACGGTTTCCGCGACCAACGCCGCCGATTGGATCAGGTTGGCCGCCGCTTCCTGGCGCTGCTGGGCGATCAGCGAAACGTGGCGTTTGAGCTCTTCGTTGACCAGCGCCAGGCGGGCTTGCAGGTCCGGGTCCTGGCTTTCGGCGATGATGTTGTCGAGTAGCTGGGTGGTATCGTCGGCATCGGCGATTTCGTCGGTCAAGCCGGCCAGGCGGCCTTCCCTTTGCCACTGGGCGAACAACTCCTGGTAGCGCGAACGCGGGGCCGACAAGGCCCCCAAGGCCACCCGGAAACCGGTGGTTTCGTTGCGCTGCTCGCTGCCTTGGGCGGTGAACAGCGGGTACTCACGGCGCATGCCGGTGAACAGCGTCAGCTCGCCTTCCAGGTAGTTGCCGCCCTTGACCACGAAGCCGCCGTAAGTGCCCTGACGCCGCCCGCCATGCACCATCTGGAATGGGTCATGCACCATTTCCGCGGCATTGCCGATCACATCGTGCAGCCCCAACGGGTTGGCCTTGCGCATGCCCACCGGCAACAGCCGGGCGCCCTGCCCCGTGCCGCCCGCCACCTGGTTATAAACCGCCCAGTCGGCCAACGGCCCGTCGCCGTCGCTGCCCTCCTCCTTGCGCGGAAACAACCGCCCCTCGAGCTCCTGGCGGCTGACCGCATGGCCGCCACGGGCGGCGAACTCCCACTCCACTTCGGTGGGCAAACGGACGAACGCCACACCGCCGTCTTCCGGCTTGTCGCCACGCCCGCTGATCGGCAACCGCTCGCGGTGATGTTCGAGCAGCCAGGCGCTATAGACCGCGGCGAAACGTTCCGCATCGAAGCGGGAGATGCTGACTTTGGGCCGCCGCGCAGGTACGCCGCCGGGCACCTGCGCGCAGCCCGGCGGTTCGCCCTCGCCTGACAATGCCGCGGCTTGCGCCATGACCGTTTGGTATTGACGCTCGGTGACCTCGTACTTGCCGACGAAATACAGCATGGGCTTGAGCAACGCGTCGTCCTGAATCTTGGGCAGCACGGGGCCGATGCGGCCTTGCCAGTCAACCGGCAGATCCTCGAGGAGGAACTGGCCGTTGATGTAGTCGCGGCGGTAACCGGAAATAAACGACTGCTGATAACCCGGATCGCCCTCGCTGAAGGGATAACCGAGGCTGATTTCCTTATCGTCGAGGGCGCCGCGGGCGAGGATATAGACGTGGCGGAACACCATCTCGCCGCCGCACGGCAACGGCAGGCTGACATCGTCGGCCAAGGGTTGCGGGTTATCCAGGGCGGCACTGCTGGCGGGCGGCGCTTCTTGCTGCGATCCCTCCACCGCAGGCTGCTGTTCCGCGTCTTGAGGTTGTTGTGGTTGTTGAATCGGCTGCGCAGCCGTCGATTGTGGAGATGTGGGCTTGCTCGCAGGTTCCTCCGCTTCGGAACAACCGAACAGCGATAGCAATGCGCAGCAGGCAAACCACCGTAGCGCAATCGACACCGAATCGTAGGTTGGCGCTGAGGAACGAAGCCCAACCGAGCTGCCCCGTTCTATTTCGCGGTGCCCAGCCCAACCTACGGGATGAATGTTCTTTGCCAGTCCGTCAGACATCGCGCAGCCCTTCCGAAGCTTCGATTTGCGCGGCCCGCCAGCCGCCGGATGCAGCGGCCAGGCCGCTACACAGCAAGGTCGCCAGCAGCGCCAACAGGTAGTGACTCAGCAGCAGGCGGCAGGCGTACTCGCCCGGGGTTTGCTGGAACAAGCGGTTCAGACCGACCTCAGCGGCGCCATACAGGCCCCAGGCCAAGAGCAAGCCAAAGATGCCGGTGTAGAGCGCCTGCCACACGACGAACGCGACCAGCGCGGTGGACGAGAAACCCAGCAGGCGCAGCACCGACAAGGCCCGGCGCTTGCGCTCCACCGCGGCCAGAGCACTGGCGGTCATCGCAGCGAAGGCGCCGCCCAGGGCCAAGCCGGCGATGATCCAGAACACCACACTGAGGTTGCGGCTGAGCGAGCGGACCTGGGCGATGGCGTCGGCCTGGGTGGCCACTTCCAGATTGCGCGCGGCGAAATAGCGGCGCAGCACCTCGACCGCTTCCAGGTCTTCGGCGTACAGGCGAAAGCTCGGGTAGACCCTGGCCTGCTCCCGTGCCTGGCTGTTACCCCGCCAGCCGAACGCCGGCACCGCCAGGCCGTCGCGATAGTCTTCCGCCGCCTCCAGCAACTGCAACGGGGCGAACAGCGCATCGCGCGCAAAGGCGCTGAGCGGCAGAATGCCTTGCACCTTCAGCTCGGTGCGCTGGTATTCCGAGCGGCCGTTGACTTGCCGGCCGAAGGCCGCGCTCAGGCTGTCGCCGACCTTCACCCCGAGTTTTTCCGCAGCCCGCTGGCTGAGCAGCACGCTATCCGCGGGCAGCGGCAATAGCTGCGGCGGAACCAACGGATCGCCAGCGGCGGTGGGAATCATCTCCACCGTCACGCCCCGCTCGCCGGCGGATGATTCTGCGATGGATAGCTCAGCGGTGGCGGCTATCTGCCGGGTGCGCGGCACGGCGAAGGCCACGTCGGCGCGGGCCGCCAATTCGGCGATGACCTCGGCGCTGAAGCGCGCACCGCCCAGCGGCACGATTTCGCGCACGGCAGGGTCGCGCTCCAGGCGCTCGGTCAGGCTGCTGATCAGGCCGAACTTGAGACCGAACAACACCAGCAGCGGCGCCAACACCGCGACCAGAGCCAATACCGCGCAGGCCGACAGGCGAGCGTCGGCGCGGTAGTCGTGCCAGGCCAGCTGGCTCATCAGCGCCAAGCCCATCAGTCGGCCTCCGACAAGGTGGCGACCACTCCACCGGCGTCGTTGCGTTGCACCTGCAAGCGCCGCAACTGCAGCCCGACCCGTTGCGCCAGGGTCTCATCGTGGGTGGCGACGACGATGCAGGCGCCCTGCTCCTCGGCCTGGGCCACCAGCAACTGCATGACCCGCTCGGCATTCAGCGGGTCGAGCGACGCGGTGGGTTCGTCGGCCAGCACTATCGCCGGCCCGTGAGCCAGGGCCCGGGCGATGCCGACGCGCTGGCGTTGGCCGACCGAAAGAGTCGCCGGCAGTTTGTGCAATTGATCGGCGATCTCCAGGCGCTCGGCCAGGCGTTGCACGGTTGCATCCTCGGCCATGCCCAGTAGCGCTCGGGACAGGCCGATATTCCGGCGCACATCGAGAAACCCCAGCAAACCGCCGGTCTGCAGCACATAGCCCATGACCCGGCTGCGCAATTCGGCGAGCCGATCATGGCGGCCATGACGCCAGAGCCCGGCGATGTCGCTGATCCGGCCGTCGTGGTTGAGCTCCAGGGTGCCGCCAGGGTCGGGACTGAGCGCCAGCGCCAACAGGTCGAGCAAGGTACTCTTGCCGCTGCCGCTGGCGCCCACCAGGGCCAGGCGCTGCCCCGGCTGCAAGTCCAGGCGCGGCACCAGCAGGCTATAGCCGGCGCCGCGGCTTTTGCGGATATCGCGCAGGCGCAACATCAGGGCAACGTCGCCAGCGGCACGCGATAGAGCGCGTCGCCAGGTTGTGCATCGCCGAACCGCACCCAATTGGCGATGTCGTTGTGGAAGGTTTCGTAGAGGCGGATCTTCGATTCCAGTTCGTCGATAAAATCCTCCTGCTCGGCCACGCTCAGCGACAGCCAGAGATCCTGGGTCATGTTCAGCGACTTGCTGCGGTACGGCAGCCCCTCCAGGTATTCGCCGAGCACGCCGGACTCGGCCAGGTTGCTGCCCTGGGTGAGGCCGGTGGGATCGCGGCTCATGTAGGCACTGGCGCTGGCAATCTCCGCGAAAAAATCCTTGGGCGCCGATTGGCTGCGCCGCGCCGCATCGACGATCAGCTTGAGCGATTGCTGCAGATCGTTGAGCTGCAACTTGGTCAGCAGCACGCAGACCTGAAAGGCCGGCAGCGAGGGGTTGGTCAGGTCGTGATCGGCGGTCCAGGCGGTGACCAGTTGCGGCGCCTGCACGGCGTTGCGCCGGCCGAGAAAGTCCATGTGCATGGCGTAGCCGATGGCCGCGCTCTTGCCCGCGATGCTGCGCGAAACCTGTGGTGCACTGGGCTCCAGCGTCTGATCGCTACCGACCTGATGCACCAGCTCGGCGAAGATGCCCCCGATTTCGCCGACGCTTTGCCCGAATTTACCCACCTCGCCTTCGGCCACCGGAATATAGAGGTCGCCGATCTGCGGGTTGGCGTCGGCGCTGAGGCTGCGGTACTGCTGTTCGGCGAAACCATGATTGTCCTTGCCGAGCGGCGTGCGCAGGTGCAGGACGTAGATTTTGATCTGTTTCCCCAGCGCCGCCTCGCGCACCTCGGCTTCGTTCATCTGGGTGTGGCTCAGCGGGTCGCTCTTGCGCAGCGCCCCGGCGTCGGTGACCAGCAGGATCAGGCGGCCGCTGTAAGGCGCCCAGTCCATGCCCTCGACCGCTTCCATCACTCCGGCGAAGGCGTCTTCGTTGAAGGCATGGCTGGAAATGTCGGTGGCCCGGACCTGGCGGGCCAGCTCGGCGAAGCGCTGCGGATCGCTGCCCTCCTCCAGCGTTACCAGGGTGCGGCTGACGTATTCCAACCCCGGGGTTTTATCGACATTGCTGCGAAAGCCGACCAGGCCGAAGCTGACGCTGTCCAGGTCGCCACGCTCGGCGATGCGCCGATAGAGCTCCTGCACCACCTGGTTGACCCGGTCGATATAGGGCTGCATCGACACCGAGGTGTCGACCACCAGGACGATGCCGGTGCGGAATCTGTCGTGTCGCTGAAGCTGGCCGCCATCGCCCTGCCGTTCGGCATCGCCAGGGTCGATCGAGGCGATATTGAGCACCTGCACGGGCACGCCGTCGCCATCGAAACTCTCGCGCGACTCGAAGATCGGCAGCAGGTAGAACTGCTCCTGGGGAATGGCTTGGTCGACCGGCTCCAAGGCCACTAGCTGAGGGGCCGCCTGGTCCTCGTAGCGCGCCTGGTGCAGCGCCGTGCGAGCCGCTGCGGTGTCGCCGAGAAACCGCTCCACCGCCTCGGCCGAGTCGAGGAACATCACCGGCGAGCGCCCGGAACGTTCGGTGAACTTGAGCACCAGGCTCTGCTTCCAATCGCTCGCCATGGCGGCCGCCAACCAACCATCGCGTCGACCATCGCTGGATGCGCCGATCTCCAGCCAGTCCTGACCGTCGACCTGTTGCCGGCGATAGACATAGAACACCGAGAACGCCGGCACCGTTTCGCCCTGCTCTGCGCCTCCCGCCTGGCTGGCCAAGCGTGCCCCGGGCTTGCTCAGCACGCGCTGGAACAGGGTTTTCTTACCTGGCAGCAGCAGCGGCCGCTCACCGCCGTCGAGGGTGTCGGCCTGGGCCGTCGTGGTATCGCTTTGCGGCGAAGCGTCACCGTCCTTTGGCGTTTCCACCTCGGCTCGTTCCGGCGTGATCGCGGGTGGACCGGTAAACCACCAATATCCGCCGCCGAGCAGGGCCAGCAGCACGACCACTATCCCGGCGAGCGCCAGCATCGGCCCGCGCGCCTGGTTCGAGGGCTGATCGCCCAGCGGCGGTACAACAGTCTGGCGTTCGCTGAGGTCGGTTCCGCTTGCCTCGCCGTCCGGCTTTTCGGGCTCTAACGGCGGCATATTCACCGACACCGGCGATAGACCGCCGAGGTCGGCGGCGCCGGACGGCCGCGCCGCGATGTCGACAGGCAACGGGCGGAACTGGGTCGCCTGGTTACCTTCCGGCAACGGCGTAGCGTCCGGAAGGTTGTCGAGCGCTGCTATCAGCTCCGCCGCGTTGGCGAAGCGCTGCGCCGGGTCCTTGGCCAGCAGCTTGGCGAGGATGTCCTGATAACGGCCCTGCTCGATCGGCAGTGACGGCAGCGGCTCGGTCAGATGCGCCAGCGCCGTGGACAGCGAATCGGCGCCGACATAGGGCAGTTTGCCGGTGAGGATTTCATAGAACACCACGCCCAGGGCATAGAGGTCGGCGCGCCCATCGATCTGCTGGCCGCGCGCCTGTTCCGGGCTCATGTAGCTGGGCGTGCCGACGGCGAAGCCGGCCTGGGTGAACTGGGTGCGATCCTCCAGGGATTTGGCGATGCCGAAATCGGACAGCACCGCCGTGCCATCGGCGCGGAACAGGATATTCGCCGGTTTCACGTCGCGATGAACCAGGCCCAGGCCGTGGGCATAGCCGAGGGCCGAGGCGATCTGGCGCAGGTAGACCAAGCCCTGCTCGGCGCGTAAACCCGCGGCGATACGCTCCTTGAGCGTGCCGTTGGGCAGGTATTCCATGGCCATGTAGTAGTGAGTCCCTACATTGCCGATATCGTAGATGGTCACCGTATGCGGGTGTGACAGCCGAGCCAGGGTTTTGCCCTCACGCAAGAACCGCTCGCAGAAGCTACGGTCGGCCGCCAGCGCCGCCGCCATGATCTTCAGCGCGACCTTGCGCTCCAGCGAGCGTTGGGTCGCCAGGTACACCGTGGCCATGGCGCCATCGCCGAGTTCGCGCTCGATCTGGTAACCGGGGATCTCGATATCCATGGGCTGAGCGCATCCCTCAATAGGCTTTGACGACGACCGCGGTGATGTTGTCCGGCGCCCCCCGGGTCAACCCCAGGTGCACCAGGCTCCGCACCATGTCATAGGGCTCTTCGTGGCCCAGCACGCCCTGCAACTCGCGATCCTCGACCGTCCTGTTGAGGCCATCGCTGCACAACAGAAAACAATCGCCCGGGCGCACGTCGAGGTGGACTTCGGCCAGTTCCAGGTAATCCTGGGCACCGACGGCGCGGGTGACCATATTGCCCATCGGGTGGCTGCGCGCCTCCTCCTCGCCTAGCGCTCCTTTGTCGACCAACTCCTGCACATAGCTGTGGTCGTGGCTGAGGATGCTCAACTGACCGTCGCGCAAACGGTACAAGCGACTGTCGCCGGCCCACAGACAGGTGGCCTGGCTACCCCGCGCCGCCAACAACACCAGGGTGCTGCCCATCATGCCGACGCCGCGCCGCACTGCCTCTTCGCGCACCGCCTGGTTGACTTCGGCAAGCCCAATGCGCAGGGCATGTACATAGGCCGCCAGGGACTCCCGTGGGGTGATACCGCGCAGGCTGTCGACGATCAGGCTGCTGACAAAGTCGCCGGCGGCGTGGCCGCCCATGCCGTCGGCCACCGCCCAGAGCCCGGCGTGCTGGGCGTCCAGGCAGGCGTCCTCGTTGATCTGGCGCACCATGCCGACATGGCTGTGGCTGGCGGACTGGTAGTGCTCGACTGCGCTCATCATGGGTTCTCGAAATCCAACTGCGCCGGTAATGACAAAGGTGCCGACCCGCCCCCGCCAAGCAGGAGAACGCTGAACGCCTGGGGTTGCGGCAGCCCAATACAGCGCAGCAAACCGGCCGCGACCCGCTCGGAGCCCATGCCCCACCACAGGCTGGCCTCCTCGCAGCCCAGTTGCGCGAGCGCGGCGGCGCGTTCCGCCGGGCTATCCGCCTTGAAATAGCGCTGAGCGAAGGCCCCACCACCCGGTGTTTTAAGGCGATAGTGCGGCGTACCCAGGGCGTCGACCGCGGCTTCGAACGAGGCGAAATCGGCATCGGCGTCGAGACTCGAAAGCAATAAGGCTTCGGCCGCCTCGAACCAGTCTTGCGGCCCGCCGACCAGCGATGCCAGGTCGGCTTCGGCTTCCAGCAGATGGGCGATGCACAGCGGGAAGTAGCGCCCTACCCGGTCGATGCTCGGCATCATCACCCCGGTCACCGCCTCGCGGCCGAGTAGCCCCGGCGACACCGCGAAGCGCCACAACGGGCTGACCAGATAGGTATCCAGCCAGGCCGCGCCGAGTTCGGCCCGGCTGGCGGCGATGCCGGCGGACAGCCAGGCATCCCAGGGCTCGATAAAACTGTTGGGCAGGCCGCGATGAATGAAGTCGCCGCGACCCGCCAACTTGCCGTAGAAACCCGCTCCAGTCATAGCCGCTCCGGTAGGCTGAAACCTGTCAGTACCCGACTCTTGAACGGGTTGAATGCGCTGCTGGCGCGCAGCTCGCAGGACAGGCTGGCGTTGTCCACGCGCAGGCGCAGGGTGAACCGATCCGGCGAGCTGCCTTGGGTCAGATCGGACTGTTCGAGCAAGCGGAACCAGGCCCAGGGGCCTTCCAAAGTCACACCCGAACGGCCGGCGCTGGTCGGCGGGTTGACCGTCAGACGCACCACGCCAAGGCTGTTGGGGCTCGGCCATTGCATCGCCACCGGGCGGCTGGGGCCATGGTCGTAGCTCAATTGTTGGCCGTCGAGGTCGAGCAGGAACTGGCTGATGCTGGCGTCCATGGTCACCGGCTTGAGTTCGAAACGTACCGCCGGCTGGGTACCGCCAGCACGGAAGTAGGCGTCGCGAATGGCCGCGGCGCGCTGGAAGGTCTGCAGCACACCCGCGCCTATGCCGAGTTTTTCGGCTGCCCCCGGCTGCCAACGCCAGTTGCTGGTCGAGGTGTTGACGTAAGCTTGCAGGTATTTGCGAAAGTAGCTGTCCATCACCCCGCCCACGCCGAAGAAGTTGCCGAAGTCTTCCAGCGTGGCCTCCCGCGAGCTGCTGTTAACCAAGGGATAGCGGCCAGCGAGGGACTGGCGGTAAACGTTCACCACCTCGCTGACCCAAGCCGCGTTCAGCTGCGTGCGGATACCGCCCATCATGCTGTTGGTGGTGGCGCTGACCACCGAGTTGACCAGATTCTGCACCAGCGGCGGCTGGCGTTCGGCACCGAGCTTGACCCGTGAAGCGGTCGCCACCGCCTGGTTCTTCGCTTCGCCGAGCAAGGCCTCGCCGCTGGCTCCGCTCATGGCGCTGACCTGCACATAGAGCTCGTTGAGCTGAGCCAGCAGGTCGTCGATCGGCGCCGGTCCGTCCTCGCTTTTACTCACCAGGCTGTTGAGTTCGGCGAAACGCGCGGTGATGGGATCGACCTGCGGGGTCGCCGGCGAATCTTCCCGGGTCGATTGGCCGACCAGCGAGCCGAGCTGCTGCTTGAGTTTGTCCACCGCGCCGTCGGCGGCCTTGAGTTTCTCGGCGAGCAGGCGGTCCTCCTGCTGCAGGTCGGTTTCCTTGGCCACCGCATCGAGCAGTTTCTTCAGCGGCGAATTCGCCCCGGAGAGCACCCGCAGCACATCGGCGGCCTGGGTGATGCTGCTGATGGCGACGAAATCGATATCGCCGAGCAGGGTTTCCCATTGGTTGAGAAAGTCCTGGAAGTACAGGCCGCGCACCTCCAGGGCCAGACTTGCGGCGTCCTGATTGTCATTCAGTGGCCGGCCAAGCACCCATTGTTCCTCGGCCAGGGCACCGGACTGGCTGAGGCTGGCGACCATAAACGCCTGACGATAGCCGCGGTAGGTATAGAAACCGTGCAACGGATCGTTCAGCGGCTTGCCGCTCTTGCGCGTGAACACCAATGCAGCGTCGCGCCCGGCCGCTTCGCTGATGCGAAAGTCCGCCACGCCCTCGGGCAGCTTTTGCCGTTTCACCCGGTTGTAGACCCGCTGCGCCACGGACATCTGTTGCAACTGCCGACGCAGATCGGCGATCAGCTCTTCATCCAGCCGTGCGGGTGGCGGCTTGCGGGCGAACAGCGCATTGAGGTGCTCGGCCAGGGCTACCCGCTGTTCCGGGGCCAGGTCGCGCGGCAGGCTGCTGTCCCAGTCGAGGTTGATCCAGGCCTTGATGGCATCGGCATCGTAGTGCTCGGCGCTGGCCAGCATCAGGTAGACCTTGAGCCCCTCGTAGAGAAATTCCGAGTTGCCGCCGCTGCGCAACTGCTCCTCGATTCGCGTCAGCAGGCGCTGCGCCAGCACCGCGATCAACAGTTTGCGGTACACGCTGGCGGCTTCGGCGCCGAGCATGTCGCCCTGGTACAGGCCATAGCCTTCGGCCCAGGATGGCGGGTCGTCGGCGATATGGCGGATAGCGTTGAGCAACGGCAGCACGGCGAACACTTCGCGCTGCGCCGGGCTGAGCGATTCGACCTGTGCCCTGAGCGGTGCCAGGCGCGCATCCACCTCGGCGATATACGCCTGGTTGGCCCGGTAACTGGCCACCCAAACGGCGGTCACCGTGAGCAATACCAGCACGCTGGCGGCGAGTGCGCCACGGGTGATCCACAGACGCCGGCGTTCGACTTTGGGGTTGCTGCCGACCAAACCGCGCTCGCCGAAGGCGACATCGCGGAACAGGCGCTCGATGAAGTAACTGCGGCCGCTGCCCGTCTGCCGCGCCAGGTGCTGGCGGTCGAGGTTCATGCTTTGCGCCATGGCACCGATCAGCCGGTCGATCGGGCTGCCTTCCTGGGTGCCGCTGGTGAAATACAGCCCGCGCAGCAGCGCCCGCTCTTCGTAGGGGTTGGGCTTGAACACCCCATCGAGGAACGACGACAGATTGTTGCGCAGCGCCGCGAACTGCTGGATGAAACCGTAGATCAGGTCGCGTCGGTTGGGGTCGCGCTCCTGTTGCAGGCGCTCGACCAGGCGCTCGGTCAAACGCGCCTCGAGGGCGGTGAATTCCTCGTCGAAACGCGCCAATGGGCCTTGGGGATTCTTACCGTCGTCCAAGGGGAAGGTGACGCCCCAGACCTGGGCGCGCTCTTCCTTGTTCAGCGCGTCGAAGAACTCCATGAACCCCGGCACCAGGTCGAACTTGGTGAGCATCACGTAGATCGGGAAACGCACGCCGAGCTGACTGTACAGCTCCTGCACCCGCGCACGGATGGCGCGGGCATGGGCGGTCCGCTCGGCCTCGCTGCCCAACAGCAGATCGGACAGGCTGATGGCGACGAAGGCGCCATCGATCGGCCGGCGCTTGCGCTGATTCTTCAACAGGTCGAGGAAGCCCAGCCAGGCCGCCTTATCCACGGCCGCATGGCTGTCCTGGGTGGTGTAGCGCCCGGCGGTGTCCAGCAGCACCGCTTCGTCGGTGAACCACCAGTCGCAGTTGCGCGTACCGCCGACCCCGTGAATCGCCCCACCGCCCATATGTTCGGCCAGCGGAAAATGCAGCCCGGAGTTGACCAACGCGGTGGTCTTCCCCGAGCCCGGCGGGCCGATGATCACGTACCAGGGCAGTTCGTAAAGGTTGCGCCGTTCGCTGCCGCCGAGCTTGCTGCGTTTGAGCAACTGCAGCGCTTCGTCCATGCGCTGCTTGAGGGTCGCCAGCTCTTCGGCGGTGGCGACGCTGGCCGAATCCGGCGCCACCGCCGCCAGGCCCTGCATGACTTTGGCGGCGTTGCGCCGGGCCTGGACGATGCGCAACGCGCGCGCCCCGATCCAGCCTAAAAACAACAGCGCGATCAACACCCAGCGTATGCCCGCCGGGGCCAAGGGTTCATGGCCGGCGATGGCGATCAGCGGGCCGAGGAACCAGATCACCAGACTCAGGGCGAGCAAGCCGAGCAACGGCACCACCCAACGCACCAGGAAATTGAATAAGGCCTTCACTGGTTGCCCTCCGCTAGCACGGTGATCTCCACGCGCCTATTCCTGGCGCGCCCGGCGGCGCTGTCGTTGGAGGCGACCGGTTCGGTGTCGCTGCGCCCTTCGGCGGTAAAGCGTTCGGGTTGTCCGCTGCGTGCGGCGAGGATGTCCATCACCTGCTGCGCCCGGTCCTGCGATAGCTTCCAGTTCGAGGGGTAGCGCAAGGTGGCGATCGGTCGGTCATCGCTGTGCCCGGTGACCTGAACCGTACCCTTGACCTGGCGAATGGCATCGGCGATGCGCAGCAGCAACGGCTCCAACTGATCGGAGATGCTCGCACTGCCCGAGGCGAACAGCTCGTCGCCGCGAATGGTCACCACCGAACGGTCCACCGCATCCTCCACGGCCACCCGTTGCGCCTTGATGTCCTCCGCAAGGAAACGCGCCAGGCGCGGACGCTCGATCAATTTCGGCTGCAGCGGCGGACGGTCGATGGTCTGCACCGGTATTTCGCCGAGCGCATGGATATTGCGAAACACCGGTTCGGCGTCCGCTGCCAACTTCAGGCGCAAGCCCAGCAGCAGCAAGAGCAACAGCGCCAGGCAGATGGCCAAGCCGACCCAGGGCGGCAGGAACTGCGACAGGCGATCGCGGCCCAGGCTGAGCCCGCGCCAGTGCGGCGACAGCTCGCGCTCGAACTCGCCGCGCACGCTGCGAATAGTGGCACTGGTGCGCTCGCGCAAGGCCTCCAGTTGACTACGGCCGTCGTTCATCACCCGGTAACGGCCTTCAAAACCCAGGCAGATACACAGGTACAGGAGTTCGAGAATGTGCAGACGCTGACGCGGGTTCTGCAAACAGTGCTCGAGCAGTTGAAAGACTTTCTCGCCGCCCCAGGCTTCGTTGTGCAGGGTGATCAGCAGGCTTTGTTTACCCCAGTCGCTGGTACTGCCCCAGGGCGTACTGAGTACGGCCTCGTCCAGCGCCGTACAGAGCACATAGCGGCTGAGCATCACCTCGTCCTGGGCCACACCGGCGGCGCGCGCCTGTTCCTCGAACTGGCGCAGGTAGGCCAACAACTGTGCGCGCAGGCTAGCCGGCTGCGGGTGGGCGATGGTGCTGCGCAAGCGGGTCAGCAGCGCCAGCAGCGGGCCTGCCGCCCGTTCCAGGGGATTGAGCCCCTGGGCCAGGCTGCTCACAACCGGTGCGCCGGGCATGGCCATGGTCGGATCGGCAGCGCTGCCGGCGTCCACCCTTGGCGCCGTGGTATCGGCGGAGCGCCCACCGGGCCGCGGCATGATCAGGGTGCGGTCGTTGCCGCCCGCCGAGGCGCCGCCTGAAGTGCCGCCTACGGCAGAGCCGCCGAAGGGATCATCGATCGGGTGCATGACGAACTATCCTCGGATGGCCCAGAAGGCCAGGTTCAGGCCCGGAAACTGGCCGCCGATGTGAAAGGCGAAACCGCCTGAGTTGGCCAGTTGCTTCCAGTGCTCGCTGCCGCGATCCAGTTCGAAATAGCTCGAGCCGGCGTGATAGGGAATCTGCCGTGGCGCCACGGGCATGGGCAGCAAGGCGATGCCCGGCAGTTGCAGGTTGACCAGGTCGCGGATGTGT
This sequence comes from uncultured Pseudomonas sp., assembly GCA_966210885.1. Lineage (GTDB taxonomy): Bacteria > Pseudomonadota > Gammaproteobacteria > Pseudomonadales > Pseudomonadaceae > Aquipseudomonas. Next base: position 50,949 of record CBIHLQ010000006.1, read on the forward strand.
TCCACCGAACCGATCTTGGCTTGCTGGGGCAAGCGTGTACGCAGGGTCTCGGCCGGCACGTCGGCGCGTACTACGAGGACGAAGCTGGCCATTTCCAACAGGCTCTTGTCGGCCAGCATCGCCACATGCACGCCGTAGGATTTCTCGACGATGGGGATCGGCGTGGCGCGGGTATCGATGACCATCGACAGCGCTTGCCGCAGGTCCTGCATCACCGGGGCGAAGCTGCTCGCCAGGTCGTCGTGGGCATAGGCCGGGTAGTCGGCGGGTCGGCGCCCGGCCGTGGAGAAGGTGGCGAACTCGCCAGCCAGGCAGACCGCCTCGCGATAGAAATCCTGCGGGTGCAGGGGGCTCAGCCGGGCAAGGTGGCTGAGCAAGGGCTCGGCGCGATTGACCAGTTGCAGCAACAGAAAGTCGGCGATCTCCGAAGCGCCACCGGCCCCCGAGGCCACCACCCGCCCCGCCAGGGCCTCGCCGCGCTGGTGCAACAACCCTTGCAGCTCGCTGCGAAACGCCGCCAGCACACTGGAGGCGGCCACATCGAGCAGCGGCGGAATATAGTCGTCGTCCACATGCAGGGCGTTGTCCGCGCGTTTTTCCAGCACCCGGATCAAGCCGAGGCAGGCATATTCGCCGAGGCCATCGCGCTCGGTCAGCAGGCGCAGCGCCTTGCCGCCGATCGCCAGTGGCGCCCGGCTCTCGAAGGCGGCGTTGTCGTCGCGCACCTCGCGCACCTGGCTGATATAGCGCGCACCGCCGGGTGCTTCGCCCTCGCCCACGGTGTCGCGGCTGCCGGCACGCTTGAGCGGCAAGGCCAGATAGACCAGCGCATCGCGCAGATTGCCATCCAGGTTCAGCGGCGGCGGCGGCAGATCGTCACCGGGAATGTCGAAGGGCGTGCCATCGGGCAGCACCCCACGGGCACTGACAATCGACACCTTGCCCTGACTGAGCAAGGACTCGTCGATGCGCAGCTCGGAAAACCCCCAGCCGCCGGCGATCAGCGGTCGGCAACGACCATCGATCAAAGCCTCCATATAGCGATCATGCTGCTGGAGATGCTGCGGCCGCAGGAACATTCCTTCCGACCACACCACACGGTTATTCCAGGACATGGCTGGCTTCCTCTGCCGAGTTATTTTGCAGGTTCCGTGGAGGCCGTGCTGATCGCCCTGGCCGTCAGTGAAACCGTCAATGGGGTGGTTTCATTGCTCGGGATACTGACCAGCTGGCGCCAGACCGCGCTGTCCAGTTCGCGGTAGGACACCACCAGACCGAGCAAACGGCTTTGCTCGTCGAGCGTGCGCTCCAGGGTCAGTTGTTGGCCCGGTTGGATCAGCAATTCATCCTGCGCCACCAGGTCCGTGGACAAGGTTGTGCTGGCGGCATCCACCAAGGAGAAATAGTCGGCGCGGCCGAAAGCGGCACCGCTTTTCAACTCATACAAACGCACCCGCACGGGCGTCGCCTGACCGCCCGCCGAAGGGTTCAGATCGGCAGCGGCCTGTATATACATGACAACTACAGTGGGGCGCGGATTCGAAGCGCAGGCAGTCAGCAATAGTATTGTTGCGAACAACCATAGCTTTGGCATGTCGTCGTCCTCAATGACCTTTTGTTATTCCAATTTGGAACTGACAATAGCCAAACAAGATTAACTAATAATTTAATGGCAATTAGCCTTTATATATTGATGGCTTTTGGCCTTTATATAGCAAAGTGATAGCAATTAGCCTTTGCGTAACTTCGCGCTTTGCTCTTCGTAAGCCCGACTGAATTCACGACCGAACAAGTCTTCGAAATCATCTTCGGCTTCCCTGGAAATGCTTGCATAGAGTTCGGTAAACAACTCCCAATATTGTGCTTGGCGCGCCCCTGGTAGCAAAAGGCCAATACCCGAAGTTCTACTCAACTGGGTTTCCAATACTGCCGGTTGAAAGCGCTTGAGCAAGTGTTTGATAGAAGCTTGCACGCCAGCCATCACGGCCAGCTGATGCGCCTTCAGGTCGTCGAAGCTTTCCTTGATGGCCTGGTCGGCCGGCATGAAGGCCTGATTGCCGGCACGCAGCAACAACAGCAGCGCCTCATCGACATTGGGTGCGAACTTGAGGGGGTTGTTCTCCACCGGACGGATCATGGTCTGGGCCATGCGGAACTCACCCTTGAGGCTGGCACGGGCGCGCAACACCTCGATCAATCCCTCCACCATATGCCGGTAGCTGCGACCGATGGCCTCCATTTGAGCGCGGGTTTCGCCTCTGTCGATACGCAGCTGATCGAGCCCAGCGCCCCTGAGGAAGGCTTCCAGCACCTCGTCGCCGCGCCCTTTTGCGGAGGCTGACGTCGAAACCGCAGCCAACTGGACGGCCGGGCTTGGCGCGGTGTTTTCCGCTGCCGTTGGCAGTGCTTGCGGCTCCGCTGGCGGCGTGGGCGACGCTGAGGGCGCAGGGGCTATACCCAGCTCGGCGAAGGGGTCCCAGTCCGCCGGAATCGCCGGCGCCGCCCCGGTTTCGCTGGCCGGCGGCGCGCTCGGGCGCTGTGGCTCGGGTGGACGAAAGTCATGGCGCTCGGCCGGCACGTGATCGGCCAAGGGCGGCGGTGGCACTGCCGGGGACGCGAGGAAATCGAACAGGTCGGGCTTGGTATCCAGAGGCGAACCGCCGGCCTGGATCTGCACATTGCCGAGCGGCGCCGGAGCCGGGCCGGGCATTTCGCCAGGCGCTTGACGCTTCATCAGCGCATCGAAATCGGTGAAGGGATCGCTGGTCACAGGTGCGGTATCGATGACCTGCGGGGCGCCGCTGATCTGCACCAGAATGTCGTATTCGCCCACGCGCAGCAGTTCGCCGTCACGCAAGGGTTCGCTGTTGCCGCGGTGCATGCGCACGCCGGCATGCACCAGCTGTACGCCATTGGTGCTGGTGTCGGTCAGGTAGTAGGTGCCGTCACGCAATTGAATGATGCAATGCTGGCCGGAGACCAAACGCTCCGGGTCTGGAAGTATCCAGTCGTTCTCGGGATTGCGGCCGATTTTCAGCTCACCGCGATCGAGCTCGAACTCCGCGCGTTGGCCTGGAGTGAGTTTGTGATAGCTGGTGATTGTCAAACGCAGCGGCATTAGAACTCCTTGTACGGTATTGCTCAATAACGGCTCGGGCATGCCAACCAGTGCAACTGAGTATAGCCCCCATAAAATGGTTCAGTGTCGTCGAAGTTTCTGCGGCCGTATTCGCTTTTTTCGAATAATCCTATAACGAAAAAAACTAAATCAATAAATACGGGTCATCTATCTTGAATCCCCTACGCACTCGTGCCGTTGGTCGGCAAGTTCGTTGACAAGCAAAAAACAGCGCTAAAACTTTCTTTTGATTTGATTAAACCCAGAGTTGATGCAGCAGGAAATGCTACCTAGGAAAGTTGCTCTGGACAGAACATTAAACCGCAGGAAACGGATTTAAGTCTTACGTTTGCTATGACTACGTGCCGATTGCCAGGCCGATATGGAGATCACCTCTGTGGTGGATGCACAGCGATTGTTGGACTCGATTTCCCCTGACGCCCCCTGTGGCGACGATCTTGAGTACGACGCCGCATTCCTTGAGCTCGAACGCGTGGCGCAAGGACAACCCGAACGGCAGATGGGCGATGCCGTACTGCCCGCCGCGCCGCCGGAATGGCGTCAGGTACGCGACCTCTGCGTCGAGCTGTTCAAGCGCAGCAAGGACCTGCGCATCGCCAATTACTTCCTGCAAAGCGCCATTGCCCTGCAAGGCTTGCCCGGCCTGGTGCAAGGGTTACAGCTGATCCGCCAACTGCTCGCGCAGTATTGGGACGATCTGCATCCCAAGCTGGATGCCGAGGATGACCACGACCCCACTTTCCGTATCAATGCCTTGGCCGGCCTCAACGCCGAGCCGGTAATTCACCTGCTCTGGGGCATGCCGCTGATCAGCTCGCGGGCGTTTGGCAGCATCAACCTGCGGGCCGCGCTGAATGCCGCGGGCTTACAGCGTTTCGCCAGTGAAAGCCTCAGTTCTGACCAGCTCGGCGCAGCCTTTCAGGACTGTGAGGGCGAGCAGCTGGAGAGCTGCCGTACAGCCTTGAACGATGCCCAGGGCGCGCTATTGGCCATCGAAAGCGAGGTCAATGAACGGGTCGGTTCAGAGCGCGGCGCCGACCTCGGCGCGATCAAACAACTGCTTCGGCATGCCGTGCAAATCGTCGCCGAGCACGCCCCGCAGCCGGGCGTTGCCAGCCCTGTTGCGGCTGCCGGCGAGCATGTCGACGTCACCATGTCCACGCCCGCCGTCGACGCCCCGCCGCGGGTCGCTGGCGAGATCGGCAACCGTGACGATGTGCTGCGCAGCCTCGACCGTATCCTCAGCTATTACGCCAGACACGAACCCTCCAGCCCCGTGCCGGTGCTGTTGAGTCGCGCCAAGAGCCTGGTCAGCGCGGATTTCGCCACCATCGTGCGCAACCTGATTCCGGATGGCTTTTCCCAGTTCGAAAAATTGCGAGGACCCGAGGGCGAATAGTCCGAGTGAAAACCCGTAACAGACGCCAATCCAATACAGCCGCATAGGCAACGCAGGAGGAAAAATGGCTACCACCAGCAGCCAGAAGTTCATCGCCCGTAACCGTGCTCCCCGGGTGCAGATCGAATACGACGTAGAGCTTTACGGTGCGGAGAAGAAGGTGCAATTGCCCTTCGTCATGGGGGTAATGGCCGACCTGGTCGGCAAGCCCGCCGAGCCGCTGCCGGCGGTGGCCGACCGCAAGTTTCTGGAAATCGACGTCGACAACTTCGACTCGCGGCTCAAGGCGATGAAGCCGCGGGTGGCGTTCAACGTGCCCAACGCCCTGACCGGCGAAGGCAACCTGAGCCTGGACATCACCTTCGAGAGCATGGACGACTTCAGCCCCGCAGCCGTGGCGCGCAAGGTCGATGCCCTCAACCAACTGCTCGAAGCCCGCACCCAGCTGGCCAATCTGCTGACCTACATGGACGGCAAGACCGGCGCCGAGGACATGATCATGAAGGCGATCAAAGACCCGGCTCTGTTGCAGGCACTGGCCAGTGCGCCGAAACCGACCGAACCCGAGCCGCAAGCCTGATAGAGGACGCAGATCATGGCCGAATTGATGAAAAACGAGCAGGCCCAGGCAGAGGCCACCACGGAGCAGCCGAGCGACTTCGCCGCCTTGCTCCTGCAAGAGTTCAAACCCAAGACCGAGCGCGCCCGCGAGGCGGTGGAAAGCGCCGTGCGCACCCTGGCCGAACAGGCGCTGACCAAGACCGAGCTGATCTCCAACGATGCGATCAAATCCATCGAGTCGATCATCGCCGCCATCGATGCCAAGCTCACCGCGCAGATCAACCTGATCATGCACCACGCCGACTTTCAGCAACTGGAAAGCGCCTGGCGCGGCCTGAGTTACCTGGTCAACAACACGGAAACCGACGAACAGCTGAAGATCCGCGTGATGAGCATCGCCAAGGGCGACCTGCACAAGACCCTGAAGAAGTTCAAGGGCACCGCCTGGGATCAGAGCCCGATCTTCAAGAAGATGTACGAAGAGGAATACGGCCAGTTCGGTGGCGAGCCCTTCGGCTGCCTGGTCGGCGATTACTACTTCGACCAGTCGCCGCCCGATGTCGAGTTGCTCGGCGAGATGGCCAAAGTCTGCGCGGCGATGCATGCGCCCTTCATTGCCGCGGCCTCGCCAACGGTGATGGGCATGGGTTCCTGGCAGGAACTGTCCAACCCGCGCGACCTGACCAAAATCTTCACCACCCCGGAGTACGCGGCCTGGCGCTCGCTGCGCGACTCCGAGGATTCGCGCTACATCGGCCTGACCATGCCGCGTTTCCTCGCCCGCCTGCCCTACGGCGCCAAGACCGATCCGGTGGATGCTTTCGCCTTCGAGGAAGAAACCACCGGCGCCGACAGCTCCAAGTACACCTGGGCCAACTCGGCCTATGCCATGGCGGTGAACATCAACCGCTCGTTCAAACTCTATGGCTGGTGCTCGCGGATTCGCGGCGTGGAATCCGGCGGCGAGGTGCCGAACCTGCCGGCGCACACCTTCCCCACCGACGACGGCGGCGTGGATATGAAGTGCCCGACCGAGATCGCCATTTCCGACCGGCGCGAAGCGGAGCTGGCGAAGAACGGTTTCATGCCGCTGCTGCACAAGAAGAACACCGACCTGGCTGCGTTCATCGGCGCGCAATCGCTGCAAAAACCGGCCGAGTACGACGACCCCGACGCCACCGCCAACGCCAACCTGGCGGCGCGCCTGCCCTACCTGTTCGCCACCTGCCGCTTCGCCCATTACCTGAAGTGCATCGTCCGCGACAAGATCGGCTCGTTCAAGGAAAAGGACGATATGCAGCGCTGGCTGCAGAACTGGATTCTCAACTACGTGGACGGCGACCCGGCCCACTCCACCGAAACCACCAAAGCGCAGCACCCCCTGGCTGCGGCGGAAGTGGTGGTCGAGGACGTCGAGGGCAACCCCGGTTACTACAACTCGAAGTTCTACCTGCGCCCGCACTACCAACTCGAAGGGCTCACGGTATCGCTACGGCTGGTATCCAAGCTGCCATCCGCCAAAGCGGTTTGATTGATCTCAGGTGGCATTCGCCATGGTGGCGGGTGCAGTACAACGCAGCGTGGCGAGTCGCTGGAACACAGTGGCGTCAACCACTAAGGAGGCATGATGGCTGTTGATATGTTTATCAAGATCGGCGACGTCAAGGGCGAGTCCCAGGACAAGAATCACAAGGAGGAGATCGACGTGCTCTCCTGGAGTTGGGGCATGGCCCAGTCCGGCAACATGCATGTCGGCGGTGGCGGCGGTGCCGGCAAGGTCAACATCCAGGACCTGACGTTGACCAAATGGGTGGATAAATCGTCGCCCAACCTGATGATGGCCTGCTCCAGCGGCAAGCATTACGACGAGGCCAAGCTGACGGTGCGCAAAGCCGGCGGCGACGACCCGGTCGAGTACCTGACCATTACCCTCAAGGAGGTGCTGGTGTCCTCGATCGGAACCGGCGGCAGTGGCGGCGAAGATCGCCTGACCGAGAACGTCTCGCTGAATTTCGGCCAGGTGCTGGTCGATTACCAACCGCAGAAACAGGACGGTTCCAAGGACGGCGGCCCGGTCAAATACGGCTGGAATATCCGCGAAAACGTCAAGGTGTGACGACGGCCACCCTGCCGCCATGCTGCAGGGTGCCGGTTTGTATCAGCAGGTAGTTTTTCAACTGCCTGCGAGGGCCAAAGCGCAACAGGAGGTTCGATGATGGCCAGACCCGCGTTCATCAATCTGTGGAACAACTACCCGACCGAGAGCCAACCCTGCGATGGCGGTTGGGAAAATCAATGCGCGATTCGCATGAGCATCACCCTCAACGCCGAGCGAACCATCCGCGTGGATGACCACACCTATTCCGAGCCTCGTTGCAGCCATGGACATGCCCGCGGCGCCGAGTCGCTGGCGAACTGGTTATGGCGGCATCACTTGGGCCGGCCGAGCATCTTCACCGATGGCGCCAGGGCCAAACGTCAGCTCAACGAGAAGAACGGCATCATTTTTTTCAAGGATTGCTTTACCCGCAGCGGCGAGAGCCGCGCGGTCGGCGACCATATCGATTTGTGGAGCCACGGTTTCACCAAGACCTACGACGACCCGGCCAACCATTCCGCCCAGGTCTGGTTTTGGGAGCTGTCATGAACCAGCACCTGCTTCCCCTCATCGCCGCGGGCTTGTCCTGTTTGATTTTTCCCGCCTGCGCGCAGAGCCCGGCCGATAGCGCCACCCGGGCGCGCTTCCTGACCCAGGATCTGCGACTGGAGGAGCGCGGCGGCAATTGTCGGTTGCTTGTCCCGGGGCAACCCGGCATCGACCTGCGCCTGAAATGGCCTTGCCAATTCCATCGTGACGCCACTGGCAAGCTGCGCACCAAGCAGGTTGGCGAACGTCAGGTGATGCTGGTGGAAAACAGCGAGCAGCTGCCCTCGCCCAGCAAGGATTGCCGCACCGAGATCCAGGCGATACGCAGCACCGAGCAAGGTCTGGAAGCGTCGACGGCAGTCAGCCGGGTAACCGCCTGCCCGCCGTTCCAGTGGGATGAGAAAGTTTTTATCGGCCTGTTCGAACCCGATGCTTGAACCGACGCATAAGGAGATCGCGATGAACGCCGAAGAGCTGGTGCGCGCCGGTAAGCTGGGCGAAGCCCTCGCCGCCCTGCAGGATCAGGTGCGCAGCCAGGCCTCCAACGCCAGCCTGCGGGTGTTCCTGTTCCAGCTACTGGCGGTGATGGGGCAATGGGGCCGCGCGCAAAACCAACTGAAGGTTGCCGGCGAACTGGATGCCGGCGCCCTGGCGATGGTGCAGACCTACCGCGCCGCGCTGGAATGCGAGGCGCTGCGTACCGAGGTGTTCGCCGGACGCTTGACTCCGGTATTGCTGGGCCAACCGGCCGCCTGGATGGCCCAGTTGATCAAAGCCCTGCAGTTGGACGCCCAAGGCCAAGGGGAAGCCGCGCAGCACTTGCGCGAGCAGGCCTTCGAGGCCGCGCCTGCTGTGCCCGGCGAACTCAACGGAGAGGCCTTCGCCTGGTGCGCCGATGTCGACCCTCGACTCGGCCCGACCCTGGAATTGATCGTCAACGGCCGCTATGTCTGGTTGCCGATGGACAACCTCGCCAGCCTGCGCTGCGAAGCGCCGAGCGACCTGCGCGATCTGGTCTGGCTGCCCGCCGAACTGACCTTGCGCAACGGCGGCAGCACGGTGGCGCTGATCCCCAGCCGTTACCCGGACACCCTGGGCAGCCACGACGATGCCGCGTTGCTGGCGCGCAAAGTCGACTGGCTGGACAACGGCTACCCCATCGGTCAGCGCCTGTTGGCCACCGACACTGGCGAGGTCGGGCTGTTCGAATTGCGCAACCTCAGCTTCGCCGATAGGGACAACTGAAGATGGCCGAGCTGACCCTGCAAGAACGCCTGCAACCCTCGTTGCTCGATCGCCTGACCGACGATGACCCGCACAACCCGCAAGAAGCCGCCGAGCGCCGCGTCATGTCGATGACCCAGTTGAAGGCTTCCGTGTTGCGCGATCTGGCCTGGCTGTTCAACACCTGCGCGCTGTTCGACCCGGAGCATGCCGTGCAAATGCCGGCGGGCAACTCAGTGCTGAATTTCGGCCTGCCGCCCCTGGCCGGGCATACGGCCTCGAGCATCGACGTACAGGCCATCGAGGCCTTGTTCAGCGACACCATCGCCGCCTTCGAACCACGCATTCTCAAAGGTTCGTTGAAGGTTCGCGCGCAACTCGCCGGCAATGAAATGAACCACAACGCCCTGAGCTTCGAGATCGAGGGCGATCTCTGGGCCGAGCCGGTGCCACTGCGTCTGCTGCTCAGCACGGCCCTCGACCTGGAAACCGGACACGTCAAAGTAACGCCGACCGAGCCCGCGAGGAGACGCCGATGAATCCGCGCATGCTCGAGTACTACAACCAGGAGCTGCAGCACATCCGCGAGAGCGCTGCCGAATTCGCCCAGGAATTCCCGAAGATCGCCAGCCGCCTGACCTTGTCCGGCATCGACTGCGCCGATCCCTATGTCGAGCGCCTGCTGGAGGGCTTCGCCTACCTGAGCGCACGCGTGCACCTGAAGCTGGATGCCGAGTACCCGACCTTCACCCACAACCTGCTGGAAATCGCCTACCCCCACTACCTGGCGCCAACGCCCTCGGTGGTGGTCGTGCAACTGGTCGCCGACCCCGACGAGGGCTCGCTGACCAGCGGCTTCACGGTCGAACGCAATGCCGCCCTGCGCGGCCAACTCGGCCATGGCGAGCAAACCGCCTGCGAATACCGCAGCGCCCATGCGGTAACGCTCTGGCCGTTGCAAGTCAGCCGCGCCGAATACTTCGGCAACCCGGCGGCCACCCTCGGCCGACTCGCCGCCGGCGAACCCAGGGCCAAAGCCGGGCTGCGCCTACGTTTGCGCTGCGGTGCCGGGTTGCCGTTCAACGCCCTGCAACTGGACAACCTGCCGCTCTACCTCAACGGCGCCGACGAGCAACCCTTCCGTCTGTACGAACAATTGCTCGGTAACGCCTGCGCCCTGTTCATCAAAAGTGTCGACGGCGACTGGGTCGAGCGCTTGCCCTTGGAGTGCCTAAAATCACGCGGTTTCGATGATCAGGATGCGGTGCTGCCGGTGGTGCCCCGGGCCTTCCAGGGTTACCGCCTGTTGCAGGAGTACTTCGCCCTGCCCAACCGCTTCCTGTTCGTCGACTTCACGGGGCTGAGCGCCGGCGTGCAGCGTTGCACTGGCCAGGAGTTGGAACTGGTGGTGCTGTTCGACCGCCTCGACAGCACCCTGGAAGGCACGGTGTCGGCGGCCCAGTTCGTGCCCTTCTGCACCCCTGCGGTAAACCTGTTTCCGCGCCGCGCCGATCGCATCCATCTGAGCGAACGGGTGCACGAGCATCAGGTGATCGCCGACCGCACCCGGCCGCTGGATTTCGAGATTCATTCGCTGACCCAGGTCGCCGGCCACGGCAGTGGCCCCGAGCAGCCATTCCAGCCGTTCTATGCGATCCGCGACCCGCTGCGTTATGGCCGCGAGCAGGCTTACTACATCGTCCGCCGCGAGCCGCGTCGGTTGTCCAGCCAGCAACGGCGACGCGGGCCACGTTCGACCTATGTCGGCAGCGAAACCTTCGTCTCCCTGGTGGATGCCAACCAGGCGCCCTACCGCCATGACCTGCGCCAACTCGGCCTCAGCGCCTTGTGCACCAACCGCGACCTGCCGCTGCTGATGCCGGTGGGCACGGGCAAGAGCGATTTCACCCTGGAAGACAGCGCCCCGGTGCTGGCCGTGCGCTGCCTGGCCGGACCCAGCCGGCCGCGACCGAGCCGTGCCCACGATGCCAGCGCCTGGCGGCTGATCAGTCAGCTGTCGCTGAACTACCTGTCGCTGAGCGAACAGGGCCAGGGCGCCGCGGCGCTGCGCGAACTGTTACGTCTGTACGGCGACCCCGGCGATTCGGCGCTGCAATTGCAGATCGAAGGCTTGCGTCAGGTGCGCAGCACGCCTTGCACCCGCAGGTTGCCAATGCCGGGGCCGATCGTCTTTGGCCGTGGCCTGGAGATCAGCCTGGAGTTCGACGAGAACGCCTTTCGCGGCACCGGGGTGTACCTGCTAGGGGCGGTATTCGAGCGTTTTCTCGCTCGTTACGTGTCGATCAACAGTTTCACCGAAACCGTGCTGCGCACCACCGAGCGCGGTGAAATCATGCGATGGCAGGCGCACCCCGGATGTCGACCGAACCTCTGAAACCGCTGGAAAGCATCGCCCGGATGGCCGACGCGCCCTGGGCTTATGACTTCTTCCAGGCCCTAAGGCGCATCGAGTGCGAGGCCGTCGATCAGCCGCGTATCGGCCATTCCCTGCGCCTGCGCGATGACCCGCTGCGCCTGGGACAAAAACCCGACTGCGGCTTCGCCCCCTCCACCCTGGCCAGCATCGAAGCCGGCGCCGAGGGTGCTGCGCCGCGCATCGAGCAGTTCTTCTTCGGCCTGACCGGGCCCAATGGCCCGCTGCCGTTGCACCTGACCGAATACGCCCGCGAGCGTCAGCGCAATAACGCCGACGCCACCTTCACGCGCTTTCTCGACGTGTTCAACCACCGCCTGCTGTGCCTGTTCTATCGCGCCTGGGCCGAGGCGCGGCCGACCGTCAGCCATGACCGCCCCGCCCACGACTACTGGTCGATGCGCCTTGCCGCACTGTCCGGGCGCGGCATGACCAGCCTGCTCGGCCAAGGCCCGATCGCCGACTCGGCCTGTTACCACTTCACCGGCCACCTGGCGGCGCAGACCCGCTACCCGGACGGCTTGCGCGCCATCCTGGAAGGCTACTTCGGCGTGCCCGTCGGCATCGAGGAATACGTCGGCCAATGGCTGGAGCTGCCACGGCGCAGCCAGGTGGGCGTCGCGCTCTGCTCGCTCGGCAGCGACCTGAGCCTGGGCACCCACGTCTGGGATCGCCAGCATAAATTCCGCATCCGCCTCGGGCCTTTGAGCCTGGAGCAGTACCAACGCCTGCTGCCCGGCCAGGAAAGCTTCCTTGAGCTGGCCGCCTGGGTCGCCGAGTACCAGGGCGACGAGCTGGATTGGGAAGTCAATCTACTGCTGCGGCGCGAGGAAGTGCCGCGCATCGACCTCGACGGCCAAACCCGGCTGGGTTTCGACACCTGGCTCGGCAGCCCGCCGACGGATACCGACGACCTGCTGCTGGCCCGCGAGTACGCCGACCACTCCACCCCCTCCGAGGAGCAGCGACCATGAGTGAGATCAGCCGCGCCGCGCTGTTCGGCAAGTTGAACAGCCTGGCCTACAAGGCCATCGAAGCCGCCACCGTGTTCTGCAAATTGCGCGGCAACCCTTATGTGGAACTGGTGCACTGGCTGCATCAGTTTATGCAGTTGCAGGACTCCGACCTGCACCGCCTGATCCGCCAGTTCAACCTCGACCCGGCGCGCCTGGCCAAGGACATCACCGAGGCGCTCGATCGCCTGCCGCGCGGCTCCACCTCGATCACCGACCTGTCCTCCCATGTCGAGGAAGCGGTCGAGCGCGGCTGGGTCTACGGCAGCCTGATGTTCGGCGAGAGCCAGGTGCGCAGCGCCTACCTGATCGTCGGCATGCTCAAGACGCCGAGCCTGCGTCATGCCCTGTCCGCCATCTCCAAAGAGTTCGACAAGATCAAGGTGGAAAGCCTCACCGAACGCTTCGACGAATACGTCGACGGCTCGCCGGAGAACGGCCTGAGCGCCAGCGATGGTTTTCAAGCCGGCAGCCCCGGCGAAACCAGCGGCGCCGTCGCCCCCAGCGCCATGGGCAAACAGGAAGCGCTCAAACGCTTTACCGTCGACCTCACCGAACAGGCGCGCAGCGGCAAGCTCGACCCCATAGTCGGGCGCGACGAGGAGATCCGCCAACTGGTGGACATCCTTATGCGCCGCCGGCAGAACAACCCGATCCTCACTGGCGAGGCCGGCGTCGGCAAGACCGCGGTGGTCGAGGGTTTCGCCCTGCGCATCGTCGCCGGCGACGTGCCGCCGAGCCTCAAGGACGTCGAGCTGCGTGCCCTGGATGTCGGCCTGCTGCAGGCCGGCGCGAGCATGAAGGGCGAGTTCGAGCAGCGCCTGCGCCAGGTGATCGAGGATGTGCAGGCCTCGCCCAAGCCGATCATCCTGTTCATCGACGAGGCCCATACCCTGGTCGGCGCCGGTGGCGCGGCCGGTACCGGCGATGCCGCCAATCTGCTCAAGCCGGCCTTGGCGCGCGGCACGCTGCGCACCGTGGCGGCCACCACCTGGGCCGAATACAAGAAGCACATCGAAAAAGACCCTGCGCTGACCCGGCGCTTCCAGGTGGTGCAAGTCGACGAGCCATCGGAACCCAAGGCAATCCTGATGATGCGCGGCGTCGCCTCGACCATGGAGCAGCACCATAAGGTGCAGATCCTCGACGAGGCGCTGGAGGCGGCGGTCAAGCTGTCGCATCGCTACATCCCCGCCCGCCAGTTGCCGGATAAATCCGTCAGCCTGCTCGACACCGCCTGCGCTAGGGTCGCCATCAGCCTGCATGCGATACCCGCCGAAGTGGACGACAGCCGTCGGCGCATCGAAGCGCTGCGCACCGAGCAGGCGATCATCGGCCGCGAGCAGGCGATTGGCATTGCCATCGGCACTCGCCAACAGGATGTCGAGGCGGCTCTTAGCGAGGAACGCGCACGCCTGGCGGCCCTGGAAAGCCGCTGGAACGAAGAGAAGGCCCTGGTCGACGAATTGCTCGCGACCCGCGCCAGTCTGCGCGCCGCCGCCGAGCCGCTGGACGACACCAGCAGCGAGGCCGGCGCGCCATCGCCGCGCCTGGATGAAGCCGAACGCACGGCATTGCGCGACAAACTCGACGATCAGCAGAACCGCCTCGCGGCCTTGCAGGGCGAAAGCCCGCTGATTCTGCCGACCGTGGATTACCAGGCGGTGGCCGCGGTGGTCGCCGACTGGACCGGCATCCCGGTCGGGCGCATGGCGCGCAACGAGATCGATACCGTGCTCAGGCTCGACGAGCATATGAAGAAACGCATCATCGGCCAGGACCACGCCCTGGCGATGATCGCCAAACGCATCCAGACCTCCCGCGCCGGGCTGGACAACCCGAGCAAGCCGATCGGCGTGTTCCTCCTGGCCGGCACCTCCGGTGTGGGCAAGACCGAAACCGCCCTGGCCCTGGCCGAAGCCATGTACGGCGGCGAGCAGAACATCATCACCATCAACATGAGCGAGTTCCAGGAGGCGCACACCGTCTCCACGCTCAAGGGCGCGCCGCCCGGCTATGTCGGCTACGGCGAAGGTGGCGTGCTGACCGAGGCAGTGCGGCGCAAGCCCTACAGCGTAGTGCTGCTCGACGAGGTGGAAAAAGCCCACCCGGACGTGCACGAAATCTTCTTCCAGGTGTTCGACAAGGGCGTGATGGAAGACGGCGAAGGCCGCCTGATCGACTTCAAGAACTGCCTGATCCTGCTCACCACCAACGCCGGCACCGAGATGATCGCCAGCCTGTGCAGCGACCCGGAACTGATGCCCGATCCCGATGCCATAGCCAAGGCTCTGCGCGAGCCGTTGCTCAAGGTGTTCCCACCGGCCCTGCTCGGACGCCTGGTGACCATTCCCTACTACCCGCTGAGCGACGAGATGCTCAAAGCCATCACCCGCCTGCAACTGGAACGGATCAAGAAACGCGTGGAAAGCGGGCACAAAGTGCCGTTCGTCTACGACGACAGCGTGGTCGATCTGATCGTCTCGCGCTGCACCGAGATCGAAAGCGGCGGGCGGATGATCGACGCCATCCTGACCAATACCCTGCTGCCGGATATGAGCCGGGAATTTCTCACCCGCATGCTCGAGGGCAAACCGCTGGCCGGGGTGCGCATCAGCCAACGGGACAATGCGCTGCACTATGTTTTTGACCAGCAGGTTTTTGAACAGCATGTTTTTGACCAGCAGGTATTCGACCAGCATGCTGCCGAGACGGCCGACTGACTATGGCAATCACGCAAAACAATCGCTTGGTCCAGGTCGACAGCCCCCTCGGCGGCGATGTCCTGCTGTTGCAGAGCATGGACGGCAGCGAGGAGCTGGGGCGGTTGTTCCACTACGAACTGGACCTCACCTCCGAAGACCGGGCGATCAAGTTCGACCAGTTGCTGGGCAAGCCGATGGGCCTGACCCTGGAGCTGCACGACGGCGGCAAACGCTACTTCCACGGCATTGCCTGCAGCTGCCGACAATTGACCGGCCACGGCCAGTTCGCCGGCTACCGGGTCAGCCTGCGGCCCTGGTTCTGGCTGCTCACGCGTACCTCGGACTGCCGGATTTTCCAGAACAAGACGGTGCCGGACATCATCAAACAGGTGTTCCGCGACCTCGGTTTCTCCGATTTCGAGGACAGCCTGAGCGGCAGTTACCGCGAGTGGGAATACTGCGTGCAATACCGCGAAACCAGCTTCGACTTCGTCAGCCGGCTGATGGAGCAGGAAGGCATTTACTACTTCTTCCGTCATGAGAAAGCGCGTCATGTACTGGTGCTGGCCGACGCCTACGGCGCCCATTCCACGGTCGACGACTACGCCTCGGTGCCCTTCTATCCGCCCGACCAGCAGATGCGCGAGCGCGATCATTTCTACGATTGGCAACTGGCGCGGGAGGTCCAACCCGGTTCGCTGGCGTTGAACGACTACGACTTCCAGCGCCCCGCTGCCAGCCTGGAGGTGCGCTCCAGCGTGTCGCGCAGCCACAGCAACGCCGACCATCCGCTCTACGACTATCCCGGCGAATACGTGCAGAGCAAGGATGGCGAGCACTACGCGCGCACCCGCATCGAAGCCATCCACAGCCAGTTCGAACGCGTGCAGCTGCGCGGCCGCGCCCGCGGATTGGGCTCCGGGCACCTGTTCAAGCTGACCGGCTACGACCGCGCGGACCAGAACCGTGAATACCTGGTGGTGGTCGCGCGCTACCAGATCCGTCAGGAGCTTTATGAAAGCGGGCAGTTGGATTTGGCCGAGCAGTTCACCAGCGAACTGGACTGCATGGACGCCAGCCAGGCTTTCCGTCCCCTGCCCCTGACGCCCATGCCCATCGTCCGCGGGCCGCAGACCGCCGTGGTGGTCGGCCCCGGCGGCGAGGAGATTTGGACCGACCAATACGGCCGGGTCAAGGTGCACTTCTATTGGGATCGCCACGATCAATCCAACGAAAACAGCTCCTGCTGGATGCGCGTGTCCCAGGCCTGGGCCGGCAAGAACTGGGGCTCGGTGCAGATCCCGCGGATCGGTCAGGAGGTGATCGTCAGCTTCCTCGAAGGCGATCCGGATCGGCCGATCATTACCGGCCGCGTCTACAACGCCGAGCAAACCGTGCCCTACGAGCTGCCGGCCAACGCCACCCAGAGCGGTGTGAAAAGCCGTTCGAGCAAGGACGGCTCGCCGGCCAACTTCAACGAAATCCGCATGGAGGACAAGAAAGGCGCGGAACAGCTGTTTATCCACGCGGAAAAGAATCAGGACATCGAGGTCGAGAATGACGAGACCCACTGGGTAGGCCACGACCGCACCAAGACCATCGACAACGACGAAACCGTGCACGTCAAACACGACCGCACCGAGACGGTGGACAACAACGAAACCATCACCATAGGTGTGGATCGCAAGGAAACCGTCGGCAATAACGAGACCATCTCCATTGGCGTGAACCGCACCGAGGATGTCGGCAGCGACGAAAAGATCACCATCGGCGCCAACCGCACCGAGGACGTCGGCAGCAACGAGACCATCACCATAGGTGCGGACCGCACGGAAAAGGTCGGCGCCAACGAAAACATCACCATCGTCAGCAACCGCACCGAAGACGTCGGCGGCAACGAGACCATCGGCATCAGCGGCAACCGCAACGAAACGGTCAAGGGCAACGAAGGCATCGACATCAATGGCAACCAAAATACCCAGATAGGCCAGAACGAATCGCGCGACGTCGGTCAAAACCGCACCACCGGCATCAAACAGAACGACAGCCTGGATGTCGGCCAGAACTTCTCCCTCACCGCTGGCGACTCCATCACCCTGACCACAGGCTCGGCCAGCATCACCATGAAGAAGGACGGCACCATCATGATTCGCGGCAAGGACATCACCATCGACGGTTCGGGGGCGATCAACATCAAGGCCAGCCGCAACGTCGTCGTTAAAGGCCAGAAGATTCTGCAGAACTGAGCATGGAGCACAGACCATGAGCGTCAAACAGCACCTTCCCGTCACAATCCCCGCGCGCTTGGATGGCGTGGTCATCGGCATTCTGCTGGACGTTCCCCAGGCCGGCGCACCGGTGGTGGCATTTCCCGGCTGCCCCAGCGAAACCGGCATCGCCGCCCGCACCACCGCCGAGCTCAGTCGCGACGACATCGGCGCCCAGGTCGCACTGATGTTCGAGGCAGGCGACCCCGGCCGCCCCCTGGTAATCGGGCGTATTCAGCGCGGGCTGGAAACGGTCGGGCCCGTGAGCGTCGCCCGCCTGGATGGTGAGCGCCTGGAGTTGAGTGCCGAGCACGAAATCGTTCTGCGTTGCGGCAAGGCCAGCATCACCCTGACCCGCGCCGGTAAGGTGATCATCCAGGGCGCCTACCTGTCCAGCCGTTCCAGCGGGGCCAACCGCATCAAGGGTGGCTCGGTGCAGATCAACTAGACAGGTATTCGGCATATGGAACTGCTCAACGCCAGCAAATTGGTCGCCGCCTATACCCAGGGCATGGATCCCGATGGCCGCGAATCCTTGGTGGTGGTGGCCAAAGGCACTTTCAATCTGCCGTTGGACGGCCGCGCAGCGACCCTGGCTGACGCCCAGCAACCGCTATTAATGGCCGATACCTTTCTCGGCGAACCGGGCTTGAGCGCCCCATTGCAAGAAATGGACTTCGCCCCGATCAAGCCTTTCTGCGATGTACTGGTGCGCGGCAAGGCCTACGCGCCAGGGGCACGACCGGTTACGCAATTGGCTGCGGGCATTCGCGTCGGGCGGGTCAGCAAGGCCTTTTCCGTCCTCGGCCCACGGAAATGGCAACCGGGACTATTGGGCGTTTACCCCGGCTTACCACAGCCGTTTACCGAGCAGAACATCTCCTACGCCCAGGCCTTTGGTGGCACACACCCGATGGCGGACGAGCCCGAACTGCGTCACTGCTACCTGGAGAACCCGGTCGGCCTGGGCTGGTATCCCAGCGCCATTGCCACTGCGGAAATCGTCGGCATGCCGTTGCCCAACACCGAGGAATTGGGCAAGCCCGTCGACAACCCAAACGGCGACTACAAACCGATGGCGCTAGGTCCCATCGGCCGTAGCTGGCCGTTGCGTGTGGGTTTCGCGGGTACCTACGACGAGGCCTGGCTGGCCGATTGCTTCCCCTTTCTACCGGCAGACTTCGACAACCGCTACTTCCAGGCTGCGCCCGTTGATCAACAGACCGATTACCTGCGTGGCGGCGAAGAGGTGCTGCTGTTGAACCTCACCCCCCAGGAGCGCGCAGGTTTTCGCATCCCCGAAATGGACGTGCCGGTGACCTTCTTTCTGAAAAAAGGCGGCCACGAGACCGTGCAGGCGGTGATCGACACCCTGCTGATCGACACGGATATGCAGCACGTCGAGATCACCTGGCGCACCAGCCGCCCGCTTAAACGCAACATGTTCGAAATCGCCCAGGTGCTGGTGGGCACCATGTCCACCGGCTGGTGGCGTGCTCGCGAGTTGGGCAAGGACTACTACCCGTCGCTATCGGCGCTGGTGAAAGCCAAACGCGCACCCGAGGAGACGCACTGATGGCCGCGCTTTGCATCATCGGCTCCGGCATGGTCAGCGCCGTCGGCCTTAGCGCCCCCGCGAGCTGCGCGGCGATCCGCTGCGCTATCGACAACTTCCAGGAAACCCGTTTTATCGACCGCGGCGGCGAATGGCTGATTGCCGCCAGCGTGCCCCTGGAACAGCCTTGGCGCGGGCGCAGCAAGCTGATCAAAATGGCCGCCCGCGCCATCGCCGAGGCGCTGCAGAGCACTCCCGACGTCGACCCGGAAAAAACCCCACTGCTGCTCGGAGTCGCGGAAACCGACCGCCCCGGCCGCCTCGACGGTCTCGACAAAGGGCTGCTGCACGCCATCGAAGCTGAACTGGGCCTGCGCTTTCATCCCAGTTCCAACGTCATCGCCCGTGGCCGGGTCAGCGCTGCGGTGGCTTTGCTCAATGCGCGCACGCTGATCCACCAAGGCGGCCATCGGCATGTACTGATCGCCGGTGTCGACTCCTTCCTCAGCGGACCGACCCTGGCCGCTTTCGAAGAACGCGAACGCTTACTCACCAGCCAGAATTCCAACGGATTCATCCCCGGCGAAGGCGCCGCCGCCGTAGTGGTCAACGCCCCGACCGCCAGCGAAACACCACAGCTGGCTTGCATCGGTCTGGGTTTCGGCGTGGAAAAGGCCACGGTGGAGGCCGAAGACATTCCGCTGCGCGCCGACGGCCTGACCCAAGCCGTACGCGCCGCCCTGAGCGAAGCCGGCTGCGGGCTGAAGCAGATGGACTACCGACTCACCGACATCTCCGGCGAGCAGTACTACTTCAAGGAAGCCTCCCTGGCCCTGAGCCGCACCCTGCGCGTGCGCAAGGAATATTTCCACCTTTGGCACCCGGCCGACTGTATCGGCGAAGTCGGCGCCGCCATCGGCCCAGCCATGCTCGCCGTGGCCTTGGCTGCCAGCCGCAAAGGCTACGGCGAAGGCCCGAACATCTTCTGCCACCTCGGCAACGACGCAGGCCAACGCGCCGCCGCCCTGCTCAGCTACCAGACCGTGAGGGCTGCCTGATGGCCAACCAGGTTTTCGCCAACAATATGGAGGTTTCCTGCAAAGCGGCGGATGGCAAATCCATCGCCTGCTTCCCGGACGTCTGCTTCACCCCACCCCAGGCGCCGCCGACACCGCCAGGCGTGCCCATCCCCTACCCCAACACCGGCATGGCCAAGGACACCACTCGGGGCACCCGGACGGTCAAGATCAGCGGCAAGGAGGTGATGCTCAAGGACAAGAGCCATTTCAAAACCAGTACAGGGGACGAAGCAGGAAACGCACCGAAGAAAGGGGTGATTACCAGCAAGATCAAGGGGAAAGTTTACTTCACCGCCTGGTCAATGGATGTGAAGTTTGAGGGGGAAAATGTAGTTAGAAATATGGATTTAACTACCCACAATCATGCGTCGCAGCCAGGCAATAGCCCAACCTGGCCCTATATTGACACGGCCGCGGCGGCCAACAGCTCCCACCCCTGCCACAACGTAGTGAAGGGACTGAAGGATAACAATTGCCAACGTCATGTTGATGCAAACACCTACTCCACAGGAGCGGTCAATCGGGCCGGCGCATCCGAAGCCTTGTGTGGCGATCCAAAATGTAAAAAAGCAATGGAGTGCGTGCTTACACCCTATGCACCATCGAACTGCTGTGAGGGAAAAACACCGCACCATGTAGTACCTAAATCACAATTCAAGGAGAGAGGGAAAAGTGGCAAGGCGCTCCTGCTCGATGCGCAAGGAGCTAATAAGTACGACCCCGACAAGGCGCCGTGCATTTGTGAAGATGGTCATAGCCACTCCACTGGAACGCACGGTGACATTCATGAAGAAACGAACCTCCTTACGGTGAACCATCCGACCGTTGCGCCGCATGTCACCGGCAAGACCATCGACCCAAATGCACGCTGGAGTGTTGCCGAAGCCGAAGCAGTTGGAGCGGAAGCCGCCCAGAAAGGTGGCAGCAAGTGCGACAAGGAATGCACAAAAAGCCAAGTACGAGAAGGTCATCAAAAGATGGATATTGGCCCGACGGATCGAATTCGCCCGTCAACGGCCGGACGAGTTCCAGAACCCTCGGATACGACGACCCTATAACCGCTTATTTTTAAGGAAGCTCCACATGCCCGACACACCGCTGAATGGCCTCATCATGCGCACCGCAATGGTACGCCTACCGGGCCTTGGATATATCTACGCCGCAGACCCTAAAAAAGAAGCAGATGAGATTCAACATGCCATTACGTTCAAATATAAGGACGGCACTTTTATCAGAGGCGAGGCTAACTATGATGCCCATTCATTAGCCATTGTTTCTCAGCCTGAGCTTGGCCTCATTGCCGTATCAGGATCCGGCTACTACTCAGCAATCATGGCAAGCGGCACAAGTACAGGCGATATATTCGACGACAGTACACCTGCACCTCGAACGCCGAGAACCGGCGGTATTCGTTCCGTGGCTGCGATCGACGGACAAGCCTTTGCGGTCGGTCTAAGAGGCATGGTGTACCGCTTTGAAGGCCCTAAACGTTGGACCCGTATCGACGATGGTCTGCCGGAAACTTTCAATGCGCAGGCAATTCACGGCTTCTCTGGTGCTGAAATTTATGCAGTTGGCCGTGAAGGCGCGATATGGCGATTTGATGGTCAAAATTGGCATCCTTGCGAATCGCCAACATCGGTGACGCTCACATCGGTTAAGTGCGCACCTAATGGAATGACCTACATAGCGGGCCATCGCGGTGTGCTGCTACAAGGTCGCAATGATATGTGGAGCGTTATCAATCAAACGGAAGTTGTCGATGACATCTGGGATTTGGAATGGTTTGTCGATGCTCTTTACGTCTCCACCATGTCGAATGTCTACCGGCTGAAACAATCGCAACTGGAAGCTGTGGATTTTGGTGATGATCGTCCAAAGTCCTGTTACCAACTAAGCGCTGGCCAGGACGTCATGTGGTCGAATGGTGAGTTCGATCTCATGTCTTACGATGGAATTGAATGGACGAGGATCGTTTGAGCAAGAGGCCATCACAGATAGGTTTCTTATGATGCCTTCGATTGTGAATATGATTGATCAACATGCCGAAGAGGCCGCCTTCCTCACCGGCCTGCGCGACCATGCCGTTCGGGCGCCCCACTATGACCTCAAACACCTGACCGCACTGGACAAGCGCATCGAAGCCCATCTGGATGGCCTGTGCATAGCAGGTTTGCCTGGACTGGAGACCCTGTTGCAGCAGCTGAGCCCTGCCGCACAGGGCGAGGTGTTTGCCGCCACCGTACTGGCCTTCGAAACGAACAATACGACAGCCATGGGCTCCCTGGCCGAACATGTGCGTGCCCACGAAGGCGGCGAACGCTTTATGGCCGCAGCTTTGGGTTGGCTGGAATGGCGGCAAGCCGAGCCCTGGATCGACCACATGCTCGCCTCCCCCGAGCCGGTGTTCCGTCGTCTCGGCCTGGCCGCGTGCGGTATGCACCGCAAGGATCCTGGTCCCGCCCTGCTTGCCGGACTTTCCCATGCCGACCCAAGCGTGCTCGCACGAGCCGCCCGCACCGCCGGCGAGCTGCGCCGGCGTGACCTGATGCCGACTATTCGTGCCCACCGTCAACACAAGAACACGGCCACCCGCTTCTGGGCCAACTGGGCCACCGCACAGATGGGCGACGAGGAAGCACTGGAGCCGCTGCGCCAATTCGCCGAGCAACCGGGCGAGTTCCAATACCGCGCACTCGGTGTACTACTGGCCTGGCAAAAGCGCGAAAGCAGCATCGCCTGGATACGCCAGTTGATGCGAAACCCCGCGCAGCGGCGTATCGGCATTCAGGCCGTCGGGCTGCTGGGCGATCCGGTCAGCGTGCCCTGGCTGATCCAACAGATGAGCGACCTGCCCCATGCCCGCGTCGCCGGAGAGGCCTTCAGCCTGATTACCGGCGCCGACCTGGCGCTGCTCGATCTGGAGTTGCAAGACCTGCCGGATTTCGATGCCGGCCCGAATGACGATCCCGAGGATTCCAATGTCGCCATGGACCCCGACGAGAACCTGCCCTGGCCCGAGCCGCAATTGATCGCAGCCTGGTGGCAAAGCCATGGGGGCGACTTCCAGGCAGGCGTCGGCTATGTGCTGGGGTTGCAGCAGAGCGAGAGCAGTTACCTGCGAGCCCTTATCCAGGGCCAGCAACGTCAGCGTATCGCCGCTGCCTGCGGTATCGCCCGCTTCCGCCCGACCGAAGTGCTTTTCCCCACCAGCGCACCGGCCTGGCGGCAAAAGATATTGCTAGGGGAGTCGGCGGGGTTCGCTCGGGGATGAGCGTCGCTTAGGGGGGCGACTTTGCACGCCATAGAGGTACCACCCTTTATCGAACCGAGCGTACCCATAAAGCTGCCGGATACCATTGGACTTAAACCGATCCCCCAATACAAAAAACCGGCCAAAGGGCCGGTTTCAAGGGGTTCCAGAGCATTCAGTAGATTGCTATGGAAGCTATCATGGTGCCCGAAGCCGGAATCGAACCGGCACGGGGTTACCCCCGAGGGATTTTAAGTCCCTTGCGTCTACCGATTTCGCCATTCGGGCGGTAGAGCTTTTAACAAGGCCTGGACTATATACAGCCTTTGCGTGTCTCGCAAGGCATCCGGCTTTCAACAAAAAAGCCTCGTAGATCATTGACCTACGAGGCTTTTTTAATTGGAGGCTGAGGTCGGAATCGAACCGGCGTTCACGGATTTGCAATCCGGTGCATAACCACTCTGCTACTCAGCCGAAATCTAAATCTTTGAAACTAAACGGGCCGTTCTGGACGGCCCGTTGAAACTGGAGCGGGAAACGAGACTCGAACTCGCGACCCCGACCTTGGCAAGGTCGTGCTCTACCAACTGAGCTATTCCCGCTTGTCGTGTTGACGGCCGCCATTCTATAGCTTCAAAACGCCCAGTCAAGCCTTTGATTCAAAAAAGCTTATTTCTTTTCTGAGGTGATACTCAGGTGCGGCCAGGCGGCCAGGAGGTACTGCACCATCGACCACAGTGTCAGCATGGCAGCGATGATCAACAGCACGTAACCGAGTATCACCCAGGCGGTAAATGTCGGCGGATTGGCCAGCAGCATCATCAATGCGACCATTTGCGCCGCGGTTTTCCATTTACCCAGGTTGGACACCGCCACCTGCGCCCGCGCCCCCAGTTCGGCCATCCATTCACGCAGAGCCGAGACCACGATTTCACGGCCGATGATGATCGCCGCCGGCAATGTCAGCCATAGGTTGCCATGCTCCGCCACCAGCAGCACCAGGGCGACCGCCACCATCAGCTTGTCCGCGACCGGATCGAGAAATGCGCCGAAAGGCGTGCTCTGCTCCCAGCGACGCGCCAGGTAACCATCCAACCAGTCGGTGACCGCAGCAATGCCGAACACCGCGCTAGCGGCCCAGTAACTCCAGTTGAACGGTAGATAGAACAGCAGGATAAAAACCGGGATCAGCGCTACACGGAGCACGGTCAGCAAATTAGGGATATTCATCGAAAGAACTTGGCGGCAAAGTGATTCGGCATTCTACTCGCTGTGCAAGGCGGCATAAATCAACTCCGCAAGCTTTTTACTGATTCCTGGCGCTTTGCCGATCTCCTCGACGCTGGCGCGCGTCAACTCCTGCAAGCCACCGAAGTGGTTGAGCAATTCACGGCGCCGCTTCGGCCCTACCCCGGCGATCTCCTCCAAGGTCGAGGTACGGCGCGCCTTGCCGCGGCGTGCACGGTGGCCGGTAATCGCGAAGCGGTGCGACTCGTCACGGATTTGCTGAATCAGATGCAACGCCGGCGAATGACCTGGCAGCGTGAACTCATGGGCCGCATCGTTAAGATACAAGGTTTCCAGGCCAGGCTTGCGCGTCGTGCCCTTGGCCACACCGAGCAGGATCAGCTCCGGCACCGCCAATTCTTCGAGCACGTCGCGGGCCATGGCCAATTGGCCTTTACCGCCATCGACCAGCAGGATATCCGGTAGTTTGCCCTCGCCGTCCTTGATCTTACTGAAACGCCGTGTCAGCGCCTGGTGCATCGCCGCATAGTCGTCACCACCGGTCACGCCTTCGATGTTGTAGCGGCGATAGTCGGATTTCAGCGGGCCCTCCGGGCCGAACACCACGCAGGAAGCCACAGTCGCTTCGCCACTGGTATGGCTGATATCGAAACACTCGAGGCGCTGCGGCACTTCGTCCAGTTGCAGCGCTTCGGCCAGGGCCTCGAAGCGCGCCGCCACGTGCTGCCGATTGGCCAGGCGCGCGCCGAGTGCCTGCTCAGCATTGGTCACTGCCAGTTGCTGCCAGCGCGCGCGGTTGCCGCGCACCCGATAGCTGATCGTCAATTCGCGGCCGCGCACCTCCTCGATGGCGGCGATCAGCGTGGGGAAATCCTCATGCTGGACGTTGACGATCAGTTCGCTCGGCAGATCGCGCTCCAGGCTACCCAGGTAATACTGGGCGAGGAACGCCAGAAGCACTTCGCTGCCGTCCTCCTCGATCGCCACCTGGGGGAAGAAATTCTTGCTGCCCAACACCCGGCCGCCGCGCACGCTGATCAAATGCACGCAGGCGCCGCCCGGCGTGACCATGGCGGCGACCACATCGACATCGCCGTTGCCGCCTTCCATGCTTTGTTGGTCCTGCACACGGCGCACCAAAGCGATCTGGTCGCGCAACTCGGCGGCGCGCTCGAAATCCAGCTCGCCGGCGGCTTTCTGCATGGCACTGGACAATTCGTCGCTCAAGGCATTGCTACGCCCTTCGAGAAACATCACCGAGTGGCGCACGTCCTCGGCATATTCCGCCGGTTCGACCAGGCCGACGCATGGTCCTTTGCAGCGTTTGATCTGATATTGCAGGCAAGGCCGCGTGCGATTCTTGAAGAAACTGTCTTCGCACTGGCGCACCAGAAAGGCTTTCTGCAGCAGATTGAGGCTTTCGCGGATGGCGCCGGCGCTGGGATATGGCCCGAAATAACGCCCCTTTTGCTGCTTGGCCCCGCGATGGATGCTCAGGCGCGGGTATTGGCCATCCGACAAGAATACGTAGGGATAGGATTTGTCGTCGCGCAACAGGATGTTGTAGGGCGGCCGCCACTCCTTGATCAGCGTCTGCTCGAGCAGCAGCGCCTCGGTTTCATTGGCGGTGATGGTGGTTTCTATCTGGGCAATCTTGCCGACCAGCGCTGCCGTTTTAGGCGCCAGGCCGGTCTTGCGGAAGTAGCTGGCCAGGCGCTTTTTCAGATTCTTTGCTTTGCCGACATAGAGCAACTTGGCGCCCGCATCGAACATGCGGTAGACGCCCGGACGTGCGCTGCACGTGGCAAGAAAAGCGCTTGGATCGAAGGTCGCGCCGGTTTCAGCTACTGGCATCGATCATGCCATGGCGCACCGCTAACAGCGCCAGCTCCACGTCGCTGCTGATCGAAAGCTTCTCGAAGATGCGATAGCGGTAGGTGTTGACGGTTTTCGGCGACAGGCACAGTTTGTCGGAGATGCTTTGCACCTTCTGGCAACCGGCGATCATCAGTGCGATCTGAATCTCGCGCTCGGATAGCAAGTCGAACGGCGAGTTATTGCTCTGCGGCTGGAACGATTTCAGTGCGAGCTGCTGCGCGATCTGCGGGCTGATATAGCGCTGCCCGGCGAAGACCAGGCGGATGGCCTGCACCATCTCATTCAAGGCCGCGCCTTTGGTCATATAACCGGCCGCCCCGGCTTGCAGCAAGCGGGTGGGGAAAGGATCTTCTTCACAGGCGGTAACGGCGACGACTTTCAAATCGGGGTGGCTGCGCATCAGTTTGCGCGTCGCCTCGAGGCCGCCGATGCCAGGCATCTTGACGTCCATCAGGACAACATCGGGCTTCAACTCGCGGGTTTTCTTCAGCGCTTCTTCGCCAGACTCGGCCTGCCCGACAACCTGCAAGCCATCGATATCGGCCAGCATGCGCGTGATGCCTGTACGAACCAGATCATGGTCATCGACCACCAGCACCCTAATCAAGCGACACCTCGTTCTGCGTCAGCCGCTGTTTGCAGCGGTCTTGTGGACGGTTGGCGACCTTGCGACAAGACAGGGCCAAACCTAGCTTGGCGCATAAACGTCAGATAGCAAGCACCAATCAAACAGCAATGACGGCACGAAAAACTGCTGCTCTGACGAAAAGATGGCGGAAGCGGTGAGATTCGAACTCACGGAAGAGTTTCCCCTTCGACGGTTTTCAAGACCGTTGCATTCAACCGCTCTGCCACGCTTCCGGCGTAAGTGCGGGCGGCAATCTTACCCGAACGCAACACACTGTCAAACTCTCTGGCTTGGCACAACCTAACGCTCTGTTATCATCGACTCCGACTCTGGTCACGGAACCATCCGCCACTACAGGAGCGTCGCCATGCACGAACAAAATTACGCACTCGACCATGCGCAGGTCGAACAGCAAGAAGTCAGCCGCGTTCTGCGCAACACCTACGGCCTGCTCGCTATCACCCTGGCGTTCAGCGGTCTGGTGGCGTTTCTCGCGCAACGCGCCAATGTACCCTACCCGAACATCTTCGTAGTGCTGATCGGCTTCTACGGCCTGTTCTTCCTCACCGCCAAGCTGCGCAACTCGTCCTGGGGCCTGGTCTCCACCTTGGCGCTGACCGGCTTCATGGGTTACACCCTGGGTCCGATCCTCAACCGCTACATGGGCATGGCCAACGGCGCGGAAGTAGTCAGCTCGGCATTCGCCATGACGGCCTTGGTGTTCTGCGGTCTTTCGGCCTATGTGCTGACCACCCGTAAGGACATGAGCTTCCTCAGCGGCTTTATCACCGCTGGGTTCTTCGTGTTGATCGGCGCCATGCTGGCTGGCTTCTTCTTCCAGATCAGCGGCTTGCAACTGGCGATCAGTGCCGGCTTCGTGCTGTTCTCTTCGGCCTGCATCCTGTTCCAGACCAGCGCGATCATCCACGGCGGCGAACGCAACTACATCATGGCGACCATCAGCCTGTATGTATCGATCTACAACCTGTTCGTCAGCCTGTTGCAGATTTTCGGCATCATGGGCGGCGACGACTGATCGTCGGACGCTTTGATTAAGCCCGCTTCGGCGGGCTTTTTCATGCCTGCGATGCCCATCTTGGCTGCTCAAGCCGTATCATTGCCGCAGTTCCCTTTGATCGGCCTTGCCATGAAATTCGCCATCGCCCTGTTCTCCCCCGCCCACGCGCCCTCCTCCCGTCGCGCCTTGCGTTTCGCCCAGGCGGCGTTGGCCGACGGCCATGAGATCGTGCGGCTGTTTTTCTATCAAGATGGCGTGCACAGCGCCGCCAGCAATGTGGTCAGCGCCCAGGACGAGCTCGACTTGAGCACCGAGTGGCGCGGCTTCGTGCGCGAGCATGGGCTGGATGCGGTGGTGTGCATCGCTGCGGCCTTGCGGCGCGGCGTACTGAATAAAGAAGAAGCGCAACGCTACGAGCGGCCCGCGGCCAACCTCGAAGCCCCCTGGGAGTTGTCCGGCTTGGGGCAATTGCACGAGGCGTCTCAACTCGCGGACCGCTTGGTCTGCTTCGGAGGGCCTTAAGATGAGCAAGTCACTGCTGATTATCAGCCGGCAAGCGCCCTGGAGTGGCCCCGGCGCCCGTGAAGTTTTGGATATTGCCCTGGCCGGCGGCGCTTTTGACCTGCCCATTGGTATGTTGTTTCTCGACGATGGCGTATGGCAACTCGCAGCGGGGCAAAAACCAGCCAACCTGCAACAAAAAGACCTGAGCGCGAACCTGCAAGCCTTGCCCATGTTCGGCGTGGAAGCCTTGTATGCGTCGGCACATAGCCTGCGGGAACGCGGCCTCGACGGCCAGACGCTGATCCTCGATGCCGCGGTGCTGGCAGACGCCGATCTGCCCGCGCTTATCGACCGTTACGACCAGGTGATCACCCTCTGATGGCGACTCTACACGTACTTTCCCATTCCCCCTTTGGCGACAGCCGCTTGCCCAGCTGCTTGCGCCTGCTGGGCGCAGGCGATGCCGTGCTGCTTTGCGGCGACGCGGTCTATGCCTTACAACCGGGAACGGCGCCATGCCAAGCCCTGGAGCAGCTGCCCGCTGGCACCGAGCTGTTCGCCCTCGACGAGGACCTGCAAGCACGCGCCCTGGAAATCCCAGACCGGGTTCAATGCGTCGAATATCCGGCCTTCGTCGCCCTGAGTTGCCGTTACGACAAGGTCAACAGCTGGCTATGAACATGCTGACTGTCGACGGCCGGCTTATCGAATTGGATCAGGACGGCTACCTGAAGAACCTCGCCGACTGGTCGCAGCCGGTGGCCGAAGCCCTCGCGCAGCAGGAGCAACTGCCACTCAGCCCCGATCACTGGGAAGTGCTGCTGCTGTTGCGCGCCTTCTATGACGAGTTCCAGCTCTCGCCGGCCAACCGTCCGCTGATCAAATACGCC
This sequence comes from uncultured Pseudomonas sp., assembly GCA_966210885.1. Classification (GTDB taxonomy): domain Bacteria; phylum Pseudomonadota; class Gammaproteobacteria; order Pseudomonadales; family Pseudomonadaceae; genus Aquipseudomonas. Next base: position 80,391 of record CBIHLQ010000006.1, read on the forward strand.
GCGCTCAAGCTCGGCCCGGAAAAAGGCAATAGCCTGAACCTCAACCGCCTGTTCAAAGGCACGCCCGCCAAACTCGCCGCCAAGCTGGCCGGCCTGCCCAAACCGACGAATTGCCTATGAACCTCGTAACCCCTGCAGAACACCCTTTCGCTCAATTCGTGCGCATCCTCGGCAAAGGTAAGCGCGGCGCACGCAATCTGACCCGCGAGGAAGCCCGCGAGGCCATGGGCATGCTGCTCGATGGCAAAGTCGAAGAGACCCAGCTGGGCGCCTTTTTGATGCTGCTCAGGCACAAGGAAGAAAGCGCCGAGGAAATGGCCGGCTTCGCCGAAGCGGTGCGCGAGCGCCTGCACGCACCCGCGATTCAGGCCGACTTGGACTGGCCGAGCTATGCCGGCAAGAAGCGCCATCTGCCCTGGTTCCTGCTCGCGGCCAAAGCCCTGGCCAATAGCGGCGTGCGCATCCTCCTGCATGGCGGCGGCGCCCATACGGCCGGACGCATGTACACCGAGCAATTGCTCGAACCGCTGCAGATTCCGCTGTGCCGCAGCTGGGACGAAGTCGCGCGAACACTGGATAGACAGCAGCTGGCGTTTATCCCGCTGGGCGACTGGATGCCGCAACTGCAACGGATGATCGACTTGCGCAACATCCTCGGCCTGCGCTCGCCGATTCACTCGCTGACCCGCATTCTCAACCCGCTGGGCGCACGTTGCGGCCTGCAGAGCATCTTTCATCCGGGCTATCAGGCGGTGCACCGCGAAGCCAGCCAGTTGCTCGGCGATTGCACGGTGGTGATCAAAGGCGAAGGCGGCGAGATTGAGATCAACCCCGACGCCATCAGCCACCTCTACGGCACCGCCAATGGCCAAAACTGGGACGAAGACTGGCCGGCGCTATCGCCGCAACGGCACGTGAAACCTGAATCCCTCGACCCCGCCCATTTGCAGCGTTTCTGGCTCGGCGAGGTAGAAGACGATTATGGCCAGCTCGCCGTGATCAGCAGCATGGCGTTGGCGCTGAGAAGCCTGGGGCTGTCGCGGGAAGAGGCCTTGAAGGATGCGCAGCAGCGTTGGGATAAACGACTGCTATCGAGCTAGACGATGGTTGACGGCGGATTTTTGCATCTTTCAATCCATACCCTGTCTTTAAACTGATCCCCAACAGGCCGTTGAAAAACGTTGGCGACGACTGCATGGATGCAGGAGGTAGAGCGAAGCAGGAAGCCCGAGCCGAGGCAGCCAGCGCAAGGCAAAAACAAGCGAAAAAAGGACTGGGCTCGCACGCGAGTTTACGGGCTGTAAATGGGCATTTTGATCGGACTCGCGCCCGAGCCTGTTTTTAACGCCGCGATGGCAACGCAGGTAGTTTTTCAACAGCCTGCTAAGCATTGAGCCGAGGAATCTGTTTATGGGTTTGCTGATCGGAGGGCACTGGCACGACCAGTGGTACGACACCACCAAGGACGGCCGTTTCCAGCGCGAAAACGCGCAGCGACGCAATTGGATTACCGTCGATGGCGCGCCCGGACCAAGCGGCAAAGGCGACTTCGAGGCCCAGGCGGATCGCTACCATCTGTATGTCTCCCTCGCCTGCCCCTGGGCGCACCGAACGCTGATTCTGCGTCAGCTGAAAGACCTGCAAGAGCTGATCGGCGTTTCAGTGGTGAGCTGGTTGATGGGTGAAAACGGCTGGACCTTCGACCCCACCCATGGTTCCAGCGGCGACGCGCTGGACGCCTTCAACTTTCTCCATCAACGCTACACCCGCGACGATCCTCGCTATACCGGGCGCGTCACCGTACCGCTGCTGTGGGATAAACAACGCCAATGCATAGTCAGCAACGAGTCGGCGGAAATCATCCGCATGTTCAACTCGGCTTTCGACGGGCTGACCGGCAATACCCTGGATCTCTATCCCGAAGCCTTGCGCCGCGAAATCGACAGGCTCAACAAGCGCATCTATCCGGCAGTGAATAACGGCGTCTATCGCGCCGGTTTCGCCACCACCCAGGCCGCGTACGATGAAGCCTTCGTCGAACTGTTCGATGAACTGGATGCACTCGAGCAGTTGCTGGCTAGCCGCCGCTATCTGGCGGGCGAATACCTGACCGAGGCCGACTGGCGCCTGTTCACCACCCTGATCCGCTTCGATGCCGTGTATTACGGGCACTTCAAGTGCAACCTGCGGCGCATCGAAGACTATCGGAATCTACCCAACTGGCTGCGCGAGCTGTATCAATGGCCCGGTGTGGCAGAGACGGTGAATTTCGACCATATCAAAAATCACTATTACGCCAGCCACCGCACCATCAACCCGAGCGGCATAGTCCCGCGCGGTCCGGCGCTGATATTCACCCGCGAACATGATCGGGGGCGATTGCCGGGCGCCGGCATCTTCGGCGACTAACAATCAAGCGCGCTGATCGTATGTGGTGATCTAGCGCTGTGCTTGCGCGCCTTCGAACCAAGCGAGTTTGTCGCGCAGTCGTACCACCTCCCCGACTATTACCAGGGTCGGTGCATGCACTTGATGCTCGGCCACCAATTGCGGCAGGTCGGCCAAGGTGCCGGTAAACACCCGTTGATTCTGTGTGGTGCCTTGTTGGATCAAGGCGGCCGGAGTGTCGGCGCTGCGGCCATGGGCAACCAGTTGATGACAGATCAGCGGCAAGCCCACCAGGCCCATATAGAACACGAGAGTCTGGCTGGGCGCCGCCAGCTCGGCCCAGGGTAGATCGCAGCTGCCATCCTTGAGGTGGCCGGTGACGAAGCGCACCGATTGCGCATGATCGCGATGGGTCAGCGGAATGCCGGCATAGGCCGCACAACCACTGGCGGCGGTGATACCGGGCACCACCTGGAAGGGAATACCATGGGCGGCCAGCTCTTCGATCTCTTCGCCGCCACGGCCGAAGATAAAGGGATCGCCGCCCTTCAGGCGCAATACCCGCTTACCTGCTTTGGCCAGTGCGACCAGGCGCTGGTTGATCTGTTCCTGGGGCAATGCGTGTTCGGCGCGCTGCTTGCCGACGTAGATGCGCTCGGCATCGCGGCGGCATAGCTCGATGATCGCCGGCGCGACCAGACGATCGTAGAGCACCACATCGGCCTGTTGCATCAGACGCAAGGCGCGGAAGGTCAACAAATCCGGATCGCCCGGACCAGCGCCAACCAGGTAGACCTCGCCCAGCGCCTGGGGCGCGGCACCGGCAATCTTGGCTTCGAGCAGGCGCTCGCCTTCCTGCAATTTGCCGGCGAATACGCTTTCGGCGATCTGGCCCTGGAATACGTCCTCCCAGAACACCCGGCGCTGCTGCACATCGGGAAACAATCCCTTGACCTGGGCGCGGAAGCGCTTGGCCAGGCCGGCCAACTGACCATAAGTGGCGGGAATCCAGGTCTCGATCTTGGCCCTGATCAGGCGCGCGAGCACCGGCGCATCGCCGCCGCTGGTGACCGCGACTATCAAAGGCGAGCGGTCGACGATGGCCGGGAAGATCACACTGCACAGCTTGGGCGCATCCACCACATTGACCGGAATACCCAGCGCCTGGGCCTGTGCGGAAATCTGCGCATTGAGCGGTTCGTCGTCAGTGGCCGCAATGATCAGCACAACACCCTGCAGATCCTCGGCCTGGTAACCGCGCAGGAGAAAACCACCATCACCGGCCAGCTGCCGCAGCTCGTCCCTGACCTCGGGGGCAACGACACGCAGCCGCGCCCCGGCATCGGCAAGCAAGCGCGCCTTGCGCAACGCCACTTCACCGCCGCCAACCACCAGCACCAGGCGATCCTGCAAATTATGGAACAGGGGAAGGAAGTCCATGGATCAATCTCGCCAGAAATAAAAAAACGGGGCGGCAATCGCCACCCCGTATTGTGCATCCGAATTGCGTCTTAGCCGATTACTTCGATGCCGCCCATATAAGGCTTGAGCACCTCGGGCACGCGGATGCTGCCATCGGCCTGCTGGTAGTTCTCCAGCACCGCCACCAGGGTGCGACCCACCGCCAGGCCGGAGCCGTTGAGGGTATGCAGCAGTTCGGGCTTGCCGGTTTCCGGGTTGCGGTAGCGCGCCTGCATGCGCCGCGCCTGGAAATCGCCGCAGTTGGAGCAGGAGGAGATTTCCCGGTACTTGTCCTGGCTCGGCACCCAGACTTCCAGATCGTAGGTTTTGGTCGCGCCAAAACCCATGTCCCCGGTACACAGCGCCAACACCCGATAGGGCAGTTCGAGCAATTGCAGGACTTTCTCGGCATTGCCGGTCAGTTCTTCGAGCGCCTGATAGGAGGTACTCGGCTCGACGATCTGCACCATTTCGACCTTGTCGAACTGATGCTGGCGGATCATCCCGCGGGTGTCGCGACCGGAAGCACCGGCTTCGCTACGGAAACACGGGGTGTGGGCGACGAACTTCAACGGTAGCTGTTTGGCGTCGAGGATTTCGCCGGCGACGATATTGGTCAGCGACACTTCCGCAGTCGGGATCAGGTAGAGGTCGGCCTCGTTCTCGCGGCTGATCTTGAACAGATCCTCCTCGAACTTCGGCAACTGGCCGGTGCCCTGCAAAGCCGGGGCCTGGACCAGATAGGGGGTATAGGCCTCTTCGTAGCCGTGCTCGCTGGTGTGCAGGTTGATCATGAACTGCGCCAATGCGCGGTGCAGGCGGGCGATGGGGCCGCGCAGCAATGCGAAACGCGCGCCGGACAGTTTGGCCGCGGTCTCGAAATCCAACCAGCCGTGCTGCTCGCCCAGGCTGACATGATCCTGAATGGTGAAATCGAAGGCCTTGGGCGTACCCCAGCGGCGCACCTCGACGTTGCCCTCCTCGTCATCGCCGACGGGAACCGACTCGTGCGGCAGGTTGGGGATGCTCAGCAGCAGGTCATCGAGTTCGGCTTGAATGCTGTCCAGCTCGCGCTTGCCCTCCTCCAGCTCGCTACCCATGCGGTCGACATCGGCGAGCAGCGGTGCGATGTCTTCGCCTCGCTGCTTGGCCTGACCGATGATCTTGGAGCGGCTATTGCGTTCGGCCTGCAATTGCTCGGTGCGGGTCTGGACGGTTTTACGCTGGGCTTCCAACGCTTCGAAGCGCGCCACATCCAGTTGAAAACCACGGCTAGCAAGACGCTGGGCAACTTCGTGGAGCTGGCCGCGTACCAATTTGGAGTCGAGCATGTTCAATTCTCAATAACAGGTGCAAAAGAATGCATGGCCGTAGCCATGACGCGCGATGCCGCGCAGTTTAAGACGTAAGACCGCTAGAGCGCCAATCGGCAAACGGCTCGGCAACCGATAACGCCGCTCACTGACACAGGCGCGCCAGGGTCAGGCCCAGCCAGGCGGCCAATAACCCACCGACCACGCTGCATAACAGGTAACCCGTTGCCTCGGCGATACGGCCGTGCTCGAGCATATTGAGCAGTTCCAGGCTGAACGAGGAAAACGTGGTCAAACCGCCGAGCAAGCCGACCGTCAGGCCGGTACGCAGCTCCAAGGGCAGGTCGGTGCGCAACAAAAACAGCCCCGATAATAAGCCGATCAACAGGCAACCGAGCATGTTCACCGTCAAGGTCGCCAGGTAGTAATGTCGTGGCCAGTGCGCCACCACCCAACTCGCCGCGAGAAACCGCAGCACGCAACCCGTCGCGCCGCCGACGGCGACCGCCAACGCTACACGAATCATGATTTTCTCCGCTGCTTCGGGCTCGCCTGGTCCTGGTTTTTCAGGTGCTGCAGCTTGTCGCGAATTTTCAGTTCGAGGCCGCGCGGTACCGGCTGGTAGTACTGGCGGGGCTCCAGCGCCTCGGGGAAGTAATCCTCGCCGGCCGCATAGGCTTCCGGCTCGTCATGGGCGTAGCGGTATTCGTCGCCATAGCCGAGCTCTTTCATCAATTTGGTCGGTGCATTGCGCAGGTGCAGCGGTACGTCCAAAGAGCCGTGCTCGGCGGCATCGCGCATCGCCGCCTTGAAGGCGCTGTACACCGCGTTACTCTTCGGCGCGCACGCCAGGTAGACGATCGCCTGGGCCACCGCCAGTTCGCCTTCCGGGCTGCCCAGGCGCTCCTGCACATCCCAGGCATTCAGGCACAGGGTCAGCGCCCTGGGGTCGGCGTTGCCGATGTCCTCACTGGCCATGCGCACCACCCGGCGCGCAAGGTACAGCGGGTCGCAACCACCATCGAGCATGCGCGCGAACCAATACAGCGCAGCGTTTGGATTGGAGCCGCGCACCGACTTATGCAGCGCGGAAATCTGATCGTAAAAAGCTTCGCCGCCTTTATCGAAGCGCCGACGACTGTCGCCGAGCAGGTCGAGCAGCAGCTCGCTGCTGATTTCGCCACCGTCCTCGGCCAGGTCCGCAGCGTTCTCGAGAAAATTCAGCAGCCGCCGGCCATCGCCGTCGGCGGCGCTCATCAAAATTTTGAAACTCTCTTCCGGCAGGCTGAGCTTGCGCTCGCCCAAGCCCTTGGGGTCGTTCAGTGCGCGATCGACCAACTTGCGCAGGGCCGCTTCGTCGAGGCTTTTCAACACATAAACGCGCGCCCTGGAGAGCAAAGCGTTATTCAGTTCGAACGACGGGTTTTCTGTGGTGGCGCCGATAAAGATCAGCGTGCCGTCCTCCACGTAGGGCAGAAAGGCATCCTGCTGCGACTTGTTGAAGCGGTGCACTTCATCGACGAACAGAATGGTCTGACGACCATATTGCGCGGCATGCTGCTGGGCGACTTCCACCGCCTGGCGAATCTCCTTGACCCCGGAGAGCACCGCGGAAATCGTCTCGAAATGGGCGTCGGAAACCTGCGCCAGCAGGCGCGCGAGAGTGGTCTTGCCCACCCCCGGCGGCCCCCAGAAGATCATCGAATGCAGCGCGCCCTGCTCCAGGGCTTCGCGCAGCGGCTTGCCGCGCGCCAGCAAATGTTCCTGGCCGACGTACTCGTCCAGACTGGCCGCGCGCAAACGGGCGGCCAGCGGTTGAGCGATCGGGGCCTTGCGAAACAGATCCATGGAGTGACGCGCGCCTCTTACTCTTGAATGACGTCGGCGCCTTCCGGGATGTCGAAGCTGAACTGCTTGTCATCCAGCGCTTCGTTCATCTTCACACTGAGGAACAGTATGTTGGTGCGCTGGCCGATGCTGTCGATCAGTTGCATATCGTTCAGCACGCTGTCGCGGAACGACAGGCGCAGGCTGTCGAACAAGCTGTCCTTGGACTTGGGCTTAAGGATGAAATCGATGACATTGCCGCCTTCCTTGTGGCTGATCTCGAAGTTCTCGCTGATCTTCGATACATCGCCGGAAAGTAGCAGCGCAGGGGTATGGGTCAGGCGCTGATCGAGGGTCTGGATGGTGACCTGTTCCAGGTCCGGATCGTACAGCCAGACCTTCTCACCATTGGATACCAGCAGTTGCTCCATCGGCTCGTCGGTGTGCCAGCGGAACAGCCCTGGGCGTTTCAGCGCGAGTTGACCGGCGGTTTCCTGCAACTGTGTACCGCTGCCGTCCAGGGTCAGCTGGGAGAAGCGCGCGGTGATGGTTTGCGCCTGGTTGAGCAACTGGGTCAATTTCTGCACGGCGACCGTCTCGTCGGCCAGCGCTGGCAAGCAAGACAGACTGAGAACCGCTAACAACATCACGCGAATCAGGCGCATGGGACTCCTTATCAAATTGGGGTTGAGCATTAATCAATCACGCATGGGCCCGGGGGCGATAACCTCACGGGAGCCATTGGTGTTCATCGACGTGACCACACCCGCCATCTCCATGGCTTCGATCATGCGCGCGGCGCGGTTGTAACCGATCTTCAATTTACGCTGCACGGCGGAAATAGACGCGCGGCGGCTTTCCAGGACGAAATTGACCGCCTCGTCGTACAGCGGGTCGGACTCGCTGCCTTCACCGCCGCCTTCGCCGCCACCGCCATCGAAACCGCTACCGGCCTCTTCGACGCCGGCGAGGATATCTTCGATGTAATCCGGAGTGCCGCGCTGTTTCCAGGCCTCGACCACGCGATGCACCTCATCGTCGGAAACGAAGGCGCCATGCACACGAATCGGCAAACTGGTGCCCGGCGGCATATAGAGCATGTCGCCATGCCCCAGTAGCTGTTCCGCGCCGCCCTGATCGAGAATGGTCCGCGAGTCGATCTTGCTCGACACCTGGAACGCCATCCGCGTTGGAATATTGGCCTTGATCAGGCCGGTGATCACGTCAACCGACGGCCGCTGGGTCGCGAGAATCAGGTGAATCCCCGCGGCACGGGCTTTCTGCGCGATTCGCGCGATCAACTCTTCGACCTTCTTGCCGACGATCATCATCATGTCGGCGAATTCGTCGACTATCACCACGATGGTCGGCAGGGTTTTCAGCAACGGCGCTTCGTCCTGCATGCTTTCACGCTTGTACAAAGGATCGGCAAGGGGCTCGCCCGCCTCTTCCGCATCCTTGACCTTGCGATTGAAACCGGCCAGGTTGCGCACGCCCAGCTTGGACATCAGCTTGTAGCGCCGCTCCATTTCCGCCACGCTCCAGCGCAGAGCGTTGGCGGCCTCCTTCATGTCGGTGACCACCGGGCACAGCAGATGCGGGATACCTTCGTAGATCGACAATTCAAGCATCTTGGGGTCGATCATGATCAAGCGCGCGTCTTCCGGCCCGGACTTGAACAGGATCGACAGGATCATCGCGTTGACGCCCACCGACTTACCCGAACCCGTGGTACCGGCTACCAGCAAATGCGGCATGCGCGCCAGATCGGTGATCACCGGTTTGCCGCCGATATCGTGCCCCAACGCCAGGGTTACCGGCGACTTGGCGTCATCGTATTCGGTCGACGACAACACTTCGGAGAAGCGCACGATCTGCCGATCTTCATTGGGAATCTCGATGCCGACCGTGGTCTTGCCTGGGATCACTTCCACCACCCGTACGCTGATCACCGCGAGCGAACGCGCCAAATCTTTCGCCAGGTTGGAAATACGGCTGACTTTCACCCCTGCCGCGGGTTGGATTTCAAAACGGGTAATCACCGGCCCCGGATGCACGGACTCGACGATGACCTCGACGCCGAACTCCTTGAGCTTGATCTCCAGCAGACGCGACATCGCCTCCAAGGACTCGGGAGAGTATTTTTTCTGCACCTTTTCCGCCACGTCGAGCAGGGAAATAGGCGGCAAGCTGCCGGCCAGGGCGCTGTCCTCGAACAGGTTCACCTGCTTCTCTTTCAATACCCGCTTGCTCTGCTCCGGCGGCTTGGGCGCCGGCGGCGCGGCGATGACCAGCGCGGTGCGATTGACCTGCGCACTCATGTGCTTGTTCAAGGCTTCTTCGCGCTCAAGCAGGCGCGCTTTGACCTTGGCTTGCTCGGTGCGGTCGAGCACGATCGGCGCCGAGACTTCGCTCACCCGCTCATCGACTTCCCGCAGCTGGGCGACCAATTGCTTACGCTCGGCCCTGGCATTCCACCAGCGGTTGACCAGGCTCTGCACCAGCTCGATCAAGTCCAGGGTGATCTTGCCGGTCAGGTCCATCACCTTGAACCAGGACAGGTCGCTGAATACCGTCAAGCCGAACAGAAACAAGGCGATGAACAGCAAAGTGCTGCCTTGCACGTTCAGCGAATCGACCGCCAGCATGCCTAGGCTCTCGCCCAGAGCACCGCCGGCCGACGCGGGCATTTCGGCGCCCGCCTGGAAATGGATATAGGCCAGGGTCGCGCCGGATAGCACCAGAAATACCAGGCCGATCAAACGCCAGGAAAACAACCAGCCGCTCCAGTGCCAAGGCTGATGGCGTGCACGAAACACTTGCCATGCCTTGATCCCGAGCAATAAGGGGAACAGGTAAGCGAAGTAACCTAGGGCCATGAACAGTACATCGGCGAACCAAGCGCCGGCGCGCCCCGCGGCGTTCTGCACCTGCTCGACGTTGCTGGTGTGAGTCCAGCCGGGATCGGCCGGGTCGTAGGTCAGCAATGCCATCCAGAGGTACAGACATAGCGCGCCGAGGGCGATAAGCGCGCCCTCCTTGAGCCGGTAAGGCAACTGCTGACGCCACATGGGCGCCTGGGCGGTAGAGCTAGAATTCTTCAAAACGCATCGGTTCCTGCGTCGGCGTCATGCCGAGTGGTCGATTGAACAGCGGAAAGATGACCTATTGTACGGCTTTACCCCGGCGACTGGCAGGCAACCAGCGCACAAGGCGCGCGCCAAGGCCTCAGCCTCGGCTCCCGCTCGCCACCTGCTTCGGTGTAGCATATCGGCCAACATCTTCCGTGCGGCTCAATTTGAGCATGCATTCTCTTTTGTGACAAAGGCTTATGAGGTGTTTTTATGAGCGAAGTCAAGCATTCACGCCTGATTATCCTGGGTTCCGGCCCTGCCGGTTATAGCGCCGCGGTCTACGCGGCCCGCGCCAATCTCAAACCCGTGATCATCACCGGTATTCAGCCCGGCGGTCAGCTGACCACCACCACCGAAGTGGACAACTGGCCTGGCGACGTCGAAGGCTTGACCGGCCCGGCGTTGATGGAACGCATGCAGAAACATGCCGAACGCTTCGACACCGAGATCATCTACGACCATATCCACACCGCCGAGTTGCAGACCCGCCCCTTCACCCTCAAAGGCGACAGCGGCACCTACACTTGCGATGCGCTGATCATCGCCACCGGCGCCTCGGCACAGTACCTGGGCCTGCCATCGGAAGAAGCGTTCGCCGGCAAAGGCGTCTCCGCCTGCGCCACCTGCGACGGCTTTTTCTATCGCAACCAGGTGGTCGCGGTCATCGGCGGCGGCAACACAGCTGTCGAGGAGGCGCTGTACCTGTCCAACATCGCCAAAGAAGTTCATCTTATCCACCGCCGCGACAAGCTGCGCTCCGAGAAGATTCTGCAGGACAAACTGTTCGACAAAGCCGCCAACGGCAACGTCCGCCTGCACTGGAATCATACCCTGGACGAAGTGCTAGGCGATGCCAGCGGCGTGACGGGCGTGCGCCTGAAAGACACCGTTAACGGCACCAGCAAGGAACTGCCATTGGCCGGCGTATTCATCGCCATCGGCCACAAACCCAACACCGAGCTATTCCACAATCAGTTGGAGATGCGCGACGGTTACCTGCTGATCAAAGGCGGCAGCGAAGGCAATGCCACTGCCACCAGCATCGAAGGCGTATTCGCCGCCGGCGATGTCGCCGACCATGTATACCGTCAAGCCATCACCTCGGCCGGCGCCGGATGCATGGCGGCACTCGACGTCGAGAAGTTTCTCGACGATAACTGATAGCCCAAAGATGGTCCGGGCAGCCGTGTCTCGACAGGCCGCCCCACCCTCCCCTCCTGCGGCATCACCTCATGTTGACTTGGCTGCAACGCGACTCCCTGGACTTCCCTCCGCTCGACAAGGCCCTGCGCGACCCTAACGGTTTGCTCGCGGCGGGGGGCGACCTCCGGCCCGAACGCCTGATCCAGGCTTACCGGCATGGTTGCTTCCCTTGGTACCAGGACGGCCAGCCGATTCTCTGGTGGTCGCCAGACCCGCGCACCGTGCTGTTTCCCGATGAACTGCATGTTTCGCGCAGCCTGCGCAAAGTGCTGCGCCAACAGTGCTATCAGGTCAGCTTCGACCGGGCCTTCGGCGCTGTGATCCAAGCCTGCGCGGCGCCTCGCGACTATGCCGACGGCACCTGGATCACCACGCCGATGCAGCAGGCGTATCTGCAACTGCATGAACGCGGTATCGCCCACTCCGTGGAAGTCTGGCGCGAAGATCAGTTGGTCGGCGGCTTATATGGCCTGGCCATGGGTCAATTGTTTTTCGGCGAGTCGATGTTCAGCCGTGCCGACAACGCTTCGAAAGTCAGCTTCGTCACCCTCGTCGAATACCTGAAAGCCAAGGGCTTCGTGCTGATCGACTGCCAGATGCCCAGCCAACACCTGCATAGTTTTGGCGCTAGGTCGATCCCCCGAGAAGTATTCGCCGATTATCTACGGTCGCATATTGACCAGCCGAGTAATGCCGACTGGCCTGCCTAGTCGAGTGCCGCAGCCTGGCATACACTTGATGCAGACGTGCTTCGAGAGCCGAACATGACCGAGCTGGCCCGCCTCAAGTTCTATGCGACACAGCCTCATCCATGCAGCTACCTGCCCGAGGAACAGGCCACCACCCTGTTCCTCGATCCCAGTCAGCCAATGGATGCGCGCGTGTATGCCGAACTGTCGGAGATGGGCTTCAGGCGCAGCGGCGACCATCTCTATCGCCCGCATTGCCAGCGCTGCACAGCGTGCGTTCCAGCGCGCATCCCCGCTGCGGAGTTCCGCCCCAATCGCCAGCAGCGGCGTATCTTCAAACGCAATAGCGACCTCGAGGTACGGGTGGTACGTCCGGCTTTCTCCGAGGAGTATTACGCCCTGTATGTCCGCTATATCGAACTGCGTCACTCCGACGGCGATATGTACCCGCCCAGCCGCGAACAGTTCTCCACTTTTCTCGTACGCGACCTGGCCTTCTCGCGTTTTTACGAGTTCCGCAAAGACGGGCGTTTGCTCGCCATAGCCGTGACCGATGTCCTGCCCAACGGACTTTCGGCGGTTTATACCTTTTACGAGCCCGACGAAGAGCGCCGCAGCCTGGGGCGCTTCGCCATCCTTTGGCAGATCGCCGAAACCGCACGGTTAGGCTTGCATGCGGTCTATCTCGGCTACTGGATCAAGAACTGCCGGAAGATGAACTACAAGACGCAATACCGACCGATCGAGCTGTTCGTCAACCAGCGTTGGATAGCACTTACCTGAAGCCCTTGGCGCAAACCACTATTTTCGGGCACAATGCACGCCGCTTTTGCCTGGGGCCAGTTGCACCGGGCCATTCATTGGATACCGAGGGCTTTACTGCATGTCGAAAGAAGACAGCTTCGAAATGGAAGGCACTGTCGTCGACACCCTGCCCAACACCATGTTCCGTGTGGAGTTGGAAAATGGGCACGTCGTAACCGCGCATATCTCCGGAAAGATGCGCAAAAACTACATCCGTATTTTGACTGGCGACAAGGTGCGCGTTGAGCTGACGCCTTATGACTTGAGCAAGGGCCGCATTACTTACCGCGCCCGCTAACAGGCTGCTGAAAACATCGTTTTCAACCTCTGTTTCACCAAGCACCAGTAAAAACGCCCGGCATTGCCGGGCGTTTTTGTGGTTGCTGAATTTAAGGCTTAAGCCATTTCCGCCGTGGTTTCGAAATCGAAGGTCAACTCGCCGTTTTCCAGATCGATATGCACCACGCCACCATGCTCGGCCAACTCGCCGAATAGAATTTCTTCCGCCAGCGGACGCTTGATTCTGTCCTGAATCAAACGCGCCATCGGCCTGGCCCCCATCTGCACGTCGTAACCCTGCTCCGCCAGCCAACTGCGGGCGGCGTCGCTGACCTCGAGCATGACGCGCTTGTCCTCGAGCTGCGCCTGCAGCTCGGTGAGGAACTTGTCGACGATGCTCTTGATCACTTCGTGGCTCAGGCGGCCGAATTGGATAATGGTGTCCAGACGGTTGCGGAACTCCGGCGAGAAACTCTTCTTGATCACTTCCATCGCATCAGACGAGTGGTCCTGATGAGTGAAACCAATCGACGCCCGCGCGGCTGTTTCGGCGCCGGCATTGGTGGTCATGATCAGAATGACATTGCGGAAATCCGCCTTGCGCCCGTTGTTATCGGTCAGCGTGCCGTGATCCATCACCTGCAGCAGCAGGTTGAAGACTTCCGGGTGAGCCTTCTCGATCTCATCGAGCAAGAGCACGCAATGCGGCATCTTGGTGATCGCTTCGGTCAGCAAACCGCCCTGATCGAAACCGACATACCCAGGGGGAGCGCCGATCAGGCGGGATACGGTATGCCGTTCCATATACTCCGACATATCGAAACGCACCAACTCGATACCCATGGCCTTGGCCAACTGACGGGCGGCCTCGGTTTTACCCACGCCGGTCGGCCCCGCGAACAGGAACGAACCCACGGGCTTGTCGGGCGCCTTGAGGCCTGCACGCGATAGCTTGATCGCCGTGGCCAACGAATCGATCGCCGTATCCTGGCCAAACACCGTGAGCTTGAGATCGCGCTCCAAATTACGCAGTAGCTCTTTATCCGAGCTGTTGACGTGCTTCGGCGGAATGCGCGCGATTTTCGCCACTATGTCTTCGACCTGAGCCACATCGATGCGCTTCGCGCGCTTCTCTTCGGGCTGCAAACGCTGATAGGCGCCCGCCTCGTCGATTACATCGATGGCCTTATCGGGCATATGCCGATCGTTGATATAGCGTGACGCCAACTCGGCCGCTGCACGTAAGGCCTCATCGCTGTACTCGATGCCATGGTGCTGCTCGAAACGCCCCTTAAGGCCCTTGAGGATGCCATAGGTGTCGTCCACCGACGGCTCGCTGACATCGACCTTCTGGAAACGACGCGCCAGCGCCCTGTCCTTCTCGAAGATGCCGCGGAATTCCTGGAAGGTGGTCGAGCCGATGCAACGGATCTCGCCCGAAGACAGCATCGGCTTGAGCAGGTTGGACGCATCCATGACCCCACCGGAAGCGGCGCCGGCACCGATGATCGTGTGAATTTCGTCGATAAACAGAATCGCCTGCGGGCGCTTGCGCAACTCGTTGAGCAGCGCCTTCAAGCGCTTCTCGAAATCGCCACGGTACTTGGTACCAGCCAACAAGGCGCCCAAATCCAGGGAATACACCACGCTGTTGGCTAACAGATCCGGCACCTGGTTATCCACGATTCGCTTGGCCAGGCCTTCGGCAATCGCGGTTTTCCCCACACCGGCCTCACCGACCAGCAGCGGGTTGTTCTTGCGCCGACGCGCGAGAATCTGCGCGACACGCTCCACTTCCTGCTCGCGGCCGACCAACGGATCGATGCGCCCCTGCCGGGCCACTTCGTTGAGGTTGCTGGCGTAGGCGTCCAAGGGGTTACTGGATGCCGAAGACTCGCCGCCTTCCTCGTCCTGCATTTCCTGCTCGACTTCCGAGTGACCGCCATGGCCCGGCACCTTGGAGATGCCATGGGCAATGAAATTGACTACATCGATACGCGCGACACTCTGTTGCTTGAGCAAGAATACGGCCTGGCTTTCCTGCTCGCTGAAGATCGCGACCAGCACGTTGGCGCCAGTCACTTCACGCTTGCCAGAGCTTTGCACATGGAATACCGCGCGCTGTAGTACACGCTGAAAACCCAAGGTCGGCTGGGTTTCGCGCTCATCGTCGTGCTGCGGGATCAACGGCGTCGTGGAGTCGATGAACTCCTGCAAATCATGCCGCAGCTTATCGAGGTTGGCGCCACAAGCACGCAGTACGCTTGCCGCGGCCTCGTTATCCAATAGCGCTAGAAGGAGATGCTCCACCGTCATAAATTCATGACGCTTGGTGCGAGCCTCCTTGAAGGCCAGGTTGAGGGTGACTTCGAGCTCTCGATTTAACATAGCTGCACCTCATGCCCAAGCGGCCGGCGTTAACCGTCCTTCTCTATTTCACAGAGTAGCGGATGCTGACTCTCGCGCGCGTACTGATTTACCTGCATCGCTTTGGTTTCAGCGATGTCACGGGTGAACAATCCACAAACTGCCCGCCCCTCTGTATGAACGGTAAGCATAATTTTGGTCGCCAGCTCCCGGTTAAGGTTGAAAAATACCTCTAGCACCTCGACCACAAAACCCATTGGCGTGTAGTCGTCATTGAATATGACCACTTTATACAGCGGTGGTGCCTGCAACGCCGGCTTGGATTCCTGTACGGCAACGCCGGACGAATCGTCCTCATGCGTGGCTGGGCGATCCTGATTGAATGTTAGTCGAATCTGGCTACTTGCATGCATGCTGAAAGGGTATCGTAGGTTGGACGAACACTGATAGTAGAGCGATTTGACCGGATTCGCAGCCAGTTGCAGCATAGCCTTGACTATCGGCAAAACGGTGTTACAAACAAGGGGTACCCACCCCGGGTATTTAGGGGGTTCCGCGTTTTCGTCCAACGTCGTTGTGTGCGCGGAATCAAAGTGGATGATACTCCAGAGATGGGGTCCTTTGCAGAGGGAGATCAGCATGGTTAGCGGTAAGGTCAAGTGGTTCAACAACGCCAAAGGCTATGGATTCGTTCTGGCTGATGGGAAAGATGAGGACCTATTCGCCCACTACTCAGCCATTCAGATGGACGGCTATAAAACCCTGAAAGCTGGTCAGCCGGTTAGCTTCGATATAATTCAAGGTCCTAAAGGACTCCATGCCGTAAATATCCGCGCGCTCCCGGCCACTACCGAAACGCCGGCTTCAGTTAGCAAGCCAGAAACCACCGCAGTGAAAGCCTGAATTGGACGTTTCGTTCAAAAAAAAGGCCGGTCAATTGACCGGCCCTTTTTTTGTTACCGCTGATCAGCTCACATGTGAGAGATCATCGCATCGCCGAACTGCGAGCAGGACATCAGCTTAGCGCCGTCCATCAGACGCTCGAAATCGTAGGTCACCGTTTTGGCCGAGATTGCGCCGTTGGTACCCTTGATAATCAAGTCTGCCGCTTCGACCCAGCCCATGTGACGCAACATCATTTCGGCGGACAGGATCAGCGAACCCGGGTTCACCTGGTCCTTGCCTGCGTACTTGGGTGCTGTACCGTGCGTCGCCTCGAACATGGCGATGCTATCGGACAGGTTGGCGCCAGGCGCGATACCGATACCGCCGACTTCGGCCGCCAGGGCGTCGGAGAGGTAGTCGCCGTTCAGGTTCAGCGTGGCAATCACATCGTACTCTGCCGGGCGCAGCAGGATTTGCTGCAGCATGGCATCGGCGATAGCGTCTTTGACGATAATGTTCTTGCCGGTTTTCGGGTTCTTGAACTGCATCCAAGGACCGCCGTCGAGCAGGGTTGCGCCGAATTCTTCAGCAGCAATTTCGTAGGCCCACTCTTTGAAGGCACCTTCGGTGAACTTCATGATGTTGCCTTTGTGCACGATGGTCAGCGAGTCGCGGTCGTTATCGACCACATACTGCAGTGCCTTGCGCGCCAGGCGCTTGGTGCCTTCTTTGGAAACCGGCTTGACGCCAATGCCGCAGTTTTCGTCGAAACGGATTTTGGTAACACCCATTTCCTCTTTGAGGAATTTGATCACCTTGTCCGCTTCCGGCGAGCCAGCTTTCCATTCGATACCGGCGTAAATGTCTTCCGAGTTTTCGCGGAAGATGGTCATGTCGACGTCGCCAGGCTTCTTAACCGGGCTGGGCACGCCTTCGAACCAACGCACTGGACGCAGGCAAACGTACAGGTCGAGCTGCTGACGCAGGGCAACGTTCAGCGAACGGATGCCGCCACCGACCGGAGTGGTCAACGGGCCCTTGATGGAAACGACGTAGTCTTTGACCGCGTCGAGGGTCTCTTGCGGCAGCCAGGTATCCTGGTCATAAACCTGAGTGGCCTTCTCGCCCGCATAAACTTCCATCCAGGAAATCTTGCGCTCGCCGCCATAGGCTTTTTCCACGGCCGCATCCACGACCTTGATCATCACCGGACTGATATCGACACCGATACCATCACCCTCGATAAAAGGAATGATCGGATTGTTCGGTACATTAAGCGACATATCGGCATTAACGGTGATTTTGTCACCGGTTGCTGGCACCTGGATCTTTTGGTATCCCATGCTGGACTCCGTTGTTCTCGTGGTCTGACACCCCGCCGCAAATGAGGCGGCGGGATAGATCTTTTGGGTCTCGGAAAGGCGCGCCATTCTTGTAGTTTTTCTACAAAAAGTCACGCACTTTTCCGTGAGCAAACACTTCAATGGCCCATTTCAAGGGCGTGTAGCTAAACGCCAATGATGCCTTGTAGTCAAACTACAACAGCACTACATCGGCATGCCGGCAAGACGCTTTCAGCCTAGCAGCTCGATCGCCGATTGCCGGCATTGCAATCGAACAACACAAAATACCGACTTTGCCCGCCCTTTCAAGGAGTCGACATGCGCTTTACCCCTCACGTCACCGTTGCCACCATTATCGAAGACCAGGGTCGCTTTCTGCTGGTCGAAGAAATGGCCGATGGCCGCGCCGTATTTAACCAGCCTGCGGGCCACTTGGAAGCAGACGAAAGTCTCATGCAGGCGGCATTACGCGAAACGCTCGAGGAAACCGGCTGGGATGTCGAGCTCACAGGTGTAACGGGCATCTACCTTTATACCGCCCCCAGCAACGGCGTCACCTACCAGCGCGTCTGTTTCGCCGCCAAAGCGCTACGCCAGCATCCTGCGCATCCACTGGACGAGGGCATCATCGGCCCGCGCTGGCTGAGCCGCGACGAGTTGGCCGCACAACCGCAGCGCTGGCGCAGCGAACTGGTCTTGCGCTGCATCGATGATTATCTGGAAGGCCCCCAGTTCCCCTTGACCCTGATCCGCGACTAGCCCATTTACTCGAATCCGATGCGACCGACAAAATGCGCGGCGATTCTCAGCCAGCCGGTTTCTCGCGGCAACGCCACCAGCCCTGCTAGAATCGCCTCCTTTTCAGCCTTATGCATATCGCTCTCATGCCAGATCCAAGCACAACGCGCGTAATCGTCGGCATGTCCGGCGGCGTCGACTCCTCAGTATCCGCCTTGCTATTGCTCGAACAGGGCTATCAGGTCGAAGGCCTGTTCATGAAGAACTGGGACGAAGACGACGGCACCGAGTACTGCACCGCCATGGACGACCTGGCCGATGCCCAGGCCGTGTGCGACAGGATTGGCATCAAGTTGCACACCGCCAACTTCGCCGCCGAGTACTGGGACAACGTGTTCGAGCACTTCCTCGCCGAATACAAGGCCGGGCGCACGCCCAACCCGGACATCCTCTGTAACCGCGAGATCAAGTTCAAAGCCTTTCTCGACTATGCCCTGATGCTCGGCGCCGATCTGATCGCCACCGGCCATTATGTGCGCCGCCGCGATATCAACAGCCGTACCGAACTGCTCAAGGGCCTGGATCCAAACAAGGATCAGAGCTACTTCCTGCATGCCGTGGGCGGCGAGCAGATCGCCAAGACCCTGTTTCCGGTCGGTGAGCTGGAAAAACCCGCCGTGCGAGCGATTGCCGAAAAATACGAATTGGCCACGGCGAAGAAGAAAGACTCGACCGGTATCTGCTTTATCGGCGAACGACGCTTCAGCGACTTCCTCAAGCAGTATCTGCCAGCCCAACCCGGCGATATCGAAACGACCGAAGGCGAGGTGATCGGCCGCCATCATGGCCTGATGTACCACACCATTGGCCAGCGCCAGGGCTTAGGGATCGGCGGTTTGAAAGACGCCAGCGACGAACCTTGGTACGTGCTGCAGAAAGATCTGCAACGCAACGTCCTGGTGGTCGGCCAGGGCAACGATCATCCCTGGCTGTTCTCGAGCACGCTGCTCGCCTCGGATATCTACTGGGTCAATCCCGTCGACCTCAGCAGCCCACGCCAATTGACCGCCAAGGTGCGCTATCGCCAAAGCGATCAGCAGTGCACCCTGGAAAAAACCGCCACCGGCTATCGCGCCAGCTTCGCTATGCCGCAACGCGCGGTCACGCCGGGACAATCGGTGGTGTTTTACGACGGCGACATCTGCCTCGGCGGCGGCGTGATCGAAACCGCCGAAGCCTGGCGAATCAAGGACAAGCAGCCATGAACCCGATGCAGGAACAATTGGTCGCGCTGGGCGCGGTATTCGAGTCCGCGGCGCTGGTCGATAAGGTCGCCAGAACCGGACAGGTCAGCGAACCCGCAGTGGGCTGCATGCTCGGCAGCCTGCTGGTACGCGATCCGAAAGACACCCTCGAAGTCTATGGCGGCGACGATCTCAATCTGCGCGACGGCTATCGCGCTCTGGTCAGCTCGCTGGAGCGCGACCCAACCAGCCTGCAACGCGAGCCATTGCGCTATGCCCTGGCGCTACTGGCCTTGGAGCGGCAACTGGCCAAACGCAGCGACCTGCTGCAGATAATGGGCAGCCGTCTCGATCAGATCCAATCCCAGGTCGAACACTTCGGCCCGACCCACGAGAACGTCGTCGCGGCCTGCGGCAGTCTCTACGAAGACACCATCAGCACCTTCCGCCAGCGCATCCAGGTGCATGGCGACATGCGCCACCTACAGCAGCCGAGCAATGCCTCGAAGATCCGCGCACTGCTGCTCGCCGGCATCCGCTCGGCCCGCCTGTGGCGCCAGCTCGGCGGCCATCGCTGGCAACTGGTGTTCAGTCGCAAAAAACTGCTCAAGGAACTCTACCCGCTAATGCGCGGCTGAGCCGCAACCATGCGCTCGGTCAAACCCTTGCAGGGCGCCGCGTTGCTGGCGCTTTCCGCCTTATTGTTTTCGCTGATGGGGGTCGGCATCCGCGAGGTGTCGAGCAGCGTGAATAACGAGTCGGTGGTGTTCTTCCGCAACCTGGTGGGCGTGCTGTTCTTTTCGCCACTGATCCTGTTTCAGGGCCTGCGGCCGCTGAAGACAGCACGGATCGGGTCGCACCTGTGGCGCACCGCCTTCGGCCTGGCGGCAATGTATTGCTTCTTTTACGCCATCGCTCATCTGCCGCTGGCCGACGCCATGCTGTTCACCTACTCCGCACCGGTATTCACGCCATTGATCGCCTGGTGGTGGCTGAAAGAGCCCTTGAACAAGCGCATGTTGATCACCACGGCCATCGGTCTGATCGGCGTATTGCTGGTAGCGAAACCGTCCGCCGCGCTGCTCGATAGCCAGGCCCTGGTAGGGATGGCCGCAAGCATTCTGGCGGCCTTCGCCTTCGTCTCGATTCGCGAGATGAGCGACACCGAGCCGGCCTTTCGCATGGTCTTCTACTTTTCCCTGTTCAGCACGCTGGTTTCGGCCATCCCGCTGACCTGGGCCTGGCAACCGATGACCCGGCACGACCTCGAGTTGCTATTGATCATCGGCCTACTGGCCACGGCCAGCCAGATCATCATGTCCAAAGCCTATAGCCTGGCGCCACCTGGGCTGATTGGCCCTATCGCTTACCTCGCCATCGTCTTCGCCGGCGCGATCGCTTGGTTTCGCTGGGGCGAAACGCCGAACCTGAGTTCGCTGATAGGCGCAGCGCTGATTTTCAGCGCCAGCTTGCTGGCGATCGCGCGACCTGTCCGCTGAGCGGCGATCGTAATCGCGGTTATGCCGCGATTTCGTGTATGATACGCGCCCCTTTTCAACAGCCGATTGTCCGAGAACGCCCTCTTATGCAGCTTTCCTCGCTCACCGCGGTTTCACCCGTCGATGGCCGCTACGCCGGCAAAACCAGCACCCTGCGTCCGATTTTCAGCGAATACGGCCTGATCCGTTTTCGCGTGCTGGTCGAAGTGCGTTGGCTGCAATGCCTGGCCGCCCACGAGGGCATCAGCGAAGTGGCGCCCTTCTCCGCCGAGGCTCAAGCCATTCTCAATGAGCTGGCGGACAATTTCGCGGTCGAGCACGCCGAGCGCGTCAAGCACATCGAGCGCACCACCAACCACGACGTCAAAGCCGTCGAATACCTGCTCAAGGAACAAGCAGCCAAGCTGCCGGAACTCGACAAGGTCAGCGAGTTCATCCACTTCGCCTGCACCAGCGAGGACATCAACAACCTGTCCCATGCGCTGATGCTGCGCGAAGGCCGCGACACCGTGCTGTTGCCGTTGATGCGCCAGACCGCCGAAGCCATCCGCGAGTTGGCGATCAAATTCGCCGATGTGCCGATGCTCTCGCGCACCCATGGGCAGCCGGCATCGCCGACCACCCTGGGCAAGGAGCTGGCCAACGTGGTGTATCGCCTGGAGCGGCAGATCGCTCAAGTCGCGGCCGTTCCGCTGCTGGGCAAGATCAACGGCGCCGTGGGCAACTACAACGCGCACCTGTCGGCCTACCCGCAGATCGACTGGGAAGCCAACGCCCGCCAGTTCATCGAGAACGATCTGGGCCTGCAGTGGAACCCCTACACCACGCAAATCGAGCCGCACGACTACATCGCCGAACTGTTCGATGCCATCGCCCGCTTCAACACCATCCTGATCGACTTCGATCGCGATATCTGGGGTTATATCTCCCTCGGCTACTTCAAGCAGCGCACCATCGCCGGCGAAATCGGCTCCTCGACCATGCCGCACAAGGTCAACCCGATCGATTTCGAAAACTCCGAAGGCAACCTGGGTATCGCCAACGCCCTGTTCCAGCACCTGGCCAGCAAGCTGCCGATTTCACGCTGGCAGCGCGATCTGACCGACTCCACCGTGCTGCGCAATCTCGGCGTCGGCTTCGCCCACAGCGTTATCGCCTACGAAGCCAGCCTCAAGGGCATCAGCAAGCTGGAGCTCAACGAAGCGCGCATCGCCGAAGACCTGGATGCCTGCTGGGAAGTCCTGGCCGAGCCGATCCAAACCGTGATGCGCCGTTACGCCATCGAGAACCCCTACGAGAAGCTCAAAGAGCTGACCCGCGGCAAAGGCATCAGCCCAGAGGCACTGCAAAGCTTTATCGACGGCCTGGACATGCCAGCTGAAGCCAAAGCAGAGCTGAAGCTGCTGACCCCGGCCAGCTACATCGGTAACGCGGCCGCCCAGGCCAAGCGTATCTAAGCGGCGTCGACCTCCCAGACGCCCGGCTGCGCCGGGCGTTTTTATTTATGGGTATTTAATTACTACAAGGGCTTAGCGATGAATCCTGATATTCCGCTACAACTGCTGGGCGGCATCAGCGCACGTGAGTTCATGCGCGACTACTGGCAAAAGAAGCCGCTTCTGGTACGCCAGGCCGTGCCGGGCTTCGAAAGCCCGATCTCGCCCGATGAGCTGGCCGGCCTGGCCCTGGAAGAGGAAGTGGAGTCGCGCCTGGTCATCGAGCATGGCGAACGGCCCTGGGAACTGCGTCGCGGCCCCTTCGCCGAAGACACCTTCGCCACCCTGCCCGAGCGCGACTGGACCCTGCTGGTACAGGCCGTCGATCAATTCGTACCGGAAGTGGCCGAGCTGCTCGAGCAGTTCAAGTTCCTGCCCAAATGGCGCATCGACGACGTGATGATCAGCTTCGCCGCACCGGGCGGCGGCGTGGGTCCGCATTTCGATAACTACGACGTTTTTTTACTGCAAGGCTTCGGCAAACGCCGCTGGCAGATCGGCCAGATGTGTGATTCCGACAGCCCGCTGCTGGCTCACGCGGATCTGAAGATCCTCGCCGAATTCGCTAAAACTGAAGAATGGGTTCTGGAACCCGGCGACATGCTCTATTTGCCGCCGCTCCTGGCCCACTGTGGTACCGCTGAGGACGATTGCATGACTTATTCCGTAGGCTTCCGCGCGCCGAGCGCCGCCGAAGTACTCACCCATTTCACCGACTTTCTCGGCCAGTTCCTGCCCGACGAAGAGCGCTACAGCGATGCCGACGCACAACCGACCGATGACCCCACGCAAATCCAGCGCGACGCCCTGGATCGTCTCAAAGCGTTGTTGAACGAGCACATGAGCGACGAGCGCCTGTTGATGACCTGGTTCGGCCAGTTCATGACCGAGCCGCGCTACCCTGAACTAATCTCCGGCATCGAGATCGATGAAGAGGTATTTCTCGGCAGCCTGGAAGACGGCGCCGTGCTGATTCGCAACCCCAGTGCCCGCATGGCCTGGTCGGAAGTGGGCGACGACCTGGTGTTGTTCGCCAGCGGCCAGAGCCGCCTGCTCTCTGCCACCCTGCGCGAGCTGCTGAAGCTGATCTGTTCGGCCGACGCCCTGCATATCGCCAACCTCGGCCAATGGCTGGTCGACGACGAAGGGCGTAACCTGTTGGTGGAACTGGTCAAACAAGGCAGCTTGGAGTTTGCCGATGAATGAGATTCACATCCGCCTGGCCGATTGGCAGAAGGACAATGCCGATCTGCGGCGCATTCGCGAAACCGTGTTCATCGCCGAGCAAGCGGTGCCCCCGGAACTCGAATGGGATGCGGAAGACGCCGAAGCCGTGCATTTTCTCGCCTACGAAGGCGATTACCCCATAGGTACGGCGCGCCTGCTGCCAGACGGCCATATCGGCCGGGTCTCGGTGCTCAAGGATTGGCGCGGCCTGAACGTCGGGGTGGCGCTGATCAACGCGGTGATCGCCGAAGCGGAAAAACGTGGACTGACCCAGCAAATGCTCAGCGCCCAGGTGCAAGCCACCGCCTTCTATGAAAAACTCGGCTTTGCCATCGTCAGCGGCGAATACCTCGATGCCGGTATTCCCCATGTAGATATGGTCCGTCGTAGTTAGTCAGCTATCGGGCTCGATATTGCAATGCCGTGGCGAATCCAGGCTTCTCGCCCACGCGCAACGCTCGAACCCGGCAGGCTGCAAGAGGCCGAAATGAACGACAACGCCCCGCCCGACTTGACCGAAGAGCCCGAGCCCATCGAGCTTCCCGCTATCGAGTTTCAGTCGCCGGGGCGTTTCGCGGTAAACAATCCCGATACTCTGCCCAGCGATGCTCCCCTTGCGGAAGCCGCGCCCTTCATCCTGGGCGCACACTCGACGCTGGAACGCTTCGGTCATCCCGACGAAGCTCGCGCCCACGCCCTGGCCCTGTTGCAACAAGCGCAGCGCAGCCTGTGCATCTACAGCCACGACCTGGAGCCCTGGCTCTATCACCGCAGCAGCGTGCAGGAGGCCTGCACCCGCTTCCTCCTGGCCAGCCCGCGCAATCAGCTACGCATCCTGGTGCGCGATGCCAGCCGTGCGGTGAAAGAGGGCCACCGCCTGCTCAACCTTTCGCGCCGACTGTCGAGCAACTTGCACCTGCGCAAGCTGAACCCCGACTACCCTGGTGAAGAGCTGGCTTTCCTGCTCGCCGACGACAGCGGCTTGCTGCTGTTGCCGCAACCGGGCCAGGTCGCCGGCTATGCGCTCTATCGGGATGCGGCCCGCGTGCGCATGCGCCAGACGCAAT
This sequence comes from uncultured Pseudomonas sp., assembly GCA_966210885.1. GTDB lineage: Bacteria > Pseudomonadota > Gammaproteobacteria > Pseudomonadales > Pseudomonadaceae > Aquipseudomonas. Next base: position 105,355 of record CBIHLQ010000006.1, read on the forward strand.
TCGACCAAGCCTGGGATACCAGCATCACCGACGCCGACTTACGGAGTTTCCTGCTATGAAGTTTCGAGCCCTGGTCGCGACCGCCCTGCTCGGCTACAGCCTGTCGCTCAGTGCGGCGACCGAGATACTGCCGCTCAACTACCGTACCGCCGATGACGTACTGGCGCTGGTGCAGTCGGTATTGGGCAACGAAGGCCGGGTCAATGCCTATGGCAACCAACTGATCGTCAATGCCTCGCCGGCGAAAATCGAAGAAGTGCGCACCCTGCTGGCGCAACTGGATACCCAGCCGCGGCGCCTGCTGATCAGCGTCGAAAGCGGCGAGTCCAGCCAGCGCAGCGATAACGGCTACCGTGTCGACGGCAGCATCAGCGGCGGCGATGCCGAAGTGCAGATCGGCCGCGGTGAGGTCCAGGGTCGCGATCAGGTACGCATCATCAGGCGCAGCACCGACAGCCGCAGCGGCGGCACTCAGCAGGTCCAAGCCACCGAAGGCTATCCGGCGCTGATCCAGGTCGGCCAGAGCGTGCCCCTCACCAGCTACGGTCACGATGCCTATGGCCAGCCTTATAGCAACACCCAATACCGCAACGTAACCCGCGGTTTCTATGTCACCGCTAGCCTCAGCGGCGAGCGCGTGCATATCAGCATCAGCAGCAACCGTGACCGCTTGAGCCAGACCAACCCTGGCAGTATCGATATACAGAGCACCGACACCCGGGTCAGCGGTCGGCTCGGCGAGTGGATCGAGCTTGGCGGCGTCAGTGAACAAAGCCAGGGCGACAACAGCGGTTTCATGCAGCACCGCTCGACCCAGGGTCGTGAAGATACGAGCCTGCGGGTCAAGGTCGAAGTGGTCGACTGAAGCGGTCCGGAGCTGACTCACCGGTCGCTAAAAAATTTATGTAGTAGTCACCTAAAAAGCACTACAAAATAATTGACGAACACTTTTAGCGGAGGCATCATGGCCCCGCTCCCGCTAATCAGAGGTTCCGTTAAGGGCCTCCGAATCGCGCTCCAACTTACCGTCCGAGCCGATTTGCGTTGTAAAGCCCACAAGGCCGTTCGATGAGATTGCGACTGGAACGAAGTTGTCCTGAGGGACGGGGAAGCGTTTAGCATCAGCCAGCAGAAGTTACAGCCACCTGAGTCGTCCAACGGCATCTTGGATCCGGTAAACGCCAAACGACCCGTTCGTTTGCAGCCGCTGTAACCCGCTAACTGTTTGTCGCATCACCCTCCTCCCGGATCAATTCCGTCTTAGTCGATTTCTCGACGTTCTGCAGTGAGCCACAACAACCTCCGGCAACATGGGCTGTCAGTGGGGAAGCCGGTGCTCAACCAAACACATACTTTGAAGGATTGACCATGTCAGCTTATCAAAACGACATCAAGGCAGTCGCCGCTCTGAAAGAGACTTACGGCAGCAGCTGGAGCGCTATCAACCCGGAATCCGTGGCTCGTATGCGCGCGCAGAACCGTTTTAAGACCGGTCTGGAAATCGCCCAGTACACCGCCGACATCATGCGCAAAGACATGGCCGAGTATGATGCCGACTCCTCCGTCTACACCCAGTCCCTGGGCTGCTGGCATGGCTTCATCGGGCAGCAGAAGCTGATCTCGATCAAGAAGCACCTGAAGACCACCAACAAGCGCTACCTCTACCTGTCCGGCTGGATGGTTGCGGCCCTGCGTTCCGACTTCGGCCCGCTGCCGGATCAGTCGATGCACGAGAAGACCGCAGTCTCCGACCTGATCGAAGAGCTGTACACCTTCCTGCGCCAGGCCGACAGCCGTGAACTGGACCTGCTGTTCACCGCTCTGGACGCCGCCCGCGCCGCTGGCGACAGCGCTAAAGCCGCTGAGATCCAGAGCCAGATCGACAACCACGAAACCCACATCGTGCCGATCATCGCCGACATCGACGCCGGTTTCGGTAACCCGGAAGCCACCTACCTGCTGGCCAAGCGCATGATCGAAGCAGGCGCTTGCTGCATCCAGATCGAAAACCAGGTTTCCGACGAGAAGCAGTGCGGCCACCAGGACGGTAAAGTGACCGTTCCGCACGCCGACTTCCTCGCCAAGATCGCTGCCGTGCGTTACGCCTTCCTCGAGCTGGGTATCGACAACGGTGTGATCGTTGCCCGTACCGACTCCCTGGGTGCCGGCCTGACCAAGCAGATCGCCGTGACCAACACCCCCGGTGATCTGGGCGACCAATACAACTCCTTCCTCGACTGCGAAGAAGTTTCCGCCGCCGACCTGGGCAATGGCGACGTCGTGATCAACCGCGGCGGCAAGCTGCTGCGTCCGAAGCGTCTGCCGTCCAACCTGTTCCAGTTCCGTGCTGGCACCGGTGAAGCGCGTTGCGTCCTGGACTGCATCACTTCGCTGCAGAACGGCGCCGACCTGCTGTGGATCGAAACCGAGAAGCCGCACGTCGGTCAGATCGCGGCCATGGTCAACGAAATCCGCAAGACCATCCCGGATGCCAAGCTGGTTTACAACAACAGCCCGTCGTTCAACTGGACCCTGAACTTCCGCCAGCAGGTGTTCGACGCCATGGTTGCCGAAGGCAAGGACGTTTCCGCCTACGACCGCGCCAAGCTGATGAGCGTCGAGTACGACGAAACCGAACTGGCCCAGGTTGCCGACGAGAAGATCCGTACCTTCCAGCGCGATGGTTCGGCTCACGCCGGTATCTTCCACCACCTGATCACCCTGCCGACCTACCACACCGCCGCGCTGTCGACCGACAACCTGGCCAAAGGGTACTTCGCAGATCAGGGCATGCTGGCTTACGTGAAAGGCGTTCAGCGCCAGGAACTGCGCCAGGGTATCGCCTGCGTCAAGCACCAGAACATGGCTGGCTCCGACATCGGCGACAACCACAAAGAGTACTTCGCTGGCGAAGCGGCTCTGAAAGCGAGCGGTAAAGACAACACCATGAACCAGTTCGGCTAAGAACAGGTTCGCTCGACCGAGGCCACGATCCCTGGTTGAGTGTGTTGGCAGAAGAACCCCGGCAGAAATGCTGGGGTTTTTTTTGCCTGAAAATCGCCTGCGGCTTTTGTGCGCTGTGCACGGCGCCTGTCACGGTTCTGTCGTGTTGCTTGGTTAGCGTCGGTACTCCGTCGATTGAGTCCTGTGAATAACCTGAAGGAGCCCGGCATGAGCCGTAATAACGACAACGACACCGCACTATTCGGTAATGGCGATGAGTTGCCCAGCAACCACTCCGGCAACTCGCATATCGATCAGTTGATCAACCCGCTCCTGGCACGTCGTCAGGTCGTTGCCGGCGGAGCCGCACTCGGTGCCCTGGCATTCTTCGGCATCGGCCTGCCAGGTATAGCCGCGGCCGACGAGCGTCACCACGACTCGGCGAGCCGGCTATTCAAACGCAATCGCCTGCCCTTCACGCCCGTTGCAGTAACTCGCGCCGACACCGTCAGCGTACCACCGGGATTTACCGCTAAACCCTTCATCCCTTGGGGCACACCGCTCACCGGCAGCTACCCGGCATTTGCCGACGACGCCAGCAACAGCGCCCAGGATCAGGCCGAGCAGCTCGGCATGCACCACGACGGCATGCACTTCTTCCCCATCGATGCTCAATCGGGCAGAGGCAAGCGCTCCGATCACGGCCTGCTGGTGCTCAACCACGAGTACATCGATGTAGAACTGCTGCACCCCAACGGCCCGACCGCGGTCGACGGCAAGCGCACCATCGCCGACGAAGTGCGCAAAGAGATCAACGCCCACGGCGTATCGGTGGTCGAAGTCCGCCGTAACGCCGCCGGCGATTGGCGGGTCGTGCGCAGCCCGCGCAACCGGCGGATCACTGCCGCCACGCCGATGATCATCGCCGGCCCGGCGCGTGGTCATGAACTGATGAAAACCCGCCACAGCAAGAGCGGCACCTGGGCGCGCGGCACCCAGAACAACTGCGCCAATGGCCACACCCCTTGGGGCACCTACCTCACCTGCGAGGAAAACTGGGCCGGCTATTTCGCCAGTCAAGATGCCGAGCAACCGCGCGAACACAGCCGCTACGGCATCCGCAAAACCAGTCGCTACGGCTGGGAAACCCTGGCCGGCGACGAGTTTCAGCGCTTCGATGCCAGCCGCCGCGGCGCCGATGCCAGCGAGGACTATCGCAACGAACCGAATCAGTTCGGCTGGATCGTCGAAATCGACCCTTTCGACCCGCAATCGGTGCCGGTCAAGCACACCGCCCTGGGCCGTTTCGCCCATGAGGGCCTGGTATTCGCCCCGGTGAAACCCGGCAAGCGTCTGGTCTGCTACTCCGGCGACGACTCGCAGAACGAGTACATCTATAAGTACGTCAGCCGCGACGCCTACACACGCAGCAAAAGCCGCAACAAAAACTATTTGCTGGATATCGGCACACTTTACGTCGCGCGTTTCGATGCTGATGGCAGCGGTACCTGGCTGGCCCTGGATTACGCCGACCCAGCCTTCCAAGCCGCCTGTGCGGCTGCCGGTGTGAGCTTCGCCGATCAGGGCGACGTGCTGGTCAATACCCGTCTGGCCGCCGACGTCGTCGGTGCGACCAAGATGGATCGTCCGGAATGGGGCGCGGTCAACCCCAATACCGGCGATGTGTATTTCACCCTGACCAACAACAGCGCTCGCACCACCGGCGACGCCGCCAATCCCCGCAGCCCCAACCCTTACGGCCACATCATCCGCTGGCGCGAAGCCAGCCGTGACTTCGCCGGCACCCGTTTCGCCTGGGATATCTTTCTCCTAGGCGGGCCCCAGGGCGATAGCCGCGATCCCAATGGCGAGCCATTGAACGAACAGAACATTCTGGCCAGCCCGGACGGGCTGTGGTTCGACGACGAAGGGCGGCTGTGGATTCAAACCGATATGAGCGGCAGCCAACTCAGCAACGGCCCGTTCGGCAACAACCAGATGCTCGTGGCGGACCCGCAGAGCGGCGAGGTCAAGCGCTTTCTGGTAGGCCCGGTCGGCGCCGAGGTCACCGGCATCACCCAGACCCCGGATTTCAAGACGCTGTTCGTCAATATCCAGCACCCGGACGATGGCAGCACCTGGCCGGACGGCCCGGGCAAACGTCCCCGTTCATCGACCGTAGTCATTACCCGTGAGGATCGCAGGCGGCTTCTGTAGTTCGAGGTGCGGTTCGCAGCGGATCAAGCCGGCCTAGTAGGCCGGTTTTTTCTTAGCGGATCGACCATTATAGAAATTGTTCGAAATATTAATCTTGTCGCACCTGAAGCGCGGTCGCTTGAGCCGCAACCTCAGTCGATAGCGTCATATAGTTACAGGGAGACGACACAACGGCCAGGCTATCGGTAGTTTTTTGCTCAAGTGGCGCGGGCTGCGGACCGAAATATTCTCCGTTCAAAAATAAATACTTCCCGCTCAAGCACTTACAACGATCACCTAAAATCCTGCCTTTTCCAAAAAACCGGTTTCGCTTTAATTATTTAAGGCCGAAAAATTTACTATACCCCCAATACCTGCATAATATTGCGCACCAGATTGGCGCGTTCGATACGACGGACGACGGCCAACCCATTTCATTCAAATTCAAGCGAACGCCGTTCCTTGCGCCGAGGAGTTCTGGCATGTCGGAAGCAACCACCGTTCTCTCCCACAACTGGGCGCTGGCCATTTTCCTCCTGGGCGTCGTGGGGCTCTGTGCATTTATGCTGGGCGTCTCCAGCCTGCTGGGTAGCAAGGCCTGGGGGCGGAGCAAGAACGAGCCCTTCGAATCCGGCATGCTGCCAACCGGCAGCGCGCGCCTGCGTCTCTCAGCAAAATTCTATCTGGTCGCTATGCTCTTCGTAATCTTCGACGTCGAAGCCCTCTTTCTCTTTGCTTGGGCCGTATCCGTCCGCGAAAGCGGTTGGGCCGGGTTCATCGAAGCTACCGTTTTTATAGCAATTCTGTTGGCAGATCTTGTCTACCTTTGGCGTATCGGGGCGCTCGATTGGGCTCCCGAAGGTCGCCGCAAGCGGCAGGCGAAGCTAAAACTATGAGGCTTTGGCGATGCAATACAAACTTACTCGGGTCGACCCGGATGCTCCGAATGAGGAGTATCCGATTGGCCAGCGGGAGACTGTTTCCGACCCGCTGCTAGACGATCAAGTCCACAAGAATATCTACATGGGCAAACTGGAAGACGTGCTCAGCGGCGCGGTCAACTGGGGCCGTAAGAATTCGCTGTGGCCGTATAACTTCGGTCTTTCCTGCTGCTATGTGGAAATGACCACCGCCTTCACCGCGCCCCATGACATCGCCCGCTTCGGTGCGGAAGTCATTCGGGCGTCCCCCCGCCAGGCAGACTTCATGGTCATTGCCGGCACCTGCTTCATCAAAATGGCGCCGATCATTCAGCGCCTCTACGAGCAGATGCTGGAACCCAAATGGGTTATTTCCATGGGCGCCTGTGCCAATTCCGGCGGCATGTACGATATTTACTCGGTCGTTCAGGGAGTGGACAAGTTCCTTCCCGTGGACGTTTACATACCGGGCTGCCCGCCCCGTCCCGAAGCATTTCTGCAAGGTTTGATGTTGCTGCAGGAATCCATCGGCAAGGAGCGTCGCCCGCTGTCCTGGGTCGTTGGCGACCAAGGCGTCTACCGCGCCGATATGCCTTCGCAAAAGGAACAGCGACGTGAACAGCGTATTGCTGTCACCAACCTGCGCAGCCCAGACGACGTCTGAGTCACCCCTTCCACAAGAAGGCTCGATTCATTCTCTACGTTGACCGATAGCGACCGAGACCATGACTGCAGACACCGCTCTGTTTATTCCGCCGTACAAGGCTGACGACCAAGACGTGGTCGTTGAGCTCAATTCCCGCTTTGGCGCCGACAGCTTTACCGCACAAGCCACCCGCACCGGCATGCCGGTGATCTGGGTGGCCCGGGACAAGCTGATAGAAGTGCTCAGCTTCCTGCGCAACCTGCCGCGTCCCTTCGTCATGCTGTACGACCTGCACGGCGTCGACGAGCGCTTGCGCACGCAACGCCGCGGCCTGCCGGACGCCGAGTTCACAGTGTTCTATCACCTGATGTCGATCGAGCGTAACAGCGACGTGATGATCAAGGTCGCCCTCCAGGAGCGCGACCTCACTCTACCGACCGTCACCGGTATCTGGCCGAACGCCAACTGGTACGAACGCGAAGTCTGGGATCTGTACGGCATTCAGTTCGCCGGCCATCCGCACCTGACCCGCATCATGATGCCGCCTACCTGGGAAGGTCATCCGCTGCGCAAGGATTACCCGGCTCGGGCCACCGAATTCGATCCGTTCAGCCTGACCCTGGCCAAGCAGCAGCTCGAAGAAGAAGCCGCACGTTTCAAACCGGAAGACTGGGGCATGAAACGTGGCGGCGAGCACGAGGACTACATGTTCCTCAACCTCGGCCCGAACCACCCGTCCGCCCACGGCGCGTTCCGTATCATTCTGCAATTGGATGGTGAAGAGATCGTCGATTGCGTACCGGAAGTCGGCTATCACCACCGCGGCGCCGAGAAAATGGCCGAGCGCCAGTCGTGGCACAGTTTCATCCCCTATACCGACCGTATCGACTACCTCGGCGGGGTGATGAACAACCTGCCCTACGTACTGGCAGTCGAGAAGCTCGCCGGCATCACCGTGCCGCAGCGGGTCGATGTCATCCGCATCATGATGGCTGAGTTCTTCCGCATCACCAGCCATCTGCTGTTCCTCGGCACCTATATCCAGGACGTCGGCGCGATGACCCCGGTGTTCTTTACCTTCACCGACCGCCAGCGTGCGTACAAAGTGATCGAAGCCATCACCGGTTTCCGCCTGCATCCGGCCTGGTACCGCATCGGCGGAGTCGCCCACGACCTGCCGCGCGGCTGGGAAGGCCTGGTCAAGGAGTTCGTCGATTGGCTGCCCAAGCGCCTGGACGAATACACCAAGGCTGCGCTGAAGAACAGCATTCTGATCGGCCGCACCAAGGGCGTAGCCCAGTACAACACCAAGGAAGCCCTCGAATGGGGCGTGACCGGCGCGGGCCTGCGCTCCACCGGCCTCGATTTCGACCTGCGCAAGGCGCGCCCATACTCCGGTTACGAGAACTTCGAGTTCGAAGTGCCGCTGGCCCACAACGGCGACGCCTATGACCGCTGCATGGTGCGCGTCGAAGAAATGCGCCAGAGCATCAAGATCATCGACCAGTGCCTGCGCAATATGCCGGCAGGTCCGTACAAGGCGGACCACCCGCTGACCACGCCGCCGCCGAAAGAGCGCACGCTGCAACATATCGAAACCCTGATCACCCACTTCCTGCAGGTTTCCTGGGGGCCGGTGATGCCGGCCAACGAGAGCTTCCAGATGATCGAAGCGACCAAGGGCATCAACAGCTACTACCTGACGAGCGACGGCAACACCATGAGCTACCGTACCCGTATCCGTACGCCGAGTTTCCCGCACCTGCAGCAGATCCCCTCGGTGATCCGCGGCAGCATGGTTGCCGACCTGATTGCGTACCTGGGCAGTATCGATTTCGTTATGGCCGACGTGGACCGCTGATATGAAAACACTTATTCAGACCGACCGTTTCGTCCTGAGCGACGCCGAGCGCGCGGCCATCGAACATGAAATGCACCACTATGAAGATCCTCGCGCGGCGAGCATCGAAGCCTTGAAGATCGTGCAGAAAGCGCGCGGCTGGGTGCCGGATGGCGCCGCCGATGCGATAGGCGCGGTTATCGGCATCCCCGCCAGCGACGTCGAAGGAGTCGCCACCTTCTATAGTCAGATCTTCCGCCAGCCGGTGGGCCGCCACATCATTCGGGTCTGCGACAGCATGACCTGCTTTATCGGTGGCCATGAGTCGGTGGTCGCATCCATCCAGCAGCAGTTGGGCATCGGCCTCGGCCAAACCAGCACGGACGGCCGCTTCACCCTGCTGCCGGTCTGCTGCCTGGGTAACTGCGATAAAGCGCCTGCGGTGATGATCGACGACGACACCTTCGGCGATGTGCAACCTGACGACGTCGCCCAACTGCTGGAGGCCTATTCATGAGGAGTTCGACCGTCGCTCTGACCTCCATAGGCCCGGCCAACCGCATCGCCCGCAGCGAGGAAAGCCATCCGCTGACCTGGCGCCTGCGCGACGACGCGCAACCGGTATGGCTCGACGAATACCAGCGCAAGAATGGCTACGCCGCCGCGCGCAAGGCCCTGGGCGAAATGACCCAGGCCGATATCGTGCAAACCGTCAAGGACTCCGGCCTCAAAGGCCGGGGCGGCGCCGGCTTTCCCACCGGGGTCAAGTGGGGCCTGATGCCCACCGACGAGACCATGAACATCCGCTACCTGCTGTGCAACGCGGATGAAATGGAGCCCAACACCTGGAAAGACCGCATGCTGATGGAGCAGCTGCCGCACCTGCTGATCGAAGGCATGTTGATCAGCGCGCGGGCGCTCAAGGCCTACCGCGGCTACATCTTTCTGCGAGGCGAGTACGTCGACGCGGCGCGCATCCTCAATCGCGCGGTCGAAGAAGCCAAGGCCGCCGGCCTGCTCGGCAAGAACATCCTCGGCAGCGGTTTCGACTTCGAACTCTTCGTTCACACCGGCGCCGGCCGTTATATCTGCGGCGAAGAAACCGCGCTGATCAGCTCCCTGGAAGGTCGCCGCGCCAACCCGCGCGCCAAGCCGCCCTTCCCTGCGGCGGTCGGCGTCTGGGGTAAACCGACCTGCGTCAACAACGTCGAAACCCTGTGCAACGTGCCGGCTATCGTCGGCCAAGGCATCGACTGGTACAAATCCCTGGCCCAACCGGGCAGCGAAGACCACGGCACCAAGCTGATGGGCTTCTCCGGCAAGGTGAAAAACCCCGGTCTGTGGGAACTGCCGTTCGGCATCAGTGCCCGCGAGCTGTTCGAAGATTACGCCGGCGGCATGCGTGACGGCTTCACCCTCAAGTGCTGGCAACCGGGCGGCGCCGGCACCGGCTTCCTGTTGCCCGAACACCTCGACGCGCAGATGTATGCCGCCGGCATCGCCAAGGTCGGCACGCGCATGGGCACCGGGCTGGCCTTGGCGGTGGACGACTCGGTGAGCATGGTCTCGTTGCTGCGCAATATGGAAGAGTTCTTCGCCCGCGAATCCTGCGGCTGGTGCACGCCTTGTCGCGACGGTTTGCCCTGGAGCGTGAAGATTCTCCGCGCCCTCGAGCGTGGCCAAGGTACCCCTGAAGACATCGAGACCCTGCTCGATCTGGTCAATTTCCTCGGCCCCGGGAAAACCTTCTGCGCCCATGCACCGGGCGCGGTCGAGCCATTGGGCAGTGCTATCAAATATTTCCGCGAAGAATTCGAGGCGGGCGTCGCCAAGCAGACGCCACCTGTGACGACGGGCCAATTCGTGCCCGCGTAAAAAATTAGCGCCACGGCGGCCACTCACCTGGCCCCGCGGCACAACCGTTTTCCATTAGCCAAGCCTGCTTCGGCAGGAAAGAAGACACCCAACCATGGCCACTATCCACGTAGACGGCAAAGACCTTGAAGTCGATGGCGCAGACAACCTCTTGCAGGCCTGTCTGTCCCTCGGACTCGACATTCCCTACTTTTGCTGGCACCCGGCGCTCGGTAGCGTCGGCGCCTGCCGCCAATGCGCGGTCAAGCAGTACACCGACGAGAACGACACCCGCGGTCGTCTGGTGATGTCCTGCATGACGCCCGCCACCGACAACACCTGGATCTCCATCGACGACGAGGAGGCCAAGCAGTTTCGCGCCAGCGTCGTCGAGTGGCTGATGACCAACCACCCGCACGACTGCCCGGTGTGCGAGGAAGGCGGCCATTGCCACCTGCAGGACATGACCGTGATGACCGGTCATAACACCCGCCGTTACCGCTTCAGCAAGCGTACCCACCAGAACCAGGAACTCGGCCCGTTTATCGCCCACGAGATGAACCGCTGCATCGCCTGCTACCGCTGCGTGCGTTACTACAAGGACTACGCTGGCGGCACCGACCTCGGCGTATTCGGCGCCCACGACAACGTCTACTTCGGCCGGGTCGAAGACGGCACCCTGGAAAGCGAATTCGCCGGCAACCTGGTCGAGGTCTGCCCGACCGGTGTGTTCACCGACAAGACCCACTCCGAGCGCTACAACCGCAAGTGGGACATGCAATTCTCACCGAGCATCTGTCATGGCTGTTCGAGCGGCTGCAACACCAGCCCCGGCGAGCGCTATGGCGAGATCCGCCGCATCGAGAACCGCTTCAACGGCGATGTGAATCAGTATTTCCTCTGCGATCGCGGCCGCTTCGGCTATGGCTACGTCAACCGCAACGACCGTCCGCGCCAGCCGATGATGATGCTGAGCAAGATGACCATGGGCATCGACTCGGCGCTCGACCAGGCCGCCGCGCTGCTGAAAAACCGCAAGGTCATCGGCATCGGCTCTCCGCGCGCCAGCCTGGAAAGCAACTTCGCCCTGCGTCAACTGGTGGGCCACGAGCACTTCTATTCCGGCATCGAAGCCAACGAACAGAACAACCTGCGCCTGATTCGCGACCTGTTGCTGAACGGCCCCTTGCCCGTGCCGACCTTGCGCGACGTGGAAAACCACGACGCGGTGTTCGTCCTCGGCGAGGACCTGACCCAGACCGCTGCACGCCTGGCCTTGGCCCTGCGTCAGGCGGTGAAAGGCAAAGCCACCGAAATGGCCGCTGCCATGCGCATTCAGGAGTGGCATATCGCGGCGGTGCAGAACGTCGCCCAGAGCGCGCTCCATCCGCTGTTCATCGCCAGCGTTAGCGCCACGCGCCTGGACGACATCGCCGAGCAGTGCGTGCACGCCGCCCCCGACGACCTGGCGCGCATCGGCTTCGCGGTCGCCCACGCCATCGACCCGAGCGCCCCGGCCGTAACCGGCCTGGAGCCGGAGGCTGCCGAACTGGTGCAGCGTATCGCCGCTGCCCTGCTGGCCGCCCAGCGCCCGTTGCTCGTTGCCGGCGCCTCCCTCGGCAGCCAGGCGCTGATCGAAGCTGCAGGCAATATCGCCGGCGCCCTGAAGAATCGTCAGAAGAGCGGCTCGATCAGCCTGGTCGTGCCCGAAGCCAACAGCATGGGCCTGGCCCTGTTGATGGCCGACGACTTCGCCGAAAAATCCCTAGACGCGGCGCTGGACGCACTCAGCTCCGGCCAGGCCGATGCGCTGGTGGTGCTGGAGAACGACCTGTATCGCCGCGCCGAGGCCGCCAAGGTCGATGCCGCATTGGCGGCCGCCAAGGTGGTGATAGTTGCCGATCACCAGGCGACCGCCACCACGGCCAAGGCCCACCTGCTGTTACCGGCCGCCAGCTTCGCCGAAGGCGATGGCACCCTGGTCAGCCAGGAGGGCCGTGCCCAACGCTTCTTCCAGGTATTCGAGCCGTCCTATTACGATTCCTCGATTCTGATTCGCGAGGGCTGGCGCTGGCTGCATGCGCTGCACAGCACTCTGCTCGGCAAGGCCGTCGACTGGACCCAGCTGGACGCAGTGACCGCCGCCTGCGCCGCCAGCAACCCCCTGCTCGCGCGTATTGGCGAAGCGGCGCCGGCGGCCTCGTTCCGCATCAAGGGCATGAAGCTGGCGCGCGAACCGCATCGCTACAGCGGCCGTACGGCGATGCGCGCCGATATCAGCGTGCACGAGCCACGTCAGCCACAGGATCAGGATTCGGCTTTCGCCTTTTCCATGGAAGGCTATTCGGGCAGCAAGGAGGACCGCCAGCAGATTCCCTTCGCCTGGTCGCCGGGTTGGAACTCGCCGCAGGCCTGGAACAAATTCCAGGACGAAGTCGGCGGCCATCTGCGCGCCGGCGATCCAGGCGTACGCCTGATCGAAGCCAAAGGCCAGACGCTGCCCTGGTTCACCCCGAACAACGCATTCAGCCCGGCTGCAGGTACCTGGCAGATAGTGGCGCTGCATCATCTGTTCGGCAGTGAAGAAACCTCCGCCCGCGCAACCCCGATCCAGGAGCGCATGGGCCAAGCGTATGTGGCCATGGCGCCGCTCGAAGCCCAGCGCCTGGGCGTCAACGACGGCGCTTTGCTCGCGGTCGGGGTAAACGGCCAGACGCTGCGTCTGCCATTGAGCGTGCGGGACGAACTGGCTGTCGGCTTGATCGGCTTGCCCGTCGGCCTGCCGGGTATTCCGGCGCTGACCGGCGGCGCGTTGGCAACCTCGATTGAGGAGGCCGCACAATGAGCTGGCTGACGCCTGAATTGAGCGAAATCCTTATTGCCGTGATGAAGTCCATCGTCATCCTGTTGGCGGTGGTGATTACCGGCGCCCTGCTCAGCTTCGTCGAACGCCGCCTGCTCGGCTGGTGGCAGGACCGTTACGGCCCCAACCGGGTCGGGCCCTTCGGTATGTTCCAGATCGCCGCGGACATGCTGAAGATGTTTTTCAAGGAAGACTGGACGCCGCCGTTCGCCGACAAGGCGATCTTCATCCTGGCGCCGATCATTGCCATGAGCGCCATGCTCCTGGCTTTCGCGATCATTCCCATCACCCCGACCTGGGGCGTCGCGGATCTGAACATCGGCATCCTGTTCTTCTTCGCCATGGCGGGTTTGTCTGTTTATGCCGTGCTGTTCGCCGGTTGGTCCAGTAACAACAAGTTCGCCTTGCTCGGCAGCCTGCGCGCCACCGCCCAGACCATCTCCTACGAGGTGTTCCTGGCCTTGGCGCTGATGGGCATAGTCGCCCAGGTCGGCTCGTTCAACATGCGCGACATCGTCGACTACCAGGCGGAAAACCTGTGGTTCATCATTCCGCAGTTCTTCGGCTTCTGTACCTTCTTCATTGCAGGCGTGGCGGTGACTCACCGGCACCCCTTCGACCAGCCGGAAGCCGAACAGGAGCTCGCCGACGGTTACCACATCGAATACGCCGGGATGAAATGGGGCATGTTCTTCGTCGGTGAATACATCGGCATCGTGACCATTTCCGCGCTGCTGGTGACGTTGTTCTTCGGCGGTTGGCACGGGCCTTTCGGCATTCTGCCGCAGATTCCGTTCATCTGGTTCGCCTTGAAAACCTGCTTCTTCATCATGTTGTTCATCCTGCTGCGCGCCTCTATTCCGCGCCCGCGCTATGACCAGGTGATGGCGTTCAGCTGGAAGTTCTGCCTACCGCTGACTCTGATCAACCTGCTGGTGACCGGCGCACTCGTGCTGGCCGCGGCCCAGTAAGGAGAAACCCATGTTCAGATACATCAAAGACGTCGTGATCGGCACCTACACCCAGCTGCGCAGCCTGGTAATGGTGTTCTCCCACGGCTTCCGCAAGCGCGACACCCTGCAGTACCCGGAAGAAGCGGTCTACCTGCCGCCGCGTTACCGCGGTCGCATCGTGCTGACCCGCGACCCGGACGGCGAGGAACGCTGCGTGGCCTGCAACCTCTGCGCGGTGGCTTGCCCGGTTGGCTGCATTGCCTTGCAGAAAGCCGAGACCGACGACGGTCGCTGGTACCCGGAATTCTTCCGCATCAACTTCTCGCGCTGCATCTTTTGCGGTTTATGCGAGGAAGCCTGCCCGACTACCGCGATCCAGCTCACGCCGGACTTCGAGATGGGCGAGTTCAAGCGCCAGGACCTGGTGTACGAGAAGGAAGACCTGCTGATTTCCGGCCCTGGCAAGAACCCCGATTACAACTTCTACCGCGTCGCCGGCCTGGCTATTGCCGGCAAGCCGAAAGGGGCCGCGCAGAACGAGGCCGAGCCGATCAACGTTAAAGGGCTGCTGCCGTAAGGAGACGTTCGTGGAATTCGCTTTTTATTTCGCCGCAGGCGTGGCCGTCATGGCCACTCTGCGGGTGGTGACCGGGACCAATCCGGTGCACGCCCTGCTCTACCTGATCATTTCGCTGTTGGCCGTATCCATGGTGTTTTTCAGCCTGGGCGCACCCTTCGCCGGCGCCCTGGAAATCATCGTCTATGCCGGTGCGATCATGGTGCTGTTCGTGTTCGTGGTGATGATGCTCAACCTCGGCCCCGCCGCGGTCGAGCAGGAGAAAAAGTGGCTGACGCCCGGCATCTGGTTCGGCCCGGCGCTGCTGTCGGCGCTATTGCTCGGGCAACTGCTCTACGTGCTCTTCGCCAGCCCGAGCGGTGCCGGCATCGGCCACACCACCGTTGACGCCAAAACGGTCGGTATCGGCCTGTTCGGCCCTTATCTGCTGGCGGTAGAACTGGCCTCGATGCTGTTGCTCGCCGCGCTGGTGGCCGCCTACCACCTGGGCCGCCAGGAAGCCAAGGAGGCCAAGCCATGAGCGGCATTCCAATGGAACACGGCCTGGCGCTGGCCGCCGTGCTGTTCAGCCTGGGGTTGGTCGGCCTGATGGTGCGCCGCAATATCCTATTCGTGTTGATGAGCCTGGAAGTGATGATGAACGCCGCCGCACTGGCTTTCGTCGTCGCCGGCGCCCGCTGGGCCCAGGCCGATGGCCAGATCATGTTCATTCTGGTGATCACCCTGGCCGCGGCCGAGGCCAGCATCGGCCTGGCGATCCTGCTGCAGCTGTACCGCCGCTTCAACACCCTCGATATCGACGCAGCCAGCGAGATGCGCGGATGAACCTTCTATTTCTGACCTTCCTCTTCCCGCTGCTCGGCTGGTTCATCCTGGCCTTCTCGCGCGGACGTTTCACGGAAACCACCGCGGCGATCATCGGCGTCGGCTCGGTCGGTTTGTCCGCCCTGACGACAGCCTGGATCATCTGGCAGTTCAACGTCGCCCCGCCGCCGGATGGCGTTTACACCCAACTGCTTTGGCAATGGATGAGCGTCGAGGGCTTCGCCCCGAGTTTCACCCTGTATCTGGATGGCCTGTCGCTGACCATGCTCGGCGTGGTCACCGGGGTGGGCTTTCTGATCCATTTGTTCGCCTCCTGGTACATGCGCGGAGAAGAGGGTTATTCGCGGTTCTTCGCCTACACCAACCTGTTCATTTTCAGCATGCTGCTGCTGGTACTCGGCGACAACCTGCTGTTCCTGTACTTCGGCTGGGAAGGCGTGGGCCTGTGCAGCTACCTGCTGATCGGCTTCTATTACAGCAACCCGAACAACGGCAACGCCGCACTCAAGGCCTTCGTGGTCACCCGTATCGGCGACGTGTTCATGGCCATCGGCCTGTTCATCCTGTTCCTCAACCTCGGCACCCTGAACATCCAGGAACTGATGGTGCTGGCGCCGCAGAAGTACGTAGCCGGCGATAGCTGGCTGTGGATCGCCACCCTGATGCTGCTCGGCGGCGCGGTCGGCAAGTCCGCCCAGCTGCCGCTGCAAACCTGGCTGGCCGACGCCATGGCCGGCCCGACCCCGGTTTCCGCACTGATCCACGCGGCGACCATGGTCACCGCCGGCGTCTACCTGATCGCCCGCACCCACGGTCTGTTTATCCTCACCCCGGGGATTCTCGAACTGGTAGGCATCGTCGGCGGCGTGACCCTGGTGCTGGCCGGTTTCGCCGCCCTGGTGCAGACCGACATCAAGCGTATCCTCGCCTACTCGACCATGAGCCAGATCGGCTATATGTTCCTGGCGCTGGGTGTGGGGGCCTGGGACGCGGCGATCTTCCACCTGATGACCCACGCGTTCTTCAAGGCCTTGCTGTTCCTCGCCTCCGGTGCGGTGATCAACGCCTGCCACCACGAGCAGAACATCTTCAAGATGGGCGGGCTATGGAAGAAATTGCCGTTGGCCTACGCCAGCTTCATCGTTGGCGGCTCGGCTCTGGCGGCGTTGCCGCTGATCACCGCAGGCTTCTACTCCAAGGACGAAATTCTCTGGGAAGCCTTCGCCAGCGGCCATCAATGGCTGTTGTATGCGGGCCTGGCAGGGGCGTTCCTGACCTCGATCTACACCTTCCGCCTGATCTTCGTCGCCTTCCACGGCGAGCAGAAGACCGAGGCCCATGCGGGCCATGGCGTCGCCCATTGGCTGCCGCTGGTGACCCTGATTGTGCTGTCGACCTTTATCGGCGCGCTGATCAGCCCACCGCTGGCGGGTGTGTTGCCGCAGAGCGTCGGCCATGCCGGAGGCGATGCCAAGCACAGCCTGGAAATCGCCTCGGGCGCTATCGCCCTGGCCGGCATTCTGCTTGCCGCGCTGCTGTTTCTCGGCCAGCGCCGGGTTGTCAGCGCCGTCGCCCAGAGCGGTCCCGGCCGTTTCCTCGGCGCCTGGTGGTTTGCCGCCTGGGGCTTCGATTGGCTGTACGACAAGCTGTTCGTCAAACCTTATCTACTGGCCTGCCGCCTGCTCGGTCACGACCCGATCGACAGCAGCATCGGCGTCATCCCGCACCTGGCGCGTGGCGGACACGGCCTGCTGAGCCGCAGTGAAACCGGACAATTGCGCTGGTATGCGGTGTCGCTGGTTGGCGGCGCAGTACTGGTGCTCGCCGCCGTCATGCTGGCCTGATCGACTATGCCTATTTTGCGAAAGGAACCCCGCCCATCATGATTCTGCCTTGGCTAATCCTGATCCCTTTTATCGGCGGCCTGTTGTGCTGGCTCGTCGAGCGTTCCGGCAATACCTTGCCGCGCTGGATCGCGCTACTGACCATGACCCTGCTGTTCGGCCTGGGCCTATGGCTCTGGGCCAGCGCCGACTTCAGCCTGGCACCCGCGCCTGGCGCCGATCCGGCCTGGGCCGCGGAATTCCAGGTGCCATGGATAGAGCGCTTCGGCATCAGTGTGCACCTGGCGCTCGATGGCCTCTCGGTGTTGATGATCAGCCTCACCGGCCTGCTCGGCGTGTTGTCGGTACTGTGCTCATGGAACGAAATCCAGAACCGCGTCGGCTTCTTCCACCTCAACCTGATGTGGATTCTCGGCGGCGTGGTCGGGGTATTTCTCGCCATCGACCTGTTTCTATTCTTCTTCTTCTGGGAAATGATGCTGGTGCCGATGTATTTCCTCATCGCGCTCTGGGGTCATAGCGGCAGCGCCGGCAAGACCCGGATTACCGCCGCCACCAAGTTCTTCATCTACACCCAGGCCAGCGGCCTGATCATGCTGGTGGCGATCCTGGCGCTGGTGTTCGTGCACTTCAACCAGACCGGCGTACTCACGTTCAACTACGCCGACCTGCTGCGCACCGAACTCGCGCCTGGCACCGAATACCTGCTGATGCTGGGTTTCTTCATCGCCTTCGCGGTGAAGTTTCCGGTGGTGCCGTTCCATTCCTGGCTGCCGGACGCCCACGCCCAGGCGCCAACGGCCGGCTCGGTGGACCTGGCCGGTATCCTGCTGAAAACCGCCGCTTATGGCTTGATGCGTTTCGCCCTGCCGCTGTTTCCCAATGCTTCGGCGGAGTTCGCACCGATCGCCATGGGCCTCGGGGTATTCGCCATTCTCTACGGCGCGCTGCTGTCGTTCGCGCAGACCGATATCAAGCGCCTGGTCGCCTACTCCAGCGTGTCGCACATGGGCTTCGTGCTGATCGCGATCTACTCCGGCAGCCAGATCGCCCTGCAGGGTGCGGTGGTGCAGATGCTCGCCCATGGCCTGTCGGCGGCGGCGTTGTTTATCCTCTGCGGTCAGCTCTACGAGCGCCTGCACACCCGCGACATGCGCGAAATGGGCGGCATCTGGGCACGTCTGCCATGGCTGCCCGCGCTCAGCCTGTTCTTCGCCGCGGCGGCGCTGGGCCTACCGGGCACCGGTAACTTCGTCGGCGAGTTCCTGATTCTGATCGGCAGCTTCCCGGCAGCGCCCTGGATCACCGTCATCGCGACCAGCGGTCTGGTGTTCGGCTCGGTCTATTCGCTGATCATGATCCACCGCGCTTATTTCGGGCCGGTGAAATCCCAGGAACCGCTGTTCGCGCTGAAAGCCCGCGAGCTGGGCATGGTGTTGCTGCTGGCGCTGCTGTTGATCCTGCTCGGCGTCTATCCGCAGCCAGTACTCGATACCTCGGCCGCCAGCATGCAAGGCGTGCAGCAGTGGATGAGCAACGCCCTCGATCAACTCGCCCGGCCCGGTAGCCTGTAATGGAAAGCAGCGATATGCAATTTACTGTTCAACACCTCATCGCCCTGCTGCCGCTTTTGGTCATCAGCGCCACAATTATCCTGGTGATGCTGGCGATCGCCTGGAAGCGCAATCACAGCCTCACCTTCGTATTGTCGGTGCTGGGGCTCAACCTGACCCTGCTGTCGATCATTCCGGCCATCGAAGCCACACCATTGCAGGTGACGCCGTTATTGCTGATCGATAACTTCGCCTACTACTACATGGCGATGGTGCTTGTCGCCACGTTGGCCTGCGTGACCCTGACTCATGCGTACCTGGGCGAGGCGACGGTCAGCAACGGCGAGTCCGGACAGAGGGGCTATCCCGGCAACCGCGAGGAAATGTACCTGCTGATGCTGCTGTCGGCCCTTGGCGGCCTGGTACTGGTCAGCGCACAGCACCTGGCGGGGCTGTTCATCGGCCTGGAGCTGCTGTCGGTCCCGGTATACGGCATGGTCGCCTATGCCTTCTTCAACAAGCGTTCGCTGGAAGCCGGTATCAAGTACATGGTGTTGTCGGCCGCGGGCAGTGCGTTTCTGCTGTTCGGCATGGCGCTGCTCTACGCCGAATCGGGTAGCTTGAGCTTTGCCGGAATCGGCGCCAGCCTGGCGGCCGGCGGCAGCGGGCTGCTGGTGCAGATCGGCATCGGCATGATGTTGATCGGCCTGGCCTTCAAGCTGTCACTGGTGCCCTTCCACCTGTGGACACCGGACGTCTACGAGGGCGCCCCGGCCCCCGTGGCGGCGTTTCTCGCCACCGCCAGCAAGGTCGCGGTGTTCGCGGTACTGCTGCGGCTTTATCAGCTGTCGCCGGCTACCGCGGGCGGTTGGCTGAACGACCTGCTGACGGTCATCGCCATCGCCTCGATTCTGTTCGGCAACCTGCTGGCCTTGCTGCAAAGCAACCTCAAGCGCCTGCTCGGTTATTCCTCGATCGCGCACTTCGGCTATCTGCTGGTGGCGTTGATCGCCAGCAAGGGTCTGGCCGTCGAAGCGATCGGCGTGTACCTGGCCACCTATGTGCTGACCAGCCTTGGCGCGTTCGGCGTGGTGACACTGATGTCCACACCCTATAGCGGCCGCGATGCCGATGCGCTCTACGAATACCGTGGCCTGTTCTGGCGCCGCCCTTACCTGACTGCCGTTCTGACCGTGATGATGCTGTCACTGGCCGGTATTCCGCTGACCGCCGGCTTTATCGGCAAATTCTACGTGGTCGCCGCAGGCGTGCAGGCTCAGCTCTGGTGGTTGCTCGGCGCGCTGGTGCTGGGCAGTGCCATCGCCGTGTTCTATTACCTGCGGGTGGTGGTGACGCTGTTCCTCAACGAGCCCAACTTGCGCCGTCACGATGCGCCCTTCAATTGGGGCCAACGCGCGGGCGGCATCATGCTGTTGTTCGTTGCCCTGCTCGCTTTCTTCCTCGGCGTCTATCCACAGCCACTATTGGATATCGTGCAACAGGCTGGCTTGGCCACCCTTGTTCGATAAAAGCCAAGCGTAAAAAAACCGGCGATTGCCGGTTTTTTTACGGGCGCCGCGGTTATCGGTATTACCCAAACCCACGGTAAACGCGGACCGGCCTAGGCCAATCGGCGACCGATAGAGACTCCAGCACGCGCCAAGCTGGTCAACTGTCCTCCTCGCCCTTAGGCGCAACGACGGGCAACGCCTGGGAGTTGCTCAACACGACGACCGGTTCGTCCTCTTCCTCAGAACCGAACATGGCCCAGCAGGAAATAAACAGCGCCGCGATCAACGGACCGATGACGAAGCCGTTCAAGCCGAACAGCGACAGACCACCGAGAGTTGAGATCAGCACCAGATAATCGGGCAACTTGGTGTCCTTACCGACCAGAATCGGCCGCAGGATATTGTCCACCAAGCCAATCACCCCGATCCCGTAAAGGGTCAGCACCAGCGCCTGGGTCGGCGCCCCGCTGAACAGAAAATACAAGGCGACCGGCGTCCAGATAAGCCCCGCGCCAACCGCCGGGAGCAGCGAAAGAAAGGTCATCAGCACGCCCCAGAGCAAGGCGCTGGGAATGCCCAATATCCAGAAAATCAGGCCGCCCAACGCGCCCTGGGTGACCGCAACCACGATATTGCCCTTGATCGTCGCCCGCACCACACGGGCGAATTTACTGAATAACCGGCGCTGGTGCGCGGCACTCAGCGGCATTGCTTGTTTGATCCGCGCCACCAGTTCGACGCCATCGCGAATCAGAAAGAACAACAAATACAGCATGACGAAGAAACTGATCACGAACTCGAACGTACCCTGGCCAAAACTGAATGCCTTGGTCGCCAGGTAACGGCTGCCCTGACGCGCATAATCCGAAAGCGTCTCGCGCAAACTCCCCCAGTCGCCCAACCCGAAGCGATTCAACTGGCGCTGCACCACCGGCGGCAAGGCGTCCTTGATCTCGGCCACAAAAGCGCCGAGGTCCAATTCGCCGCGCTCGAGACGGGTGTAAACGAGGCCGACTTCCTGCACCAGCAACCCGGTGATCATGATCACCGGCAGCACCACCAACAGCACGCAGAGCAAGGTGGTACTGACGGCCGCTAAGGTACGCCGACCATTGAAGCGCCGCAGCAGGCGATGCTGCACAGGGGCGAACAGAATCGCCAGGATGACCGCCCAAAACACGGCGCCATAGAACGGCCAAAGTATCCAGCCAAATGCCAGCGATACCCCCAGCAAGAGCCCGAGAAAAACCTTAGCTTCCACCTGTTCATTGTTCATCTGCTTCGCATGTGCCTGTGGCGCCTGATCTCCTTTAGTCAGCGCTAACCCGGGCGAGTGCGAACAAAAAACGTCCTTTGCCAGCTCATAGCGGCGCGGGAAGCAGGCCCGCAAGTGCTGGGAAAATAGGCGATTCGCCAGCGAATGCACGGGTTAGTTATGTTCTTTCGACTCGATCGTGCATGGTTGCGTCTTATCGGAGGCCTGCCCGACCTGGATGCCCCCGCACTTGCTACGCTTGACTAAAGAAAGCCCCGGCGCCGCCGATAGGCGCATATAGCCTGCATAGAAGAATAAGGTCCCAAACATGCCGTTCAGCCGACTCTCGATCCAACTGAAGATCACCCTGCTCGCAGGCCTGTGTTTGTTGAGCATCGTGGCAGTGCTGGTCGGCGCTTCGGTGCTGCAGGCCTCGCGAAGTTCCAGCCTGGTCAAACAGGTGAGCAGCAAAATGCTCGAAGAGTCGGCGCAATTGCGCATGGAGGCACGCGCCCAGTCCCAGGCGCTGCTCATGCAACGCTACTTCATGGATGCTTATCAATACGGCAAGGGCGCAGCCAAGCAGGTACTGTTCATTCGCGAGCAGGCGCAGAAGCGTTTTCTCGATGCCTTCGACCTGCGTGAAGACCTGACCCGGCAGATCCGCAGCGCCCTGGAAGCCAACCGCAGCCTGCTCGGCATCTATGTGGCCTTCGAACCTGAGGGGCTGGATGGCAAGGACAGCCTGTTCGGCGACATGCCCGAACTGGGCAGCAACGACAGCGGGCGTTACGCGCTCTACTGGTCGCAGAGCAAAAGCGGCGAACTCAGTTCCGAAACCATGACCGAGGCGAACCTTGCCGATACCACCCCAGGCATCAGCGGCTCGCCCTACAACGCCTGGTTCACCTGCCCGATCAAAACCGCCAAGACCTGCCTGCTGGAGCCCTATATCGACGAAGCCGACGGGGTGAAGATCCTGATGACCAGCATCGCCTTTCCCCTCGAGGAGAAAGGCAAGATTATCGGCGTGCTGGGCGTCGATATCGCCCTGGCCAACATGCAGGACATCAGCATGCAGGCCAATAGCGAACTCTTCGATGGCCAGGGGCATGTCAGCATTATCAGCCCCTCCGGCCTGCTCGCCGGCCACAGCCGCGACAGCAACCTGCTGGGCGGCAAACTGGACAAGGCATTTGCCGACCAGCACGCGGAAATGATCAAGCTGATCGCTAGCAACCAGCCGCAAGTGCTGCATCACCAGGGCAACCTGCAAGTGCTGATGCCCTTGCTGCCGACGCCCGAGTCCAAGCCCTGGGGCGTTTTGGTCGAAGTGCCCGAGGATGTCTTGCTGCGACCGGCCATTCAACTCGAAGAACAACTGGACTCGCTGAGCAGCCGCAACACCGCCATTTCCCTGGGCCTCGGCCTCGCCGCCGGGGTCATCGGCATACTGCTGATCTGGCTCACGGCGCTGGGGGTGACCCGGCCGATCCTCGGCGTCGCCGCCATGTTGAAGAATATCGCCAGCGGCGAAGGCGACCTGACCCGCCGCCTGGAATACGCCAAGCAGGATGAGTTGGGCGAACTGGCCGGCTGGTTCAACCGCTTCCTCGACAAACTCCAACCGATCATCGCCGATGTCAAACGCAGCGTGCAGGATGCGCGCAATACCGCGGACCAGTCGTCCGAGATCGCCAATCAGACCAGCGCAGGCATGCAACAGCAGTTCCGCGAGGTCGATCAGGTCGCCACCGCCTTCCAAGAGATGAGCGCCACCGCCCAGGACGTCGCGCACAACGCCGCCCAGGCCGCCGAAGCCGCACGTAGCGCGGATGCGGCTACCCGCGAAGGCCTCAGCGTGATCGACAAGACCACTTCGAGCATCGAACTGCTGGCCAACGAAATGAACGTGGCCATGCAGGAAGTCGAAGGCCTGGCCACCAGCAGCGAAAAAATCGGTTCAGTACTCGAAGTGATCCGCTCCATCGCCGAACAGACTAATCTGCTGGCCCTGAACGCCGCCATCGAGGCGGCGCGGGCGGGCGAAGCCGGTCGCGGCTTCGCCGTGGTCGCCGACGAAGTGCGCAACCTGGCCAAGCGCACCCAGGACTCGGTGGAGGAGATCCGCCAGGTCATCGAAGGCTTGCAGAGCGGCACCCGCGAGGTGGTTAGCACCATGCACAGCAGCCATCGCCAGGCGCAGGGCAGCGTCGACCAAGTCGAGCTCGCCGTAGCCGCGCTGCAACGCATCAGCCAAGCGGTCAGCGTCATTACCGACATGAACATGCAGATTGCCAGCGCCGCCGAGGAACAAAGCTCGGTGGCCGAGGAGATCAACCGCAATGTCGCGTCGATTCGCGACGTCACCGAATCGATCTCCAACAAGGCCGACGAATCGGCACAAGTCACGCAGAACCTCAACAGCCTGGCCAACCATCAACAAGGCCTTATGGATCATTTCCGCGTATAACAGCCTCTCCAGCGCCCGATCGGCGCCCGTCCAATTGCGCGCCGGCCGGTCTGGCGCGCGTTTATTTCAGGGAACAGAGCATGCTCAATATCGTTCTGGTGGCCGGCTCCGGTCGCAGCAACAGTCAGTCCGGCAAAGTCGCGCGCTTTCTGCGCCAACGCTTGATTCAACTCGGGCAAACCAGCGAGGAGTCGAGCGGTGTCATCGACCTTGGGCTGGCGCCGTTGCCCTTGTGGCCGTCCGAGGATGCCGGCCCCTGGAGCCTGTACAGCCAGCAGTTGAAAGACGCGGACGCGCTGGTGATAGTCGCCCCCGAGTGGAATGGCATGGCCTGCCCGGCGATCAAGAATTTCTTCATCTACGCCAGTAAAGCCGAGTTGGCGCACAAGCCCGGCTTGCTGGTCGGCGTTTCCTCGGGCATCGGCGGCGCCTACCCGATCAGCGAACTGCGTGCCTCCAGCTACAAGAATTGCCGGTTGTGCTACCTGCCCGAACACTTGATCGTGCGTCAGGTCGAGCAGCGTCTGAACATGCCGCAAGCGGCCAGCGAAGACGATCAGCGCCTACGCGCACGAATCGATTACGCGCTGGATATTCTGACGAAATATGCAATCGCGCTAAAACCCGTGCGCGAAGCCATCGATATGAGCGATGCGGCATTTGCCAACGGGATGTAGAGCGAGCAACCGACCTGGCGGGCGTTACCCGCTGGCCCGCAAGCTGGCGGATAGTGGCTCGGCTCTCGGCACCGCCCGTAAGGGTAACTCGATGCGTACGCACAGACCGCCCAACTCGCTATCGAGCAATGCCAGGCTGCCAGCCCAGGCGTCGACGATATCGCGCACAATGCCCAGACCCAAGCCATGACCTGCGACCTGCTCGTCGAGGCGTGCGCCTCGGCTCAACACCTCTTCTCGCTGCCCCATGGGAATACCCGCACCGTCGTCATCGATAGTCAGCACATAAGCGCTGTCCGTGCGTTCGATATGCAGGCACACCTTGCTGCGCGCCCATTTGCAGGCGTTGTCCAGCAGGTTACCGAGCAATTCCAGTAGATCCTCGCGATCCCAGGGCAGGCGCAAGTCTGGCGCGGCGTGCCAGTCCATCTGCAGCTCGCGGCCATGAATCATGGCCAAGGTGGAGAACAGGTTCGGCAACTCTTCGGCGCATGCGAAGTGCGCTCCCGGCAACGCCTCGCCCGCCAGGCGCGCGCGCCCCAGCTCCCGTGCCAAACGCTGCTCGATCTGCTGCAATTGCTCGATAAGGCTCGCGCGCAACGCGGGGTGGCGATCAAACGCCTCCCGCGAGGCCAGGCCGAACAATACCGCCAGCGGCGTTTTCAGGGCATGGCCGAGATTGCCCAGCGCATTGCGCGAGCGCTTCAAGGTATCTTCGGTATGGGCCTGGAGGTGATTGATCTGCCCCACCAATGCCGTCAGCTCTTCCGGTACCTGGGTATCCAGCGCTTCGCGCTGGCCTTGCTGCAACTGCTCGACCTGTTGCCGCACCAGCTCCAAAGGGCGCAAGGCGCGGCGCACCGTCAGGCGCTGCAACAGCAGGATCAACGCCAGCGCCGCCAGGCCAACCCCCAGGGCGACATGCTGCGCACGGCGGAAACTTTGCAAAATCGGGGTGTAATCCCTGGCCACATGAATCGACAGCGGCTGGGAGAAGCGCTGGAAGTCCGCGCGATAGGTCAGCAGCAACTGCCCCTGGGGACCATCGCCCAACTGCGTTTGCAGGCCGGGCTCGGCGGCCATGGAGAGTTCCCGATCCCATAAAGAGCGCGAACGCCAGGTTTCATCGGCAAAATCGATACGAAAATACTGCCCGGAATAAGGCCGTTGATAGGCCGCGCTAAGGCGCTGCTCGTCCAGTTGCACCCCGCCCGGCCCACGTACCAGCGCAGCGAGCAGGGTCTGCGCGTCATCCTTTAGTCCGGCCTGCAAATAGCGCCGCAAGCTGTGGTCGAACAGCCACAAACTGCTTTGCGCAAACAACAGGCCGACCACCACCAACACGCTGAGCAGCCCGAGGCTCAAGCGTCGTTGCATCGACTTCAAGCGGCGCCTCCGCCGAGCCGATAACCCTGCCCACGCCGGGTCTCGATCACCTCGCGTCCCAGCTTGCGGCGCAGGTGATTGACATGCACTTCGATGACATTCGAGTCGCGCTCGCTTTCGCCATCGTAAAGGTGTTCGGCCAAATGGCTTTTCGAGAGGATCTGCCCGACATGCAGCATGAAATAGCGCAGCAGACGAAATTCCGCCGCCGTCAATTCGATCTCCTCGTCGCCCCGGCTGACGCACTGGCGCCCCTCGTCCAATTGCAAACCGGCGGCTTGCAGTTGCCGGTGGTTGGCCAGCCCGTGGGCGCGACGCAACAGCGATTGGATGCGCAGTTGCAGCTCTTCCGGGTGGAAGGGTTTGCTCAGGTAATCGTCCGCCCCGGCCTTGAGTCCTTCGATGCGCTCAGCCCATGAACCGCGCGCGGTGAGAATCAGTACCGGCGCGCTCATGCCGCCCGCGCGCCATTCCTGCAACACCTCCAGTCCCGGCTTGCCGGGCAAGCCGAGGTCGAGAACGATCAGGTCATAAGGCTCGCAAGCGCCCTGGAAGGCGGCATCGCGACCATCCGCCAACCAATCGACCGCATAGCCTTGACGGGCCAGGCCGACGAGCAGCTCGTCGGCCAGAGGCACGTGGTCCTCTACCAGTAACAGGCGCATTCAGTCTTCCACCTCGTCCTTGAGCAGCTCGGCGTTCTGGGCGTCCAGCTCCAGCTCGCGGACGACACCTTGCACCGTCACCAGCTCGACCTCATAAACCAGAACGCCCTGCTCTTCTTCCAATTCGACTTCCAGCAGAACGGCTCCCGGATAGCGCTCCAGCGCCACGACCAGCATCTGTTCGAGGGGCAGAATCGCCCCCTCGCGACGCAGGCGCAGCGCTTCGTCCTGATCCAGATCACGGGCGCTGCTGCCAAACGTCAGCGTGATCAGCAACAGTCCCAGGAGCGGGCGATAAGCCAAAGCCGTTGTTCTCATTAACTGTCCTGTTGGTTCTTGAGTACCTGACCATTGCTGGCATCCAATTCGATATCCCACTGCACGCCCTGGGCGTCGCGAACTTCGACCTGGTAAACGTAACGGCCGTATTCCTCTTCCAGCTCGGTTTCTTCGATCTTGCCGCCGGCATGCTGCGCCAGGGCGGCGGCATTGAGTTTTTCGAACGACTGGATGGTACCCGCGTCGCGCAATTTAAGCGCTTCGTCCGGGCCCAGATCGCGAGCCAGGGCGAACCCGGCGGTGAGTGTCAGCGCAGCGGCGGTGAATAATGCAGTAAAGGCTTTCATGTTCAATCTCCTTGAAGGGTTTGCTTTCGACAGGTTCAAGGTACTGCGCCGGACTTAATTCAAGCTGAATTGAACCACCGCGCAATGATTGACTACACATCATTCACCGCCTGAAGTCGCTTGGCCTGGGCGGCGAGCCCTCTATAATCGCTGCCTTGCGCGATGGAGACCAGCATGAGTGCGATTCTGATCAAAGCCCCGGCCCTGACGATCAAAGCCGGGCCACGAGCCATGACACGGATACGCGAACGCGGCTTGCTGCCAGCCGACGTGGGTACGCTGCCAGGCGCTGCTGGCGGCCCCAAAGCGCTGGGCATCCAGGGCCTGGATCTGGCGCTATTCGGCGACTGGCTGAGGCGCGCACCGCGCGAGCGCTCGCTGATCGGCGCCTCCATCGGCTCCTGGCGCTTCGCCAGCGCCTGCTTGCCGGATGCGGCGGCCGGCATTCGCCGCCTCGGTGAGCTGTACACCGAACAACGCTTCGCCAAAGGCGTGAGCATGGCCGAGGTGTCGCGCAGCTGCCGCGCGATGCTCGAACAACTGCTGCAGGACCAGGACGAGCAGGTGCTGAGCAATGCGCATTACCGCCTGAATATCGTCGTGGTGAAAAGCCATGGCCTGCTCCAGCACGATCACCGCGGCGCCCTCGGGCTGGGATTGTCTTCGGTGATCGGCAGCAACCTGTTGGGGCGCTCGCGCCTGGCCCGACACTTCGAACGGGTGATCCTGCACGATGCGCGTTTACCGCCGCCGCTGGGCGCGCTGAGCGACTTCCCTTCGCGTTACCTGACCCTGGATGCGCACAACCTGCGCCATGCCCTGCTCGCTTCGGGCTCTATCCCGATGATCATGCAAGGCGTACGCGACATTCCCGGCGCGGGTCCCGGCACCTATCGCGACGGCGGGCTGCTCGACTATCACCTCGACTTGCCCTACAGCGGCGACGATATCGTGCTCTATCCGCATTTCACCGACAGGGTGATTCCCGGCTGGTTCGATAAAGGCATGCCCTGGCGTCGCGCTAACGCCACACGCTTGCAGGACGTGCTGCTACTGGCGCCCTCGGCCGATCATTTGGCACGTCTGCCCCACGCCAAACTGCCGGACCGTAAGGACTTCAGCCGCTATCTGGGCGACGATGCCGGTCGCGAGCGTTATTGGCGCAAAGCCATGGACGAGAGCCGTCGGCTCGGCGATGAGTTTCTCGAGCTGGTTGAAAACGGCCGTTTGGCCGAGCGCATGCAACCGCTTTAATCGAATTGCCAACCTAAACCTGAGGCAGCCCCACCAAGGAAGGCCAGATGAAGCTAGCAGTCGCGATTATCCACGGTATTGGGGTTCAGCCGGACAGCCGCGACCTTGAAGGCCAATATGCGTATTCCCAGCGCATGATTGCCGGCCTGCGTCGACAACTCGGCGTAGAGGCCGAGCATGTGGCCTTCCAGAGCCTGTACTGGGCCAGCGTGCTGGACAAGCGGCAATTGGATTTCCTCGATAGCCTGCGCGATCAACCGGTTCGCTGGCGCTGGCTGAGGCGCCTCGTCACCTTGTTCCTCGGCGATGCTAGCGGTTACCGCAAGGTCAGCGAGGCCTATGACACCACCTACCAGGAAGTGCACCAATGTGTTCGCGCCGGGCTCAATGCGCTGCGCGCCAAGGTCGATGCCAATACCCCCCTGGTGGTGCTGGCCCATTCGCTGGGCGGGCATATCTTTTCCAACTATGCCTGGGATCAGCAAAGCATCAACAAAACCCCGAGCTGCCCACTCGATCCCTTTATCGCCCTGGAAACCCTGGCCGGCCTGGTGACTTTCGGTTGCAACATCCCGCTGTTCACCTTCGCCTGCGACCCCGTAGTGCCGATTCGCTTCCCCGGCCATTGCCTGACCGACGCGGTACGCGAGCAAGCCCGCTGGCTCAATCTTTATGCACCGGCCGATCCCTTGGGTTATCCGCTACGACCACTGCAGAACTATGCCGCCGTGGTCGCCGAGGATCGGGCCATACCAGTAGGCCCCTGCTATAAACGCCATACTCCGCTGAGCCATTTCGAATATTGGAACGACAAAAACTTCCAACGCTATGTCGCCCGTTATTTATGCCAACTGTTATCGGCGTGCCCCTCCAACACCGACACACCGGCACTGCTCGGCGATTAATCGGCGACCCGCGACAATAGGTACTTGAACGCCAAACTTGCGGTGAATGTTGCGGCGGTTTGTTTGTCCAAGCGTACATGGCGCACGGTTCTAAACTTATTTTTAGAAAAAAGTATGTTTTTTTATCCGCCGGTGTGACTTGGCAAGCCGATGCAGCCATCAACACATATGACAGGCCGGCATAACCTTAATGGATGCAGGCTAACGCTATTAGGGAATACCTCGGAGAAACCGACCCCATGAACGCCCCGCTGCGTTTTAACGAAGCATTACTGATCGCCGATCGCGCCTTTCAACCTTTCCAGTGCATTGCCTGGGCGCCTCAGGACGGTACCGGCCAACTAAGCCTGAGCGTCGTCGACCGCACCAGCACCCGCCTGCTCGGCCGTACCCAGCTGTCCTGCAATACCTACAGCGACCCGATTCAATTCGCCAAGGTATTGGAAGCGTCGCGCAATGAGCTGAGCCAAAAAGGTTTCCATTTAGCGCCTTGGAGCATGCCGGAATAACCTTCCGAACCACATGCCAATCGCTCCCGGTTATGTACCTACGCTTATCCAAGCGTATTGCTCCGCATAACCGGGTGACGTTTCGCTTAGTTTCACCCGACGTATAAAACGCCCCCGCCTTCCAAGCGATTTAATCGCTCGCTGAACCACGCGCATTAAAACCCAAGTCACTTTTCACAACGCTCTACGATGCGCTCCATTGCCACACCCGCCTGCGTCTCAACGCTCGATAGCGTCATGCATAAACCAGCCAGGCTAAAAGAACGGAACTTCTCCCCGCGTTAACCAGCCAATGAGTCATCGGCTCAATGGAGTTAGCAGTATGAACGCGTTCGATTGGCAGCGGATGCTATGGGATAAGGCGACCCTCGGATTTCTCGGTGAAGTAGCGGTTCGTACCTTGCTGGCCTATGCGGTGGTTTTCCTGTTTCTGAAAGTGGCCGGGAGGCGCGGCGTACGGCAAATCTCGCTGTTCGAGCTGGTGATAATCCTGACGCTGGGTTCGGCCGCAGGCGACATGACCTTCTATGAGGACGTGCCGCTACTACCGGTCTTCAGCGTATTCCTGGCGATGAGCGTGCTCTATCGCCTCACCACCCTGCTGATGAGCAAATACCCACGACTGCAAGCCTGGATGGAAGGCCAACCTTTCGTTCTGATTCGCGACGGCGAGTTCGAGTTGGAAACCCTGACCCGCGGCAATATTTCCCATGATGAATTCCTTATGGAGCTACGCCAGCATGGCGTCGAGCATCTGGGCCAGGTGCGCCTTGGTATTGTCGAGGTCAATGGCGACGTGAGCCTGTACTTCTACGGGCCGGACGTTATCCGCCCAGGGCTGTCGGTGCTGCCGGAGGCGAACAGACGGCTATTCACCTGCGCCCCGCGCACCATGCTCTGCGCATGCAATATGTGCGGCGCGCTGCAGCATATCGAAGCCGGGCAACGGATGAACTGCCCTCGCTGCGGCCATGATTGCTGGTGCGAAGCCATGCATACCCCCTATATCCGCTGAGGCAACAGACCCTAGCCAACAATGGCGAGATATGTGGGTTTATTGTCGTTGCGGCAAAGGCCAGGCACTCGGCAAACTGCATCCATGACCAGCGGAGATTCTTCCATGGATGCGCCCCGTACCATCGCTTGCCTACTCTACCCGGATGTCATGAGCCTGGACGTCAGCGGGCCGCTGCAGGTCTTCGCCTCGGCCAATGTCGAACGCCAACGCCAGGGACTGCCGCCCTATTACCAGCTACTGGTGCTCGGCGAACGGGTCGGCGCCATGCCGACCTCCGCCGGCCTGCAAATGGTCGCCGAACAGGCCTGGTCCGACGTCGATATCGGCTGCATCGATACGCTGTTGGTCCCGGGCGGCGCGGGTGAAAAAGTCCAATCCAAGAATCGCGCCTTGTTGGCCTGGTTACGCACAGCGGAGCCCCGAGTGCGTCGCCTGGGCTCGATTTGCTCCGGCGCACTGGTCCTGGCGGCCGCCGGCTTGCTCGATGGTCGCCGCGCCACCACCCATTGGGCCGATGCCGAGCATTTACGCCAAGCTTATCCCGCCGTCGAAGTCCTCGCCGATTGTCTGCACACCTATGACCCGGAGGACAAGCACGGTAGCGGCCACATCTTCACCTCGGCTGGGGTGACGGCGGGTATCGATCTGGCGTTGGCGCTGGTCGAGGCGGACCTCGACCGCGCCATGGCATTGGCGGTGGCACGACGCTTGGTGATGTTCCTGCGCAGGCCCGGCGATCAGGCTCAATTCAGCGCCTTGTTGGCCCCGGACCCCAGCCGAGTACCGCGACTGGCCGCCCTGCTCGAATGGATTCCCGCGCATCTGCACCAGGATCTTTCGCTCGAAGTGCTGGCGGCCCAGGCGCACATGACGCCGCGCACCCTGTCGCGGGTATTCACCCGGGAACTGGGCATGGGGCCGGGGCGCTATGTGGAACGCGTCCGCCTGGAAGCCGCGCGCAACCTGCTGCAAGACGCCCAGACCTCGATCGGCACGGTCGCGCGTTTGACCGGTTTCGGTCACCCGGAAAACCTACGCCGCACCTTTCATAAGCATTTGGCGGTGAGCCCGCAGCAATACGCCGAACGCTTCGCCTGATTTTTTCCTTTACCAGGAGTTAACCATGTTGCAACTGCGCCCCAATTGCGAGTGCTGTGACCGCGATCTACCCGCCGATTCGCGAGATGCCCTGATCTGCTCGTTCGAATGCACCTTCTGCCGCGATTGCGCGACTCAACGGCTGCAAGGGCATTGCCCGAACTGTGGCGGCGAACTGCTACAGCGACCGCGTCGCCCCGCCGCCGCGCTCCGTCAGTCTCCGGCATCGTCGACCCGCGTCAACGCCGCCGTCCCTTGCCCTCCGGTATCGAGATAATCCATGTTGCTGCTCACCAACGTCAGCGTTTTACGCTTGTTTCTCGGCCAGGCCCTGTACTGGAGTTGCAACCTCATCGGCATTACCCTCACTTCGCTGGTAGGGCTGCAACTGGCGCCGTTGAATATCCTGGCGACGCTGCCCCTGGCATTGCTGGTGCTGGGTAATTTGCTCGCGGTACAACCCTTGTCGCTATTCATGCAGCGTCGCGGCCGCAGGCTTGGCCTGGTGCTGGGTGCCGGCTGCGGCATTGTCGGCGGGCTGCTCGCGGCACTGGGGGTATGGCTGGGTGACTTCAGCCTGTTCTGCCTGGGCGCCTTGCCACTGGGGGCTTATCAAGCCTCGGCGATGTATTACCGCTTCGCCGCACTGGAGGCCGTGGACAGCGCCCAACATGGCCGCGCCAGCGCCTATGTGATCGGCGGCGGTGTACTCGCGGCCTTGGTCGCCCCCAGCCTGCTGCTCTGGTCGCAGAACGCCTTGAGCGCACCCTTTGTCGGCGCCTACCTGATGATGGCAGCGCTGGCGGCAGGCGGCATGCTCTTGATGACGCAGCTTCGCGAAGGCTCTGCGCCGGTGCCGAGCAAAGGCGGCTGGGCGGTGGTACGCGAGCTGCTCGGCCGCCCGCAAATCCGTGCGGCCATCGCCACCACGGCGGTCGGTCATGGTCTGATGATCATGATAATGACCGCCACGCCCTTGGCCATGCAGTTCTGTGGGCTGTCGGTGGCGGAAGGTTCGCAGGTGATCCAATGGCACATGCTCGGTATGTTCCTGCCCGCGTTCGTTGCCGGCCATCTGGTCGACAAGCTCGGCAGCGCCAGGGTCGCGGTGCTGGGCAGCCTGGTGCTGCTGGTCAGCGCCGGCATCGCCTTGAGCGGTCTGGGCAAAGGGCATTTTCTGCTCAGTTCCTTTCTGCTCGGTTTGGGCTGGAACCTGATGCTGATCGCCGGAACGACGCTGCTCGCTAGCGGCCATAGCCCAGGCGAACGCGGCAATGCGCAAGGCTTGATGGAATTGAGCAACGGCTCGGTGGCTGCGGGTGCCTCATTCGCTTCGGGCGCGCTGATCAGCACCGTCGGTTGGGGCGCGGTCAATATCGGCATATTGCCGCTAGTGGCGCTGGTCCTGTTGATACTGTTGCCGCTGCGCAGCAAGACGCTAGCGCGCTACTCCTGATGCATTCGGAGCCTGTGCGGATATCGACTCAGCCCTTGTAGCAGTTGGTCTGATTACGCCCGCCCTCCTTGGAGGCATATAGCGCCTGATCGGCCCGCTCGATCAGTTGTTGATGGCCATTGGTGGGGTAACTCAGATCCGCCACCCCCAAGCTGATGGTGAAGGGAATGCTTTGATTCTCATAGGTCACCAACAACGCCTCGATGCGCTGGCGCAGGCGTTCGGCAAATAGCATCGCCCCTGCGCTGTCGACATCGGGCAACAGCACCACGAACTCTTCGCCGCCATAGCGCCCCGGGTAGTCGGTATCGCGCACCTGTTCTCGCACCACTTCGGCGACCGCTTGGATCACCTTGTCGCCGGCCTGGTGGCCGTAGGTGTCGTTGACGGCCTTGAAGTGATCGATATCGAACATCACCAAGGCGGCCATGCTCTGATAACGCCGGTGCCGGGCGTACTCATGCTGCAGGCACTCCTCCCAATAGCCGCGGTTGTTCAGGCCGGTCAGGCGGTCGGTGCGCGAAAGGTGCTTGAGTTGCTGATTGACCGCTTGCAGCTGCTGTTTGTGGGTGGCGACATTGGTGACGTCGTAGATGATCAGGCAGATATGCTCGACCGTGGTGTTAACCCCATGCAACGGTAGCAGCACGGTGTTCTGGTACATGAATTCTTCCTGCCCGGTTATCGGCTGGTAGTTCTTGAAACGTACCAGGTAAGGCCGCTGCTCCCAGATGGTGAACGCCGGCGTCCCCAGGGTCGCCACGCTTTCCACCTTATGGCGGAACCAATCCTCCTCCACCTCGGGAAACAGCGTGAAGAAAGACTGTCCATGTACTTCCCGGGGTAAACGCCCGGAGCGGTTCTCCATAAAAGTGTTCCAGACCTGAATGCGGTATTCGCGGTCCAACACCACGACACCGACATCGATGCCCTGGACAATGGCCAGTAGCCAATGGAATTCGTTTAGATCCAGGTTATCGCTCATGGTCAGTTCATCAGGTAATCAAGCTTTTTAGAGAGCAGCTCCACCGAGTCCTCGGTGAACAACAGCAGCAAATCGAAATGAATGACATGCCCCTCGATGCTATAGCTGACTTCCACCGCCAAGGTGTTTTTCCAGCGCGACCGATTGAGCCGGATCAGTTCATCGATCGAGGTGTGCTGGCCCAGCACCATCGGGTGGCTTTGTGAGAACTTCACATCGATTTGCCCGGCCACCCCGCTCAGGCAGGCGCCGATCAACACCGTGGACAGGTCCAGAAGCATTTCCATCTCGGAATAATCCTGGGAATACCAGTGCATCAGCTTGGCCATGTCGCCGACTTCGGAATCGTGAAATATCAGCAAGGCCTCGCCGGCGATACCGCCGCCGATAAACCCCTGGCACACCGCGGTCAGACCGTCGCCACGCTGCGCATCGGCGAGGGCCATATGCAACTCGCCGACCTCGAACAGGTTGACGTTCGGCACCGGCAGCTGCACGAAAACCCCCAGCACCCGGGCCAGCAACGCCGCGGCGCGGCCCATGGCGACGTTGATCACCTCGCGGAAAGCATCGTTGAAGCTGATGCTGACCTCATCCGCCGGAGGATAGTGCTTGACCGCCGTAGCCGCGCGCTTCAACAGCCCGAGTTTATCCAATGTGGCTTTGAGCAAATCCGGATCCGCCGGCTTCTGCACAAAGGCCAGGGCTCCCAGTTGCATGACCCGCTCGACCGCCTGCTCCTGAACATCCCCGGACACCACGATGGCCTTGCAGCTCAAACCTTCCTCCTGCAAGGCGGTTAGCACCTGATAGCCGTCCATTTCGGGCATGGTCAGATCGAGCAACATCACGTCGATAGAGCCCTGACGCAGAATTTCCATGGCCTCAACGCCATTGGCGGCTTGTACGACGGAGACCGGCCAGTCAGGGGGCAGTGCACGCAGCAACTGCTTGCGCGCCATATTGGAGTCGTCACAGATAAGCAGGGATCTGGCGGTCATGCGCACCACGTCTGGTTATTATGGCTAACGAAATATCCCGCACACCTTGATGAACATTGGCAGTAGCGGTGCGCAAGTATTTTTGACAACGGTTCGTTGAGAACTCTCGAATACGCGGATAAAAATACCGCTCCCCGAGCACTTGCGGCTCCCTTCGCCCTCAGACACGTCGCCCCTATCTGCAACTATAGGCAAGCTGGCGCTGATTGCTATGGCTATATATGCAGTTGACTCGCCAATAGCGCCACAGTGCAAGCTCTTGCGCGCATGGCAGCGATGCTTGGCGGCGTATTTGCTCTCTATCGCTGCCGCAGGGCAATCACGACCCAGCGGATGCAAAAAAGGCACCTCACGGTGCCTTTAATCGACTCAAGCAAACTACCGAGCCCTCCGCCAGCGTCGCGACAGAATAATCTGTCGCTTTCCATGGGAGGAGCTTTAGCCGCAATGCGGATTCGCCCGGCCCCGATCATGTGCGCCAGGCGTTGGGCCGAAATATCGCGGCTGACGCGACACCAACTAGTAGTAGGCGTTTTCCTTGTTGCTGTGATCGGTCACGTCGCGCACCCCTTTAAGCTCCGGAATACGTTCGAGCAGGGTCTTCTCGATGCCTTCCTTGAGGGTCAAGTCGACTTGACCGCAGCCCTGGCAACCGCCGCCGAACTTCAGCACGGCGATACCGTCGTCGACCACATCGATCAGGCTGACCTCACCACCGTGGCTGGCCAAACCGGGGTTGATCTCGGTTTGCAGGTAATAGCTGATGCGTTCGTTGATCGGGCTGTCTTCATTGACCATCGGTACCTTGGCGTTCGGTGCCTTGATGGTCAGCTGGCCGCCCATGCGGTCGGTCGCGTAGTCGACGACCGCATCTTCGAGGAAGGGCTCGCTGACCGCGTCGATCCAGGCGGTGAAGCTGGCCAGCCCCAGGGCAGTGTCTTCGGCCTTCTGCTCGCCCGGCTTGCAATAGGCGATGCAGGTTTCGGCGTATTGGGTGCCCGGCTGGGTGATAAACACCCGAATGCCGATGCCCGGGGTGTTCTGCTTGCCCAGCAGATCAGCCAGATAATCGTGGGCCGCGTCGGTAATGGTAATGGTGCTCATGGCAACTCCTCGCAAACATGGTCGCAGTGTACGCCAACCTGGCGGCCCCGATAAAGCCCGACTGTTTAGCTCGGATTAATTTCTCAGGTCCGGTCAAGCTCTCGTGGCGCCCCCGGCCATTACAGATTCTCGTAGCGGTTCATATCCAGCACTCCCGCTTCCAGCGGTTCGGTTTCCCTCAAATAGGCCGATAAGTCATGGAAATAACGCCAGAATTCGGGATGGCTGCGCCTGATCCCCCAGCGCTGCACCACACCCTCGAAGGCCGCCTCGCTGCGCACCCGCTGCATGGCGTCGACCCAGGCCGGCACTTCGTCGGCTTTGAGGTTGAACATAAAGTTCGGGTAGCTGCTGAGCACCCCGGGGTACACGGTCAAGGTATCCAGCTTCGGCTGATAACGCAGCTGTTCGCCGAGCATAAAGGCCACATTGCTGTGGGCACGGTTGCGTAGCAGGCTGTAGACCTCGCGGGAGCCATCGGCCAATTCGATGCGCAACAGCGTCGCCTCGGGCAATTGCAGAATCACCGCCAGCTGCGCGGCGGCTTTTCCGGTCAGGCGACTCAGGGCTTGTTCGGCGGCTTGCAGGTCGACGGCCAGCCCCGGACGATGGCAATTCACCCCGTCGCAGCGGTTGATCGGATCAGGTCTGGCGTTCAGGCTGCCGTAGCGTTCGAGCAGGGCTTCGGCAAACACCCGCTTGGGATCGGCGCCCGGCAGGATCAGGGCCGTCGGGCTTTGGCCGTCAATGTCCGCATAGTCAAACCAGAGTTTCAGCTTGCCGCTGTACCGGTACCAGTCGTTGAGATAACTGGCACGCGTATGGGCTGGCATTAAACGGAGGAAATTGACCTCCGCGCCGTTGCGGATCAAATCGAAATACAACCGCGTCTGCGCTTGATGGGAGACGTTGCCGAACACATCGAAATTCACCACCAACTGGTAGTAGGTGCGCTCCAGCAACGGAAAGTCCATCCACCACAAGGTTTGCGGCACCTCGCCGATCAACCCTTTGCGCACCGAAGCGCTGTCGTGCTGGCGGAACACCGACAACAGCGCATTGTCGTTGCCCGCCCAGATATGCGACCAGCTGGGCGCCGGCGCCTTGGCGTAGCTGGCCATGCGCAAGGTCTCGTAGTGGTTACGCTTTTTACGGTAGCTGTTCCAGATGCCGAGCAGATCGCCGATGTCGTCGAGTTGCCCGGGCATCTCCAGCAAAGGCGTGGCCTTGGCGCGGTAATCGGCGCTGTTCAGATAAAGATCGTGCTGGGGATCCTGGAATATCAGCCAGAAGTTATCGCGGATCACATCGGTAGCGATTTGCCCGCGACACACGGGGCCACGAATGAAGGTGCGCACGAAATATTCGGCGTCGTCCAGCATGAACCGGTAGCGCGCCTCGGCGGGAATCGCCGCGAAGGTCTCGAAGGGATTGGCACGGCGCCTCGGACCGTAGCCGGGGATCGCATCCGCCTGCCAATCGCCGGCAAAGAACAGTTCGCGCACCCGCGCCAGCTTCTCGTCGCTCAGCGGGTAGGTGATATGAGTCTTATGCACGATGACGCCCTGAACGGGCGCCAGGCGATAGTAAAAGACAGTGCCGGGATCGTCGTTGGGCCGGCGGCTGGCGATAGGGTCGACCGGCTGGCCGCTGGGCGTGCGCGAGCGCAACACTTGGAAAAAATGCCCGGGCTCGCCGCCTTTAAAATGCATATGGGCAAGAAACAGATGCTCGTACAGCCAACGCGCCACCAGGCGTTCCCGCGCGCCCGGCGCATTCAACAAGCGCTCCCAGGCGGCTATCTGACGGGCTTCGACCGCACTGGGCTGCAACGTCTGCCGATCCACCGGCGCCCCCTGCTCCAGCCAGCGTTGCAGCGTTCGATAATCCGCCTCGCTGAGCCCGGTAACGGCGAATGGCATGCCGGCCTGCGGGTTCTGCCGGGCGAAGGTCGCGAACTCGTCCGGCAGCGGGCACTGATTCTCCCGGGCGATACCGATGTCCAACCCAGCCGGCAGCTTGGCATTGGCCTCGAGCGGTGCGTTGTGCCCCAGCTCGAGCATCCGCGCCATCAATGCGGCCTGCCCGCCTTGCTGGTCAAGCACCGAAAAGAACGCTTTGCGCCGCCAGCCGGCGACGTCATGGGCGTCGAGAAACAGCCGCGTACTGGCCTGCGCCTCGATCCGCGTCCCCGAATACACCGGCAACTTGTTGGCGCCGCGCTCGACGCCTTCGCCACTGCCCAGATTGAGCTGGCAAGGCGAGTCGTAGCAGGCATGGCAAGCCACGCAATGCCGGGTAAAGATCGGCTGCACGTTCGCGCTATAGGAAATCGACTGTGCCGCCGGCAATGGGCCGATGAACAACCAGCACAGGAGAAACATCAAGCGACCCGACATAGCGTTTTCCTAGAAAGATGGCGGCGGCGATTCTAGCTGGCATGCAGGGCATGGGAGCAATAGCAACATGAACAAATCTCATGCAAAACAGCGAGCGCTGCAAAAGCGTGCAGCTTTGTTATCATCGTGCACCCATTGTTTCAGCTTTGCTCAGGTAGTTTCGCCCATGCCCCTGTCCGACCGCAGCGCCCGCCTTCATGCACTCCAGCAAGCCCTCAAGGAGCGCATCCTGATCCTCGACGGCGGCATGGGTACCATGATCCAGAGCTACAAGCTGGAAGAAGAAGACTATCGCGGCGCGCGCTTCGCCGACTGGCCGCAGGACGTCAAAGGCAACAACGACCTGTTGATCCTCAGCCGCCCGGATGTGATCGGCGCCATCGAGAAGGCCTATCTGGACGCCGGCGCCGATATCCTCGAAACCAACACCTTCAACGCCACCCGCGTGTCCCAGGCCGACTACGGCATGGAAGCACTGGTGTATGAGCTGAACGTCGAAGGCGCCCGCCTGGCCCGCCAAGTCGCCGACGCCAAGACCTTGGAGACCCCGGATCGCCCGCGCTTCGTCGCCGGCGTGCTCGGTCCTACAAGTCGCACCTGCTCGATTTCCCCGGATGTGAATAACCCCGGCTACCGCAACGTCACCTTCGACGAGCTGGTGGAAAACTACGTGGAAGCCACCCGCGGCCTGATCGAAGGCGGCGCGGATATGATCCTGATCGAGACCATCTTCGATACGCTCAACGCCAAGGCGGCGATCTTCGCCGTGCAGGAAGTCTTCGAGCAACAGGGCGTCGAGCTGCCGATCATGATTTCCGGCACCATCACCGATGCCTCCGGTCGCACGCTCTCGGGCCAGACCACCGAGGCGTTCTGGAACTCGGTG
This sequence comes from uncultured Pseudomonas sp., assembly GCA_966210885.1. Classification (GTDB taxonomy): domain Bacteria; phylum Pseudomonadota; class Gammaproteobacteria; order Pseudomonadales; family Pseudomonadaceae; genus Aquipseudomonas. The sequence goes on from CBIHLQ010000006.1 coordinate 145,577, forward strand.
CGCCACGCCAAGCCGATCTCGGTCGGCCTGAACTGCGCCCTCGGCGCCAAGGATCTGCGCCCGTACCTGGAAGAGCTGGCGGCCAAGGCCGAAACCCATGTCTCCGCCCACCCCAACGCCGGCCTGCCGAACGCCTTCGGCGAATACGACGAAACCCCGGCGGAAATGGCCGTGGTGGTCGAGGAGTTCGCCGCCAGTGGCTTCTTGAATATCGTCGGCGGCTGCTGCGGCACCACCCCGGCGCATATTCAGGCGATTGCCGAAGCGGTGAGCAAATACCCGCCGCGCGCCATTCCGGATATCCCCAAAGCCTGCCGCCTGTCGGGCCTCGAGCCGTTCACCATCGACCGTAACTCGCTGTTCATCAACGTCGGCGAGCGCACCAACATTACCGGCTCGGCCAAGTTCGCCCGACTGATCCGCGAGGACAACTACACCGAAGCCCTGGAAGTCGCCCTGCAGCAGGTGGAAGCCGGCGCCCAGGTGATCGACATCAACATGGACGAGGGCATGCTCGACTCGCAGAAGGCCATGGTGACCTTCTTGAACCTGATCGCCGGCGAGCCGGATATCTCGCGCGTACCGATCATGATCGACTCGTCGAAATGGGAGGTGATCGAAGCCGGCCTCAAGTGCATTCAGGGCAAGGGCATCGTCAACTCGATCTCGATGAAGGAAGGCGTCGAGCAGTTCAAGCACCACGCCCGCCTGTGCAAGCGCTATGGCGCCGCCGTGGTGGTAATGGCCTTCGACGAAGTCGGCCAGGCCGACACCGCCGAGCGCAAACGCGAGATCTGCCAGCGCAGCTACGACATTCTGGTTAATGAAGTCGGCTTCCCGCCGGAAGACATCATCTTCGACCCGAACATCTTCGCCGTGGCCACCGGTATCGAGGAGCACAACAACTACGCGGTCGACTTCATCGAGGCCTGCGCCTATATCCGCGACAACCTGCCCTACGCCTTGAGCTCCGGCGGGGTGTCCAACGTGTCCTTCTCGTTCCGCGGCAACAACCCGGTGCGCGAGGCGATTCACTCGGTGTTCCTCTACTACGCGATCCAGAACGGCCTGACCATGGGCATCGTCAACGCCGGCCAACTGGAAATCTACGACGAGATCCCCAAAGAACTGCGCGATGCGGTGGAAGACGTGGTGCTCAACCGCCATGAAGGCGCGACCGAAGCACTACTGGCGATTGCCGACAACTACAAGGGCGACGGCAGCGTCAAAGAAGCGGAAACCGAGGAATGGCGCACCTGGAGCGTGGTCGAGCGACTCAAGCACGCGCTGGTCAAAGGCGTCACCACCCATATCGTCGAGGATACCGAAGAGTGCCGCCAGCAGTGCGCGCGCCCCATCGAGGTCATCGAAGGCCCGCTGATGGCCGGGATGAACGTGGTCGGCGACCTGTTCGGCGCGGGCAAGATGTTCCTCCCGCAGGTGGTGAAATCCGCCCGGGTGATGAAGCAGGCCGTGGCCCACCTGATTCCCTTTATCGAAGCCGAGAAAGGCGACAAGCCGGAAGCCAAGGGCAAGATCCTCATGGCCACGGTCAAGGGCGACGTTCACGACATCGGCAAGAACATCGTCGGCGTGGTGCTGGGCTGCAACGGCTACGACATCGTCGACCTCGGCGTGATGGTGCCGGCGGAGAAGATTCTGCAAACCGCGATCGCCGAGAAGTGCGACATCATCGGCTTGTCCGGCCTGATCACCCCCTCGCTGGATGAGATGGTGCATGTCGCCCGCGAGATGCAACGCCAGGGCTTCAACCTGCCGCTGATGATCGGCGGCGCCACCACCTCGAAAGCCCACACCGCGGTGAAGATCGAGCCCAAGTACCAGAACGATGCGGTGATCTACGTGACCGACGCCTCGCGCGCGGTCGGCGTGGCCACCCAGTTGCTGTCAAAAGAGTTGAAAGCCGAGTTCGTCGAGCGCACCCGCCTCGACTACATCGAAGTGCGCGAGCGCACCGCCAACCGTAGCGCGCGCACCGAACGCCTGCCCTATGCCAAGGCCGTGGCCAACAAACCGCAATTCGACTGGGCCGGCTACCAGCCGCCGGTGCCCTCGTTCACCGGGGTCAAGCTGCTGGACGATATCGACCTCAAGGTGCTCGCCGAGTACATCGACTGGACGCCGTTCTTCATTTCCTGGGATCTGGCCGGCAAATACCCGCGCATCCTCACCGACGAGGTGGTCGGCGAAGCGGCCAGCGCGCTGTTCGCCGATGCCCAGGCGATGCTGAGCAAGCTGATCGACGAGAAGTTGATCAGCGCTCGCGCCCTGTTCGGCTTCTGGCCGGCCAATCAGGTGCAGGACGACGACATCGAAGTCTACGGCGACGACGGCCAACCGCTGGCCAAGCTGCACCACCTGCGCCAACAGACCATCAAACCGGACGGCAAGCCGAACTTCTCCCTGGCCGACTTCGTCGCGCCCAAGGACAGCGGCCTCACCGATTACGTCGGCGGTTTTATCACCACCGCCGGTATCGGCGCCGAGGAAGTGGCCAAGGCGTATCAGCAAGCCGGCGACGACTACAACTCGATCATGGTCAAGGCCCTCGCCGACCGTCTTGCCGAGGCTTGCGCCGAATGGCTGCATGCCGAAGTGCGTAAAACCTACTGGGGCTACGAACCGGACGAGCAACTGAGCAACGACGAGCTGATCAAGGAAGCCTACAAAGGCATCCGCCCGGCGCCCGGCTACCCGGCCTGCCCGGACCACACCGAGAAGAAGACGCTGTTCGCCCTGCTCGACCCCGAGGCCGAATTCGACAAGGCCGGACGCAGCGGCGTGTTCCTCACCGAACACTACGCCATGTTCCCCGCCGCCGCCGTCAGCGGCTGGTACTTCGCCCACCCACAGGCGCAATACTTCGCCGTCGGCAAGATCGACAAGGACCAGGTGGAAAGCTACACCGCGCGCAAACAGCAGGACCTAAACGTCAGCGAACGCTGGCTGGCGCCGAATCTGGGGTATGACAACTAAAGTCAGATAGAAACGACGAGGCCCGCAATCAAGCGGGCCTCGTCGTTTCAGCAGCCTGGTTATTTAGCGACGGTGAAATCCCGGCCCCAAAGCCGCACGGAAGCGACGTTCTCGACCGGGCCGGCGAAGATGAATTTCTGCCGAACCCCGGCGTTGGCAGGAATGGTCACTTGATCCGGGTTATCCAGGCTCGCCACCAAGGGGCTGGAGTAACCGTCCTGATCGATGGCAATCAAGGCCCCGGTCTGGCGGAGATTGATCAGCCGCAGCTGTTTGTCGGAGCTGTTCTTCAAACCGATGGTGGCGATCAGGTTATCGCCTTCAGGCTCGGTCCTGAGCAGCTCGACGATCACCTTGCCATCCAATTGGCTGAGGTCGGAAACGCTCGCCGCGCCATCGGCGCCCTCAGCGGACTCACGACCTTCGGTTACGCCTTCGCTGAAGCCGCCCAACAGATTCTTGCCGGCCTCTATGGCAGTAGAGACCGTGGCTTTTGCGGAATCCCTGATTGTGCTCGTAGTCGTCGGCTCATCAGCGAACGCCGGGGTAACCCCCAGCATTGTGGCTAACACGATGGACATCCCTGAATTGCGGTTCATCTAGTACTCCTTAACTGCTGGCTAACCAAGCCGGCATCATCCTCTGCCGCCATCGAACGCATCAAGTCCAAATGCGATGACTTGGACACCAAGTCACAGCCTCCGGATGGAACACCGGAGTGTGCGCTTGGTTTCAAATTGTCCTTTACGAACATATTTATTTTCGTAATCGAACCGCCACAACACTAAAGTTAGGGCGTCGCCTGAAGACGCATTGGGGTCAAGCCGTTACTCTTTTAATACGACCGTTTGACTCCCAGATTCCATTTTCCAGGCACACAGCCCGTGGTGGAAACCAGGATGCAAACGTCATCCCGCATCACTGCCATGGAGAGACCGCAGTGCGTATGAGCGTCATTTTTGCCGCGCTTTTGAGCGTAGCCAGCCCTCTGCAGGCGATGACCGGCGAAGAGCTTGCGATTCAAGCCGATGCCCGGATTAGAGGCTTTCATGATCAATCGGTCAGCTTACGCATGGAGCTGATAAACCCGGCAGGGGAGCGTGCGGAACGGATGCTGCGGGTGCAGAGCCTGGAGTACCCCGAAGGCGAGAAAACCCTGATGATTTTCGATACCCCGCGGGACCTGCGCGGCTCCGCCCTGCTCTCCCATACCCACCCGCAAGGCGATGACGAACAATGGTTATACCTGCCCGTGGTCAAGCGGGTGAAGCAGATTGGGGCACGCAACAAGTCCGGCCCCTTTATGGCATCTGAGTTCGCTTTCGAAGATATTGTTACCCCGTTCTGGCAAAAGTTTACTTATGGCAACGCTACCCAAGTCGAGCTGAACGGCCTGGCCTGCTATCAATTCGAGCGCATTCCCAAGGACAGCTATTCGGCGTACAGCCGCCAGATCGTCTGGCTGGATCGGGAAAACCTGCTGGTGCGCCGTATCGACTATTACGACCGCAAGAACAGCCTGCTGAAAACCTATGAGGCCAGCGACTTCAGCCTGCACGCCGACAAACATTGGCGACCGGCGCAGATGCATATGCGCAACCATCAGAACGGCAAGCAAACGCGCCTGACCTGGCAGAGCTTCGTTTTCGCCCAGGGTTTGCAAAACGCCGACTTCAGCCAGAACGCCCTGCTGCGAGCCCGATAAATGAACGTTCTACGCAAAGCGCTGCCGATCGCAGCGCTAACGGTGGCGGCTGCGCCGTTGTTGGCCGGGGAATGGCAAAACAGCCTGCATATCGAGCACTGGCAATTCGCCGATGCCGGCGCCCAGGGGCAAGCGCGCAGCAACCTCTCGCTGAGCTTCAAGAGCGAGTGGTGGCACAGCTTCAACGATGGCCGCGACAGCCTGGCGTTCAGCCCCTTCCTGCGCCTGGACCAACGTGACGGCCGGCGTAGCCACTGGGATATCCGCGAGGCGGCCTGGACCCATCTGGGCGACGGTTTCGAGCTGCGCACCGGTATTCGTCAGGTGTTCTGGGGCGTTACCGAAGGTGTGCACCTGGTGGACATCATCAACCAGACCGACCTGGTGGAAAGCCTGGATGGCGAGCAGAAACTCGGCCAACCGATGATCAACCTGGCCTTCGAACGCGACACGCAGATGCTCGATCTGTTCGTGCTGCCGGGCTTTCGCCCGCGCACTTACCCTGGCGAAGACGGGCGCCTGCGTCTGCCGTTGGTGGTCGATGCCGACGATGCAGAATACGAGGCGGCGAACGGTGCCCGGCATGTCGATCTGGCCGCCCGTTGGCAGCTGAATTTACCGGCGTTGCACCTGGGCCTCAGCGCCTTTCGCGGCACCTCCCGCGAGCCCGAATTGCGGCCCGAAGTCGACTACCGCCAGGTGCTGACATTCAATGGCCAGCCCTACGCCTTCGCTCCCGGCTACCAACCGCAGCTGACGCCCTATTACCCGCAGATCCGCCAGTTCGGCGTGGACCTGCAAATCACCCAGGGCGATCTGCTGTGGAAGCTGGAAAGCATCCGCCGTAGCGGCGGCCGCCAGGCCTATAACGCCAGCGACGCCGGCATCGAATACACCCAGGTTGGCGTGCTGGGCAGCCAGGCCGACCTCGGTTGGCTGCTCGAATACCTGCATGACAGCCGCGGTGCGCGCGCCACCTCGCCTTTCGCCGACGACCTGCTGCTGGGCTGGCGGCTGGCGCTGAACGATCAAGCCAGCAGTGAGCTGCTGACCAGCCTGATCGTCGACCGCAACAGCGGCGAGCGCCTGTTCAGTATCGAAGCCAATCGCCGCCTCAGCGATCAACTGCGCCTCGAACTGGAGCTGCGCGCCTTCGGCCATACGCCATCGCGGCCGCAACAGCCCTTCGACTACCTGCTGGCCTACGACGACCGCCACCCCTTACGCCCACTCAGCCGCGACGATTTTTTGCGTATCGGCCTGAGCTGGTTCTTTTGAGCAACGCCCCGCAGCGAGAAATAGCCCATGCCCACCTCATTGCCGCAACCCGCCCGCTCGCCATTCAGCGCCCGCCTCGCCGAATGGATAGTCAGCCATCCGCTGCTGTGCATCGTCGCCACCGTGCTGCTGGCGTGCGGTTTGCTCATTGGCGCGGCCGGTTATCGCTACTCGGTCGACCATCGCGCGTTTTTCAGCAGCGACAGCCCTGAACTCCTGGCCTTCGAAAAGCTGCAACAGGACTACTCGAAGACCGACACCGTGCTGATCGCCCTGCGCCCCGAGGATCGCCAGGTATTCAGCCGTGAATTCCTCGGCGTGCTGAGCCAGCTCACCGCCGACAGCTGGGAGCTGCCCTATGCGCAACGCGTCGAATCCCTGAGCAACTTCCCCCATATTCAGGTCGACGGCGACAACATCGACACCCGCGACCTGGTGGAGCAACCCGCCGAACTGACGCCCGCGCAGTTGGAGAAAATCCGCACGGTGGCGCTGAACGAGCCCTTCCTGCGCGATGCCCTGGTCAACCCCGAAGGCAGCCTGGCCGGCGTGCGCATCACCCTGAACATGCCCGGCCTGGATCAAAAACAGGAGATTCCCCTGGTGGTCGGCGAGGTGCGCCGCCTGGTCGCCGAATTGCAGCGGCAACACCCGCGGATCGAAGTACACCTGGCCGGCCAGACCATCGCCAACCAGGCCTTCCCGGAGGAATCGCAAGCCGACTTCACCCGCGTCTGGCCCTGGTTCGCCCTGACCATGATGCTGTTGCTGGTGTACCTGTTCCGCTCGTTCAAGGCCATGCTGGTGGTGTTCGTCGCCTGCCAACTGGCGGTGCTGGCCGGCGCCGGGCTGGTCGGCTGGTTCAAACCGACGATCAACGACTCGGTGATAGTCGCGCCGATCATGATCCTCGCCCTGGCGTTCGCCGACGGCATTCACCTGGTGGTCAAGTGGATTCAGGGCATGCATGCCGGTCTCGACCGCCGCGCCGCCATGGTCGAGAGCCTGCGCCACAACATGGGCGCCATGACCCTGACCAGCCTGCTCACCGCTCTGGGCTTTCTCACCCTGCACTTCAACGAGTCGCCGCCGTTTCGCGTGATGGGTTACATAGTCGCCGCCGGCGTCATGCTCGCGCTGTTGTTCACCCTGTTGTTCAGCGCGCCGCTGCTGGCCAGCCTGCCCGGCAAACCGCCGCGCAAGATTCCCGCGCTGATGGCCAGCGATTCGCCGCAGATGCGCGCCTTCGCCGATCTGCTGATTCGCCGCCAACGGCCGCTGCTGGCCATGCTGCTGTTATTCGGCCTGGGCCTGTGCGCCTTGCTGCCGCTGAATCGGATCAACGACGACCCGGTTGGCTATTACAGCCCGGACACCCGATTCCGCCAGGACATGCAGCGGGTCAATGCCGAGCTGACCGGCATCGGCGAAATCAACTACTCGCTGCCGTCCGGCCAGGTCGACGGCATCCTCGAACCGGCCTACCTGAAGCAGGTGGATGCCTTCAGCCAATGGCTGAAAACCCAGGATAAGGTGGTGCAGGTCAACTCCCTGGCCGACGTGATCAAGCGCGTCAATCAGGTCATGCATGGCGACGACCCGGCCTTCTACCGGATTCCCGACAGCCGCGAGGAAATCGCCCAGTACCTGCTGCAATACGAACTGTCCCTGCCGTTCGGCATGGACCTCAATTACCTGCTGCGTTTCGACCGCAGCGAATCGCGCCTGCGGGTGGCGGTGGGCACCAGCAGCGGCCAGGCGATCATCGCCCTGGAGCAGGCTGCCCGGGACTGGCAACGTCAACACCTGGCGGCCGCGCAACAGGCGCCCGGCACGTCGCTGTCGTTGATGTTCGCGCATATCGGCGAGCGCTCGATCGGCGGCATGTTCGCCGGCCTGATCGGTTCGCTGTTCGTCGCCTCGTTGCTGGCCGCCGGCCTGTTCCGCAATTGGCGCCATGGCCTGACCTGCTTTCTCGGCAACCTGCTGCCCATCGGCATGGCATTCGGCGTCTGGGGCCTGTGGAGCGGCAACGTCGACCTGGGCCTGACCGTGGTGATCGGCATCGCCTTCAGCGTGGTGATCGACGACAGCATCCACTTCATCAGCAAGTACGAGCGCGCCCGGCGTAACGGTCTCGGCGCCGAAGACGCGGTGCGCCAGTGCCTCGGCAATGTCGGCTATGCGCTGATCACCACCAGCGTGGTGCTCGGCCTGGGCTTCGCCTGGCTGGCCAACTCGAACATTCAGATCACCGTCAACACCGCCCTGGTCACCTGCCTGAGCATCGCCTTCGCCTTGCTCGTCGACCTGGTGCTGCTGCCCATCTGCTACCTGCTGCTGGACAAGCGCGAACTGCCGGCCAGCGACACCTCGACCGCGGGGCAAATGACGTTCTGAAAACGTTTCCAGCCCAGCCAGCGTCTGGCTGGGCGAGCACTCTCACCACTTACGGAAGGAATCCTGGATATGCATGCAGCCAGCCTGAGCCACGCCGCTCCTCTCCACAGCCGCTTTCTGGCCTGGATCAACGAACGTTTCCCCTTCGCCAACGCCCTGCTGTTTTTCATCCTCTACCTGACCACCGCCGCGCTGGTCCAGGCCGCCCGAGGCGGGCCGCTGCAGTTGAGCCCGGTCGACGGCCTGGCCTGCCTGACGACCTGGTCGTTCTTTCTCCTGCTGCGCGTGCTCGACGAGCACAAGGATTACCAGCTCGATTGCCACAACCATCCGCAACGCGTGTTGCAGAGCGGCTTGATCACCCTCGATCACTTGAAGGTCGCCGGCCTGCTGGCGGTGACGGCGCAACTGGCGCTGTCCCTCTGGCTCGACCGCGGCATCGGCCAGGCGACGTACGCCTGGCTGGCGTTGCTGGCCTGGACACTGCTGATGGCCAAGGAGTTTTTCATCGGCGAGTGGCTCAACCGCCATCTGACCTGGTACGCCGTGTCGCACATGCTGGTCATGCCGTTGCTGGTGTATTGGCTGGCCAATCTGGCGCAACCGGGCGTGCGGCTCGGCGACGAATTGCTGGCGATGATGCTGCTGGCCTTCGTCAGCGGCTTCTGCTTCGAGATCACCCGCAAGACCAAAGGCCCGGAAGAAGAACGCTCGAGCATCGAGTCCTATTCACGGATTTTCGGCACCGCGGGTTCCGCACTGGTGGTGATGCTGCTGGTCAGCGCCATGCTGGCCAACCAGCTATGGCTGATCCGCTTGCTCGCCGGCGAACTACCGACCTGGTCGCTATCGGTGCTGGGCGGTTTCTACCTGCTAGCCCTCTGGCAGATCGGGCGTTTTCTGCGTGCACCTAACGCCAAAGCCCGTGGTCACAACGAAGCCGTCGTCGCCCTGACCATGCTCGCCGGCTATGCCGTGCTGATCGGTGTCGCGGCACAGATTCATGGTCTGCAACTGAATGGATTCTGAGGGGAACAGCATGCAAAACACCTCCGCATCACAGCCAAACCGCACCACTTTCAGCGCCGCCGACGAGGCCCGCTGCCATTTCACCGACCGCCAACTGGGCGACCTGATCCCCATCGATGTCGCCAAGGACCAGCTCAACGTGCTGCTCCGCGGTTATACCAAGCTGCCGAACCTGGGCACCCAGTTCGATGAATTGCAGTTGCATGTGCAGGGCGTCGAGTACCGGCTACGGCAAATGCGCGTCAAACAGATCATCGAAACCCCACAAGGCCCGCAACTGACGCTGTGCTGCAGCGGCTGCCGGGACACCGCCGAGCGCCTCTGGCAGCTCAGCTATCAACTGCGCGTGCGCGATCTCGACCAGCTGCAGCCGGTGTACGACGAATTCAACCTGCCCAAGGTGCCCGCCCGCGGCCTCTACAGCGAAGAGGCCCGCCAGGAGCGCCTGCGTTTCCTGCGCAGCGAAACCGGCGCAGCCATAAGCGAAGTGGCGCAGATCCGCCTGGAGCCGCACAAGCTGGTGAGCAATATCGAAGCCTTGATCGGTTCGGTGGAAATCCCCCTTGGCATCGCCGGCCCCTTGCAGATCAAAGGCGGCCACGCCAACGGCCTGTTCTATGCGCCCATGGCGACCTCCGAAGGCGCCCTGGTGGCCTCGACCACCCGCGGCGCCACGGCGCTGTCGCGCTCCGGCGGGGTCAGCACCCGGGTGCTCGGCCAGCGCATGATGCGCGTGCCGCTGTTCGGCTTCGACAGCATGAGCCAGGCGCTGTTTTTCGCCGAATGGGTGCAGGACCGCTTCGCCGATTTGGCCGAGGTGGTGGGCAAGTACTCCAACTTCGCCCAGTTGATGGAAGTGCAGGCCCAGGTCATGGGGCGCAACGTGCATGTGCACTTCGTGTATGAAACCGGTGATGCCGCCGGGCAGAACATGACCACCACCTGCACCTGGCAGGCCTGCCAATGGATTTTGCAGAGCATCAAGCGCTTCGCCGGGCTCAAGGTGCGCAACTTTCTGGTCGAGGCCAACCTGTCCAACGACAAGAAGGTCACCTACCAGACCTACCTCAAGGGCCGTGGCGTGCGCGTGCTCGCCGAAGTGCTGCTGCGCGACGATATCTGCCGCAAGGTGCTCAAGGTCAGCGCTGCGCAGCTGGTCAACGCCTACCAATGCGTGGCCAGCGGCGGCCTGGCGGCCGGCATGATCGGCCTCAATATCAACGTCGCCAACGTCATCGGCTCGATGTTCGCCGCGCTCGGCCAGGACATCGCCTGCGTGCACGAATCGTCCCTCGGCCATCTGCACATGGAGCTGACCGAGGAAGGCCACGCCTACTGCACCATGACCTTGCCATCGCTGGTGATCGGCACGGTCGGCGGCGGCACCAATCTGCCGCAGCAGCGCGAGTGTCTGGAAATCATCGACTGCGCCGGTCCCGGCAAGGCACACAAGCTCGCCGAGGTGATCGCCGGGTTCTGCCTGGCGCTGGATATCTCCACCCTGTCGGCGATCGCCGCCGACCAGTTCGCCCGCGCCCATGAACGCCTGGGGCGCAATCGCCCGGTCAATTACCTGAAGCAGGCCGACCTCGACGTGGCGTTGTTCAACCAGATTTTCAGCCACAGCGGCCAGGGCGAGCTGCGCCTGTTCGCCGCCGAGCCGTTGCAGCTGGTCAACAAGGGGTCGAGCATCATCACCGAGCTGACCGCGCACAAGGTCAACAAATTGCTCGGCCACTTCCCCTTCCTGCTCAAGAGCTCGGCCGGCGAATTCGCGGTGATGGTCAAGGTCAAGCCGCTGGATGACGAAGTCATTTTGATGCTCAACAGCATGGCGGCCATGTGCGACCCACGCCTGGCCCAGAGCTTCAACCAGTTCCGCGCGCAGATCGGCTTCAAGGGCTGCCACGTGCGCGAGCTGGCGGTGATGAGCCAGAGCGACCCACGCTTTACCGCGCACGCGCCAAAGGTCTACGGCGTGCTCGACGATCCGCAGCGCGAAGCCTATGTCATAGTCGAGGAACTGCTGCAGGGCCTGCGCCTGATGGACAGCGCCGACGACACCCGCGCCTGGCGCCAGGCCGACCTGGAAACGGCGATCCGCGGCATCGCCGCGGTGCACAGCATCTGGTACGGGCGCGAAGCCGAATTGCTCGAACAACCCTGGATGGTCGATTACCCGACCGCCGCGGGCATGAGCGAGAAACGTCGACTATGGGAACTGCTCGGCGCCCATGCCCGCGAGGAATTCCCCGAGTGGCTCAGCGAGGACGATCTCGACGTATTCCGCAGCATCGTCGCCGGCATCGAGCACTGGTGGGCGGACATCGAAGCCATGCCGCGCACCCTGATCCACAACGACTTCAATCCACGCAATATCGCCCTGCGCGACACGCCCGAAGGCCCGCGCCTATGCGCCTATGACTGGGAGCTGGCGACCCTGCACCTGCCGCAGCATGACCTGGCGGAGCTGCTCGGCTTCACCCTCAACGGGCCAATTGACCCGGCCCAGGTCGAGGCCTTTCTTGAACTGCATCGCCTCGAACTGCAGCGCCAGAGCGGCCAGGCGATCGACCCGAAGCAATGGCGCTACGGCTACAAGCTGGCCCTGCGCGACCTGATGGTCAGCCGCATGCCGCTGTACATGATGGCCCATACGTTCCGCCATTACGCCTTTATGGAGCGGGTCTACCGCACCTTCCGTCAACTGCTGGAAATCGAAGGGGTGCGCCTGTGATGCCGCGTTTTATCCATAGCCAGGAACAAGCCCTGCTGCTGCCCGCCGAACAACTCGGCGGCAAGGCCGCCAACCTCGCCTGGCTCAGCCGCGAAGGCTTGCCGGTGCCGCGCTGGTGGGTGCTCAGCACCGCCGCCTTTAGCGAACTGCTGAGCAGCAATCAATTGCAGGCGTTGATCGCCGAGCAACTGTACGGGCTGCACGGCGCCACCCCGATCGACCAGGTCGAGGCCCGCGCCGGCACCATTCAGGCGCGCATCCTCGCCGCACAACTGCCGCAGGCGATCCGCCAGCAACTGGTCGAAACCCTACCGGTCGACGAAGGCTATTACGCCGTGCGCTCGTCGGTGCTCGGCGAGGACGCCCAGGGCGCTTCGTTCGCCGGGCAGATGGACAGCTACCTGTATCAGCACGGCCTGGCCTCCATCGAGCGCAGTCTGTTGCGGGTCGCGGCCTCGGCGTTCAACGCCCGCGCCCTGCTCTATCGGCTGAGCAAGGGCTTGCCGGTGCAGGACATCCGCGCCGCAGTGATCGTCCAGCAGATGGTCGACGGCGAAGTCTCCGGGGTGATGTTCACCGCCCATCCGGTCACCGGCGACCGCAAGCAGGCGCTGATCGCCGCCGCCTGGGGTTGCGGCGAAGGCATCGTCTCGGGAATCTGCAACACCGATGAGTTCAGCGTGGCGCTGGATGAGCAAACGATCGGCGAACAATTGGCCGACAAGGACGTCGCCGTGGTGTTCGACAGCCAGAGCGGCCTCGGCACCCGCGAAACACCGGTGGTCGAGGCACGTCGTCAGCCGGCTTGCCTGACTCCAGAGCAGCTGTATCGGCTGCGCGACCTCGGCAAGCGCATCGCCGAACTGCAACGCTTCCCCCAGGACATCGAATGGACCTGGCGCGAGGGCCAGGCCTATATCCTGCAAACCCGACCGATCACCCGCCTGCCGGCCCCGGCGCAATCCAACGAGCGGCGTCTGGTGTTCGATAACTCGAATATTCAGGAGTCCTACTGCGGGGTGACCACGCCCTTGACGTTCTCCTTCGCCAACCGCGGCTACGCCACGGTCTACGAGCAGACCATGCGCCTGCTCGGCGTCAGCCAGGCGCAGATCGAAGCGCACCGCGACATGCTCGACAATATGCTCGGGCTGATCCACGGGCGGGTCTACTACAACATCAACAACTGGTACCGCGGCCTGCTCCTGCTGCCCTCGTTCAAGACTAACAAGGCCGACATGGAACGCATGATGGGCCTCACCGATCCGGTCGACCTGATCGAGGACCGCCCGCTCAGCGGCCGCGAAAAGCTCGCCAAGCTGCCCCAGGTGCTGCGCGCGCTGTTTCATTTGTCGCGCGGCTTTCGCCGTATGGATCGTCTGGTCGCCGAGTTCCGCGCGATGTTCGATCAGGCCTACCGCAGCGTGCCGCGCGCCAGCCTGCACACCCTGAGCGTCGGCGAACTGGTGGAACAGGCGCGGCGCCTGGACCGCGAACTGCTGCAGCGCTGGACCACGCCGATCGTCAATGACTTCTACGTGATGATGATGAACGGCCGGGTACACCGCGCCCTGCTCGCCGCCGGCGTGGCCAACCCGGACCTGGTGCAGAACAACCTGCTGTCCGGCGAAGAGGGTATCGAAAGCACCGAGCCGACCAAGTACCTGCTGCGCATGTGCGCTTACGTACGCGCCAAGCCGGCGCTGCAGGCGTTGCTGGAAAGCGCGGAGAACGCCAGCCTGCTGGGGCGCATCCAGGTGCAGGACGTCGACTTCCACGGCCAGTGCCTGGACTATATCGAGCGCTACGGCGACCGCACCATGGGCGAACTGAAGCTCGAGTCGACCACCCTGCGCCAGGACCCGAGCTTTCTCTTCGCGGTGCTGAAGAACTACCTGAGCCGCCCCGACCTGACCCTGGAAACCCTCGCCGCCAACGAAGCGCGCTTTCGCCTGGAGGCCGAGCAACTGGCCTTCGGCGCCATCCGTCAGCAGCTCGGTGCGCGCCGCCTGCGTCGCTTCCGCAAGCACCTGGCACAGCTGCGCGATGCCATTCGCAATCGCGAGAACATGCGCCTGGCGCGCACCCGCATGTTCGGCCTGTACCGCGAGCTGTTCCTCGAAATCGGCGCGCAGTTCGCCTTCGACGGCCAGCTCGAACAAGCCCGCGATATTTTCTACCTGAGCCTGGAAGAGCTTTACGCATTGCAGGATGGCCGCGCCGTGCAGGCCGAGCTGAAAAGCCTGGTCGCGGCGCGCCAGGCCGAGTACGCCGGCTACCAGCAGGCCGAGCTGCCCCACCACTTCTGGGCCTGGGGCATGGTCTACCGGCACAACGCCTACGCCTACCCCCATGACCAGGCGCTGCCCAGCGATGGCCAACTCAAGGGCATCGGCTGCTATCCCGGCATCGTCGAAGGCAAGGTGCGGTTGATCTTCTCGCCGGAAGACGAGCTGTCGCTCGACGGCCAGATTCTCTGCACGGTGCGCACCGATCCGGGTTGGGCGCCGCTGTTCCCCACCGCCGGCGGCATTTTGGTGGAGCGCGGCTCGACGCTATCGCACTCGGCGGTGGTGGCGCGCGAGCTGGGCATTCCGGCGATCGTCGGCATCCCCGGCTTGACCCAGATGCTCAAGGACGGCGAGCGGGTACGCATGGACGGCACCCACGGCAGCATCGAGCGCCTGGACCAGCAGCCCGAGCCCGCATCCCGCCAAACCCAGCCCGAGGAAGCCTGCCATGTCTGAACCGTCTCTGATCGCCGGCCCCTGGTCGCCAAGCGATGTCATGCCCGCGGCCTTTCTCGAACTGCCCGCACAGCTCTACGCCGGGGACCCGCACTGGCTCGGCGAAGACAGCCAAGCCGTGGCCCGGCAATTCGGCCCGCACAACCCCTGGTTCGCCCAGGCCGACGCCGCCTGCTGGCTCGGCGTGGTGCCGGGCGAAGCCAGGCTGGCCGGCTTCTATAGCGGGCAGCAGATAGATGGCGCGCGTGTGGCGTTTTTCGGCTTTTGGGAAATCCGCGACAACCTCGACGCCAATCGCCGACTGTTCCGCGCCCTGGGCGACTGGGCCGAGGCGCAAGGCGCGACCCGGCTGTATGGGCCGATCGACTTTTCCACCTTCGGCAGCTACCGCGTGCGCCTGGACGCCTTTGAGGCCGGCGCCTTCCCCGGCGAGCCCTGGAACCCGCCCTACTACCCCGAACTGCTCGAGCAGCTGGGTTTCAGTCAGCGCTACCGCTACCTCTCGACCTTGACCGACACCGAGAGCGCCGCCGAAAGCATTCGCGCCGACTACCTGCGGGTCAAACCGCGGCTGGAACAACATGTGCGCCTGGAAGCGCTGGACGGCGACTTCTGGATGAACAACCTGGATGAGCTGTACGGCCTGGTCGATCAGGTATTCGGCGGCAACTTCGCCTACAGCCGCCTCAGCCGCGAGGCCTTCGAGCAGCATTGCGGGCGCCCCTTCGCCGAGCGCCTGTGCCCGCACAGCTCGGTGCTGGCGCGTAGTCTGGATGGGCGGATCGCCGGTTTCTTCCTGGTCTACCCCGACTATGCGCCGCTGCTGCGCAACGGCAATCCGCAGCGTCTGCCAGTGGCGCAGGTGAACTTCGCCGAACACTTCGCCCAGTTGCCGAGGCCGCGCCGCGCCCTGGCCAAGACCGGCGGCGTGCACCCGGATTTCCGCGAACTCGGCTTGTTCACCGCCATGGGCTGCGAGCTGTCGTTGCGCGCCATGGCGCATTACGACGAACTCACCGCGCCCCTGGTACGCGAGGACAACAACTCGCGGCAGTTCGCCTTGCGCCATGGCCGCAGCCAGAGCCGTCATTACGCGCTCTACCAGGGGGCGCTATGAACAATGGCAATGTCGGTACCCTGATTCTCAGCGCCGCCCTACGCCACCCGCAGCGCCTGGCGCTGCGCATCCCGCGCCCCGGCGAAGGCCTGACCAGCCACAGCCTCAGCTATGCCGAGTTGCTCGGCTATGCGGCACGTCTGCAGCAAACGCTGCAAGCCGACGGTTGGCAGAGCGGCCAGCGCGTATTGCTGCTGGCGCGCCCCGGCCTGCCGCTGTATGCCGTACTGCTGGCGCTGTTGGGCTTGGGCCTGGTGCCGGTGCTGCTCGACCGTGGCATGAGCCGCGCGCGCATGCTCGCCGCCATCGCGGCCAGCGGCGCCAGTGGTCTGATCGGCCAACGCGATATCGTCAAACGCTGGTGGCTGTTGCCGCAGCTCTGGCGCTTGCGGCGCTACTGCCTGGATGGCGCCTGCTTCGGCGCGCGCGGCCTGCCGCCGGATGCCGGGCAATGCGGCCTGACCAACTACCAGTTCCTACCGCGCGGCAACGACGCCCATGGCCTGATCAGCTTCACCTCCGGCAGCACCGGCGCCCCCAAAGGCGCCGACCGCACCCACGCCAGCCTGATCGCCCAGCACTTGGCGATCCGCAGCCACTGGCCGGACCAGGACGACGACATCGACATGCCCTGCTTCCCGGTGCTGGTGCTGCATAACCTGTGCTGCGGCATCAGCAGCGTGTTGCCGGCCGTCGACCTGGCCACGCCCGGGCAGGTGGATGCGGCGCTGGTGCTGGAGCAGATTCAACGCGAAGGCATCACCCGTCTGAGCGGCGCGCCGGCCTATATGCAGCGTTTGGTGGAGCACGCGCAGGCCAACGGCTTGCAGTTGCCACAAGTCCGTTCGCTGGTGGTCGGCGGTTCGACGGTCAATCAGGCATTGCTGCTCGGCTGCCTGCGCAGCTTTCCGCAGGCCTGGGCGCGGGTGGTGTATGGCTCAACCGAAGCCGAGCCGATCGCCGAGGTGGAGATGAGCGAACTGCTGCAGGACTGGCACCAGCAACCCGGCTACCTGCTCGGCAACCCGGCAGCGGTCGCCGACGTGTGCATCGTCGACCCGCAACTGCCCTTGAGCGATGGGGCCAGCGTCGAACGGGCGCGGCTGCCGGAGGGGCAAGTCGGCGAAATTCTGGTGGCCGGCCCCCATGTCCTCAAAGCCTATGTGGACAACCCGCAAGCCTGCGCGGAATGCAAGATTCCGCGCGCCAACGGCCTGGTCTGGCATCGCACCGGCGACTGCGGGGCGTTCGACCCACAGGGGCGGTTATGGCTGCACGGCCGGCTCAAGGACCGTGTGCTGATCAACGGCCGCGCCCAGGACAGTTTCATCCTCGAAAAAGCCCTGGATGCCGTGCCCGGCATCATCCGCAGCGCAGTGCTCAATGCCCTCGACGGACAACCGCTGGTGGTGCTGCAAGGCGAACCGCAACAGGCCGAGCAACTGCCGGCCGTGCTCAAGCAGTTCGACATCACCCGGGCCTGGCTCGCGCGCATCGCGCAGATGCCGGTGGATGGCCGCCACAACAGCAAGATCGACCGCCCGGCCCTGCGCCAGGCCCTGAAAAATCGCCAACTCGCCTGCGAGGCCCTGCCATGAACGCCAGTCACATGATCGTGCGCTTGAACCGGGTTGACCTGCTGACCCTGAGCGGGGTGATCAGCTCGTCCCTCGCCGTCCTGAGCGGGCTGCATGGCCAGGTTTACCTGGGTATCGCCCTGCTGTTCCTGGCCATGCTCGGCGATGCGCTGGATGGCATGCTGGCGCGCAAATTCGGCCTGGAGCGGGCGTTCGGCCGCTACCTCGACGGTTTCATGGATGTGTTGATCTACCTGGTCAGCCCGGCGCTGCTGTTCTGGCAATTGGGCTTCGACGGGGCTTACGGCATGCTGCTGTGGCTGATGCTGATCTGCGGTTGCGTGCGCCTGTCGGTGTTCAACGATATCGGCAATATCCAGGAAAGCGACGGCCTGGCGTACCTGGGCATGCCGGTGTTCTGGAGCGTGTTTCTGCTCGCCGGCTACGCCGCTCTGCTGCTGGTAGTGCCGCAGACTTTGCTCAACCCGCTGCTGGCCATTGCCTTGGCGGCGTTCGCCTACGCCATGCTGCTGCGCCGGCCGTTCTTCAAGTTCAAGAGCCTGAAACAGATCCTGTCCATCACCCTGGGCGGCAGCGGGCTGTTCCTGCTGTTGCAATTCGGAGGTTGAGATGGGCCTGTTCGACGCGTTATCCATCGCCCTCTATGCGCAAATCCCGGTGGTGATCGGCGGCGTGCTGCATATGTGGTCGGTGACCCACGACCAGTTGCCCGCCTGGAAGATCCCGATCAATCAACGCCTGTTCGGCGCCAACAAGACCTGGCGTGGCCTGCTGCTGATGCCAGCGTTCACCGCACTGGGCGCCCTGTGCCTGCTACCGATGGAGTTGTATCTGGGTGAGCGCGGGCCCTTCGGCCTGGCCTTGCCGTTGGTCGGCGCCTGGATCGGCTTGGCTTATGTGCTGGCCGAACTGCCCAACTCCTGGCTCAAACGGCGCCTGGGTGCGGCGCCCGGGGCGCTGCCGAGCCGGCATACCGGCTGGTTCGTGCTGCTCGATCAGCTCGATTCGGGCATCGGCATCGCCTTGGCCTACTGGCTGTATCCGGGGCTCGACTGGCGGGTGTGCGTGCTGTTCGCCCTGAGCTTTCCGCTGACCGCGCTACTGGTCAAGCGCCTGCTGTTTATCGTCAAACTCAAGCGTTCGGCGATTTAGCGGCGGTCGCTCAGCTCAGGCGCGAGGGCGACTTGCGGACGATTTTGATCGAGTGCTTGAGCGTCGGTTTGCGCGTCACGCTGATGGCTTTGCGGGTGACGGTGTCGATGGTGATGTTCCAGAAACCGCTGCTCGGCACACTGATCTTGGCCGGGAATTTGTCGAAGGCGCCGCCATGGTAGGTGTGGCGGCCGCCGTTCTTGAAGCTGCGAAAATTCGCATCGTTCATCAGGCGGATATTGCAGGTTTGCGAGCACTCGATCACCACGATGTCGTCTTCGTTGAGGTGTTCGCGCTGGTGTATGTATTTCATTTGCAGCTCCGCACGGCTCGATCGGCCAAATCAAAGCGCTAGTATGAGTGCGCGGCTTACCCCTGAACAAGCGAAACGCCAGCCAACCTCTATGCTTGTGGTTGTCCCGAACAACCCTTGGAGGCATTGGATGAAAAGCTACGGACCGCTACCGCTCGCACTGCTGGCGACCCTGCAACTGGCGACCCTGGGCAATGTTCAGGCAGGCGAGCCCGACCAGCGCAGCATGCAAGCTTACAACGAGCTGCTGGAAATGAGCCTGAAGGAGAAGAAAGGCCTGATGTTCTATGTCAATGGCCAGGCCATTGGGGGCGCTGTTACCAAGATTGGTGACGACGGCTTTATTGAGGTACGCAACCAGCAATACGGCCGCATCATTATTCGCCTGGAACAGGTTGATGCGCTGGCCGCCAATTGATCGCGCAGTAACCGATCCAGCTGCGCCCAAGGCTGCATGGCGTACGA
Source organism: uncultured Pseudomonas sp. (assembly GCA_966210885.1). Taxonomy (GTDB): domain Bacteria; phylum Pseudomonadota; class Gammaproteobacteria; order Pseudomonadales; family Pseudomonadaceae; genus Aquipseudomonas. The sequence continues at coordinate 165,115 of CBIHLQ010000006.1, forward strand.
CCGCATACGCGGTCGCACTTGGTCTATGGCTCGCCAGCGTTTCAGCCGACGCCGAAACCCTGTATCAGCTGGATGACGCAGGCTGCCAGGCGAGCCTCGAAACCGACGCAAGCGGCGCAAACCTGCGGGTGCGCGCCGACCAGGATTGCCCGGTCTCCGCTCGCGGCTTGCAGGAACTGCTGGAACAGGGCCTGAGTACCGCCGCCCAGCCACAGGGCAAGCAAGCCTACTCGTCGATTTTCCTTGGTCGCCTGGTGCACTACCCTTGGCTGGTGAATGCCTTGCTGCAGGCGGCAGCCGCTTCGCCGCAGTGGGACTCCGTGCAGGGTGCAGCCAAGGATGGCCAGGACAATCGCGCTGTCGCCCAACTGTTAAGTCAAACCGAAGCCCTGCTAGGTGTTCGCGCCAGCCTGCGGCGTGCCGGTTACGAGCTCACAGGCGTATCGGTGGAGAAGGTACTGGTCGGCGGGCATACCGACTTTCCGTACCATCTGGCACAGAACACTCCGGGTAAATTGCCCTTCGATGCGCAAGTCTGGCTATTGCTCGCGCCCTAAGCCGACCGGAGGAAACCACTTTGCCATCTACCGCTCTACGCCCCAGCCTCGCCCAGTGATAGCATGCGCGCCCCATGCGCATCGAAGATTTCCACCAACGCCTCGCCGACCTCGGCGCCAAACCCCTGCATATCGGGCGGATCAGCCGTTTCTGGCTGCGTGGCCTGCCGCTGGATACCGGCACGCGCAATCAGAAAACCGAAAACTTCCTGCCGCTGGCGGTGCGCAATGCCTTGCCGCAACTGACCGAAGAACTCTACGCCATCGCCCGCCTGGCCTCCGAACATCCGGCGGCGGATGGCTCGGCGCGCTTGCTGGTGGAGTTGGCCGACAAGCAGATGGTGGAAAGCGTGCTGCTGCCGCGCGATGGCCTGTGCGTCTCCAGCCAGGTCGGCTGCGCGGTGGGTTGCGTGTTTTGCATGACCGGCAAGAGCGGGCTGCTGCGTCAACTGAGCACCGCCGAAATCATCGCCCAGGTGGTGCTGGCGCGGCGCTTCCGGCCGGTGAAGAAAGTCGTATTCATGGGCATGGGCGAGCCGGCGCATAACCTCGATAACGTGCTGGAGGCGATCAACCTGCTCGGCACCGACGGCGGCATCGGCCAGCGCAACCTGGTGTTCTCCACGGTCGGCGATCCGCGGGTGTTCGAGCGCCTGCCGCAGCAGCAAGTCAAACCGGCCCTGGCCCTGTCGCTGCACACCACCGATGCCGAATTGCGCCAGCAGTTGCTGCCGCGCGCACCGCGCATCGATCCCGAGGCGTTGGTCGAGTTGGGCGAAATCTACGCACGACAGATCGACTACCCAATCCAGTACCAGTGGACGTTGCTCAAGGGCATCAACGACAGCCAGGAAGAAATGGACGGCGTCCTGCGCCTGCTCAAAGGCAAATACGCGCTGCTCAACCTGATCCCCTACAACAGCCTGGAAGCCGACGAGTACGCACGCCCGGACGGCGACCGCATCGTGCAAATCGTCCGCTACCTGCACAGCCGCGGCCTGTTGACCAAGGTACGCAATTCCGCCGGCCAGGATATCGACGGCGGTTGCGGCCAGTTGCGCGCGCGGGCGAGCGACCTGCTCGACAAGCGTCGGGCACGCCGCTCGCCGACGGCGCAGCCTTAGCAGGCCGTGGCAAAACCCGGGTAGTTTTTCAACGGGCTGTCAGGCCTGGCTGACATACATATTGATCTGTGCGCGAAACACCGGCTTGTCGCCGACGTAGGCCATCACCGGCACCTGCAAATCACCCTGACTGTTCCAATCCAGCGCGCTGCCGTCGGCCACCACGCGGATATCGCCATCGGCCTTGGCCAGGTATTCCACCGTCATGCCCTTGGGAATCCAGCGGCAACCCTTGGCAATGGACGCTTCGGTCATGGTGCCAGCGGCCAATTCCGCGGCGTTGCACAGGGCGATCGCATGCACGGTGCCGATATGGTTGAGCACCTCGCGGCGTTTGGCGAAGGTGACCTCGGCATAGCCCGCGCGCAATTCGACGAACAGCGGATCGATGCTGGCGAAGTAAGGCGCCATTTGTTGAACCATGGCGCTGAACTGCGCGGCGCCAACGGTTTGGAAAAGCTGAAGGGTCTGGCTCATCGGATAGTCCTGTAAAAGTAAAAGACGTGGGGGATGCGCGCCGGGTCAGTATACGAATTACAGAATACTTTTCTAGAATTATTTTCTAAAAACCGATTTCACCCACATACTTCTCGCCTCGCTCCCCCGTCGGTCTGGCCGAATCCCGCGTAATGGCTTACAAAGCAGTCTCCCGGAATGGAGACCACCATGGCCCGCTACTCTGCTGAAATTCTCTGGCTGCGCGACGAGCAGGACTTTCTCGAAAATCGCTACAGCCGCGCCCATTGCTGGCGCTTCGATGGCGGGCTGGAGGTTGCCGCCTCCTCCTCCCCCCATGTGGTGCCGCTGCCCTGGTCGGACGCCCGCGCCGTCGACCCGGAGGAAGCCTTCGTCGCCTCGCTGTCGAGCTGCCATATGCTGTGGTTTCTGTCGTTGGCGGCCAAGCAGGGCTTTCAGGTCGACCGCTACCTCGACCAGGCCAGCGGCATGATGGCGAAAAACCAAGAAGGCCGCATGGCCATGACCGAGGTGCTGTTGCGCCCGCAGGTCAGCTTCAGCGGCGCGCGCCTGCCCGATAGCGAGCAGCAACAGGCCCTGCACCATCTGGCCCACGAACAATGCTTTATCGCCAACTCGGTGAAGACCCGGGTACGCTGCGAACCGGCGCTGTAGCGCCAGCGACTTACGGCAAAACGCTCATCAAGGAAAACACCCCATGGAATGGAACAAATTGGTCCCTGAGCTGCTGGTAGCGGACTATCGCCGTTCGAAGGATTTCTATCGGGACCTGTTCGGCTTCACGTTGCGTTTCGAGCGTGCCGAGGACAACTTCGGCTATTTCGACCTGGCAGGCGCGCAAGTGATGCTGCTGCAGGCGCCGGCCCATGAGCGCGATGCATCGCCGCGCGGCAAAGGTCTGCACTTTCAGGTGGAGGTCGAGGCCATCGCCGGCTTGCTCGATCGCTTGCAAGCGGCGAACGTCAGCTTGCACGCCCCGGTCAGCGAAACCTGGTATCGGGTCGATACGCTCGAACACGGCCAGCGCGAATTTTTCGTCAGCGACCCCGACGGCTATCTGTTCCGCTTCTTTGAATATATCGGCGAGCGCCCGGCCGGTTGATTGGCCGGGCAGCACGGCGAAATCAGAAGTTCGGGCGGCCCGGATTCTCTTCGGGCGGCGCTTCCTCTTCGAGGTCTTCGAGCGTCAGCTCCAGGCCGAAACTGCCGCCAACCGGGGCCTTGGCCGGCGCGGCTGCCGGAGCGTCGCCCGATGCTGCGCTGGGCGCGGATGAATCCTCGCGGTGCAGCTTGAGCTTGAGCCGCACGTTGTTCGCCGAGTCGGCGTTCTTCACCGCCTCCTCTTCGCTGATGACGCCCTCGTTGACCAGATCGATCAGCGCCAGGTCGAAGGTCTGCATACCGAGGTTCTTCGACTTCTCCATGATTTCCTTGATATCGCCGAAATCGCTGCGCTTGATCAGATCGCGAATGGTCGGCGTGCCCAGCAACACCTCCACCGCGGCGCGGCGTTTGCCATCGACGGTTTTCACCAGGCGCTGGGAGACGAACGCCTTGAGGTTGTTGCCCAAATCGTTGAGCAACTGCGGGCGACGTTCTTCGGGGAAGAAATTGATGATGCGGTCCAACGCCTGGTTGGCATTGTTCGCGTGCAAGGTGGAGATCGCCAGGTGGCCGGTGTCGGCGAACGCCAGGGCATGCTCCATGGTTTCGCGGTCGCGGATTTCACCGATCAGGATCACATCCGGCGCCTGGCGCAGGGTATTTTTCAGCGCGGCGTGAAAACTGCGGGTATCCACCCCCACTTCGCGCTGGTTGATGATCGACTTCTTGTGCTTGTGCACATACTCCACCGGGTCTTCGATGGTGATGATATGGCCGCCGCTGTTGCGGTTGCGGTAGTCGATCAGCGCCGCCAACGAAGTCGACTTGCCCGAGCCGGTACCGCCGACGAACAGCACTAGGCCGCGCTTCTCCATGATGGTCTTGAGCAATACTTCGGGAAGCTTCAAATCCTCGAATTTAGGAATATCCATTTTAATGTTGCGCGCAACTATCGAGACTTCGTTGCGTTGTTTGAAAATATTGATGCGAAAACGCCCGACGCTGGGCAGCGAAATCGCCAGGTTCATCTCCAACTCGCGCTCGAACTCTTCGCGCTGGGCGCTATCCATCACCGAGTCAGCGATAGCGGCGACCTCCCCGGCCTTCAACGGCTCGGCGCTCAAGGCCTTGAGCACGCCGTTGAACTTGGCGCAGGGTGGCGCGCCGGTGGACAGGTAGAGGTCCGAACCATCCTGGCTGGACAGGATTTTCAGCATTGCGGAGAGTTCCATGGCGAGTAGATCCGTCGTGGTGGAATTATTACGTTAGGCCAAGATCGGCCGTATTACCGTTTATTGAGGCCGGCAAAACACTGGCGCCATTCTGCTGGCGTAGTGATTGCTGGCACAATAACAGCTCGAAGAAATTGAGGAACCCGTCATGGCAAAGGCAATGGCCCGCCACATCCTGGTCAAGACCGAAGCGGAGGCAGCCGCGCTGAAAAAGCGCATCGCCGCCGGCGAGGCTTTCGATGTGCTGGCACGCAAGTACTCCACCTGCCCCTCCGGTAAAAAAGGCGGGGATCTGGGCGAAGTGCGGCCGGGGCAAATGGTGCGCGCCATCGACCAGGTGATTTTCAAGAAGCCGGTGCGCGAAGTACACGGCCCGGTGAAAAGCCAGTTTGGTTATCATCTGGTCCAGGTTTTTTACCGCGAATGAGGGATGCCATGACCGCCGATCAAGTCGCCGCTTTCTGTCTGAGCCTGCCGGGTGCCCGCGAAGACATCAAATGGGGCGGTGTGCGGGTGTTTTCGGTGGCCGAAAAGAAGATGTTCGCCCTCTTCCACCTGAGCACCCACAACGATCTGGCCTTCAAGGTCGACGACGAGCTGTTCCTTGGGTTCTGCGACCGTCCGGGCATTCGCCCTGCGCCTTATCTGGCCCGCGCGCGCTGGGTCAGCATGGCCGCCCCTTACCCGCTGAGCGAGGCCGAGCTCAAAGAGCGGCTGATCCGCTCCCACCAGCTGGTGGTCGGCAAGCTGCCCAAGCGAATCCGCGTCGGCCTGCTGCTCGATCAGCCGCAGGGTGATTGGTAACACAGGGTTCACCGCGATGTAACCGACCACAGGCAAACTTTGGCCTCGCTGGTCTAGTCCACCAATCTTTCGATCATTCTCGATGCGCAGGGTTTCCAGACAGACTGGCCATTCCACCAATCCGGAGGCCATCCATGCGCTACCCACGCATATCGCTAATCAGTTTCGCCGCACTCGCCCTGATCTTGCCCACCCTCGGCCAAGCCAGCTCAGGCGATCAATTCAAACTCCTTGCGCATAACGTGTTTCTGCTGCCCAGTACGATCAAGCCCGGCTGGGGCCAGCAGCAGCGTGCCGCCTTGATCGCCCAGGCCAGTTATATCCAGGGCCAGGATGCGGTAATCCTCAATGAGCTGTTCGATAACCCGGCCTCCGCCATTCTTCTCGATGGTCTGAAAAGCCAATACCCTTTCCAGACCCCGGTGCTGGGCAGGACGCGCAGCGGCTGGGACGCCACCCTCGGCGCCTATTCGGAGACCACGCCGGAGGACGGTGGCGTGGCCATCGTCAGCCGCTGGCCGATCGAGCAACGTATTCAATACGTATACAGCCAAGGTTGCGGCGCGGACTACCTGTCCAACAAGGGTTTCGTCTATGTGCGCCTGAACCGCAACGGCCAGGCCGTGCACATCATCGGCACCCACGCCCAGGCGGCGGACACCGGCTGCCCGGACGGCAAAGGCACGGCAATACGCGCCAGCCAATTCGATGAGCTGCGTAACTTCATCGCCGCCAAGGGCATCGCCCTCGATCAACTGGTGTTTATCGGCGGCGACTTCAACGTCATCAAGGACAGCAGCGAATACAGCGACATGCTCGAACGCCTGCAAGTCAACGCGCCAGACAGCTATGCCGGCAGCGATACCACCTTCGATACGCAACGCAACGGTATCGCCAATTACCAATACCCCAACCACGCTCCGGAGTACCTGGACTACATCTTTCTCTCGCGCCATCACCGGCAACTGCCGTTCTGGCACAACCAGGCGCTGGACGGTCAGCATGGCCGGCGCGACCTGGCAGTTCCAGGACTACTCGGATCACTCGCCGGTCGCCGGCTTTACCAAAGCGGATAGCGGCACCCCGACCCGCGCCAGTAAGCCGGAGCAGAATCTCTACGGCGAAGTGGTATTGCAAAGCACCAGTACCGGCAAGGCACTGCGGGCCGGCAGCAGCAAGGCCAACGATTGGGTAAAGATCAACGGCAGCGGACTTGAGCCGGAAAGCCGGTTCAGCCTGCGCAACTGGTACTACCCCGAAAGCTTCTGCATCCGCAACGGCGACTACGTGGAAATCGAGTCGCGCCGCCACCGCGGTTATTGGTTGAATTGGTGGTTGGGCGGCGGTGGAGGCAATTACGCCTACTACATGAAGGTCAACGACGCCTCCAACCAACTGCGCATCGAACTGGTCAACGGCAACGGCTGCCTCAAGGATGGCGACTCGGTGCGTTTTCTCGACCGCGACACCCTGCGCGGCAGCGACTACTACCTGCAGAACTGGGCCTCGGGCAGCTGGAAGGAGCACCTGTACCTTTGGAGCAGCTCTCAAGCTGAAGCCGAACAGTTCCGCGTGCAGTTCAAGCGCACGCCTCACTACCCCGACTGGAGCAGCAAACTGCAATACTGATCGACTCCCTCCTGCGGCCTATTCGGGCCGCTTGAGCGCCAGGGCGTCGCTGCGAATTAGCACGCCGCCCGGCAGGCGCACTGACAATCGCAGCCGTAAACCGCTACAATCGCGCCCCTTTCGCGCCCGTGCGCCCGCTTAACTGGACAAAGATTCGTGATCTCCACCGCTAACATCACCATGCAATTCGGGGCCAAACCCCTGTTCGAGAACGTTTCCGTGAAGTTCGGCAACGGCAACCGCTACGGCCTGATCGGCGCCAACGGCTGCGGCAAGTCGACCTTTATGAAAATCCTCGGCGACGATCTGGAACCGAGCGGCGGCCAGGTGATGCTGGAGCCGAACGTGCGCCTGGGTAAATTGCGCCAGGATCAGTTCGCCTACGAAGACTTCAACGTGATCGATACCGTGATCATGGGTCATGAAGAGCTGTGGAAGGTCAAGGCCGAGCGCGACCGCATCTATTCGCTGGCGGAAATGAGCGAAGAAGACGGCATGAAGGTGGGCGAGCTCGAAGGCGAGTTCGCCGAGATGGACGGCTATACCGCCGAATCCCGCGCCGGCGAATTGCTGCTTGGCCTGGGTATTCCGCTGGAGCAGCACTTCGGCCCGATGAGCGAAGTGGCGCCGGGCTGGAAGCTGCGCGTGTTGCTGGCCCAGGCATTGTTCTCCGATCCGGACGTGTTGTTGCTGGACGAACCGACCAACCACCTGGACATCAACACCATCCGCTGGCTGGAAAACATCCTCACGGCGCGTAACAGCACCATGATCATCATTTCCCACGACCGTCACTTCCTCAACAGCGTGTGCACGCACATGGCGGACCTGGATTACGGCGAGCTGCGCCTGTTCCCCGGTAACTACGACGAGTACATGACCGCCGCGACCCAATCGCGCGAGCAGCTGCTGTCGGACAACGCCAAGAAGAAGGCGCAGATCGCCGAACTGCAAAGCTTCGTCAGCCGCTTCTCGGCCAACGCCTCGAAAGCCAAGCAGGCCACGTCGCGCGCCAAGCAGATCGACAAGATCCAGTTGGCCGAGGTCAAGCCGTCCAGCCGGGTCAGCCCCTTCATCCGCTTCGAGCAGACCAAGAAGTTGCACCGCCAGGCCGTGACCGTGGAGCACATGTCCAAGGGCTTCGACGGCAAGGCCCTGTTCAAGAACTTCAGCTTTACCGTGGAAGCCGGCGAGCGCGTGGCGATCATCGGCCCCAACGGCATCGGCAAAACCACCCTGCTGCGCACGCTGGTGGGCGAGCTGACCCCGGACGCCGGCAGCGTCAAATGGACCGAAAGCGCGGAAGTCGGCTACTACGCCCAGGACCACGCCCACGACTTCGAAGACGACTGCAACCTGTTCGACTGGATGGGCCAGTGGACTCAGGGCGGCGAGCAACTGGTGCGCGGCACCCTCGGCCGCATGCTGTTTTCCAACGACGAGATTCTCAAGTCGGTGAAAGTCATCTCCGGTGGCGAGCAGGGCCGCATGCTGTTCGGCAAGCTGATCCTGCAGAAGCCCAACGTGCTGGTGATGGACGAACCGACCAACCACCTCGACATGGAATCCATCGAGGCGCTCAACCTGGCTCTGGAAAACTACCCGGGCACGCTGATCTTCGTCAGCCACGACCGCGAGTTCGTCGGCTCCCTGGCCACACGCATCATCGAACTCTCCGAGAACGGCGTGACCGACTTCAGCGGCACCTACGACGACTACCTGCGCAGCCAGGGCATTTTCGTCTGAAACACCACCGCGTAACGAACAAAGCCCGCTGACTCAGCGGGCTTTGTTCGTTACGCGGAGCAATCAAGCCGCGGCGAACAACTCGTCGATCTGCGCCTGGGCACCTTTGAGTGCATTGGCGCGCGGCTCTTCGCCATAGGCCAGGCCTTCGGCACGGACGATTTCGATGTCGGTGATGCCGAGAAAGCGCAGTACCAGTTCCAGATAAGCCTCGTGAGCCTGACCGCTGGCCTGACCGGCGTGAATGCCGCCGGCGGTGGAGACGATCACCACTTTCTTGCCGCCAGCCAGACCTTTCGGACCGTTTTCGTCGTAGGCGAAGGTTTTGCCGGCGACGGCGACACGGTCGATCCAGGCCTTGAGCTGAGTCGGCACGGTGAAGTTGTACATGGGCGCGCCTATGACGATGGCATCGGCCGCCAGGAATTCATTGAGGGTGGCTTCAGCCAGCTCGACTTCGTGCTTTTGCGCCGCATCGCGCAATTCGGCCGGTGTATCGCCAGCGACCAGACTGGCGGCGGACAGGTGGCTCAGCGCATCGCTGGCGAGGTCGCGGTAGCTCACCTTGATAGCGGGCGAAGCGGCCTGCCAGGCATCGACCACGGCGCGGCTGAGTTGGCGGGAGGCGGACGAGTCGCCAAGGATGCTGGAATCGAGGTGCAGTACGTTCATAACGTTCTCCGGGATAAGGGCGATCAAGATGCTGGAGATGCTACCTATGAAACCAATAGCCGATTAGTCGGCATAAATGCGATAGTTCGTCCCACTGATAGGACGATAAGCCATGCATGACCTCAACGACCTGTTCTACTTCGCCAAAGTGGTGGAAGCCGGCGGCTTCGCGGCGGCCGGCCGTCTGCTCGGGATTCCCAAATCACGCCTGTCGCGACGCATCGCCGAGCTGGAAAACCGCCTGGGTGCGCGCCTGCTGCAACGCACCACGCGCAAGCTGGCGCTCACCGATATCGGCGAGCGCTACCTACGCCATTGCCAGGCCATGCTGCTGGAAGCCGAACAAGCCGAAGAAACCGTCGCCAGCCTGACCAGCGAGCCACGCGGGCGTTTGCGCGTGAGTGCGCCGGGCGGCATCGCCCTGCTACCGGAGCTGGTGGTCAGCTTTCTCGCGGCCTACCCCAAGGTGCAGTTGGAGCTGATCCAGACCAACCGGCGGGTCGATTTGCTCAATGAGGGCATCGACGTAGCCTTGCGCGTGCGCAGTGCCGAGGATGAAGATCCGAGCCTGATCAGTCGTCGCCTGCTGCCGGCCCAGGCCTATCTGGTGGCTGCCCCGGCGTTGCTCGAGGGCCTGACTGTCGACACCCTCGATGATCTGCACAAGTTACCGGCGATGGGCGCATTGGAAGCCGACCGGAAAATTCACCTGCGTTTCCAGGACAGCGCTGGACAGGTGCGCGAGGCCATTTTGGAGCCACGCCTGGCTATCGAGGACTTCGCCGTACGCAAGCGTGCCGCACTGGCCGGCTTGGGCTTCAGCATGCTGCCCGCGCCCTACTGCCACGAGGAGTTGCTCGACGGTCTTCTGGTCCGTCTGCTGCCGGACTGGACGCTGCCACCGGGCCACCTGCAAGCCGTGTACACCCACAGGCGCGGCATGTTGCCTGCGGTGCGCGCCTGGATCGAGCATATCGACCAGGCGTTCAAGGACTGGGAACAGCCGGTTTGACTCAGCAGATCCTCAGGCTTGGCCGAGGTAATCCATCTTGCCGATCTGCAGGCCGTTATGGCGCAAAATCGCGTACGCCGTGGTGACGTGGAAATAGAAGTTCGGCAGCACGAAACCCAGCAGGTAGTCCTGACCGCTGAAGGTCATTTCCGCGCCGGGAAATTTCAGGGTGATCTGCCGACCCTCGCTCCCGTCGAGTTGGGCGGCATCGATGCTTTGCAGAAAGGCTCGGGTCTTGGCGATGCGCGCCTGCAACTCGGCAAAATTGCTTTCGGTATCGGCATAGCTGGGCACCTCGAGGCCGGCCAGGCGTGCGCCACAGCCTTTCACGCTATCGGTGGCGATCTGCACCTGGCGCACCAATGGGTGCATATCCGGCGCCAGGCGTGCATTGACCAGCACGCCCGGATCGATCTTGCGCTCGGCGGCGTAGGCCTCGGCCTTGTGCAGAATGGCCGAGAGATTGCCGAGCATACGCAGGAAACCCGGAATCGAAGCCTGGTACATGGACAGGGACATACGTTGAATCTCCATTGGGCGAATAAGCACTGTTGGGGGCTGATGCCGTGTCAATGTATGCCACTGACGAACAATCCGCGATACGGCAACACGCAATGGTTGCACCGCCCTTTCAATGGCCTGCTAAAGCCTCAGACCGGCAGGTAGCGGCGTAATGGCCCGCCCAGATAAGCGCCGTCGAGCAACAACCAGTCGATCCATAGCGCCTGGTGCAGCGCGATGATCGCCCAGAACACCAGTTGATAAGACACCTTGCGGGTCTTGTGACGAAAACACTGCTGCGCCACTAGAGCCCCAGGCCAGCCGCCGAGCAATTCAGTCAGATGCAGGGCGTTCTCCGGGGTTCGCCAGCGCCCGCGCTGAGCATTCGCCTTGTCCTGCCAGTACTGCATGAAGCTGATCAGACTGACCAATGGGTAGACCAGCAGCAGCCAGACGAACCCCGCTTGCAGCCATAGCTGCATAGCGCCCACTACAGGCAAACAACAGAGCGCGAGCAGAATCAGTAGCTTCGGCGCGAGGTGTTGAATGGCGCCGCCGTCCGACGGCCTGCTTCCGCGCTTTGCAATCTTGGGCTTTTTCGGAGCGGCAGCAGGCGGTCGTTGCGCTGGGGGCTTGCGCCGGATCGCCGGCCGGTCGAGCGATAGCACCCCGGCCAGACGGATATGCTCGGCGCACACGCGACCCCGTGAATCCTTACCGAGGACATAGGCGACCTGGTCCCCGGCTGCCGGGCGGCGCTCACCGCGCATGGCCGAGATATGCGCGAACAGCTCCGCGCCGCCCTGTTCGGGCTGGATAAAGCCAAAACCTTTGTCGTCGTTCCAACTGCGAAGTAGCCCACGCCGCTCCATGCCCGCCAACCTCCATGGGAAAATTCAGACGTCGTAATGACGTTGCAGAAATGCCAGCAGCAGCTGATTGACCTGTTCGGCCTGTTCGTTCTGAATCCAGTGACCGCAATCCTGCAGTACGTGCTGCTCGAGCAGCGGCACGTGCTTGGGCATCTGCTTGAGGGTGTAGGCCTCCAGGGTGCCGACCGGGTCCTTGTCGCCCAGCAGAAATAACGCCGGCTGCTCGATCTTTTTATCCGCTAAGGCCTCGGTGCGCTGCCAGTTGCGCTCGAAGTTGCGGTACCAATTCAGCGCGCCATAGAAGCCTCGTCCGGCAAAGGTGCGCTCATATTCGGCGAACGCCTGCTCATCGCACCAGGCTGGTAGCTTGCCGGGATCCTGCATGCCGTCGAACAGGCTGGCGTCAGCCGGTTTCTCTTGCAGGAAAAAATCCTTGGCCACGGCGGCCGAGGTGTTGTGCATCATCATGCGCAGGGTGCGCGCAATGTCGGCGTCCATTTCCCGCTCGGCAACGCCCGCCTCCTGGAAATGCAAAATGTAGTGGAAACGCCCAGCGTAGAGCTGGCGCATGATATCGATGGCCGGTTGCTTGGGGCGGCCGGCAAAAGGTACCGCCATCCCCACCACGGCGCGCACACGCTGCGGCTCCAATAACGCCAGATGCCAGGCGATAGGCGCGCCCCAATCGTGACCGACGATGCAGGCCTGGTCCTGTTCCAGCGCATCCATAGCAGCGCGGATATCGTCGCAAACGGTGATGAGGTCATAGGCATCGGGATCACGCGGCGCACTGCTTTGCCCGTAACCGCGCATTTCCGGAATCAGTACGCGATAACCGGCAGCAACCAGCGGCGCGATCTGCTGGCGCCAGGAATGCCAGCACTCGGGAAAGCCGTGCAGCAGCCATAGCGGCCGAGCCTCGGCGTCGCCGGCGCTGTAGAGGCTCAGGGTAATTCCGTTGACGTCGAGTAACTGATGGTCGAGGCGGTTCATCGGGTTCTCCTTGGGTGAACCCACTATGACAAAGACGCACTCGAGGCGAGTGTTGAATTCACCTCGCGAATACCGCTACACCTCAAATCTGCGCGCTGCTCCAATCGATCAGATCGAATTGCCAGGTGGCCAGAATCAGCAAGCCGAAACCAATGCGGTACCAGGCGAACATTGCATAGCTGTGGTTACCAATGAACTTGAGCAAGGCACGCACGGCGATCATGGCGAAAATGAACGAGGCGATGAAGCCGATGGCGAATACCGGCAGATCCGCGGGTTCGAACATCTCCCGGTATTTGTAAGCGGAATACACCGCCGCCCCGACCATCGTCGGCATCGCCAGAAAGAACGAGAACTCGGTTGCGGCTTTACGCGACAAGCCGAAGAGCAAGCCGCCAATGATGGTCGCGCCGGATCGCGACGTACCCGGAATCATCGCCAGGCACTGGGCAAAGCCGATCTTCAAGGCATCGCTCCAGCGCATCTCATCCACGGTCTCGGCGTGAACGCTGTGCGTACGTCGCTCGGCCCACAGCATGACCATCCCACCAACCACCAATGCGGCTGCCACGGTAATCGGGTTGAACAGATAGCGGTGGATGGCATCGGCAAAAATCACTCCGAGAACAACCGCCGGCATAAAAGCGATCAGCAGATTGCCGCTAAAGCGCTGCGCCTGCCGCTCTCTGGGAAGGCTGAACAGGGTATGCAAAATCTTCTGCCGGTATTCCCAGATGACCGCCAGGATGGCACCCAACTGAATAATGATATTGAAGGCCATCGCCCGCTCGCCGCCAAAGCCGATGAGATCGGCGACGATGATTTGGTGGCCCGTACTCGAAATCGGTAAAAACTCGGTAATGCCCTCTACAACGCCCAGAATAAGAGCCTGCATGGCCGTCCAAAAATCCATCAATGCTCCTATAACGCCCAGCGCCAAGCGCGTGAGCTACTACTCTATGGAAAGAGAAAATATTGCCAATTGATCGACGGGCTCGAAATGGCCCAGGGGTCCCTGACAAGTGGAAGCAGACCAACCTCAAGGATTGCCGCCCAGATGCCGAAATACTCTCAAGGCTTGTCGTTATTGCATACCTAACAAGGTCTTGCATAACGGCAAGCGCTAATCGCTGCAAAGCTTATCCGCATTGGTGAGCGACTGGAACCGCAGAAATACCTTCACTCAATGCCAGCCCTGTATATCGCTAATAAAAATGGGGTACCAATTGATGAACAGCCTACGTAACTTCGCCATCAGCCGCCGTCTGTTGCTGATACTTGGCGTCGCCGTGCTGATGCTAGCGAGCCTCGGCGCAGTATTGCTGCTGCAGATTCATGAAGATTTATTTGCCGCGAAAGGCGAAAAAACCCGGCATGTCGTGCAAAGCGCGGCCGGTATTCTCAAGCACTACCACAGCCTGGAGACGGCCGGCACGCTGAGCCGCGAAGAGGCTCAGGCGCAAGCCAAGGAAGTGGTCCGTGGCCTGCGCTACGACGACAAGGAGTATTTCTGGATCAATGACCAGACGCCAGTGATGGTCATGCATCCGATCAATGCAAAACTCGAAGGCCAGAACCTCTCGGGCTTTAAAGATCCGGATGGCAAAGCGCTCTTTAACGAAATGGTGCGGATCAGCAAGGACAAAGGCGCAGGCCAGGTCGATTACCGCTGGCCCAAACCAGGGGCCAGCGAGCCGGTGCCGAAGATTTCCTACATAGAACTGTTTCAACCCTGGGGCTGGATAATCGGTTCCGGCGTCTATATCGACGATGTTCAGGAGGAATTCCAATCGCAAGCGTTGCGCGCCCTCGCTATTGGCTTTGTCATCATCCTGCTGATGGGAGCACTGGTTACCTTGATCGCCCGCAGCATCACTGTTCCCCTGCAAGCATCGGTCGACGCCATGGCCAATATTGCAAGCGGCGATGGCGATTTGACCTGCCGTCTGGACACCGCCGGCAGCGATGAGCTCGCCAGTTTGGCCAAACACTTCAATGCATTTACCGAAAAACTGCGCCAGGTCATTCAGCAATCGCTCGAATCCGCCGGCACCCTGGATCAGGCAGCACGCTCGTTGGGCTCGCTTGCTGGCGAAGCCCAGCAATACAGCCAGCAGCAATCCCAACAAATGGAAATGGTGGCTACAGCGATCAACGAAGTCACCTACGGCGTGCAAGATGTGGCAAAAAACGCCGAACATGCCTCCGCCGAAGTCCACACCGCCGAAGCGCAGGCCGCTCAGGGCCAGCGCAATATCGACACCAGCCTGCGCCAAATCAGCCAGCTGTCCGGCACCATCGAACAAGCGGTCGAGGTGATCAAGACGCTGGCACAGGAAAGTACGCAGATCGGCAGTGTTCTGGAGGTCATCCGCTCGATTGCCGAACAAACCAACTTACTCGCCCTGAACGCGGCCATCGAAGCGGCACGCGCAGGCGAACAGGGTCGCGGTTTCGCCGTGGTGGCCGACGAAGTGCGTCTGTTAGCCCAACGAACGCAGCAATCGACCGCGGAAATCCAAGGTATGATCGAGCGCCTGCAGGGTCATTCCGAAGCAGCAGTAAAAGTCATCAACGAGAGCAGTAGCGCTTCGCAGCTGACTGTCGAGCAAGCCAGCCAGGCGGGGGAAAGCCTGACCCAGATCGCTCAATCACTGCGTAACTTAACGAGCTTGAATGCTTCAATTGCAAGTGCCACCCTACAGCAGACCCACGTAGTCGAAGACATCAACCAGAATGTTACTCAGGCAGCCGGCCTGGCCCATAACAATGCCTTGGCTGCCGAGCAATCCAGTGCCGCTGGCCAGCGATTGGGGCAACTGGCGGATCAGCTCAACCGGTTATTAGGCCAGTTTCGCGTCTAAGGAAAAGCATGAGCACCATGGAACACCAAGAAGTCGATCTCACTAAACCGCAAAACCAGGATCTGATCTGGGACATGGACAACATGGCCCGACGGGAATTGGCGGAACGGTTTATCAAGTTGTTCGAGAATCGCTTGTGCGTTTATTCGGAGTCCGTCCGGCAGCTGTACACCAACTACAATCTGCACTTCCCCAGCGACATGGGGCGCAAAATGGTGGTTCTACCCAATCCTTATGCGTTCCATGACACCTTGCACGGTATCGACGTGCAGGCCATACGCAAAACCGGGCTTTGCGTGCTCCCCGGCGCCGTCCTGGGCAAGCCCGGCCTGCTGCTGACCACGCAGCTCAAGAGCGGCGGTCCAGGCCCGAAAACCATGCCGTTCAAAGCGGCGCTGGCGCAAATCATCAGCAGCCAGAAAAAAGCCGGCGATGTTTTCCTGCCGATCATGATGAAGGGCGACTTGCGCGAGTTCGATCAACAGATGCCCTACATCCACCTTCATCGCCTACAGGTGAACAGCCTCACCCGCCTATCCAGCTTCGAGCGCGACGACATCCAACAGAGCATCACCCACAAGCTACTGATGCTGTATCGCCAAGCCGATAGCCTCAACTGCTAGCGGATTTACGCGGTCATTACGCTGGCCCAAGCCAGCAGCAGGCACAAAACCACTACCAACGTTAGCGGCGTGCGCAGGCTCGAGTACCAAAGCGGCGCCAACCCCAGATGCACCGCTCGCAAATCGGCGAGGTACAGCCCGACAAACGCCAATAGAAGAATGGGCAATGCCAAGCCAATCGGCATACCTCCGGCAATCGCCAGCCAACCGAGCAAAGGCGCGATGACCGATAACGCGAGCTGTATCTGAGCACGCTCGTCCTTCTCTTCGGCACGCATCGCTAGTCCCCAATGGATGGCTCCCATGAAAGCCAAAATCACCGCGGCATAATCCAGCAGCGCCGAAAGTACGAATTCCCGCCACCCCAGCGGAATAATCCATATTCCCAAAGCGCCGCCGACAAAAGGCGTCAGTCCCGCATATCCCAGCAGGATGGCTAGCCGTGGCGGTTTTTCAGCGTCAAACGGGTGCATTTTTCACTCCTTAGTTCCAGTGCATGTCCATTTTCATCTATACCTATCTGGAATGATGCGCAAACGATTGCAACGAAACGCCTGCTTTCAGCATACAAATACGGCTGGCACCTTGCCATTATTCAATCTGCTTGGCATAAATACATACAAATAAAAACGCCACAGGGAAGTACCTGATGCATACGCTACGCCGCGCCTTTTATGGGCTTCTGCTATTGGTGGTTATCGGATTAGGTATTGGCTTGTATTTTGTGGCCTATCCAAATCTCCCCGCCTACCAGCAACCAGAAAAACTCCATTACCTCGATCAATGGAGTAACGAAGACCGTCAGACCTTCTATTACACTCCCCAAGGCACCCAAGTTAAAGGCCTGCGCTACTCATGGTTCAGTGCACTGGAATTGCCGCTCGGCTCAAGTAAATTCTCCGATCCGGCTTACCTGGCGCGCTTCGGCTTTCTAGTCGACCCGCAACAACAAGCAACTGCGCTTAATCCAGCGAACCTGCCCGTAGGTTTTACTCGCCACGAGGATAGCAAGACGGGGCTCGACTACCTCGATATAAGTTGCGCGGCCTGTCACACCGGGCAGTTGCGCTATAAAGGCCAAGCAATACGTATCGATGGAGGAGCAGCTCTGCACTCGCTCGCCTCAACCGTACCCACCGTGAAAGGCGGCAGCTTCGGCCAGGCACTGGGCATGAGCATGGTGTTCACCTATTACAACCCGCTCAAATTCAAGCGTTTCGCTAAAACAGTGCTGGGCGAGCAGTATGAGGATGGTCGTGCGCAATTGCGCAAAGACTTCAAAGCGGTGCTTGATCGCCTGCTCGGCACCGCGTTCAACGATTGGCACCGTGGCCTATATCCGACCGAGGAAGGACCTGGACGCACCGATGCTTTCGGGCGTATTGCCAACACCGTGTTCGGGGATGTTATTGACGCCAAAAACTACCGAGTCGCCAATGCTCCGGTCAGTTATCCGCAGGTCTGGGATATCTGGAAGTTCGATTGGGTGCAATGGAATGGATCCGCCATGCAGCCGATGGCGCGCAATATCGGCGAAGCGCTTGGCGTCGGTGCCCCGCTGCAGCTACTGCAAACCGATGGTAGCCCTATCGCCGAAGCCGAACGCTATACGTCCGGTGTTCGTATCCGTGACCTGTATACCCTTGAAGAAACCCTAAAACGACTGGAGCCACCGAGCTGGCCCGAGGCCGTACTGGGCCAGATAGACCTTGAATTGGCCAGCCAAGGTCGCGCCCTGTTCAGCGAGAACTGCGCATATTGCCATGCCCCTGATCCCAAGGCTCCCGATAAGCGCTTTGCCCCCTCGCGCGATCCCGAATGGCGCATGCGTATCGTGCCGACCAGCATTATCGGCACCGACTCCACAACTGCCGATAATATTGCCGACCATCGCTTCGACATCAGCAAACTGGGCTGGACTAAAGCCGAGCTGAATAGATTGGATGTTCGCCTCTACGGCGCAACGCCAAACGACCTGGATTTACAGAATATTTCCAGTGCCAAGGGGCTTGCCTATATCACCGCGTATGTTGAGGACCGCGCCTACCAGGACGCCGGCGTCCCGCCTGATGAACGCTCGCACATGAATGGCTTCGACCTTCCGATAGGTGTTCAGGAGAAGCGCGGCTACAAAGCCCGTCCATTGGATGGCATCTGGGCTACCCCGCCCTTCTTACATAACGGCTCGGTACCCACGCTGTTCCAACTGCTCTCGCCGGTGTCGGAGCGTCAGAGCCAATTCTGGGTTGGTAACTTTGAGTTCAACCCGAAGCAGGTTGGTTTCGAAAGCGCAGAATTCCCCGGTGGTTTTCTCTTCGATACCTCGATCGCCGGAAATGGTAATCGCGGCCATGAATTCCGTGCAGGCTGCCGTCAGGATGGCGTAATCGGGCGAGCACTACAGCCCCAGGAACGCTGGGCTCTCGTCGAGTACCTGAAAGTATTGGGCGATGCCAAGTTTGAAGCGCAATTGAAACCTATTGAAGCCAAGCCTTGGAGCCCAGGCCCCGCCTGCGATTAGCGGAGCGGCGCACGGATATCCGAAATAAGCAGTGGCTTATCGAAAAATAACCATACACAAGGACTTGTCTCAATGCTCAAACGTCTCTGGCTCTGGTTCGGTCGATTGCTTGGCAAGTTTCTGCTGCTACTCATAGTCATAGGGGTGGGCGGCTGGGCAATAGGTGCGGCTTACTATGGCTGGAAATTTTCCGGACCGGTTGCCAGCGAGGAACAGATCCCCGCCGATGAGGCCAGTTTGACCCAGGCGATTATCGAAGATGCCGTGCGTGTCGTCGAACAACACCGCGACAATACCCGTGTCCTCCGCGATGCACATGCCAAAGCGCATGGTTGCCTAAAAGCGCAAGTCAGCGTGCTGCCCAACCTCAGTAGCGATTTACAGCACGGCGTTTTCAGTGAGCCAGGTAAAACTTGGCAAGCCTGGATGCGCTTATCCAATGGCAATGCATACCCGCAGTTCGACCGAGCTCGCGATGCTCGTGGCATGGCGATCAAATTGCTGGATGTACCGGGCGAAAAGCTTAGCAAGAACCCTCAGCACGCATCCGAGCAAGACTTCGTGATGTTCAATCACCCAACGTTCTTTGTCCGCGATGTGGCGGAATATAAAAGCAACTTTGCCGCCCAAGCCGAAGGCAAAAAGGTACTGGCCTTTTTCCCAAGCTGGGACCCACGCAGCTGGGAATTCCGCCACTTGATCATTGCCTTGAAGACGTTGTCCCCGGCACCCGAAAGCCCTATCGCCAGTACTTATAACTCCATCGCCCCCTTTAAGCTCGGCCCCCTCAACATAAAATACCGCGTCATTCCTGCTCCGGAGAACTGCCCATACTACGAGTTACCGGAACAGAACCAGGACTTACCCAATTTTCTGCGCAACGCCCTCTACCAGCAGCTCTCCCTGGACCGCGCACCTGCGTGTTTTGCATTGCAAGTGCAGCGGCAAGATCCTGCTTATTACATGCCTATCGAAGACCCTAGCGTTGAATGGGATGAATCCATCTCCGCATTCGAAACGGTGGCAAACATCCAGTTGCCGGCCCAAGATTTCGACAGCCGCGAGCAGAACCTGTTTTGCGACAATCTTTCCTTCAATCCGTGGCACTCGCTACCTGAACACCAACCGATTGGCGGCATCAATCGCCTGAGAAAAGCGGTTTACGAAGCCATAAGCGCTTATCGCCACGACAGGAACCACGCTACTGACAATTCCGGCTCAAGCAATTGAGTCGGCCGGGCTAGTACATCGTTGGTTAAAGCCTCGCTCTAGCTGGTAATATCGCCCCTTATCAAAGCGCGCCCCGCGGCGCGCCACCAGCAGAGAGACACACCGTGGAACTGTTCAAAGAGTTTATCTTCGAGGCCGCCCATCGGCTCCCCCACGTCCCCGACGGTCATAAATGCGGGCGCTTGCATGGTCACTCGTTTCGCGTGGCGATCTATATCGAGGGTGAAGTCGATCCATATACCGGCTGGATTCGTGATTTCTCCGAGATAAAAGCCATCTTCAAGCCACTCTATGAGCAGCTGGACCATAATTACCTCAATGAAATTCCTGGGCTGGAGAACCCGACCAGCGAAGTGCTCGCCAAGTGGATCTGGCAACAGCTAAAACCGCTCCTGCCCGAACTCTCACGCGTCCGCATTCACGAAACCTGCACAAGCGGCTGTGAATATCGCGGCAACTGACCAAAGCCAAAGCCACAAGAAGAGCCACCTACAGGTGGCTTTTTAGTAAGCGCTCCATAGACCCCATCTTCAACTGACCCGCAGTCCAGCCTCAGAGGGAGGCGGGGTTTATGGAGCGCTTACGCTTTTTACTGGCATAAGTTCTGGCCCCTAACTCACTTGGTGCGGCATCAGGGGCGTCGAGCATAGGTCAAGGCCCAAGGGCGGGCAACGCCGGCGAAGTATTTTCCTGCGCAAAGACAAACCCCCCATCTGCGCAAGCAGATGGGGGGTTTGATTTTAGAAGCTTGACGATGACCTACTCTCACATGGGGAAACCCCACACTACCATC